>NZ_JBHSHB010000042.1:0-163923 GCF_042652845.1 Dokdonia genika | reverse complement strand
TTCCGAACAGAGAAGTTAAGCCCGCCAGCGCCGATGGTACTGCACTCGTGGGAGAGTAGGTCGCCGCCTTTTTAAGCTCCAGTACAGAAATGTGTTGGAGCTTTTTTTATGCAAGAAAATCAAGGAAGTTAGGGCTGTATACGGATAAGTATTTCTAGAATTGCGCAATAGTTCGACTAGAATTAGTTCTTATCTGAGTAATGTAGGCGTGGCCTTATTATCTATTCCTTCTTTACGGTTATAAAATACTGATCTCTTTGTGCGTGATTGATAGGTGCTTATATTGGAGTGATCTAAATTTAATGCCTTATTAAATCGAGCATTATTTATTATAGTTAATAAATCTCAAATTACTTGTTTTTCATTCTCACTTATGCTTTACGACATAGAGTTATAAGGCGCTAATAGAGCATCCAAACAATTATAAACATTAGAATGTTTGTAACCAGCTGCTATGAAGGATAAGCGTTAGTAAGAATTATTTATTAAGAGATATCAATACACTCACTCTGAATTCTGATCTTAAAAGTATAGGGTATAGATGCGATTGAAATTAGAACTAGTCCTTTATAAAGTCTTGGTATTCTAGATAGAATAGCTCCAGTTTTGACATATACTCATATAAAAAGTCAAAAACTTTTGGCCAGTCATTTTTATTATTGATTTTCACACCTTTGAGTCTTATGTATACTCTAGAGATGACCTTCCCACTATCAAGAAGATATTCATCATTAAAAATAAGATTAGGAGACACTTCTTCAAGTAGTAAAGATTTTAGACTTAGAAGTTTTTCATAATAGTATGCCTTATCAATTTCGTCATTAGATTCAGAATCTATAGCTACCAAGGCATAGCCATTAGTAAAATCAAATTTTAAGGTTACGTCTTTTATTCCTGTGTTATAAAGTAGCCATTTACGGGGATATCTTTTTGCAAAGAAAATCCAAAATTGCTTCCGTACTTTTTTAGCTTCTTCTTTAGAGTACATAACTATAAGAAATATGCGATAACTATACCTATTAAAATTACACCGAGCTTTGTTGCGTTAAACTGATGATTTTTTGAAGATTCAAAAAGTATAGTTGTTGACACGTGTAACAAGACTCCTACTACTAAAGCATTTACTTCGCTACTGTAAGTCTCCAAAATTGATGACTGTGTCTTTAAGAATGCTCCTAGCGGTGTCATGCAAGCAAATATGATTAGAAAAATGCTTGTTTGTATGGTAGACATTTTTGAGTTTAATAAAAAAGCCGATAAAATAACTGCAATGGGAATCTTATGAACTATAACTCCAAGGAGTAAATCTTGATTTTCGGCAAGTGGGAAACCCTCTATAAGAGAGTGTGAGCAAAGACTTAAAAATAATAATATAGGAAACGTTCCTTCATCTTTATGGTGAACGTGACCGTGTTCTGCTCCTTTAGATCCAAATTCTAAAATGATTTGAATAAGTAAGCCTAGCATTATAAAAATCCCAATGTTAGAATTATTACTACTGTATACTTCAGGCAAAAATTCAAATATCACTACAGAAAGTAAAAAAGCTCCACTAAAAGAAAGTAAAAGCTTAATCCCATTATTTACAGCTGGCTTGAAAATAAGTGCAAATGTGAGTCCTATTAAGACGGCTATGATGGGAAGAATAATTGCAAGCAAATGGAATGAAGTTTTGGGTCGTTAAGGCGGTAAAATTAACGTATTTTTGCGGCATATGAGTAAGAGTAGTGAAAACTTTAAGATGGTGGCCAAAACGTTTTTTGGCTTTGAAAAAATTCTAGCAGAAGAGCTTAGAAACTTAGGCGCTGGTAACGTTGAAATTGGGACGCGTAATGTCTCTTTTGAAGGTGATAAGGGGTTTATGTACAAAGCAAATTTGTGCTGTCGTACCGCTATTAAAATTTTAAAGCCCATTGCCGAGTTTAGGGTGATGAATGAGGATGATCTCTATAGACGTATGCAACGCATAAACTGGAGGAAATATCTAGATGTAAAGAAGACCTTTGCGATTAATGCAACTGTAAGCGGTACTACATTTACACACTCGCAGTATGTCGCCTTTAAAACTAAAGATGCTATTGTAGACAAATTTAGAAAAGAAGAAAACGTACGTCCTAGTGTTGATACTAAGCATCCAGATCTTAGACTTAACGTCCATATACAAGACAACTGGTGTACATTGTCACTAGATAGTAGTGGGGCATCATTACACCACCGTGGTTACAGAACTGCGACAAACATAGCACCTATAAACGAAGCACTGGCTGCGGGCTTAATTATAATGAGTGGCTGGCACGGTCAGTCAGATTTTCTTGATCCTATGTGTGGGTCTGGTACAATGTGTATAGAGGCTGCAATGATAGCCTGTAATGTGCCTGCAAACTTAAATAGAAAAGAATTTGCTTTTGAAAAATGGGGAGATTGGGATGTAGATCTTTATGAACTCATTGAGGCATCTGCTCTTAAACGTGTTAAAGATTTTAAATACACGATTACTGGTTATGATAAAGCACCATCTGCCGTAGAGAAGGCTCGTGAAAATGTAAAAAACGCGCAGCTTTCAGATTTTATCACTATAAGTGAGAAGAACTTTTTTGAAACTAAAAAACAAGGTAATGACTTCTTACAAATGGTGTTTAACCCACCTTATGGTGAGCGTTTACCTATAGAGATGGAAGCGTTTTACAAAGAGATAGGTGATACACTTAAAGGTGGTTATCCTGGATCTCACGCCTGGATGATTACTTCTAATATGGAGTCACTTAAGTACGTGGGGCTTAGACCTAGTAGAAAAATCAAGTGTTTTAACGGTAGTTTAGAAAGTCGTCTGGTTAAATATGAGATGTACGAGGGAAGCAAGAAGGCTAAGTATCAGGATGATAATGAATAGTTGTACGCTTTCGCGAAAGCGTAATTAATCCCCTACTTTTTAAAAATAGGGATAAGATATGATAGCGTATATCCATAACCCACACCTACCGTAGAGTCTTCTGTAACTTTACCGAAGCCCGGAATATAAAGATTTGCATATCCATCTGGATCTTTTGTTGTGATAGATCTCTTAATCTGAACATTAACACCTAGGTAGATATTACTAAAAAGTTCTACTTCTAGCCCTAATTTAAGCTCTAGCCAAGTAGCATTGAGTCCAGAAAAATCTTGGGAGTCTAGTCTTGTGTCATCACCAAAAAGGGGATTTGTAGTGTATATGGTATAGCTGTCTAGCTCTTGACTAAAACTAGAAAAACCAGCACGTACACCTGCATAGATTAGATTATTCATCCCAAACCAGTTCTCATAAGCATTGTAATTAAAACCGGCTTTTACGTAACTACCTTTTGTAGTATTCTCAATATTGGGTAGATCTGTTACTTTGGTTTCGTTACCTAACTCTGCGGCTAGATAGTAGTTTTTCTTTATTCTAAAATCGCCTACTACTTCAAAGCCTGTGTAGTTGTCATCAAGAAAAGATCGTACAGGTTTTGATAAATCTATACCTACTCTGAGGCCGTAGTAATCTGTAGGGACTTTTGCTACTGTGTCAATTGCTATAGCTTCTTCTCCTATATCTTGAGCACTAACACCAGCAGATATAACGGTAAATAGTAGGCTAGTGAAAAATACTAATGTGTGCTTCAACTTGATCATTTACCGTTGGGTTTTCTATTATAATATTCTGTATCCAAGAGCCATCATCTTGAGGAACTAGTTCTGCCAGTAACTCATCATATATCACTCTAAAGCCGCAAGCCTTGCTTACATACTCCTCATCGCGTATGTAGGTAAACACTAGGTCATCTACATTTATAGGCTCGTCATCTTCTTCTTGAGAGTTTATTATAAATGAGTAGGTTGTAACATCTTCTATAGTACGTAGAGGGATAGCAATACTGTCTGTGCCTGTAGTCACTGTAAAGCCTGTATCCTCTGGTATAGATCCTTCTGCTACGATAGCAAGATTGTTAGGAGCTTTGGGATCTGAAGGGCTGTCTGCATCATAAAACTTTATAATAAGCAGTGGGGTAGTGGGTGTAGTTTCTGCACAAATGTCATCACGCTCGCAGGCGCTTTGCCCAAAGCATATAATGAGTAACAGTATATAAAAGAGTTTTTTCATTATGATCTTTTCTCTAAAAGTACAACATTCTCTACGTGATGAGTTTGAGGAAACATATCTACGGGTTGTACCTTAGTTACCTTATACACGTCATCTAGTAACGCGAGATCTCTTGCTTGTGTTGCACTATTACAGCTTACATATACAATTTTTTGAGGAGAGATATTTAAAATCTGGTCTACAACGTCTTTGTGCATACCATCCCTAGGTGGGTCTGTTATTATAATATCTGGGTCACCGTGTGTGGCAATAAACTCTGAGTTAAAAACCTTCTTCATATCTCCTACAAAGAACTCAGCATTTTCTATACCATTGAGTTTTGCATTTTCCTTTGCAGCGGTAATAGCATCTGGTACAGCCTCTACACCTATCACTTTTTTAGCTTTTTTTGCAACAAACTGTGCGATAGTTCCTGTGCCTGTATATAAGTCATATACAAGCTCATTACCTGTAAGACCGGCAAAGTCTCTTGTGATTTTGTATAACTCGTATGCTTGCTCTGAGTTAGTCTGGTAAAAAGACTTAGCATTGATCTTAAACTTAAGACTTTCCATCTCTTCAAAGATGTGATCACGACCTGCATAACAAATTACCTCCTGATCATAAATGGTGTCATTGCCCTTACCATTAATTACATATAGTAAAGATGTAACCTCTGTAAAGGTGTCTTTTATGTAGTTAAGAAGTAGTTCTCTTTTTTGTACATCTTCCTTGTAAAACTGTACGAGTACCATAAGCTCCCCCGTAGTAGAGGTACGTATCATAAGCGTGCGTAAAAGCCCTTCTTGATTTCTGGCATTGTAAAAAGCCATATCATTTGCGGTAGCAAATTCTTTTATGCCATTACGTATAGCATTACTAGGGTCGCGCTGTAGGTGACATTTTTCAATATCAAGTATCTTATCCCACATACCTGCAATATGAAAACCAAGGGCGTTGCGATCTTCTATTACCTCGCCACTTTTTATTTGCTCTAGTGTGAGCCATTTTGAGTCAGAAAATCCAAACTCCATTTTATTTCTATAGAAGTACTGCTCTTTGCTTCCGGCAATAGGAGTAACTTCTGGTAATTCAATTTTTCCTAGGCGGGTTAGATTATTTACTACCTCTTGCTGTTTGTACTCAAGCTGGTATTTATAATCCATATGCTGCCACTTGCAACCACCACAAAACTCAAAGTGCTGGCATTGTGGTTCTGTACGCTTTCGCGAAAGCGTAACCACCTCTGTTGCAGTACCCTCATAGTAGGCTTTACGTTTTTTTGTAGTCTGTACGTGTACCACATCTCCTGGCACAGCGTTGTTTATAAATAACACCTTACCATCTGGTGCGTGACCTATGGCTTTACCTTTTGCGCCGGCATCTGTTACGGCTATATTTTCAAAAATCTTACGATTAGTTTTACGTCTACCCATAGTGGCAAAAGTAGGATTTATATTAAAGCTATTTTCCGAAAATTATAAGAGATTATCAATAGTTTGTAAAGTATGACGCTCCTTATGTTTTGTAATCACTAGAGCATAAAAAAGGCCACTATAAAAATATAGTGGCCCTAATAATTGAGGGAATTATTTATGAGGTGTTAGTCAACTTTATTGTTGAACTTATGTAAGATTTTTTTCATTTGCTCTCCTGCAGCTTCTCTACCTCCTAGACCAAAGCTCAGAACCACCGTAAGTGCAATAGTACCAAGTGTAAGACCAAAGGCAAGGTTAATAATCTCATCTGCAATGCCCATCGTGCTTAACCCTATTGCAAGGAAGATAGCGATGATAGCCATACGTACGATAGATGCTAAGAAAGCATTTTCTTTGGCTGCCATATTTTTATAAACGATGCTTGCAATCCAGTTACCTATTACTAGAATAACAAGTCCAAATAATATTTTACCACCATATACATTTATAGTTGCAAAGATTTCTGAAAGTTGTTTAAACTCTAACTTTTCTATAGCGGTAGTAATACCAAAAAGGAGGATAAAAAAGTAAACGATGTTACCTATAAGGTTTACCACATTTGTGTTGCCCGTCATTTTATCAAGTTGCATTTTTTGAAGTGTAGCATTCATATTCATTCCGTTAAGAAGATCTTTTACAAGACCACTTAAGAAACGAGCACCTATTGTAAAGGCAAGAAGGATTATTGCTGCAACAGCTATTTTTGGTATAGCAGCCATAAAGCTAGATAGCATTGTAGTTGCCGGTATAGAGATAGAGTCCATCTCTAGTATATTAAGTGCTACAATAAGTAATGGTATAAATACAAAAATGAAAACTACCTTCTTAAGGATGTTTACAACATCAATTTTAGTAGAGATTTTTAATTTAGGCAGTGCTTTACGTATGGTGTCTCCAGACATTCCTACAAACTCTGCAACGATTGTTGCCAGCATATACCCTATGTATGTTACAAGACCAGCACCTACTATACGAGGTATGAAGCCTAGAAAATCATCTAGCATATTTTTAAGTGGGTCTAGGGCAGAGGTAAGACCTAAACGACCTAGCACAAGTGTAAAAACAAATATCATTACAAGTAAGTAAACTAGTTTTGATATAAATTTTGATAAAGTGATGGTGTCACTTTTTAATTTCTCATCAAGACCACTCTTTTTAATGATCTTTGCAGTTAATTTTTTGAGTAGCTTTGCTATAAATATACCTACTATAAGAAGTAGTATAGCGACAAGTGCGTTGATTAAGTAATCACCACTACTTAAGTTTTTAAGTAAATCGTTGAGATAGTCCATTTTGATTAATTATTTTAGTTTAGTCAAATGTACTTCGATTACTTAGGGTGCTATTTTATTTCTAGAAGCATCAAGGCGTTAAAGATGAAATGCATACAAAACACGACATAATACACAGTTGTACTATGTTTTATGAGGTTGATTTCTCTCCTCTGACATAATTGTTAAGAATTAGGAATTGTAAATTATAGAATAAAAAAACTTACACATTATGGCCACTGTTGATCAACTTACATCACAACAGGCAATCGCTCTCGAAGACAAGTACGGAGCACACAACTACCACCCGCTTCCAGTTGTACTTTCAAAGGGAGAAGGCGTTTACGTCTGGGACGTAGAAGGAAAAAAATACTTTGATTTTCTATCTGCATACTCGGCAGTAAATCAAGGTCATTGTCATCCTAAAATTGTAGGAGCAATGACAAGTCAAGCACAAACACTTACACTTACGTCAAGAGCATTCTATAACGATATGCTAGGTAAGTTTGAGAAGTATGCTACAGAGACTTTTAATTATGACAAGCTCTTACCTATGAATACAGGTGCAGAGGCAGTAGAGACAGCTCTTAAACTTTGTAGAAAGTGGGCTTATGAGGTAAAAGGAATAGACGAGAACGAGGCAGAGATTATAGTATGTGAGAACAACTTTCACGGGAGAACCACAACCATCATCTCATTTTCTAACGACCCTGTGGCTCGTAAAAACTTTGGTCCTTACACAAAAGGATTTATTAAAATAGAGTATGATAATCTTAAAGCCCTAGAAGAAGCACTTAACAGCAGTTCTAATATAGCAGGTTTTCTAGTAGAGCCTATACAAGGAGAAGCGGGTGTATATGTACCTAGTGAGGGTTACCTAGCAGCGGCAAAAGAACTGTGTAAAAAACATAATGTACTATTCATAGCAGACGAGGTTCAGACAGGTATAGCAAGAACAGGACGTTTACTAGCTACCTGTGGTAACTGCGATTGTGTAGATAAGCACTGTTCTGGTACACCAGAGGTAAAAGCAGATATCTTAATACTAGGTAAAGCCTTATCTGGAGGTGCATATCCAGTATCTGCAGTACTAGCAAATGATGATATTATGGGTGTAATAAAGCCTGGTAACCACGGTAGTACCTTTGGAGGAAATCCGGTTGCAGCGGCTATTGGTATTGCAGCACTTGAGGTTATTAAAGATGAAGAGCTTGCAGATAATGCACAAGAGCTAGGTGAACTCTTTAGAGCAGAGCTTGCAAAGTTTATTGAGACAAGCTCTATTGTAAATGGTGTACGTGGCAAAGGATTACTTAACGCTATCCTTATTAACGATACAGAAGATAGCTCTACCGCTTGGGATATTTGTATCGCTTTACGTGATAATGGATTACTAGCAAAACCTACACACGGTAATATCATACGTTTTGCACCACCGCTTGTAATGACTAAAGAGCAATTACTAGAATGTGTTGCGATTATTACAAAAACGCTTAAGCAATTTGAGAAGTAATAACTCTTAATGATAAAAATAAAAAAGCCGCTTCAGTTATGAAGCGGCTTTTTATATATAATTAGGATTCCTTATTAGTAAGAACCTCCCATTTGCTCTAGTTGCTGTTGTTGCCATTCTTCCATACCAGCATATCCTCCAAAGGCGATTAGCATACCTATAAAAGCTAATACCATTAAAGCACCTAGTACAAGACCTATGATAGCAATGATTCTTGCTGTTTTTAACTGTCCATAGTTTTCATAAAGTTCTGGATCTTCGGCAGCTGTTTTCTTGTCTTTGTTTGCTAGAAATAATGCAATACCAGAAAGCACTACTCCTCCAAAACCTGATGTAAAACAACAAGCGATAAATGATATAATCCCTAGTACAAGAGATATCGTTACATTAGGTAATTTTTGTTTTTCCATTGTTGAGTGGTTAATTAGTTAGTTGTCATTTTTATAATGTAGCTCACGATAATCGTAGCGACTGTCAATATAGCTAAAATTATGATACTCTTATTAGCATATTTAATACTAATAAATTGTTTAAGTATGAGAAGTGAAAATAATAACACAAGCGGATAAATAGCAGGATACATAAAAAATGCTTCTACAAACTCACCTCTTAGTATCAAAGCAATAGAACGCTGTATGCCACACCCCATACACTCAAATCCGAGGTATTTCTTATTCATACAGGGTAGCATATATTCTTCCATTGCAGTATTTTCTTAAAGATGGCATTATAACCATTTACTATAGTCTCAAATTTAATAACAAAAAGAAAGCATAAGGTTTAATCTGTTATAAAATATTTCAAATTTAAACTACAAATACTCCCATAGTTATGGGAAAACACTTGATTAGTTTTTCCATACAATGCTTATTTTTACCTATAAAGTTTAATACTTCTATGTTATGGTAAAAGGAATGCGCGTACAAGCGCTAGATGACGATTTTGAAGGTCTGGTAGTAGAGACGGTAGATGGGGAGATACTCGTAGAAGATAGTGATGGATTTATTTTACGCTTTCGCGAAAGCGAACTCATACCCATTATAGATGATAGACTTAACAGCGATCTTGCTTATGTACCAGATAGTGTAATCTCTGAAAAAGAGCAGCCAAAAAGACGACAAGCCCCAAAAGTCTCTGCAAAAGAGCGCAATGCTCCTATGTTTGAGGTAGATCTACACATTAATAAACTTGTAAAATCTAAGCGTGGTATGAGCAATTATGAGATACTCACCCTACAGCTTGATACAGCAAGAGGTCAACTAGATTTTGCCATACGAAAGCGCATCCCAAAAATGGTTTTTATACACGGAGTAGGCGAGGGCGTACTGCGAGAGGAGCTCTATACTTTGCTACGTAGGTATGACGGTATTAAATTTTATGATGCAGATTTTCAAAAATACGGGGCAGGAGCAACCGAGGTCTACCTCTACCAAAACGCCACTACTCGTTAAAATCTGGCTTTTCTGTTATAACAACGTCTGGTGATGTATATACACCAAAATTTTGAGTAGACTCATCACGCTGCTCATCCTGATTTTCTGGATTTATATACACAAGTAACCTTGTAAATATAGATATCTGAAAGTCTGTGATAACATACTCGTTATCACGATACTCATTTACAGTAGTTTCTACCGCAATAGCTGGATTTAAGTAATCATCATCTGTAGGCGCATCGGGATTTGAGTTGTCATTTGCTGGGTTGAGATCCATATTTGCATCTTCGTTGCGTGTGAGCACTCCATCACCATCATCATCTGGGTCAAGGTAATCTGGTATCTCATCACCATCTGTATCTCTAGAGAGCATTGTATCTATAGCAGTCCCATCTTCATTGAGAACCACACCTTCTAGCTCAGTAGGTACGTTATCACCATCATCATCAGAGTCTAATATGTCTGGTATGCCATCCTCATCAGTATCCTTAAGATCTGCAGTACCCGCGACACCTTCTGGGTCTTCTATCTCAGAAGGTATACCATCCTCATCAGTTTCGGTTCCTGATCTTGTAATGATCACTTCTCCTTCTGTACTTATAAACTCTTCTGCTACCACCGGAGTTGCAGGTGGTATAAGGCTACAAAAGTAATCACTAGATACCGCGTCATTAAAACGTCTGTATGAAACTTGGTCATCACCAGAGAGTGTAATGTCATCAAGTTCATCTACTCCTCCAAAAATATCTTGAGTGGTTGAAAACTGTAGTGCTAGCGTCTCGTTAGTACTCGTGTTAATTTTATAAAATACATACTCGCTATCTGTACAAAGTTCTAGCTCAAGATCATCAAAATCTATCTCTGTGACTATAAGATCACCATCGTCACACGAGGTAGCGATAAAAGAAAGGATAACTAAGGCTAGAAGCTTTTTCATATAAATTATGTTTATGACAAAAATAGGGTAAAGAGATGTAATTACGCTTTCGCGAAAAAAGTTATTTAAACAGCATTAACACCCTGCATTTACTTGTTACAATGTGCCCATTTGGTACAACCTTGCTCATCATATAGAAACGCTAAAGTGTAAGAGCTGTCGGGATATTTTAGTTATTTTTGTAGACTAATCCCCTAAGGAATAACGTTTATGTCTCAGGTTTATTTTGATAATGCTGCAACCACTCAAATACGTCAAGAAGTATTAGAACGTATGATGGAGGTTATGAGAGAGGTGCCTGGTAATCCATCTTCTACACACGCCGTAGGTCGCACCGCAAAAAGTCACGTAGAAAGTGCGCGTAAAACCATTGCAAAGATTCTTAATGTTACTGCGGGAGAGATTATTTTTACATCTGGAGGTACAGAGGCAGATAATCTTGTCATAAATAGTGCTGCTCGAGACTTAGGAGTACAACGCATTATTACCTCACGTATAGAGCATCACGCAGTGCTACACGCAGCAGAAGAAGCAGCAAAAACCTATAACATTTTACTAGAGTACGTTCCCTTAAAAGACTGTGGTTCTCCAGACGAAAAAAAACTAGAAGAAATGCTCGCATCAAATGATGCGAAAACCCTCGTGAGCCTTATGCACGTTAATAATGAGGTGGGTAATATGATAGACATAAAAGCAATTGCGACTATGTGTAAATCATATGGAGCACTAGTGCACTCAGATATGGTGCAAAGCATTGGCCATTATGCTATAGACCTTCAGGAGGTTCCTGTAGATTTTGTAGCGGCTGCTGGTCATAAATTTCACGGGCCAAAAGGTGTAGGATTTGCATTTATAAGAAAAAATAGTGGTCTTAAGCCACTTATATTTGGTGGTTCACAAGAGCGTGGTTTACGAGCTGGTACAGAGGGTGTACATAATATTGCAGGACTTGAGACAGCAATGCAATGTGCATATACTCATCTTGAAGAAGAGAGCAATTATGTGAAAGGGATAAAAACCTATTTCGCCGAAAGGCTTAAAAAAGAAATCCCTAGTGTAAAACTTAATGGGAATTGTAGCAATCCAGAAAAGAGTACATATACCTTACTTAACGTATGCTTACCTATTGCTTCAGAAAAGGCATTATTGCTGCTTTTTCAATTAGATATGAAGGGTATTGCTTGCTCTAAAGGAAGCGCTTGCCAGAGTGGGAGTGATAAAGGTTCACACGTGCTTCAAGAAATCTTATCTGAAGATGATCTTAAAAAGCCTAGCGTGCGTTTTTCTTTCTCAAAGTATAATACAAAAGAGGAGGTAGACTACGTGATAAGTGTTCTTAAAGAATTCCTAGAAGGTGTACCTGCGTAGTCTAGAACTTAGCAGATACTCGTACATTAAAAACTCTAGGAGATAAAAAGTTAGGTATTGCAAACTGCTGTTGTGTACTTGCGTCTCTTACAAAGGTGTTTGTAATCGAGTTCTGTCTATCAAATATATTATAGATTTCAAAACCAGCCGTAAGATCCTTGAAGATGTGCAGCCAGTGACCCTTTGGGTACGGTTTTGATGCATCTGTAAAGACATAATTTATACCTGCATCTGCTCTAAAATAGTCTCTCAACCTAGGTAATTCTGAAAACACATAAGGATCTGCATAACTAGGTGATCCTCCTGGTAGGCCTGTCTGGTATACCATATTAATGTAAAGTTTCAAACTAGGAATATTAGGCGCGTAGTCTTGAAATAGAAAAGCAACCTTTAATCGTTGATCTGTAGGTCTTGGTATATACCCTTGATTGTCTATATTTTCTTCTGTGCGCAGTACACCTAGACTTATCCAGCTTTGTGTACCTGGTACAAACTCACCATTAAGTCTGGTGTCTATACCATAAGCTCTTGCCGTAGCATTATTTGTAGCTCTGTAACGTATGCGTACATTTTCTAAGGTATATGGGTTTACATCTGTAAGAACTTTATAATATGCTTCTGTCACTAGTTTAAATGGGCGTTCCCAAAGATTAAAACTCCAGTCGTGGCCAGCTACAAGATGAAAAGATTTTTGTGCTTTTACATCTGGTCGTACCTGTCCCAGTGAGTCTCTCAACTCTCTATATAAAGGCGGTTGTGCATAGAGACCTCCAGATAATCTAAAAATCATATCTGAGTTGCCACCAGGTTTTAAACTAAGTTGTGCTCTCGGGCTTACTACGGTTTGTGTTGTACTCTCAATGTTATCTCCGCTTACCGTCCACTGTTGTGCTCGTACTCCAGCATTTATCCAGAGCTCGTTATTTCCTATCTCGGTACGTTTACTGTATTGTCCATAAGCAGAGAGTCTATTAATCTGCACATTATTACGAGCACGTATGTTTGTAAAGGGCTCAAGAGGCGCATCAAATGCGGCATAAGGTTGCTCATTTGTAAAATCTCCTATAGGTGGTCTTATAGAAAACCCTGCAGAGTCTATAACCTCATATTCTTCTAGTCTATCACGTATATCTTCACGAGTATATTTAATGCCCCAATCTATTTGGTCTGTATCTTTTAAATACGTTCCTTTATGCTCTACATTTATAAAAAGAGCATCTAGATCATTACGAGCGTGTGTAAGTTGTGAGCCTATACCTTGTGTAAACTCTACATCACCTAGGTCTTCATCACCTATGTTAGTATTAGGTCTTCCTAAACGATAGTCTGCAAAAATATCAAAATACTCTTGCTCTTGTGTGTGATATGCAGATCCTAAAACTTTGAGTGTGGTATGCTCATTAAGTTGATAAGTACCTTTTAAGGCTCCAAAGTAAGTTTCATACTTATCTTCTTCTTGACCTTCATAAAAGACAATAAGAGCTAGTGGGTCAGCAAGACTACCAAAATTGGTTTGTCGTGTAAGTGGCTCATAGTCATATTTATTTATCGCAATGTTCCCTAAAAAGTCTAGTTGAAATTTATTTGTAAACTTATACGTAAGCAATGACTGAGCGTCAAAAAAACGTGGTTTAAAGTTCGTTTCTGTTTGTTTTGCATTTACAAGAAGGCTATTATCGCGATAACGTACACCTGCAAGTGCTGTAAATCTCCCGTCTTTAGAAATTCCTTCGCCAGAGATACTACCGCCTAGAAGGCTTGCATCTACACTGGCCGCAAAGTCTACAGGCCTTCTGTAGGTAATGTCAAGTACAGAAGATAGCTTGTCTCCATATTTTGCCTGAAACCCTCCTGCACTAAAAGCTACATTTTGAACCAGATCACTGTTTACAAAACTTAATCCTTCTTGCTGTCCAGAGCGTACTAAAAATGGACGGTAAACTTCTATTTCATTAATGTATACTAGGTTCTCGTCAAAGTTACCACCGCGCACAGCATATTGTGTACTTAGCTCATTGTTATTACTCACTCCTGGTAATGACTTGAGAAGATTTTCTACTCCTGCATTTGCACCCGGCGTCTTGCGTATAGTCTCTGGAGCTATGGTAGTTACACCTTCTACACGCTGCCTGGTAGTAGTGGTAATAATAACAGTGCCTAGTTGTTCAATATCGGTTTTTAATACTGGGTTAAACTCAATATCGGCGTTTGCTTTAAGGTTGAAGGTTTGTGTTATTTTTTTAAAACCCACATAGGTATAAGATATTGCGATGTCTTCATTTGCAGGAATCACTATTACATAAAAACCATTATCATTTGTAACAGTACCATCTCCCATAAATGCAACAGAAGCTCCTGGTACGGGTGTGTTTTTATCATCGAGTATGATGCCTCTTATAGTTGCCGTTTGGGCAAGACCTAGAGTTGTAAAACATAAAAGTAGGATGAGTAGGAGGTAGTTATTTTTCAATGGATGGCTTTCTAAAGAATGTAGTTTCAAATGTAGTACTATTTCCCACATTATCAGTCACGATAAGTTTGAGTTCGTTCTTAGTATCTGTAACGGCATTATCGTTAAAATCGTGTGTAAGTGTTTTGGTTTTTGGCTCATACTCAAGTAAGATAAACTTACCATTTACAGTAGCACGGTATCCCTTTATACCACTCGCCAGGTCTTTTATCTCAAATTTAAGGTAGCGATATTTTGACATCCATTTACCTTTTGTGAAGTTACTAGCCTTTACCACTGGCGGGTCTGTGTCTTTTGCAATTGTATATTCTCCCAGGGTACGTGTGTTAATTTGTAGTTTATTATCCTTAATACGGGTATTACTGTAATACACATCACCTTTGTAATTTATTCTACCTAGATATAACTTATCGCGATCTGCCTCATTATAACCAGATAGGTCATATGAGATGCTTATATTTTTATGCACTGGTAGTACATCTTTGTGTAAAGTGAGTTTGTCACCTTCTGCTTTGAGATTTAAAAAGTAGTCATCATAAAATGCTCCTTTAGGAATATATACCTCAAATTTTCCTTCGTTAAAATTGTACCCTTGGTCACTGTATACAAAGTCTTTGTAGTCGGTAGCTATGTTTTTTGGGGAGATAGTATCACTAGTTCCGCTTATAGGTATGTTTATGATCACTTCGTTGTGAGCATAATCTTTTACTTTAATTTGGTATTGGTAAGCAAGACTATCTTCTATTGTAAGTATACCGTTATCAACCTGCTGAGTATATATACTAAGCGGATTGTTTCTCTCTATAAACAATTTCTGTACGCGCTTTCTTTTGTCTTTATATAACCCATAATCTATCATTCGGTTGAGATACCTTGTTTCAGCAAAGGAGAATTTATCCATTTTTACCTCAAAATTGGTCTCACCGTTTAATGACGTTGTAATGGCATAAATCCCATTCTTATTATTTGCTAGATCTTGCTGGTCTATGGTACCTATTGCAAATCCTATCGAGCCTTTTGCCTTTATATTTTCGGCTTGGTAACTCCCGTCAGACTTTTGAGTGAGGCGCACATCTATAGCTTCGGTTCCTTTATTAATTGTAGACTGCGCATCAAGTGGGTAAGCCCTAAGATGATTTATGGTAGGCTTTCTAGTGTCTTTTGCGTTGAGTCCAAATAAGAATGGATTCATAGGTCTCGAGTTACCATCACGTATTTCAAAATGTAGGTGAGGGCCGCCACTACTACCTGTGTTACCGCTATATGCAAGTATCTCTCCTTGACCTATGGTGAGCTCTCCTTTTTTAGGAAATAGCTCAATCTCATAAGACTGTTTTTTGTATTGTGCGCTCTTGATGTAAGCTTCTACCTCTGGACAAAATTTCTGTAAGTGCCCATACACGGTGGTATAACCATTAGGGTGAGCCACATAAATAGCTTTCCCATAACCGTAGTGAGATATTTTTATGCGTGTGATACTACCTTCGGCTGCTGCATAAACGGGTAAGCCAGTCCTGCGCTGTGTTTTTAAATCAAGCCCACTATGAAAATGGTTGCTACGTAGCTCTCCAAAACTTCCAGCAAGTACAAGCTCGCCATCTAGCGGATTTACAAAGTAATTTTCAGGAATTTCATTTTGAGAATATATTAATCCAGTTATCAGGACTAGCGCAAATGATAATAGCAATCTTTTAGACATAGGTACTAAAGTAAGTAATAGCTTTGTATAATTAAAAATGACGGTGGTGATAAGTCCGCTTTCGCGAAAGCGCAACACTATTCCTCAATAACTAAGCTCGCCGAAAACTCTTGCGATAATGAGAAATACCCTAGAATAAACGCATCTGGTCTGTTTAAATTATCAAACTGATCTATATTATCTATATCAGTAATATTAAGAAAATTACCCCTTACCGTGGCAGTAGGTGTCTGGAAGGGACCGTTTTCTCCTTGCTGACTTTGTTCTAGAAGTCCATTCATATAGTCATAAAACTGCTCATCTGCCCCTAGAATGCTTATATCTATAGTGTCTCCAGGGTTGAGAGGAGTATCATCTGAGTCATAAAAATAGGAGAACTCAAATTGTTGCCCCTGGTAAAAGCGGTCTTCTGTAGGGAGATATTCATTAAAGTCTAGATCTATCACATAATAGTTATCATCATCTGGAATATCTGTAAAGGCGATAGTCACCTCCTTATCATCTGGGTCAAAAAGCTCACCATCGCCTTGCTCTACCGTATCTATAGGTACAGAGGGAGCGAAGGTTGTTCTAGCAAAATAGTCTTGATCTTGATACGTTACAAATATTAAGTACTCAGAATCGCTAGTGAGCCAGCTTGTTACTATTTTGTTATCTGCTACGGGAGAGACTGTGGTAGCAAAGGGTCTGTAAACACCAGGTTCACCCGGTACAGGCTCATAGGGTACAAAACCAGACTCTTCTGCTTTTTGAATAAACATACTTTCTACTTCTGCTGGTTGTATCTCACCAAAAAACGATGAAGATAGGGAGACTTTAATGTTTGCTGCTGTTAATTGCTGCGTAGTATCTATGCGTATTAAGGCATCTACAATAAGTCGAGGGTCTTCATCATTAAGATCTACATCTATTACATCTTCACACGATGTAAATACTAGTAGTAATGCTATAAGGAGTGTTATATATCTCATCTCTTACTAAAATTTAAAATTATAGGTAACCGCAGGAATGATTCCAAAAATTGCTGTTCTTACTGCCTCGTTATTTCCAGTTTCTGCATTTTGCCTAAAGTTAATAGAGGCTGCATTTCGACGGTTATAGGCATTGTAAATACTAAAAACCCATTCTGACTGCCACGATCTGTTTTTGTTTTTTTCTGGGGTAAGTGTCGCGCTTAAGTCTAATCTATGGTAATTAGGTAATCGTTGCTCGTTACGAGGACCGTAAGTAGGGATAACTATACCTTGAAACTCAAATTGACCCACAGGGAAGTTAGTAGGCTGTCCAGTTTGGAATAAAAAGTTACTGCCAAATTTCCACTTGTCACTAAGCTCATAATTGAGATTCATAGAGATGTCGTGAGTTTTATCATAAGGCGTGTTATACCACTGCCCGCGGTTTATGCCTAGCTCCTCTGATGTTCTTCCTGGTGTGCGTTGCTCAGATTTTGATAAGGTATAAGCTAGAAAACCTTTAAATTTTCCATCATTTTTACGTAGTAAAAACTCAAGACCATAGGCTCTAGCCTCACCTTGTAAAATAACTTGCTCTATGGCTTCATTTGCAATAAGCTGGGCTCCGTCTATGTAGTCTATACGACCATCTATGTCTTTATAAAAAGCCTCGGTTTCTATAGTGTACTCGCTGTTTTCTATCTCAAGATTTTTAAAATAACCTATGGCATATTGATCTAGTTGTTGTGGTGCTGCATACTGGCCACTGGGTGTCCAGATGTCAAGCGGAGTAGGGGAGCTTGTGTTAGATAATAAATGTAAATATTGTACTAGTCTCGTGTAACTCGCTTTAATTGATGTATCGTCATTAAAAGCATAAGAAGCTGCAATTCGAGGTTCAAGCGCATTATATGTAGCGAGTTTATCTCCTCGTGAAAAAGAGGTATCTACACCTATAGGGTCTTCGCTTTGATATATAAGCAAGAATGGATCAAAAGATACTGGCTGGTCATTACTGTAAATATTAACCTCGTCTTGTCCTAATCTCGTAAAATTACTAAAACGTAAACCATACTCCACTGTCAGGTTTTGCGATAATTTATGTTCTACGTCTACATATGCAGCAAACTCATTTGCATATTTCTTAACCAGTTGCTCTTCTATAATTCCAGAGTCTGGACCATTAGGTTGAATTTTACCAGGATTAAAAGTATAGTATAAGTTATTAATACCTGAGTAGATCTTCATCTTGTCATTAAGATAGTGAGTGAGATCATATTTGATATTTATATTGTTAATACCAGAGTTCCACTCAAAGCCTACAAAGTCTAGATCAAGCCCGTAGTAGTAATCGCTATAAATAAGAGAGGCGTTTGAAAATAGCTTGTCGCTAAAAATATGGTTCCATCTGAAATTACCTACCGCATTACCATATACATTTTTAAAACTATCGCTTACGCTAAAAAGATCTCGGCCAAAATAACCAGATAGATACAAGCTATTATTATCATTGATCTTATAATTAATCTTTGTATTAAGGTCGTAGAAATATGCTTTATTATCTATATCAAATAGTGGTAAAAATAAATGTGCATATGATGCTCTACCGCCAAAAAGGAAAGCCGCTTTATCCTCTACAATAGGTCCTTCTACCAGGAGTCTACTTGCTACAGCTCCTATACCTCCTGTAACTTTTGTTTTCTTGCTGTTACCTTCCTTTTGATAAATATCTAGTACAGAAGACACCCGTCCACCATATCTAGCTGGTATCCCTCCTTTATATAGTTTCAAATCCTTAATAGCATCTGGGTTAAAAACCGAAAAGAAACCAAAGAGGTGTGAGGAGTTAAAAATAGTAGCCTCGTCTAGAAGAATTAAGTTTTGATCTGCAGCGCCACCTCTGACGTTAAAGCCAGAAGCTCCCTCACCAGCACTCGTTACGCCTGGTAGCAGCAATATAGCCTTTATAACGTCTGCCTCTCCTAATACAACGGGAATACTTTTTATAGTCTCAGAGGTGAGTGCATTTACACTCATTTGTGGTTTACGTATTCTCACACGTTCTACTTTCTCTTCTATGACAATCTCATCGAGTTGCTCTAGTGATGTAGAGAGAGCTATATTTTTACGTATATCTTTGTTGAGCTCTATAGTTTCTATTACATCTTTATAGCCTAAGTAGCTCACCTGTACCTTATAAGTACCCTCGGGCAAGGTGATAGAGTAGAAGCCATATGAGTTAGTCACAACTCCATCATTAAGCTCAGGAAACAAGATGCTTACTCCTATCAAGGTTTCATTACTTGATACATCTGTAATGGTACCGCTCAACGTATATTTTTCTTGTGAGAATAAGGGTTGTAACGACCCTAAAAATATCAGTACGTATAAAATATTTTTCATTGTAAAGATTTGAAGTAAAGCTAGTGACAAAATACCGATAAACTTGTTAAAAATAAAAAGCCTCTTCATTTTTGAAGAGGCTTTTGTCGGTGATGATTACGCTTTCGCGAAAGCGTAAAAACCTTAATCTATAATCGCGTTAAATGTTTCGCTTGGTCGCATTGCTGCAAATGTTTTATCGCTACTCACACTGTAGTAACCCTCTATATCTTGAGGACTTCCTTGTGCTGCGTTAAGCTCATTTATGATAGTATGCTCATTTTCTTCCATTTTCTTTGCAATAGGAGCAAACTCTGCAGCTAGATCTGCATTTTTAGTTTGGCTAGCTAGTCCTTGTGCCCAGTATAATGCTAGGTAGAAGTGACTGCCACGGTTATCTAACTCGTTTACTTTACGAGAAGGTGATTTTCTGTTTTCTAAAAACTTGATAGTCGCCTCGTCTAGTGTGTCTGCAAGTATTTGTGCTCTCTCATTACCCTTAGTAGTAGCCACGTGCTCTAGTGACACCGCTAGTGCAAGAAATTCTCCAAGAGAATCCCAACGCAGGTGACCTTCTTCTAGAAACTGCTGTATGTGCTTAGGCGCAGATCCTCCAGCACCTGTTTCAAAAAGTCCACCGCCATTCATAAGTGGTACAATAGATAACATTTTTGCACTGGTCCCCACTTCAAGTATTGGGAAAAGATCTGTATTGTAATCACGCAGTACGTTACCAGTTACTGAGATAGTGTCTAGACCATTTTTAATACGCTCAAGTGAGAAACGTGTCGCTAGTACAGGCGACATAATCTGTATATCTAGTCCTTCTGTATCGTGATCTTTAAGATAAAGATTTACCTTTTTAATAAGCTCTGCATCGTGTGCACGCTCACTGTCTAGCCAGAATACAGCTGGAGATCCAGTTGCTCTCGCACGACTTACAGCAAGTTTTACCCAGTCACGTATAGGTGCGTCCTTTACTTGACACATTCTCCAGATATCACCTTCGTTTACCGCGTGTTCTGTAAGAACGTTACCTGCATTGTCTACCGTACGTACTGTTCCTGCAGCAGGTATTTCAAAAGTCTTATCGTGAGATCCATATTCTTCGGCTTTTTGAGCCATAAGACCTACGTTAGGTACTGTTCCCATAGTAGTAGGGTCAAAGGCACCGTGCTTTTTACAAAACTCTATAGTTTCTTGAAAAACACCTGCATAGCTACTATCTGGTATAACTGCCTTAGTATCTTGTTGCTTTCCTTGAGCATTCCACATTTGTCCAGAAGCACGTATCATAGCTGGCATAGATGCATCTATAATCACATCACTAGGTACGTGTAGGTTTGTTATTCCTTTATCTGAGTTTACCATAGCTAGGTCTGGACGAGCATCATAACAAGCCTGTATAGCCGCCTTGATTTCTTCTCTTTCAGATGCTGGTAATTCCTCTATTTTGGCAAGTAAATCTCCAAAACCATTATTTACATCTACACCTATTTTATCAAGAGTAGCACCATACTTTTCAAATACTGGAGCAAAAAATACTTTTACTGCGTGACCAAATATTTTTGGATCAGAAACCTTCATCATTGTTGCCTTCATATGCAGAGAGAATAAAAGATCTTTCTCCTTTGCATCTGCAACCTGAGTTTCTAAAAAGTTTATAAGCGCTTGTTTCTCCATAAGAGAAGCATCTATAATCTCTTCAGCAAGAACTGGAGTCTCAGCCTTAAGTACTGTTACTTTACCTGCAGCATCTACGTGTTCTATACGTATGTTACCTGCCTCTTTTATTGTAACAGACTTTTCGTTATTTCTAAAGTCTCCGTGAGACATCGTTGCCACGTGAGACTGTGAGTCTGCACTCCAAGCACCCATACTGTGCGGGTTATTGCGAGCATATTGCTTAACTGGCTTAGGTGCACGTCTGTCTGAGTTACCCTCACGTAGTACTGGGTTAACAGCACTACCTAGTACTTTTGCAAATCGTGCACGTATAGATTTTTCTTCGTCTGTTGTAGGCTCTTCCGGAAAATCTGGAATTGCATATCCATCACTCTGTAATTCTTTTATAGCCGCTGTAAGCTGTGGTATAGAAGCAGAGATATTAGGAAGCTTTATAATATTAGCTTCTGGTTTTTTTGCAAGTTCTCCTAGTGCTGCAAGCGCATCTTCTTGTCTTTGATCTTCTGTAAGATATTCAGAAAAGTTTGCTATGATACGACCAGCCAGAGAGATATCCACTAGCTCCATCTCAATATCAGAAGATTTTGTAAAGCGCTTTACAATAGGGAGGAATGAATGTGTTGCAAGCATAGGAGCTTCATCCGTAAGTGTATATTTAATGGTGGTTTTATCTGTCGCCATTCAGGAGTTTTTTTATTTAATAAATCAGTTGAAATTTACTTGCTGAGCAAGCCTAGCAAATATAGCTAATAGCTTAGGATACTTGCAATGCCAAGATGGTAGAAAACCCTTATAATTGTGAAGAAATAAACATTTTTTTAAGACAAAAGCCATATCCCTGTACAAAGTACGTTGATATGGCTTTTTAGAAATTGCTTTACCGGTAAACCCTTGAAGTTTTATAACAGTGTTTTAATAACTGTAACCGTTCAATTTCTGCTGAAATAGTCTTGTTTGTCAATATAAAACAAACTATCTCAGGGATGTCGCGTTACTTAAGATTATTTAATAAGTAGATGATTTACAAGATCTACTCATCTAGCTTGTGCAGCGGGTCTTATTAGTAACCACAACTTAACTAAAATAATATGTTAATACTATTGTAGTTTTCTGGATGGTTAAAATCGTCTAGTGGATTAGAACTACATAAATGTAGTAATAGTTTTGATTCGTTAGTTTAGAATGTATTTATTTAATTTTCAACCAGTTATTAACTTGAGTTCTTAACTTTTGTTCATAAAAAAAGCCTCACTATAAAAGTGAAGCTTTTTGAATAAAATTGTCCAGTAAGACTATCCGCGTCTTTCTTTGATACGAGCTTTCTTACCTGTAAGACCTCTGAAGTAGAAGATACGTGCACGACGTACAATACCTCTTTTGTTTACTTCAATCTTCTGGATAGCTGGAAGGTTAAGCGGAAATACACGCTCTACACCTACAGTACCAGACATCTTACGAATTGTAAAAGTCTGAGTTCTTCCAGTACCTCTTAATTGTAACACAACTCCTCTAAAGAACTGTGTTCTACTTTTTTCACCTTCCTTAATTTCATAGTACACAGTGATAGTATCACCTGCTGCAAAGGTTGGGAAATCATTTTTTGGGATGAATTCGTCTTGTACGAATTTTACTAAATCTTCCATTTATGGATATTAAAGTGATTTTACGTTAGGGCAACATTCACGAACATCGTCAGAGGTTAGCCTAAGCGGGTGCAGTTTTACTTGCGGTTTTAAATTGTTCAAAGTGCGTCTTAATTTTATTCTTTACGCTTTCGCGAAAGCAATATTAAGCAACATTTTAAATAACAAAAAGAACCTCCATAGTCCTATAGAAGTTCTTAGTATGTCTAAAGCGTAGATCTCTTAAAGAGCAGCTACGTGCTTTGCAAGCTTAGATTTAAGGTTAGCAGCTTTATTATTGTGTATAATATTGCGCTTAGCTAACTTGTCAATCATAGAAGCTACAGCAGGATATAAAGCCTGAGCATCTTTTTGCTCAGTCATATCGCGTAATCTTTTGATCGCGTTACGAGTCGTTCTGTGCTGGTAACGATTTCTAAGACGCTTAGCTTCGTTGCTTCTAATTCTCTTTAAAGCTGACTTGTGATTTGCCATTATTGTTTTTTCTAAATAATTATAAAAATTGTAGCCCGTAGGGGAATCGAACCCCTCTTACATGGATGAAAACCATGCGTCCTAGCCGATAGACGAACGGGCCATTAATTCTAGTTTCATACTTCTCAATATAGCCTCTAGAATTGTAAACCAAAAATTGTAGCCCGTAGGGGAATCGAACCCCTCTTACATGGATGAAAACCATGCGTCCTAGCCGATAGACGAACGGGCCTAGAACAATCGCTTAAATTGCGGATGCAAAAATAAACATATTTCTAGATGATGCAAACCAATTTGAAAGTTTTTTTAAAACTTTTTTAGTAGGCCTTGGCAAACAGTACTCTACACAATGATTTTTTACCAGAATATACACATATGCCTTCTTCATTTTTCGCGTTAAGCGGAATACATCTTATTGTTGCTTTTGTTATTTCTTTAATTTTATCTTCAGTTTCGGTGGTACCATCCCAGTGTGCGCTTATAAATCCACCTTTAGTATTTAAGACATCCTTGAACTCTTCAAAGGTGTCTACAGGTGTTATATGGTCGTTTCTGTAATTCTTAGCCTTAGTGTAGAGATTTTCTTGTATCTCCTTTAAAAGTGTGATAACAGTTTCTACTACTGTTTCTTTTGCAATAAATTCCTTTGTTAATGTATCTCTTCTAGCTAGTTCTACTGTGCGCTTCTCAAGATCTTTTGGTCCTATGCCTATTCTTAAAGGAACTCCTTTGAGTTCATACTCATTAAATTTCCATCCTGGTTTATGAGTATCTCTATTGTCAAATTTTACTGATACACCGTGTAGCTTTAAATCTTGTACAAGTTCATTTGCCACTTGAGATATAGCATCTAGCTGCTCTTGATTTTTATAAATAGGCACTATTACAACTTGAAAAGGTGCTAGATTAGGAGGTAGTACTAAGCCTTGATCATCACTATGTGTCATAATTAGTGCTCCCATAAGTCGTGTTGACACCCCCCAAGAGGTTGCCCAAACGTGCTCTTGTTTTCCTTGGTTTGAAGTAAATTTTACATCAAATGCTTTTGCGAAATTCTGACCTAAGAAGTGCGATGTTCCTGCTTGTAGTGCTTTACCGTCTTGCATAAGCGCCTCTATACAATAGGTCTCATCTGCACCTGCAAAGCGTTCACTTTCTGTTTTAACTCCTTTTATAACTGGGACTGCAAGAAAGTTTTCTGCAAACTCTGCATACACATTATTCATAAGCTCAGCCTCTTGTAGTGCTTCTTCTTTTGTTGCGTGTGCAGTATGTCCTTCTTGCCATAAAAATTCTGCCGTTCTTAAGAAAAGGCGTGTACGCATTTCCCATCTTACAACATTTGCCCATTGATTAATAAGTAATGGAAGGTCTCTATATGACTGTATCCAGCCTTTGTAAGTATTCCATATAATAGCTTCACTTGTAGGTCTTACTATTAATTCTTCTTCTAGTTTTGCATTAGGATCTACTATAAGTTTGCTTGAATCTTCTGGATCTGTCTTTAACCTGTAGTGTGTTACTACGGCACATTCTTTTGCAAAACCTTCTGCATTTTTCTCTTCTGCTTCAAATAAACTTTTTGGTACAAATAATGGGAAGTAAGCATTCTCGTGCCCAGTCTCTTTAAACATACGGTCGAGCTCTGCTTGCATTTTTTCCCAGATTGCGTAACCATATGGTTTTATAACCATACAACCACGTACAGCAGAGTTTTCTGCAAGGTCGGCTTGAACTACTAGTTCATTATACCATTTTGAATAATCTTCACTTCTTTTTGTGAGTTTCTTGCCCATAAAAATCTATTTTGGCACAAATATTGTGTCTTCTCTTAACGTAAAATTACCAAGCGAAATTAGGTATTTTTACACCAAGCAACAATTAAAACAGCACCGATATGAATTTTTCTACATCACTCAGAACTTCAATTAAGAGTTTATCTTTATCTGCACTTGCAGCTACATTACTTGTTGCTTGTAGTGCCTCACAGCAAGTTTATGATGACGATGGTATATACAGCAGTAATGAATCTGCTAATGCCACTTCGCAAGAAGAAACTTCTTCTAACGGATCAAATACTCAAGTTTATAAGAACTATTTTGAAAAAGGTGCACAAGAGCTCGGTGAGTTAGAAGGAGAGGGAGCTATATTCACAGATATAGAAGAATATTCTTCTGAAGATAGCAATGCTATCTACGTAGATGGAACAGATTTTGAATCTGCTACTGGCTATGGTGCTTGGGGTGATGAGGTTCAAGATGTGCAGGTTACAATCTATAACAATAGTCCTATTTGGGGATGGAATCGCTGGGGTGGTTTAGGTTGGAACGGTGGTTTAGGCTGGGGTAGAGGCTTTGGATGGGGAGGAAACTTCTGGTCGCCTTGGTATGGTGGTGCTTATTACAATCCTTTTTGGGGAGGTGGATTTGCTTACTATAGTCCATTCTACTACTATGGTAACTTTAATCGTTTTAATAATTTTAACTACGGGTATGCAAATCATAGGTATAATGGTAATCGAGTAGCTTATAGTGCTGGTAGAAGATCTATAAATAGTTCTGGAAGAAGAATGGGCGCTACAGATGCTATTGCTGCCTCAAGGTCGAGACTAAGAACTTCATCTAGAAGTAGAGCAACTTACAGCCGTAACAAAGGCACAGCAAGACCTACTTCGAGCCGTAATGGTACATATAGAAATGGAGTGTCTAGAGGCACGCCTAATAGTGCACAAAGACCCTCTACAGGTTCTAGACCTAATACGTACTCAAGAACAAGACCTACAACAAGGCCTAATAGCCGTCCTACTAGACCTAGTGGAACTCAATCAAGACCTTCTTCAAGACCTAGCGGAAGTAAAGCAAGGCCATCTTCTAGACCATCAAGACCAACGTCTAGACCAAGCTCTTCATCTAGAAGGAGTTCTTATAGCAGACCGTCTTCTTCTTCTCGAAGTAGCGGATCAAGATCTACTTCAAGTTCAAGCAGAAGCGGAGGGCGTAGAGGATAATCCTACACAGTTCATTTAGCAATAAAAACTACATATGAAAAAATTATTTTTAATACTGGCCATTTCGGCCTCAGGAACAACTTTTGCCCAAAGTATAGCAGAAGCACTTAATTATAGTGCTTCAAACACAACAGGTACAGCCAGGTATAGGGCGATGGGTGGTGCCTTTGGAGCACTAGGCGGTGATCTTAGTGCTATAGGTGATAATCCAGCCTCAAGTGCTGTATTTACAAAAGGAACGGTTTCTTTCTCTTTGTCTAATGACAATTTAGATAACACAACCACATTTTTAGGAAATAGTACAAGCTCTTCAGACACAGATCTTTCCCTTAACCAAGCAGGAGGAGTTTTTATCATAGATGGAGCTGGAAACTCGGGATGGAATAAATTTTCTTTAGGATTTAATTATGACCGCATAGGCAACCTTGACAATCAATATAGAGCTATAGGCACTAATACTAACTCGATATCTTCATATTTTTCAGATTTTGCGCAAGGAGTACCTCTTGATTTACTAGAAACTCTTGACGGTGAGTCTGTGACTGATTTATATCAATTTCTAGGAGAGACTGAAGGTTTTGGAGCACAGCAAGCATTATTAGGATATCAATCATTTATTCTTGATCCCTTAACAAATGATCCAGGCAATACAGAGTATTTTGTAAATACGGTAGGCGAAGCCTATGAGCAAGAGTATCTATTTGCTTCAGAAGGGTATAGCGGCAAAGCTTCTTTTAACATTGGAGCGCAGTATAATGATAATCTTTACTTAGGCCTCAACTTAAACTCTCATTTTTTAGATTATAATCAATCTACGGTGCTGTTTGAGTCTAACGATGCTGGCCCAGATGAGGGATTTACAAACGTTACCGATATTCGTTTTGAAAATAATTTAAGAACTATAGGAAGCGGCTTCTCTTTTCAACTAGGAGCAATTTCAAAAGTAACTGATAATTTAAGAGTAGGAATTACATATGACTCTCCTACTTGGACAACAATAGATGAAGAAACCACACAAAGAATCACAACCACCGCGGTAGATGATGCTGGCGTATTTACTACTGTAGTTAACCCTAGAGTAACTAATGTATATGAAAGTTATGAAATTAAATCTCCTGGAAAATATACAGGTAGTGCCGCATATCTTTTTGGAAAAAAAGGACTTATAAGTTTAGATTATTCATATAAAGATTACACTGCCTTAAGTTTTAGACCAGAGAGTGATGCCTTCTTTAATGCTCAAAATGCTGCAATAGATAATTTACTCCAGCCAGTAAATGCACTCAAGCTAGGAGGAGAGATAAGAGCACAAGAGTGGAGCTTTAGAGCGGGTTACAGATATGAAGATAGCCCTTTTAAAGATGAAACAACCGTAAGTGAGTTAACAGGTTATTCGGCAGGTGTAGGTTATAATTTTGGAAATGTAAAAGTAGATGTTGCTTATGACAATTTTACACAAGATCGCACTACTTCTTTATACAGTACGGGCTTGACCAATAGCACTACAGTGGCAAGTGATAATACATCTATTATAGCAACACTTACAATAAGCTTATAAAAGTCATCAATTCATCAATCATAAAAAAGACTATCTTCGGGTAGTCTTTTTTTATAACTGTATGGGATCAATAATAGCATTATCAGGAAGTAACAGCACAAAATCTATAAATACTAAATTACTAGACAATGTAGTATCTAGTATACACAATCATAAGGCTGCAAGCTTATCGCTCTTATCTTACGATATACCTATGTATAATCTTGACCTAGAGCAAGAGCGCGGTATTCCCGTAGATATACAGATTATTAAAAATAAAATTGCCGAAGCAGATGGTGTCATAATTGCCGTAAATGAACATAACGGAATGATATCTGCCTTTTTTAAAAACATATTTGACTGGCTTTCACGTGCAGACCGTAATTTTCTAGCCGGTAAAAAACTTCTTGTGGTAAGTACCTCTCCAGGAGCTCGCGGTGCAGCATCTGCTTTAAATTATATAAAAGAGACGGCACCACGTTTTGGAGGTGAGGTAGTAGAGAGTTTTAGCTTCCCATCATTTCAAGATAATTTTGATAGTACAGAATCACGCATAACTAATCCTGATCTTGAGATGGGTATTAGCCAAGTTGTAGCTTCTTTTTTACAAGCACTAGATTAGTAATCTCTAGCAACTTCAAGTAGTACTATACTATAAGGCGTGTCTAGTGACACCTTTCCATTTATTGCGGTAACCTCTTTTCCTGAGTATGCGTCTCTAAGTTTTTCCGCTTTCGCGAAAGCGTTACCCACCACAATTTCCTTTTTACCCACAGCTAGGTCTAAACCTACGACTACTGTATCTGTAAAGTTATCTTTTGTAAATGCTCTTTTAAAGACATAAGGAGCCTTGCTAAGCATCTCGTGATTACCTGCACCCACCGACGGATGATTCTTTCTAAAAACACCTAATTTTTGCCAGTGAGAGAGTACGTCACCTGTAGTCTCTGTGTCTATTGTGTCCCAGTTCATAAAGCTTCTTAGGGTTGCATCACCTTGAGTGCCTTCTATAGTAAGATCACGTGCCGTCTCATCGCCATAATAGACTTGTGAGATACCTGTCGTGAGAAGGAGTTTTGTACCAGTTTCTATAGCTTTAGTGCGGTCTTTGTCAAATGGCTGCCCATCATCGTGAGAGGTTGCATAGTTTACAAAACTCTTGTCTTTAAACAGTGAGTCTTTTATGGTAGCATATTTATTAAATAAGGACTCATAGCTACCTTGTGCATCATACTTAAATTGAAAGTTGATGAGGTTATCAAATCCATTTTCGAAATAGTTTACCTTTTTATCACCAAAATCATAAGCAAGTCCGCCGTCTACAGAGTAGTTATACACTTCTCCAAACATAAAGAAGTCTGTGTCATCTAGTACTAGATCTGGGTTGTTGGTCTTAAAATCTGCAAATGCTTTATCTGCTTGAGCACGCAATACTACCCAAGACTCTTCATCTACGTGTTTTGTTGTGTCTACTCTAAAAGCATCTACACCATACTCTCGTATATAATCTGTAAGCCATTTTATGATATAGTTACGTGGTGTCTTTTTAAGATTATTTGAAACAAAGTAGGCATCTAGCTCTGCAATTTCTTCTTCATAGCGTCCTTCTTTTTTCCACTTTTCTATAAGCGTGGGAGGTAGTGTTACCTCTTTTGAGCTCTCTGTGAGTATGTCTGGTAAATTTTCTACAAGGCTGCAAGCTGTTGTGTTCTCATAAGTGCTAAAAGCGCAGTTAGGATTTTCTCTAGCCCAATCTGTACCCCAGAAAGGATCTTGCTCTGTTACCGGTCCTGTATGATTAAGAACCACATCCATAACGATGCGTATATCATTAGTATGTGCCGTCTCTATAAGCTCTTTGAGGTCCTCTTTTGTCCCAAAGTTGGGGTCGAGAGCCGTCCAGTCTTTTGTCCAGTACCCGTGATAGCCATAAGTAACACCTGTACCTTCATCTACCGGGCCGTGTACCTGCTCAACCACAGGAGTAAACCAGATGGCATTAATTCCTAAATCTGTAAAATAACCCTCTTTAATTTTTTTTGTGATTCCTTTTATGTCTCCTCCTTCAAAACCTCTCAAAGTGGCAGTTTCTTCTAATCTATTAAAATTTACATCATTTGATGTATCTCCGTTATAGAAACGATCTGTAAGTAGGAAGTACATATTTGAAGCCTCCCAAAAGAAAGGTGCTTTCTCCTTTACTGGGGCTCTAGTAACAGTAGTCTCTTCCTTTTTACAAGCTATAAGTAAAAGAATTACGGAGGCGCTTAGTAGTGCATATTTTAGTTTCATAACGATGGGTGTTTTAATAGTAGCTAATCTAGTAAATCCTTTTGAAAGTTGAGACGAGTAGATGCCTAAAGAAAATAGTACATTTACGCACTTAAAATATTTTATGCCTTCATTTAAAGTCTGGCTTAGTGCCGCTCGCCCTCGTACCTTACCGCTCTCTATAGCTGGTATACTAGTAGGTGGTGGCCTAGCGTTACAAGAAAATGCTTATAATGGTCTCATCTTTGGCCTTGCTATACTAGCTACACTGGGGTTTCAAATCTTATCAAATTATGCAAATGATTATGGAGATGGGGTAAAAGGTACAGATAATGATGAGCGTGTGGGGCCTGCAAGAGCAATGCAAAGCGGTTTACTTACTGCGGCACACCTTAAAAAGGCCATTATAATTACTTCTAGTATCACAGTAGTGATTGTACTAAGTTTAATTTACAGCGCCTTTGGTAAAGATCAATTTCTGTTATCATTGTTATTTTTATTGCTGGGTATTGCAGCCATTATTGCAGCCATAAAGTATACCGTAGGTAGAAGTGCTTATGGATATAAAGGATTAGGAGATGTATTTGTCTTTTTATTTTTTGGACTTGTAGGAGTGTTGGGTTCTTTCTTTTTATTTACACAATACATACATTTCATACATATATTGCCCGCTATAACAATAGGTGCACTTTCTGTAATGGTATTACATCTCAATAATATGCGCGATCGTGTGTCTGATACTCGTGTGGGTAAAAACACCCTAGCCGTAATTTTAGGGCAGAAGGGAGCCGTGCGTTACCATAACATCTTGTTTCTAGTAGCGATTTGTTGCTGGGTGAGTTTTATAGCCTTGAGGGCAACAGATCTTTTAGACTATATATCTATCATAGCATTTTTACCGCTGGTTAAGCATATGCTTACGGTAAGAAATACAGAGGAGCACGCCTTGCTTGATCCAGAGTTAAAAAAAGTGGCGTTGTCTACATTTTTACTTGCCGTGCTATTCTTTGTGGGGAGTTACTTTTAAATGTAGTTGTTACGCTTTCGCGAAAGCGTATTAAAAACCATTATAGTTCTAGTACTTACAAATACGACAAAAAAAAGGAAGCATTACTGCTTCCTTTCTTTATATAACACTTAAAATCGACTAGTTTACAGAAGATGCAAGCTCAGATCCAGCTTTAAACTTTACTACATTTTTTGCAGCGATCTTGATAGTTTTTCCAGTTTGAGGATTTCTTCCTTCACGAGCATTACGCTTAGATACAGACCAAGATCCAAAACCTACTAGAGAAACACGTCCTCCTTTTTTAAGAGTACCTTCAACGTCTCCTAAGAAAGATTCTAATGCTTTTTTTGCTGCAGCTTTAGTGATACCAGCGTGCTCTGCCATTCCGTCGATTAATTCTGATTTGTTCATAATATAATTTGTTAATTAATTAATTGTGGTTAAACTGTATGTTTAATTCCCTAACAAATTTATACGGATTATTCGCCTACGCAAGCAATAGCAAGGGAAATCGGGGTTTTTGTTAATAAGTCAACCCGATTGTTGATAAAGATGGGGCTATTTTTTAATTCTCTTAACGCCTATGGTTACAGGGGTTTAGCGCATTTTGGCATTTTTATCAAACTTATAGCCGTTAAGAAGGTCCTTTACGGCCATCTTTTTCTTGCCAGAAAGTTGCATTTCTGTTATACATATGTAACCTTCTGGAGTTGCAATAGCGAGATGGTCATCTACCTGCGTTACGGCTCCTGAGGGAATGAGCATTTCTTTATCCGCTTTCGCGAAAGCGCTATAAATTTTTACGCGTTGCTCCTTACCACCATTTTCTAGTATGGTATAAGCAGCAGGGTAAGGGCTGAGCCCTCTTATATGATTGTAGATTTCTTGGAGTGGGGCGTCCCAGTTTATTCTCGTATTCTCACTATGTAACTTGTAAGCAGTCTTTAATTCTTTTGATGAGTCTTGTATATCTGTCTTTACATCATCTCGCTCAATTGCCTTAACCGTTTTAATTACAAGTTCTTTACCAGCTATCATAAGACGGTCGTGCAGGTGACCTGCATTTTCTTTATCATCTATAGCTAGTGATTCTTGTAAGATAATTTCTCCGGTGTCTATTTTTTCGTCTATAAAAAATGTAGTTACACCTGTTTCTGTCTCACCGTTTATAATCGCCCAGTTTATAGGTGCGGCACCTCGATATTGTGGAAGTAATGATGCGTGTAGGTTAAATGTGCCATAAGCAGGCATCTTCCATACCGCTTCTGGTAACATTCTAAAGGCAACCACAATTTGAAGGTTTGCCTTAAGTGCTTCAAGTTCTTCTAGAAAAGATTCGCTCTTAAGATTAGTAGGTTGTAAGATGTTGAGGTTTCTCGCTTTTGCAAATGCCTTGACATCGCTCTCTCGTATTTTTTGTCCTCTACCTGCTGGTCTATCTGGTGCCGTAATTACACCTACTACGTTATATCCTTCGTCTAGTAAACCGTGTAAGATGGTCACTGCAAACTCTGGCGTGCCCATAAAAACTATGCGTAAATCTCTCATAATAGGGTGTATGTGTTATTAGGTAAAATGGCTATTTTTTTCTGTTCCAAAAGTAGTCGAATAGAATTGATTATTGTCTGTTGTGGGTATGCTAGTTGTGCAATTTCGCGTGAACTTTTTGCACCTCCTTTAAGTAAATCTATAATGGCATTATCTATAGATGTTCTGGTTTTTATAACTGTACGGTTTCTGCATACATCACAATTACCACAAGGCTCATCAAGCACTTCGTCAAAGTAATGCATAAGCTGTATAGCTCTACACGTAGTGTCATTTGCTATATAGTCTTTAACGGCTTGTACTTGGTTTTTCTTGTAGTTTTCTTGGGTTTTTATAAACGGAGCAATCACATTAATAGTACGGTCATCTTCTCTAGGGACTAAAAAGGTGATTGCCGTGTCAAAGTTTTGATGCTCGTAATCTATTATATCATCTTGGTCTAGCGTGAGGAGCACTTGATGTACTTGCTCTAGAGTTTTGCCAGCTTTATTTGCAATGATATTATAGTTGATATTAGTCACCTGTTCAAAGACTGCTCCATACGTACGTAATACAGCCTTTACAACATCGTCTAGTTGATTGTTTCTTAGTAAATAATAGGTGAGTGCAAAGTCATTTACTTTAAAGTTAATAGTTGCTCTCTTTGTAAACTCTTGAGATAAACTTATGACGCTATTGCGATCTAATACCTGTAAAGCATTATAGGTAAGAATGGTGTGCAATTTATATGCGCCACAAAACTCACTAAAGTTAAAGCGGTGTAAGCTATCTTGTCCTTCTCCGTATGAGATTTGAAAATAGTTTACTAGATGTTTATAGGTTTTTTTTACCGTATGAGTGTCTGGTATTACTTTAAGAAACTGGTTTTCTAGACGTACCTCGTCGTTCTCATTATACAGTAATACGGCTTGAGATTCTTGACCTGCCCTTCCTGCTCTTCCTGCTTCTTGAAAGTAGTTTTCTATACTGTCAGGAATTTCTAAGTGCACTACGGTATCTACATCTGCTTTGTCTATACCCATACCAAAGGCACTTGTACCTACCATTACTTGTACTTTATTTGTACGCCAGGCTAAGTATTGTTTATGACGTTCCTCCCGAGACATACCTCCGTGATATGAGGTGGCTGTGATGCCTCGTCCCTTTAAAAAATGAGCTGTATTAAGTGTTGCCTTTCTATTACGTACATACACGATAGCGCTTTGCTGTGTGTTTGTTAGTATGGTTTCTAGCTCATAAAACTTATCTGTAGCAAGTCGTATTTTATATGTGAGGTTTTTTCTGTGATATGAAGTTTTAAATAATTGTGGTTGTTTGAGATCTAGTAAAGTAGTTATATCCTCAAGTACCTTAGTTGTAGCAGTGGCGGTGAGAGCAATAATGGGGCATTTAGGTTTTAAGGCTCTAAGTTTTGAAATATCTCTATATGCCGGTCTAAAGTCGTGACCCCATTGAGAGATACAGTGAGCCTCATCTACAGCAATAAGGCATACATTCATAAGCTTTATGCGTTCTTGCACTAGTTCTTGCTGTAAGCGTTCTGGTGATAGGTAAAGGAGCTTATAATTACCATAAATACAATTATCAAGTAGGGTGTCTAGTTCTCCATAGCTTATGCCGCTTGTGATAGACAGTGCTTTTATCCCTTTTTCTTGAAGCCCCATCACTTGATCTTTCATCAAGGCTATGAGTGGCGATACTACAATAGTAATTCCATCTAATAGAAGTGAAGGCAGCTGGTAACATAATGATTTACCACCGCCAGTAGGTAATAAAGCAATGCTATCCTCACCAGCAAGAACGTTTTTTATAATCTCTGCTTGTTGCGGTCTAAAATTACTATGACCCCAGTATGTGGTGAGTATATCTTTTGCTTTATCTATCAAGAAGTAAGTGTGTTAAGTATAAATTGCGCTCTCTCTTCTACAGGGCCAGTAGGCACAGGTATAGGTGAGTAGCCATACTGTTTATATGTCTGTACAAGGTGTTCTTCTATTTTTTTTGCTTGGTCAAAGGTTTCATAACGTTCTTGATCAATAACGTGTATTTTTTCCCAAGTAGGTAATATAAAAACAAGATCATAAATATGTGCTTTACAGGCCTCAATAAAATCTTCTGGATATTCTTGATTTACAAAGTCCATATATGCCACCGTGTCAGGTATGCCGCGATCTATAAAAACAAAATCATTTTTAAAACCCTCTACATCCTTAAATTGCTTGATACGGGCATCTCTTAACAGGGTAGAAAAGAGTAATGGCTTCTCTAAAAATAGCTGGTCAATGCCCTCCTTTTGGGCATTGCTTATCACTTGTCGTGATATTTCTTCTAGGCAGGCATAGCCTAGATTTTCTAAGTGATTAAGTAATGTTGTTTTTCCTGTAGAAGGGCCACCTATGAGGAGTATTCTTTTTGGCATAAAAATGGTAATCTTTAAAGCAAAATTAAGCAAACTACAGAGAATGTGATTTCAGTATCTTTGCAACAGAAAATAAGAAGATGGATTCAGGAAAGAAAACAGAAGAATTTTACACAAAATTAAAAGCACAGCTAGCAGACACTTCAATGTGGCCAGCACCATATTTGTATAAATTTATAGTACCAGCAAGCACCGAAAAGGAAGCACAAATCGTTAAGATTTTTGATCATCTAGGTGCCGTCATAAAGAAAAATGCATCACGCACAGGTAAGTACACTAGCGTTTCTATAAACGTACGTATGAAAAACCCAGACGCGGTTATAGCAAAGTATAAAGAAGTGGCAGAGGTAGAGGGTGTCATCTCTTTATAGGGTGTGATTACGCTTTCGCGAAAGCGTACTTATAACAAATAACTGTTATCAATTTATTAAACCTGTAAGCATTTATACAAATTTTAGTATTTTGCAGGTGTCTTTACATAAAAGATAACTTCACTTAATTTTTTACAATTGATAGATCAATTAGAGTACAACACGGAGAGAGTCCATCTCATCATACCCGAGTACGGGCGCCATATTCAAAAAATGGTAAATGATGCGACGGCAATGGAAGACGCCGAAGAGCGTAACAAAACTGCAAAAGCAATTATTGCGGTGATGGGTAATTTACAACCGCACTTGCGTGATGTACCAGATTTTCAGCATAAATTATGGGATCAGTTATTTATAATGTCTGATTTTAAACTAGATGTAGAGTCTCCCTACGGAAAACCATCTAGAGAAGAGCTTGCAGAACGTCCAGAACCTCTAGAGTACCCACAAAATCATCCCAAATATCGTTTTTATGGTAATAACATAAAGCGTATGATAGATGTAGCGGTCTCTTGGGAAAAAGGAGAGATGCGTGAAGGGCTTGCAATGACTATTGCAAACCATATGAAAAAGTGTTTTTTAAACTGGAACAAAGACACCGTAGAGGATGATGTAATCTTTGATCACCTTTTTGAACTTAGTAACGGTGAGATTAACCTTAAAGAGCGTGACGAGCAGTTACGTGATTCTGATAGATTAATACGTGCTAATAAAAAGGCTAAAGCTGCAGACAACCCAGTAAAGAAAAGAAATTATTCAAAAAACAATAACCGTAAGAAGCGTTATTAAAAAATATACCTCAATCTACCTATGGCAACATTTCAGATAGAAGGCGGTCACCAGCTTAAAGGTGATATTCAACCACAAGGAGCAAAAAACGAAGCATTACAAATACTATGTGGCGTACTGCTTACTCCTGAAAAAGTAAACATTAGTAACGTACCAGACATTATAGATGTAAACAAGCTCATTATGATCTTGCAAAATCTAGGTGTAAAGGTTGAGAAGTTAGAAAAAGGTGTTTTTACCTTTCAGGCAGATGAGCTAGATCTTGATTATCTAGAAAGCGAGAAATTTAAGAAAGAAGGAAGCGGTCTACGTGGTTCTATAATGATTGTAGGGCCATTACTAGCTCGCTTTGGTAAAGGATATATTCCTCGCCCGGGTGGTGATAAAATAGGTCGCCGTCGTCTAGATACGCACTTTGAAGGGTTTATAAAATTAGGAGCAAAATTTCGCTACAACCGTGAGGAGCGCTTTTATGGAGTAGAAGCTCCAGAAGGACTCACAGGTGCCTATATGTTACTAGATGAAGCTTCGGTTACTGGTACTGCAAACATTGTAATGGCAGCTGTACTTGCAAAAGGAACAACTACAATTTATAATGCCGCTTGTGAACCTTACTTACAACAACTCTGTAAGATGATGGTGCGTATGGGAGCAGATATAAAGGGTATAGGTTCTAATATGTTAATTATAGAAGGAGTAGAAAAACTAGGTGGTTGCGATCACCGCGTTTTACCAGATATGATTGAGATAGGTTCGTGGATAGGTCTTGCTGCGATGACTAAAAGTGAGATAACAATCAAAAACGTGAGCTGGGATGATCTAGGTGTGATTCCTAACACCTTTAGAAAACTAGGTATCACATTAGAACGCAAAGGAGATGATATTTATATCCCTGCTCATACAGATGGGTATGAGGTTGAGTCATATATAGATGGGTCATTTATGACCATCGCAGATGCGCCTTGGCCAGGTTTTACACCAGACTTACTAAGTATCATACTCGTTGTGGCTACACAGGCAAAAGGTGAACTTATGGTGCACCAAAAGATGTTTGAAAGCCGTCTTTTCTTTACAGATAAGCTTATAGATATGGGAGCAAAAGTGATACTTTGTGATCCACACCGTGCAACTGTAATAGGACACAATTTCCAGTCTACACTTAAAGCAACAACAATGACATCTCCAGATATACGCGCTGGTATCTCATTACTTATTGCAGCCTTAAGTGCAAAAGGAACATCTACCATTCATAATATAGAGCAAATAGATCGTGGGTATGAAAATATAGATGAGCGTCTTAGAGCCATAGGAGCTAAGATTATAAGAATAGATTAATCTGATTATTATAGATATAACAAAGGCGCAAATTAAATTTGCGCCTTTTTTTGTTAATGTCATTTCTAAAACGATCTGTATATTACAGTAAAAGTTGAAAATCCCGTGACAAAAAGCAAACCCATAATCATAGCGCATAGAGGTGCACAGTCTATCTATCCAGAGCATACAATGCAAGGATATAAAATGGCAGTACAACTAGGTGCAGATTATATTGAGCCAGACCTTGTGATGACTAAAGATGGTGTGCTCATAGCCCGTCACGAGCCATTTATATCTACTACAACAAATGTCTCAACACTACCACAGTATGAAAATCGTAAGACCACAAAGCTCCTTGATGGCGTTGCTGTTACAGACTGGTTTGTGTCTGATTTTACACTCAAGGAGTTAAAAACATTACGAGCTAGACAGTCGTGGGCAAACAGAACGCACGAGTACGATGACCTTTTTGAGATACCTACCTTTGAGGAGATTCTCGCTTTCGCGAAAGCGCACAAAACCACAGCAGGAAACCCCGTAGGAGTTTACCCAGAACTGAAACATCCTACCTATCATAAAGTGCTTGGTTTACCTATGGAAGATCATTTTTTAAAAATGATTAATGCGGCAGGTTATAACAGCAAAGAGTCCTCTATCTATGTACAATGTTTTGAGGTTGCAACCTTGCAATACTTGCGTTCAAAAAGTGATATAAAACTCATACAACTACTAGGCGCAGCTGGTATTACAAATGATGGTAATCTACTATTTACAAAAGAAGATGGAAGTTATGACCCAGAAGGTCAACCATATGATTTTATAAAAAATAAAGATAAGCGCTCATACCAGTTTTTTACATCAAAAGAAGGGATGGTGTTTATGGCAACCTATGCAGATGCAGTGGGCCCTTGGAAGCCTTTTATTATCTCTGTAAACTCAAATGGTGTATTAACCCCAGTAACAAACTTTGTAGCGCTGGCTCATAGCCACAATCTTGAGGTGCATCCTTACACCTTTAGAAATGAAGATACCAAGTGGGTGACAGATACTAATCATATTGATGAGTATCTACGCTTTTTTGAAGCAGAAGTAGATGGTGTCTTTAGCGACTACACAAATGAGGCAGTCGCTGCTAGAAGTAAATTTTTAAAAAGTCACTAGTTTATTTCTCCCACTCTGTGTGAAAAATACCCTCACGATCTAGTCGCTCATACGTGTGTGATCCAAAATAATCTCGTTGCGCCTGTATCACATTGAGTGGTAGTCGTGTTGAGGTATATGCGTCAAAATACGTGAGTGAGTTAGATAATCCTGGTAGGGGTATCCCATTTACAGCACCAAAGGCTACAAGCTCTCTTGCGGCATCTACCGTATCTTGAATTTTTGGAATAAATGATGGTGACAGTAACAGGTTAGGTAGCTCACTATCTTCTGTAAATGCATTAGTAATATCTGCCAGTAGCTTTGCTCTTATGATACATCCTGCACGCCATATCTTTGCTATAACCGCTATATCTAGGTCATAACCATACTCCTTAGATGCATCTGCGAGTTGGTGTAATCCTTGTGCGTAAGTGATTATGTAAGAGAAGTAAAGTGCTTTTTCTGTAAGGTCAGTAAGTTTTTCTTTTGCCATCGTAGCAACCTCTGGGCGGTCATAAAGCGAGTCTGCAACCGTGCGTTCATCCTTAAGTGCAGAGATCTCACGCATACTTACAGCAATATCTATAGAGGGTACTGGTATACCTAGATCCATTGCGTTTTGCGATGTCCATTTTCCAGTTCCTTTTTGCTTTGCTTTATCTAGTATTTGATCTACTAGGTCACCATCTGTGAGGGTGTCTTTTTCGACAAAAATTTCTGAGGTTATTTCAACCAGAAAAGATTGTAGTCTTCCCTCATTCCAAGACTTATATGTCTCGTGTAGTTCTTGATTACTTAGTTTTCCAGCCTTTTTAAGCACATCATACATTTCAGACGTGAGTTGCATAAGTCCATACTCAATACCGTTATGTACCATTTTTACATAGTTTCCGGCAGATTTTGGTCCTAGGTATGCTACACAAGGTTCGCCATTATATTTGGCAGATACTGCTTCAAAAATAGGTTGTACGGCAGCATAGCCAGGTTTTGATCCTCCAGGCATTATGCTTGGACCTTTACGAGCTCCTTTTGCACCACCAGAAACACCAGCGCCAAAAAAGTGTATTCCCTTTTCGGCAAGGTAGGCTTCTCTTCGGTCTGTGTCTGTAAAGAAGGAGTTTCCTCCATCTATAATGATATCACCTTTATCTAAGTGCGGTAAGAGACTTTCTATCACGATGTCTACTACTTTTCCGGCAGGGACGAGTAACATAATTTTACGTGGTGATGAGAGCGCTTTCGCGAAAGCGGAAACCTCTACAGTCGCATTTACTTTATCTACATTGCCGCCTTCATCTATGAGTGCTTGTACCTTTTTTGTATCAAGATCATTACCCATTGCTGTAAAACCATTATCTGCAACGTTAAGTATAAAGTTACGTCCCATAACGCCTAGTCCTACTAAGCCAAAATCATAAGTATTTTCCATAATCGATCTTTCTTTTACTACAAAACAACACCGCCTTGTAGCCGAAATTTTGTCTGTTACAATACACCACGCATCGCACATCAAAAATAGTGGAAAAATATTGGTTTTTTGTGGGTAAGTGGTGTCAAAGTCCGTTGGGAATGGTGTAAAGTTTCAATACTTTTGACCTGAAATAAAACTAGCTCATTATGCGCAAGACAGAGAATCAATTATTAGTCATTTTTGGCGCATCGGGAGACCTCACTGCCCGTAAATTAGTTCCTGCATTATATAAGCTTTATAAAGACAAGCATTTACCAGAGCACTTTGCTGTGCTAGGGGTGGCGCGTAGCTTTATGACAGATGAGGAGTTTAGAAAACGTGTAGCCTTAGAGAGTAAGTATCTTGATGATAGCGAGGAGTTTATAGCTACATTTTCAGAAAAGCTGTTTTATGAGGACCTACATAAAAAGTATGATGTAGATTATAGGGAGCTTAACGAGCGTATTCAAGATCTTAATACGACGTATCAATGTGATAATAATATCATATTTTATCTATCTACACCGCCTAGTTTATTTGAGGCCATTGCAAAAAATCTAACAGCAAAGGGTCTTAATGATGAGCGCCTAGGCTGGAAACGCCTTATTGTAGAGAAGCCCTTTGGTTACAGTCTAGAGACCGCAAAGTCACTTAACGATGGATTACACAGATATTTTAAAGAATCACAGATTTATAGAATAGATCATTACCTAGGTAAAGAGACCGTTCAAAATATACTCGTCACACGATTTGCAAACAGTATTTTTGAACCTTTATGGAACCGTGACTACATACACCACGTAGAGATTACAAATGCAGAGAGTGGAGGCGTAGAGTCTAGAGGCGGTTATTATGACAAGTCTGGAGCACTTAGAGATATGTTTCAGAGTCACTTATTACAGCTTGTGGCCCTTATAGTTATGGAGCCACCACTCAGTGCAAATCCTGAGGAGATACGTAATGAAAAGATGAAAGCCCTTAAGTCCTTACGATTAATGACTGACCCAAAGGTGCTGGAAGAAAATACCATACGCGGTCAATATCTAGCCTCAGAAATAGAAGGAGAGAAAGTAAAAGGATACAGAGAAGAGGTAGATGTAGATCCAGATAGTACTACAGAGACCTATGCTGCTGTCAAGTTTTATGTAGATAACTGGAGATGGGCAGATGTGCCATTTTATGTGCGTACGGCAAAGCGTATGCCTACTAAGGTTACAGAAGTGGTGATACACTTTAAGTCTCCACACCATCAGATTTTTAAAAATTCTGATATGAATAAGGATAATAAACTCATTATACGCATACAGCCAGATGAGGGAATCTTAGTAAAATTTGGTGTAAAAGTACCAGGTCAAGGATTTGCAGTAGAGCGTGGTAATCTAGATTTTTATTATGAAAGCCTAGGTGACGAGTCACATATTATGGAGGCTTATGAGCGTTTATTGCTAGACGCAATGCAAGGTGACGCTACCTTGTATGCCCGTGCAGATGAGGTAGAGGCAGCCTGGAGATTTACAGACCCTATCTTAGATCACTGGAAAAAAGGTGATGCAAAGATTTATGGATACTCTGCTGGTGTGTGGGGACCACAACACGCAGATGAGCTTATAGAAGGAAAGAGTATGTGGCGTAACCCTTGTGAGAACCTCGCAGACGATGCTGGATATTGCGTTATAGAATAACTAAAGAAACAAGATGAAACTACATATATCAAAAACTAAAAGCGACGTTGCTCAAGATTTTGCAAAATTTCTAATGGACCTTGCAAGTGATAAAGAGTCTATTACAGTAGCCCTTTCTGGAGGAAGTACCCCAAAAATAGTTTTTGATTACCTGGCGGCTAACTATAAGGAAACAGACTGGTCAAAATTCCACTTTTACTGGGGTGATGAGCGTTGCGTGTTACCTACAGATGAGCAGAGTAATTATAAAATGACGGTAGATCACTTGTTTTCTAAAATCAAACTACCAGAGGCAAACATACACCGTATACTAGGAGAGAATATTCCAGAGGCAGAGGCGGTGCGTTACTCAAAAGAGCTAGAAGAAACTCTAGCTTCTGAAAATGAGGTGCCACAATTTGACCTTGTGATTTTAGGAATGGGAGATGATGGGCATACGGCATCTATATTTCCGCACGAGATAGGTCTTTGGGATTCAGAAAACTGGTGTGAGGTAGCCACACACCCAGAATCTGGGCAGCAGCGGGTAAGTATTACAGGCGATGTTATAAACAATGCAAAGACTGTAGCATTTCTTGTCACGGGAGCTTCAAAACAAGAAAAGGTTAAGGTAATTATTAATAAAGAAGAGAACTTTCTTGATTACCCTGCAAGCCTAGTCTCACCTCAATCTGGCGAGCTGCACTGGTTTATGGATGAAGAGGCGACCTTGCAGTTATAAATTGTCGGCCCTATTTAACTTATTTCTTTTACAATTCTTCTTGGGATAATTACGCTTTCGCGAAAGCGTAATAAAAACCTACACATACCTCTTGATTTAATTACTTTTGCACACTTAAATTAATACAATGATAGCAGTAGATAATCTTGCAGTAGAGTTTAGCGGAGATACACTTTTTAGTAATGTTTCTTTCACCATAAATGAAAATGACAAAATTGCCCTTATGGGTAAAAATGGTGCTGGTAAGTCTACTATGATGAAGATTATTGCTGGTGTGCAAAAAGCCACACGTGGTAACGTGCGTACGCCCAAGGATGCTGTCATTGCATACTTACCACAACACCTCCTTACAGATGATGATTGTACGGTTATGGAGGAGGCTTCAAAGGCGTTTTCTACTGTGCTAGATATGAAGGCAGAGATGGATCGTCTGAATAAAGAGCTCGAGACACGCACAGATTATGAGTCTCAAGAGTATATGGATATCATTACTAAGGTTACAGATATCGGTGAGAAATTTTATGCTATTGAGGAGGTAAATATAGAAGAAGAGGTAGAGAAGGCCCTAAGAGGTTTAGGCTTCAAAAGAAAAGACTTTAATAGGCCTACCAGTGAGTTTTCTGGAGGGTGGCGTATGCGTATTGAGCTCGCCAAAATTTTACTTAAAAAGCCTGATCTTATACTACTAGATGAGCCTACAAACCACGTAGATATTGAGTCGGTAATTTGGCTAGAAGATTTCTTACTTAACAAGGCAAAAGCCGTTATTGTGATCTCTCACGATAAGGCGTTTATAGATAATATTACAAACCGTACCATAGAGGTTACGATGGGACGCATTTATGATTATAAAGCAAACTACTCTCACTATCTTGAGTTGCGTGCAGACCGTCGCTCGCATCAAATAAAAGCGTACCAAGAGCAACAAAAATTTATTGCAGATAACCAGGCCTTCATAGACAGGTTTAAAGGAACTTACAGTAAGACTAATCAAGTCTCATCTAGAGAACGTATGCTTGAGAAGCTTGAGATTATAGAGATAGATGAGGTAGATAACTCTGCGTTGGCACTTAAGTTTCCCCCGGCACCACGCTCTGGAGACTTTCCGGTAAAGGTAAAAGAGCTCACAAAAAAATATGACGATCATACCGTTTTTAGCAACGCAAGTATGGATATCGCTCGAGGCGAAAAGGTGAGTTTTGTAGGTAGAAATGGCGAGGGAAAATCTACAATGATTAAAGCCATTCTGGGCGAGATAGAAGTAGAAGGAGATTGTGAGCTAGGTCATAATGTGAAAGTGGGGTATTTTGCTCAAAATCAAGCAGCGCTACTAGATCCAGAGCTCACTATCTTCCAGACGGTAGATGAGGTTGCAAAGGGAGATATGCGCACCCAGATAAAAATTATCCTTGGGCGTTTTATGTTTTCTGGTGATGCGATAGATAAAAAAGTAAGTGTACTCTCAGGTGGAGAAAAGACGCGTCTTGCGATGGTAAAACTATTACTAGAGCCTGTAAATCTCTTAATACTTGATGAGCCTACAAATCACTTAGATATAAAATCAAAAGATGTGCTTAAGGAGGCGTTACAAACTTATGATGGTACCCTCATACTTGTTTCTCACGATAGAGATTTCTTGCAAGGCTTATCAAAAAAAGTATTTGAGTTTAAAGAAAAGCGCGTGATAGAGCATTTTGAAACAATAGATGCTTTCTTAAAGCGCAATCGCATAGAAAACTTAAAAGAGATAGATCTTATGAAGTCTTAATACATCGTATTAGGATTTGCACTTTTTTCTGGCACCTGTTGTATAGAGTCCCAGTGTTCTACAATTTTTAGATTGTTGTCAAATCTAAAAAAGTCCATCGTGATGTATTGATTATTACCCGGCCATACTTGATGTGTATGTAAGGCAACGAGGTCATCTTCGGCAATGGCGCGTACAAAGTTGATTGACTTCACGGGATACTCAGCCTGCATTCTTTCAAAGTAATCTATAAACCCTTGTGTGCCATTTGCCACATCTGGATTGTGCTGTATATACTCATCTCCTACATAGAGCTCAACAGCCCTTTTAGGATTACCTTCGTAAGCCATTTTGTAAAAGTTAATAGCATTTTCTTTCATCTGTGCGCTTGTGTCCATAGCTTTTGCTTTAGTTAAAATTGGTTACCATCATTTACTTCTACCCAGTAACCGTCTGGGTCTTGTATATATAATTGTCTCACCTTATCTGGGCGCGTAGATATTGCGTTTTTAGTACCTGGCCAGTCATAATAGTCTAGATTGTAGTTTATAATGCTTTTGCGAAAGCGGTCAAAATCCCGCACAGCAAGCGCCAGGTGTACTCCTTTTGGAATACGTTTATCTAGGCTATCTACCTCGATAATGTGTAACTCTTGTGTGCTGCCTAGTCTAAACCAGCGTATGTGGGGTTGCTCTGTGCCATCTTCTATTTCTTGTAAGCCAAATATCTTTTGGTAGAAATCAACACTTCTCTCTAGATCATTTACATTTATTGCATAGTGATCTATAGCCACTTCTATTTGTTGTGTTGTAGCCCCACTTGTGTCTATTGGTGCTTGCTCCTTACAACTCTGGATGAAAAAAGCAGTAGCAACAAGTGCTACTGCTTTGATATGTATATTTTTCATATTATTTACCTTGATCTACTGGTGGTGGTCCTGGTGGTACAATAGCTTCATAAACGGCATCGCCTTTACGCTCTTTATACTCTGCTTTTACCTCTTCTACAAGTTTTGGGTTTTCAAAAAGGTCTAGCATTGTCATACCCATTGCCTTGCTGGCATAGGTCATTCCTTTATGTCCTATAGACATACCACCACAGGCTACAACTGCCCACGAGTGCCACGGTGTATCTTTAGGAGCCGTAGTTACACCTAGATTAATGTTTGCTACATTCCAGCTTACATCTCCTACATCAGTACTTCCGCCACCTGGGTTTTCTCTAGTTTCTTCAAGTGGCTTGATAGCACTATCCATACCTACTTGTGGTTTTCCTGTTACTTCTTGTATCTTTTTACCAAAGGCGATTTCTTCTGGAGTGTATGTGATAGGACCTAGCAGCTCTAAGTTTTTTTGCATTGCTGCACCACCGGTTCTGTTTACTAGCACTTCATAAATACCAGAAATGAGAGATACTTTATAATCCACATTTGCGAGTATGGCAGCGCCTTCTGCCATTTCTTGAACGCGCTTGTATACTGGCATCATTCCTTTGCGTTCTGTGTCACGCACGCGCATCCATAATCTAGAATAATCTGGAACAACGTTTACTACTTGTCCACCATCTTGTATGTGATAGTGCATACGTACCGTAGGTTTTACGTGCTCACGGTAGTAGTTTATACCTGTTGTATAAAGTTCTAATGCATCTGAGGCAGAGCGACCATTCCAAGGGTCTGCGCTGGCGTGTGCTGCTTGACCAAAAAATTCTATTTTAAAATCTACAAGGGCAAGTGAGCTTTGTACATCTGCTTTAATTTCGGCAGCTGGGTGCCACGATACATTTACATCTACACCGTCCCAAATGCCGTCACGTACCATCCATATTTTTCCAAAGAATTTTTCTTCAGATGGGGTACCCATAAATTTTACAGTTCCTTTTATTTTTCCTGCTTCTATTTGCTCTTTAATAGCAATTGCTGCCCCTAGGCTTGCCGCACCAAACATATTGTGACCACAACCGTGACCAGCCTGCCCCTCGTTAAGCGGATTCTTAGTAGGCTCTGTTTTTTGAGAGAGTCCAGGTAATGCGTCAAACTCGCCTAGTACACTTATCACAGGGCTACCAGATCCATAGGTAGCAACAAAGGCAGTAGGCATACCAGCAACGCCGCGCTCTACGGTAAACCCTTGTTTCTCCGCATAGTCTGCTAGAATTTTAGCCGATTGTGTTTCTTCAAAGGCAGTTTCTGCCAGTGCCCAAATCTCGTCTGAGATGCGTATGAGTTCTTTTTCGTGTTTTTCGACAGAGGCAATTACGGCCTTCTTGTTTACAGACATCTTTTGAGCAGAGAGGCTCAACGTCATAAGTCCTAATGCGTAGAGGAGTACTTTTTTCTTCATAAAATGGTTGATTTATAGTAGCTTCTAAGATAGTAAAAAAGGATAAGACAAATTTCTTACCCATTATAGCTACTATATACATCTATTATACCTTCTCTAAAAATGTACAGAGAGTATAATGTACCAGACCGTCACCGCCCATAACCAGCATATTATGATGTATAGAATGGTACGTAATAGGGGAGAAGCGTTGATTTTTTTTACAAAGTGAGCTACCAGTCCTGCCCAGATGAAGCCTAACGACCAAAACATACCAGCACTTATAACCGCTGGCCAGACCCAGTCTCCCGTCCAGCTAGAAAAACTTGGGTACGAAGTAAATAAAAAAGATACCGTGTAATATAGTGCAGCCCCTAGCGCTCCCATACTCAAGAGTCCCAGTGCGCAGGTGACTATTGCGGCAATTATAGAAAAACGCGTGGTAAATGATAAGGGCTTCCAGTATTTGAGCACAAGTTGATGTCTATGTGTGAATGCTAAAAGTAAGGTAATATACGCTTTCGCGAAAGCGTTCTAAGCAACCGCTTCTTTGTATGTCTTAAGACAGCGCTCTCTTGCCTCTTTGTGATCTACCATTTTATCTGGATACGAAAGCTCTTGTAGCTCTGGCACCCATTTATTGATATATTCCTTTTGCTTGTCAAATTTATCAACCTGTGTCATCGGGTTAAAAATTCTAAAGTAAGGTGCAGCATCTACTCCAGAACCTGCTGCCCACTGCCAGTTACCCACGTTTGAGCTCATATCATAATCGAGTAGCTTTTCGGCAAAGTAGGTTTCTCCCCAGCGCCAGTCTATAAGTAGGTGCTTGCATAAAAAGCTCGCTGTGAGCATACGCACACGGTTGTGCATATAACCTGTTGCATTAAGCTCGCGCATACCAGCATCTACTAGGGCATAGCCCGTCTGGCCGTTTTTCCATTTTTCAAACTCTTCTTCATTATTACGCCAGTCTATACGGTCATATTTTGATCTAAAAGCTTTGTCTTTAGTATGCGGGAAGTGATATAATATTTGCATAAAAAACTCACGCCATATGAGTTCGCTCCAGAAAACCTCGTTAGTCTGAGCGATCGCTTTTTTTACCATTTTTCGTACGGAAACTGTACCAAAACGTAAGTGCGGCCCCAGTCGTGATGTCCCATCTTGCGCGGGAAAATTGCGTGTGTCTTCATAGTTTTCTATGAGGGTAGGGGTCACGTCATAATCTGGCACCTCAATGCTAGATTTTTTAAAACCCATATCTGCCAGTGTGACATTAGGCAGTCTACTATGGTCTATAAGATTGTCAAGATACTGCGAGGTGTAATGTATGTTGAGATCTTTATCTTCATCAAAAGTCGCTTTCCACTTATTTTTAAAGGGTGTGTAGACCACATAAGGATCGCCATCTCCTTTTACAATCTCATCCTTTTCAAAAATCACTTGATCTTTAAAGGTGGTAAATGAGATATCATTTTCTTCTAGTAGTGATGCAATCTTTTTATCACGCTCTAAGGCATACGGCTCATAATCTCTATTTGTGATCACTGCCTGCACATCATAATCCGCTATGAGCTCTTTAAAAATTTGTTCTGGAGTGCTGTAAAACATTGCCAGCGAGCTGTCGTGCTCTGCTTGCAGTGTGTCACGCATTTTTTGTAATTCATTATAAATAAAAGTAACGCGGGCGTCGTCTTCTGGGAGTTTATCAAGAATTTCTTTATCAAAGATAAAAATAGGTAAGACCGGGTAGTCTCCCTTTAGTGCTTCTAGAAAACCTACATTATCATCCAGTCGTAAATCACGACGAAACCAAAAGATTGTTACTTTTTTTGTGCTCATAGATTACAAATTTAAGGCTTTAAGAAATGGGGGGTTCTTAAAGCCTTGATTGGGTTTAGAACGCTTTCGCGAAAGCGTTCTAAACCTTTTTATTAAATACTTAGTTTACATTAAGTGTACTCATACCACCATCTACACCTATCACTTGACCAGTGATCCAAGTGCTGTCGTCACCTAGTAAGAAGGCTGCTGCATTTGCAATATCTTCTGAGGTACCTACACGTTTAAGCGGGTGGCGCTCGTTCATCATTTCTTTTTTCTTGTCGTTGCTTAAGAGACGCTTTGCAAGTGGTGTGTCTGTAAGTGATGGTGCTATTACATTAACACGTAGCTTAGGTGCATACTCTGCTGCGAGTGCTTTGGCAAATCCTTCTATAGCTCCCTTTGCAGCGGCAACACTTGTGTGAAAAGGCATTCCCACCTTTACAGCAACTGTACTAAAGAAAACGAGACTTGCTTGCTCAGATTTCTTAAGGTGCTCCATCACCTGGTGTACTACGTTTACCATACTCAAAAAGTTAAGCTCCATATCCTTACGGAAGGTATCTACCGTGAGCATTTTAAAAGGCTTCAGGTTTATAGTACCTGGGCAAAATACAAAACCATCTAGGTGGTCTGGTAACTGGCTTAGGTCTAGCTCATCCTTTTCTGTGTCATACTCGATGTAGTTTACATCTAGATTACCTAGATTCTCATTAGTACGAGAAGCGACATATACCGTGTGGTCTTGGTATAGCTTGCTTGCGATTTCAAAACCTATTCCGTGGCTTCCTCCTATTAATAGTATGTTTTTGCTCATAGTGTTATTTTTATGCGTGTTAGGCTAGTATATCTTGTTTAAGTGTAGTTGCTGTTTGTTCTGGGTTTTTATAAACACCAAATTTATCTTCGAGGGCTTTCTTTCTGTATTCAAAAATCTCTTCTAGTTTTGGTTTTACCAGATAAGGGTGTGCAAGTCTTCCTAAAAAGCCTGCAGGTACTTTATAGTCTACAATATCTTCCATCTCTACGCCGCCTGGTATCTCTTTTATAAAATGCTTGTGATGCCATAGGGCATAAGGACCGTACTTTTGCTCATCTACAAAATAGGCACCTTCCTTTACACTTATAATTTCTGTAACCCACTGCATCTTAATATTTGCAATAGGGGTGACGGTGTATTGTATAAGTTGGCCAGCATACACCGGTCTATCTGCACCAGAGATTATATTAAAATTCATATAATCTGGAGTGATGGTACCTAGGTTACGTGCGTTTGATAAAAACTGCCAAGCCTCATCTACACTTATAGGTAGATTTTGCTTAGAATGTATTTGGTAGATTTTCATAGCTTATTTTCTGATTATAAAAATACAATCAAAATGTTTATCAAAACAAGCTATTTAGTTAAACAAAAATTAAATCTATTAGAAATAGCCTTTCATCTTGGTAGGAAGTAGTGCTAGTTTCCTGTTTTTGGTAGAGAGGTAATATAAAATTAAGAATGATTATCTTTTGAGTTATGAAATCAGAACGTCAACTTCCAGAGATATTTACTCGTGCCCTATTGCAAAAGGAGGAAGCACTTATCGCACGCTATCATACCATACGCGAGTACATCCTTAAAACTTATCCGGGTGTAAATGAGCTATTGTATCATACACACGCGTTGACGAGTGTATTTACAGTGTCAGAAAAGATGAGTGATGGTTTCTGTCTTATTCCTATATATACTGCACATCTCAACTTGGGTTTTCAGCGGGGAGTACTATTAAATGATAGTTTACATCTACTAGAAGGTACTGGCAAGCTTATGCGCCATATACCTATAAGGAATCTGGATGATTTCCATAAGGAAGCGGTTTATCACCTCATAGATGAGGCTTATCAACTCGCTATAGAAGATGCGGGTGCTAGCAGCGCATTAAATGGTAAAACCATTTCAAAAATAAAGAGTATTTAAGCATCACAACACTGCTCGTCTTTTACGAGCTTGCAACTTGCTACGGCTAGTATTGCGCCTATAAATGGAGCGGTAACATATAGCCACATAGGTTCCCATTGCCCAGAAAATATGGCAGGACCTATAGATCGCGCAGGATTCATAGACGCATTAGTCATAGGTCCCGCAAACATTGCTTCTAGCAATACGACACCACCTATGGCTATTCCAGCGATGATACCTATTTCTTTTGCACCTGTAGATACGTTTATGATGACCAGCATTAAGAAAAAGGTGAGGAGTATCTCTAGTACAAAAGCCTTATGATGCTCAAAGGAGGGAACGGTGCTTCCTAAAAATTCACTCTCAGGAAACAAGAACCACAACATCGCACCGGCAAGTGTAGCTCCTAGTACTTGTGCAATGATATACTTAGGTACCTCTCTCCACGCAAATTTCTTTGCATAAGCAAAAGCTACTGTCACCGCAGGGTTAAAGTGCGCACCAGATATATCGCCAAAGGCATAGATCATAGCCATCACAATAAGCCCCCAGGTAATTGCAACACCGGGGTGGGTAACGGCGCCGCCTGTAATCTCGTTTACTGTCATAGCGCCACAACCACAAAAAACCATTGTAAATGTTCCTATTATTTCGGCTATGTAGCGTTTCATATGTGCTATTTTGCGGTAAAGATACACAGCGTTATATTAAGGTTTTGTTAACATATGACGCATTTTAACATCTTATTTTTGTGTGAGGAGATTTTCGCGAAAGCGTAAAAAAATCCATAACCAATAAAATCAAGCATTATGAAAAAATTACTTTTTGTAGCCTTCTTAGGTCTTATGACGGCAGGAGCTACAGCACAAATTAAAACACCAGCACCTAGCCCAGCAGCAAAGGTGATGCAAACGGTAGGTCTTACAGATGTTACTCTTGAGTACTCTAGACCTGCAATGAGAGGACGTACTATTATGGGTGACCTTGTACCTTACGGTGCAATGTGGCGCACAGGAGCAAATGCAAATACAACTGTTGAGTTTTCTACACCAGTAACAGTTGCAGGTACAGAGCTTAAGGCAGGAAAATATGCAGTATACACAAAGCCTACAGCAACTACTTGGGAAGTATACTTCTACACAGATACAAATAACTGGGGTACACCTCAAAAGTGGGATGATAGCAAGGTTGCTGCAAAGGCAACAGCAAAAGCGCAAATGAGCAATATGCCAGCAGAGTCTTTTACTATGGGAATCAACCACCTGTCTAACGATGGTGCACACCTTACAATTCAATGGGATAAAACGTATGTAGCTGTACCATTTACAGTACCGGCAAACGAGACAGTACTTGCGAGTATAGATAAGATGATGGCAGGACCAGGTATGGGTGATTACTATGCTGCAGCAGTATATCTTTCTAGCACTGGACAGTCACTAGATAAAGCAAAGACGTATATGGACAAAGCGATGTCTATGAACAAAGATCCTAAGTTCTGGCAACTACGCCAGCAGTCATTATTACTTGCAAAGGTAGGAGACAAAAAAGGAGCTATAAAAGCGGCACAAGCGTCACTTAAAGGAGCAAAAGAAGCAAAAAATCAAGACTACATTAAGATGAACACAGACTCACTAAAAGAGTGGGGAGCGATGTAATCATTGTTTAGTTCGCTTTCGCGAAAAAGTAAGAGCCCTCACACGAGGGCTTTTTTTATGTCTAGTAGTCACAAACTACCTAGCAGATGCGTGTAAAAAAGAGCCATTCATTGCGCTTTTAACTTCGCAGCTCTTTGTATCTTTGTGTAACTTTTAAAAACAAATTATGAGTTCATACGATGTAGCCGTTATAGGCTCTGGTCCTGGTGGATATGTTGCAGCAATACGTTGTGCACAACTAGGAATGAAAACAGCATTAATAGAAAAATATAGTACACTAGGAGGAACTTGTCTTAACGTAGGGTGTATCCCGTCTAAGGCGCTTCTAGACTCATCACACCACTATGAAGATGCCATCAAGCATTTTGAAGAGCACGGTATCGAGGTAGGTGATGTAAAATTTAACCTAGAGAAAATGATTGCCCGCAAGCAAAGCGTAGTAGACGTTACTACAAAGGGTATTGAGTTCTTAATGGGTAAAAATGAGATAGACGTTTACCAGGGTGTGGGATCTTTTAAAGATGCTACACATATAGATATCGCAGGAGAGAAAAACCTAACTATAGAGGCAAAAAATACCATTATAGCAACAGGATCTAAGCCTAGCACATTACCTTTTATAAACATAGATAAAGAACGTATCATCACTTCTACAGAAGCATTAAAACTTCCAGAAGTACCTAAGCACCTTGTTGTGATAGGTGGTGGTGTGATAGGTCTTGAGCTTGGTCAAGTATACAAGCGTCTAGGTGCAGAGGTAACCGTAGTAGAGTATATGGATCGCATCATCCCTACGATGGATGGCGCTCAGAGTAAAGAATTACTTAAAGTCTTCAAGAAGCAAAAAGTAAAATTTGCTCTATCTCACGGAGTTACGGCTGTAGAGCGTGACGGAGATGAGATTACCATCAAAGCGACAAATAATAAGAAAGGTGTAGATGTAGAGTTTAAGGCAGACTACGTACTTGTAGCTGTGGGACGTCGTGCCTATACAGACGGTCTTAACCTTGATGCCGTAGGTATCAAGACAGACGAGCGTGGTAAAGTAGAAGTAAACGAGCACCTACAGACTAATGTGTCAAACATTTATGCTATAGGTGATGTGATAAAAGGAGCAATGCTCGCTCACAAAGCCGAAGAAGAAGGAACACTCGTTGCCGAAATTCTTGCAGGTCAAAAACCACATATAGATTACAACCTTATACCAGGTGTAGTATACACTTGGCCAGAAGTTGCCTCTGTAGGTAAAACTGAGGAGCAACTTAAAGAAGCTGGAGTAGCCTACAAGTCTGGACAGTTCCCTATGCGTGCATTAGGACGTAGCCGCGCGAGTGGTGATACAGACGGATTTGTAAAAATACTTGCAGATAAGGAAACAGATGAGGTACTAGGCGTACATATGGTAGGAGCTCGTGTAGCAGACCTTATAGCCGAAGGAGTAACCGCAATGGAGTTTAGAGCAAGTGCAGAAGATATTGCACGTATGAGTCACGCACACCCTACGTATGCAGAAGCTGTAAAAGAAGCTGCCCTCGCTGCAACCGAAGATAGACCTATACACATCTAGTCACTACTAGAATGATATACTATAAAAAAACCTGCTAGTGATAGCAGGTTTTTTTTTGGTTTGTGGAGTTGGAGAAGATTTTAATCAAAGTGATTTAAAAAAATAGGGTTATCGAGAAATCAATAAGAAACTAACTAATTGACTTTCGTTTATATTTTTTCTTGAGTTTGAAGCTCGTTGAATTTTTTAATTCAATGTCTTCAATTATTGCCCTATTGAAACTATTTAAGTATTGGCCCAGTAGAATACTAAATTTTATTTTAGACTCATAGCTGTTATTATAATTAAATGCTGATAAATTTTTAATAAAGTCAGCTTCTTTAATCTGAGGGCAACGAATTTTGTTGTTTAGTTCTTCAATAGATATTTCTGAGACATAATTAAGATAATTTCGAACCTCAGACGGACTAAAATTTTGATTGCTTTTTATGGTTCTGTATAAATTAGTAAGAATAGTGTTCTCTACTGTGTTGTTAGCTCTAGCAGATTGTTGCTCAAATAATTTTAAAGTGCTTTTTAAATCCTGCCATACTAGCTGGTGAACATTACCTCCAACTTTAGTTATTTCAATTTCCACATTACTTAGTGATTCTCCAGTTTTTTTGAAATGCCAATTTCCACTTCCAATACTAACTGAGAATGGCATAATCGCAGATAAAATAGAGCTTAAATTTTTGGCATCCCCCGTATCTAAATAGAAATAGCCTTTCTGTAAGTATCTCTGAAGCGCAACGTTGCTAAAAAAAAATGAATAATAATATGTAGTGTACTTCCAACTATCGTTTATATTGGTTTCCATATTGGTGAAATCTGACAATTGTAATAGCGATCTCACATAATATTGTTCAAATTCGGATAAAATAGATTTATAAAATAATGACTTTGGAACTTCTAAGAAATAGGCATTATTAGACTTTTCACTTTCTCTTGCAGAAATTGTGTTTTGCAAAAGCGTAGATCGAAATTTGTTAATTTTATATTCACTTAATTTTATATCAGTTTTGATTAATTCAATGCTATACTTGCTTTTTATTCGCACGAAATTTTGCCCAAACATAGCTTAAAAGATGTCATTTGAAATATCAATATTAAAATTATTGTTCTTATAAAGTTCCTTTTTCATATCAGATACAAGTTTTACAAGGACAGAGTTTGAAGATCCAATATAATTATCATAATTTAGAGAACCAATAGGAGAGAGCGTTTCCACCAATGAATTTAATTTTAAATTACTAAATCTTTTAAAACTCAACTCGACGACCTCATTAAAAATATCAAAAAGTGCACGGAAAATCATAGATTTAGTAAGTTTTGCTTTCTCTGAATTTGTAGAAAGTAAAACAACTTCTGCTGCTTCTAAGTAATTCTTAACAGCTTTGTAAACAACGTTAATATCTTCATCAGAAAAATAGCCAGAATCTAAAATTTTACTAGTTGCTTGATTGAACGTATTTTTAGATATTTTACCAACCCTGCTTTTCGTAGCAGACATTAAACCAGTAAGTACGCTATCTTTATTCAATAATTCAAATAAGTCTCTTTGTTTCTCTTCTTTTTTAGTTTCTTTTCCAGATAAGTTTTTAATATCAATTAATAAAGTAGTTGGTACACCTTTTTGATTTGTATTAATGTCAATAAAAAGGTTTACTTCTTCAAATGTTTTTAAATTATTGAAAATAATTACTGGTATTTTATGTGTTTTATCTGATAAAAACATCCCATATAATCTATGTTGCCCATCCAATACCAAAAATGAATTTTTGGAGTTAGAGAAAGATATTTTTGAGTTTTTTTCATCATATTTTAAGTTCGCACTTGGTTGAGCACTTAAAATCAGTGGAGATGGTATAACCCCATTATCTGAGTCCATATATTTAGCTATGTCTTTAGCTCTATTGGTATTCAATATTCTTTGAAAGCCTTTTATTGAATCTTCTTCTCTATTTAACACATAAGCAATATCTTTAAGAACATTTGTATCAAGAGTAGTTATGTAAAAAGTTTTATTATTTTGTTCTAATTTTAAAGATTGATAGCTGGCCATTTTATTTGTTTTATTCAAATTTAAAGTTTTATCCTTAGCCATTACTGTTTGCTAAGTCTAAATTCTATAATTTTTTGTTTTCGTGTTCGTTATTTTCGCAATCTCACTTTTCAACTATTTTGAACACCAAAGAAGAAATAAAATAAGGTCGTTTTGTATTTTTGCAGCTCTTAAAAAGAGTACATATGTGGTACAGACGCGCGCTTAAAATATCAATCATTTTCTTATACCTCATTATCATCGCAGGGGCGGTGGTACGTATGACGGGAAGCGGTATGGGTTGCCCCGACTGGCCACAGTGTTTTGGGTACTTAGTACCTCCTACAGAAGAGAGCGAGCTGCAATGGGAGCCTAACCATAGTTATGAAGATGGACAGGTCATTATACGCAATGAGTCTCTGCGCGTTGCCCCAGCAGATTTTACTTCTGGAGCCACCTATAATGAGCAAAACTGGGACACCTATGATACGCACGACTATGCCAGCTTTAACGTATGGCACACCTGGATAGAGTATATAAACAGGCTTGTAACGGCACTAGCCGGTATCCCTATGTTACTTATGGTAATACTCGCTTTCTGGTACTGGAAGGGGCGTAGGGGGCTTATTTTTGCCACTTTTATGGTGTTGCCTTTAATGCTTTTTCAGGCGTGGCTGGGTAAGCAAGTAGTAGACTCAAACTTACTGCCGGTAAAAATCACCATCCATATGATTGCGGCACTCTTTATCGTAGCGCTACTCTTGTTCTTGTGGTATAAATCGCAGCACAAAGAGATGGGGATTACGCTTTCGCGAAAGCGTACTTATGACCCTGTTTTTAAAAACCTCATTGTGATCGCTAGTATACTCACGCTTGTGCAAATAGCACTAGGCACACAAGTACGACAGTATGTAGATGAGCGCGTGGCAGAGGTAGGCTATGAGGCAAAGGAGTTATGGCTTAACCCGGCTACGGTATGGTTTTATGTACATAGATCTTTTTCTATACTCGTGACATTATTAAACCTATATATATTCTGGCGTAATAAAAACTTACTGCTAGGGCATACCAAGTTACTTAACTGGACGCTTATACTCATAGCCTTAGAGGTGGTGACGGGTATCGCGATGTATTATATAGATTTCCCGTTTGGGAGTCAGCCATTACATTTAGTCTTAGCGTCATTACTTTTTGGGGTTCAGTTTTATATTTTGTTAGAAAGTTTCCCAAAAAGGGAGGCTATCACACCTACGATATAGGGATAAACCAAGTATCTTTACCATCTTAAAATTTGTACAATGATTTACCGTTTTAGAGCAATTCTAGACACAGAAGAAGATGTTTTTCGCGATCTTGAGATCGAAGCTGCGGCTACGCTTGAAGACTTGCATAATGCTATAAACCAGTCTTTTGGGTTTGATGGGGCAGAGGTTGCTGCTTTTTACCTAAGTGATGATACCTGGATGCAGGGCGAGGAGTTTGCCCAGTTTGAAATGGGTGAGGGTGAGAGCCAGTTGCGCCTTATGAATGAGACGTCACTAGACGGGCTTCTGGGAGAACACCAGACGCGTCTTATATATGTATATGACTTCTTAAATATGTGGCGTTTTCTTGTAGAGCTTGCAGAGATTACAGAGCCAGAAGATGGCGTGACGTATCCTAACCTTATGTTTGTACAAGGGCAAGTGCCAGACCAAGCGCCAGAGTTTGAGATGGAGCCACAAGACGAGGAAGATGAGGATGATGATGAGTTTAATGATGATTACAACATCGACGATTTTGACGATTTAAGTTTTGATGAGAACTGGAATTAGTATTCTTGTATCTCTTTATAACCTAACCTGTGTGCATCGCATACATCACAACACATACATACGACTATGATAAATTTATATAGCGCTCAGATAGAGTCACTATCTATACACCGTATAGGTAATAAAGGAAAGGCAGAAGGACTTTTTGTATCTCAAGATCCGTATCCTTTAAGTGATGAGCTTACTCCGCTTATTAAGGAGTTTTTCTTTAAACCTTTTAGAGAAAAGGAGGAGAACTACTATAAGTTTTTTCACGATCAAGATTTAGAGTTCAATACGCTTTTTACGTTAGCAAAGAAGATTTTTGATAATCCGCACGGGACGCATTTACTCTCTGAGGATATTGCAAAACACTTATATGCACAAAGTGATCACCCGCACATTAAGGCTGGTGAGTTGTATATCGCACACCTAGAAGGCGTACAGATAGATAATATCAAAACAGATGCTTTAGGTATCTTTAAGAGTGAGTTAAAGCAGGATTTCTTGCAGTTTCGCGAAAGCGGGACAAACCTAGAGATGATACTTGAGCAAGGTATTAATCTTAATAAACTAGATAAAGGCTGTCTTATCTTTAACCATAAGGAGGACGAAGGGTATAAGGTACTCTCTGTAGATTCTAACCGTTATGATACAAAGTACTGGCTAGAGAATTTTATGGGTGTAGAGACCTTTGAAGATGATAACTTCTACACAAAGAAGTATCTTAAGTTTTGTCAAGACTTTGCAAAAGACGTAGTACTCCCTGCCGAAGATAAAAAGGAGGAAGTGCTGTTTATGAACCGCGCGGTAAATCACTTTGCAAAAAATGACACCTTTGAGGAAACGGCTTTTATGAATGATGTGATAGATAATCCGGATCTTATACCAGAGTTTCGTCATTATAAAACAGAGCAGTCGCCTAAGTATAAAATTGAAGACCTTACAGACTTCTCGATAAGCAATAAAGCGGTTACAGCACAGCGTAAGAAAATAAAAAGTGTGATTAATCTCGATACCAATATCCAGATTAAAATGGACTTTATTAACCCAGAAAGCGCAGAGAAATTTGTAGAAAAAGGATGGGATGAAGAAAAGCAGATGTACTACTACCTTGTGTACTTTAACAAGGAGCAGAACTAAGCCTTTCCATATTACATAAAAAAAGCGTAGCCAGATAGCTACGCTTTTTTTATGCTTTAAATCTCTTTTATGAGACGTTTAAGACTGATGTCTTCATAATTACGTTTTACAAACTCTAGCGCTGCACGTAGTACGGCTCCCATATTTGCAGCACGTTTAAATTTGAGATCACTTGTAAAGTCAAAAATATCTGCTCGTAGTTGACGCACATTCTCACGAGGAGAGATATTATCTGTAGCCATCACACGTAGTAATCTCGTGAGTCTCTTTTTACCATTGAGAATTCTCCTTGCAAGAAGTGCTCTCTCTTCATTACGGTACTGCTCGATAGAGCGGTTGTCTAGTCGCTTTGCAACTAGTTGTACCAGTCTTATGTTTTCTTTAAAAATAGCAGGTTGATATACTTTAAAATTACCTTCAAAACACTGTTGGTCAAAATCTATTGCACGTATTTTATAACGTACCGTGTCAAAATCGTGGGTAGGGATAATAACGTAGTTATAAGCTCTCATATCACCCAGTAGGGTAATCATACAGCGCTCGTTAAACTTTACAAACTCCTTTGCGATTTGTGTAAGACCTAGGTCATCACACTCGCTTAGGTGATTTTTTATAAACTCATCACCAGGTATACCAGAGATGTGCTCTTCTATAAGCGTGTCTTCATATACCAGAAAGTTAATACGGTTAGGCGATAAGATGTGCTCAAGCTCAAGTCCATAAACTCTACTAGCATCTGCCTGCTTTACATAAAAGTATACGTAGTTATTATTATAAATATTAAGCACCTTAATACGAAAGGGCTTAGAGTTACCAAAAGTGCAAAAGTCTATACCCGCAATGCGTAGGTAATCAAAGATATTCTCATTACCATCTGAGTGCAGCTGGGTATAAATGCGTTTAAGATTATACTCTATCTCATCTTGTTCAAACTCGGGATAGTAAACACGTATCCACAGCGTGTCATTATCTTCTTTATCAAAAACACTCACACCACCAGAAAACCTAAGCAGATCTTCATAAGAGATCGTAACCTCAGATGTCCTTGCGTAGGTGTCTAGATAGGAAAGAAGCTTCTCATTTACGGGAAATGAGGGTTTCTTTTTAGACATCAGTTTGTTTTCCATTGCGGGGTGTTTTTATGTAAAGATACTAAAGGCTTGTAACAAAAGGTCTACATAGCCGTCTTGTAAACACTAGCAATCAAAAAACATACTTCATATTGGAAACAATCCTAACGATTAATAATCTAACGAAACATTACGGCCTTGTAAAGGCTGTAAATGACCTCTCGTTTACGATAGAAAAAGGAAACGTATATGGCATACTAGGCCCTAATGGTAGTGGTAAATCTACCACCCTAGGTATGGTACTTAATGTGGTAAACCCTACTTCTGGAAACTTTCACTGGTTTGATGGGTCAGACACCACACATAATGCTTTAAAAAAGGTGGGAGCTATTATAGAGCGACCTAACTTTTACCCATATATGACTGCGGCACAAAACTTACAGTTAGTCTGCAAGATAAAGGATGTCCCGTCAGATAAGATTCAAGAAAAACTTGAAGTTGTAGGACTTCTAGATCGTATGCATAGCAAGTTTAGTACCTACTCACTAGGTATGAAACAACGTCTAGCCATTGCCTCTGCACTTCTTAACGATCCAGAGATACTTATACTAGATGAGCCTACAAATGGTCTTGACCCACAAGGTATACACCAGATACGTGAGATTATAAAGAAAATTGCCGCAGGAGGTACTACCATACTACTTGCCTCTCACTTACTAGATGAGGTAGAAAAAGTATGTACACACGTAGTTATCTTACGTAAAGGCGTAAAGTTATATTCAGGACGAGTAGATGCGATGAATGCTAGTCACGGCTTTTTTGAGTTGCGCACAGATAACTTATCTATGCTCGAGACCTATCTCAATGCCCACTCAGATTTTGGCGAGGTAAAGATAGAAGGCGACTTGCTCACTGGGTTTTTATTAAATCCGCTAGAAGCCAAAGAGCTCAACACGCAACTACACCAGCAAGGTATCGTGCTCACGCACCTTGTAAAGCGCAAAGAGAGCTTAGAAGAGCAATTCCTTGAATTAACTAAAAACTAAACAACCCAATGTTACGACTACTCACCATAGAATATCATAAACTCAGACACAGTAAGACATCACGTGTCCTAATCATAGGGTACTTTGTATTGCTATCTGCTATAGCACTGCTTGCCTCAATTAAGTTTAACCTTTTTGGAGCCGAGTTTCGTCTGGCAGACCAAGGTATTTTTAACTTTCCATACATCTGGCACTTTAATACGTATGTAGCGGCAATACTCAAATTTTTCTTAGCCGTTGTAATAGTATCAATGACTGCAAATGAGTACAGCAATAGAACGCTTAAACAAAACCTCATAGACGGTTTGAGTAAGAAGGAATTTATACTCTCTAAGTTCTTAACTGTTGTTGTCTTCTCAGCTATCTCTACTTTATTTGTGGCGGTACTCAGTCTTATCTTAGGCTTCTCGTTTTCAGATTTTACAGAGATGTCTATCATATTTTCTGACCTAGAGTTCTTATTTGCTTTTTTCCTTAAGCTGGTCGCCTTTTTCTCATTCTGTTTATTTTTAGGGATACTTATAAAACGCTCTGCATTTGCACTTGGCTTTTTATTAATGTGGTATTTCTTTGAAGGAGTTGTACAGCTCATCTGTTTATTCTTTCAAGAGAAGTATGATATGGAAGGACTACGCAGCAACGTCTCACAATTTTTACCACTTGAGAGTATGAGCAACCTTATAGAGCAACCACTCACAAGGCTCAATGTTGTACAGTCTGCAGCAAATCAAATTCAGGCAGATGTCCTTTCAGATTACACGGTATACTTTCACGAGATAGCTATCGTATCGGTATGGACGTTCTTATTTATATATGCAAGTTTACTATTATTAAAGAAAAGAGACTTGTAGTATCACGCTTTCGCGAAAGCGTAATCAATCACAATGCAACCTCAAAAGGGTTGCATTTTTTGTATCTTCATATCAGAAATCAGTCCTGGCGGTGACTTAAAAACCTAATGTTTTAATCATCTTGAAAAAGTGATGGTAGTTGAAACCCCGTTTGTAGCTGAAAATTAAAAGGATAATACCCTGTAAAGTACTGTGAATCTTAAAAAATAACCTATTTTCGCGAGAATGTCTATGACCTTTAAAGATCTCAATCTCGATAAATTTTTGTGGAATGCCCTAGATGATATGGGGTACACACAACCTACTCCTATACAGGTAGATGCACTTGCGCCTGTAATGTCTGGAAGTGACGTAGTAGGAATTGCTCAAACCGGTACAGGTAAAACATTTGCATACCTCTTACCTATACTAAGAACATTACCATACTCAAGACAAGAAAACCCTCGTGTACTTATTCTAGTCCCTACTAGAGAACTTGTACTACAAGTGGTAAACGAACTTGAAAAGCTCACAAAATACATAGATGTGCGTATTGCGGGTGTTTATGGTGGTTCTAATATCAATACCCAGAAAGCACTCATTGCTCAAGGGCAAGATATTGTAGTAGCGACACCTGGTAGACTGTATGATCTAGCCGTGAGTAGAGTATTGCAACTTAAATCTATCCAAAAAGTAGTGATAGATGAGGTAGATGTGATGCTGGATCTAGGTTTTAGACCACAGCTTATGAACATTTTTGACATTCTCCCAAAAAGGAGACAGCACATTATGTTTAGCGCCACGATGACAGAGGATGTAGATGCGCTTATTAAAGATTATTTTAACAAACCTAAGTTCATAAAAGTTGCTCGTAGTGGGACACCGCTAGAAAATATAAAGCAAGTAGGGTATAAGATACCTAACTTCTATACCAAGGTTAACTTTTTACTAGAAGAGCTCGCTTCCGCGAAAGCGTACCCAAAAACGTTATTATTTGTAAGAGACAAGCGTATGGCAGACAGGCTATACCTCAAGCTTGAAGAAGCGTTTCCGGGGCAAGTAGATCTCATACACTCTAACAAGACACAAAATTACCGTATAAACAGTATCAATGCCTTTTCTGAAGGTAAAGTACGTATGATGGTAGCGACAGATGTAATGGCGCGTGGTCTTGATATAGATGACATAACACACGTTATAAATGTAAACACACCTCGTTTTCCTGAAAACTATTTACATAGAATAGGGCGTACGGGTAGAGCACAAAAAGAAGGTACTTCAATAGTATTAAGCACTCCAGCCGAAGATGCTTTTCTAGAAGAGATAGAAGCGCTTATGGGTGTAAAAGTACCTATAGAGACGCTGCCAGAAGATGTTCAAATCTCTAAAGAACTCACACCAGAAGAGCGACCAGAAGCCAAAGAAATTTTTAATCCTCATAAATGGAATAAAAATGATGAGGATGCTCCGGGACCAGCTTTTCACGAGAAGAGTGAGAAAAACTCTAAGGTAAATCTAGGAGGTTCTTACAGAAGAGAAATTGCAAAAAAATACAAGAAGCCTAAGACTAGAGGCGATAAAAACTATAATAAAAGAAATAAACGAAAGTAAACAATGAAGCGACTACTGCAGATGTTAGGGATCTGTCTAGCCGTACTACTATTACATTCTTGTTTTGACAAGAGTAAGTATGCCCCCGAGCCTTACCTAAGGCCGCTAGAGATAATAAAACTATCTGATCAAGACTATATGCACGTCTCATATCTTAAGGACGGTAATGGTGGTTACATACCTTGCAATGGTTATATACGTAAGGAGGGTGATGAGGTTTTTGTATTTGAGACACCCCTAGATGATTCAACATCTGTACAACTTATTGACTTTATACAAAATGATCTTAACGCGACCATAAAGGCCGTTATGGTGAGTCACGCTCATATAGATGGCGCAGGCGGTGTAAAAGCATTTTATGAAGCAGGTATACCTACATATGGCTCGTCAAAAACGGCAGCATTACTTGCGAGAGATACAATTACCTTAAGTAATACATTCCAGCTTAAAGATAGTTTGATGCTAGGGAAGACGCTCGTAAAGATGGATTACTTAGGTCCTGCACATACAGATGATAATGCGATAGCCTATCTAGAAGGACCAGAGGTATTACTAGGCGGGTGTATGATAAAATCTCTAGAAGCTGGAAAAGGCAATCTAGCAGATGCAAACCTAAAGGAATGGGCAAAGACCGTAGCCACAGCAAAGTATCTGTATCCAGATGTAAAACAAGTAATACCAGGTCACGGGAGACGTGGAGACAGCTCACTGCTTACCTATACTATTAAAATGTTTCAGGTAGAAGAGCCCATAATTAAAGAATTAATAAACACCAATGAGCAGGAAACTGTTCAATTATAACTAATATATAATGGAGAATAATAAAAAAGTAGCAGGTCTAGCACCTATAGCCGTAGAGCTTGAAGAAGGAAAAAAATACTCTTGGTGCACTTGTGGACACTCTGCAAAACAGCCATTTTGTGATGGCGGACATAAAGCGGCAGAGAGTACCCCTAGTTTACGTTTTGAGGCAGTAAAAACTGGCACTGCCTACTTATGTAATTGTAAGATGACTAAGAATCCTCCTTATTGTGATGGAAGTCACAAAACCTGCGAGATAGGTTAAAACGGTCATTTATAGATATAAAAAATCCCCTTGATAAACTTCAAGGGGATTTTTGTTTTATAAGCTATAATCTTATGCAGTAAGCCCCATAGTCTTTGCTTTATCCATCATAAAGGCAACGGCAGCTTCTTTTTCGTTAGGTATCTCTCCTTCTAGTATAGCCTCCTTTATGGCTTCTTTGAGCGTTCCTATCTCACGACAAGGCTTTAGATTAAAGGTTTCCATAATTTCTTCACCAGATACTGGTGGCTGGAAGTTACGTATGTGATCGCGCTCCTCAACCTCTTTCATCTTCTCACGCACAACCTTAAAGTTGTTATGGTAGCGTCTAAAGCGTTTTGGGTTTTTTGTAGTAATATCTGCCTCACAAAGCGTCATAAGATCTTCTATATAATCTCCTGCGTCAAAAATGAGTCTTCGCACAGCACTATCTGTCACGTGATCTTCAGAGATAACAATAGGGCGTGAGCTCATCAATACCATCTTTTGAACAAACTTCATCTTGTCATTAAGAGGCATTTTAAGGCGCTTAAATAGTTTGTAAACCATCTTTGACCCTACAAACTCGTGCCCGTGAAAGGTCCACCCCACTTTTTTTGAAAACTTCTTAGTAGGTGCTTTTCCTATATCGTGTAAAAGCGCTGCCCATCTCAACCATAGATTATCTGTATGGCGAGAGATATTATCTACCACCTCAAGGGTGTGGTAAAAGTTGTCCTTATGTTTTTGACCCTCTATCTCGTCTATACCCTTAAGAGCAACAAGCTCTGGTAAGATATAAGGAAGTAAGCCTGTTTTTTCTAATAATAAGAATCCTTTAGAAGGCACTGGGCTCAACATTATCTTGTTAAGCTCGTCTACAATACGTTCATTAGTAATAATCTTAATACGCTCTGCATTACGTGTGATAGACTCCATAGATTTGCGTTCTATCATAAAATCAAGTTGTGTGGCAAATCTTATGGCACGCATCATACGCAACGGGTCATCACTATAGGTAATATCTGGATCAAGTGGAGTGCGTATTATTTTACAATCCAAATCACTTATCCCTCCAAAGGGATCAATTAAATCTCCATAACCTTCATCATTAAGACGTATGGCTAGCGCATTTATGGTAAAGTCTCTCCGGTTTTGATCATCTGCTAGCGTGCCGTCTTCTACTACTGGGTTGCGGCTATCTTTTGAGTATGACTCCTTGCGAGCTCCTACAAACTCTACATCTATCTGGTTAGAGCGCAACATTGCGGTCCCGTAGGTTTTAAAAACTTGAACTTTCGGTTTGTTAGGTAACAGTTCAGAGACTTTGCGAGCTAGCTTTATACCGCTCCCTACGGCTACAACATCTATATCTTTTACCTCACCACGTTTAAGGATGTAGTCACGCACAAACCCTCCTATGACGTATGTCTCGAGTTGTAAATCATCTGCAGCGCGTGAGATGGTATTAAAAATAGGATTGTTTAAAGCGTTTTTAAGATTCATTAGGTATGTAAAATATAAGGCAAAGGTACGGCTTCATTCCCTCTTTGTAAAAGTAGAATGAGCTGTAAAAAGGGTTGCCTTTGTAGGATGTTTATGTGGGGGTAATTACGCTTTCGCGAAAGCGTAAAAAACTACTTTCTAATAATAGTTACTTTACCGTCTTCTGTAAGTTTTATAATAGCACTTGGTTTGCTAGATTTACGACTGCGATCTATGTTTACTACATAATCTACACCATCTATAATCTCTTGTGAGATCTCGCTAAAGCTTTGTGGTGTAGGTTGTCCAGTAATATTTGCACTGGTTGAAACGATAGGTTTTTTAAACTTTTTAAGAAGAAAATTACAAAACTGATTGCGACATACTCTAAATGCTGTACTGTTGTCCGGCGCAATAACATTAGTGGCTACACGTATAGGATCGTCGTAGATAATGGTAGTAGGCTTTGCAGCATATTTAAGAATATCATAAGCTACCTCAGGTATATTTTCTACATACTGGTTGAGCATTTTGAAGTCACTTACTAAGCAGATTAGAGATTTACTTTCTGCTCGTTTTTTTAGTGCATATACTTTATCTACGGCGTCTGGATTAGTCGCATCACAACCTATACCCCATACGGTATCTGTAGGGTAGAGGATGAGACCCCCGCGTTTAAGTACTGCTAGTGCTGCGTCGTGTTCTTCTTTCATTAAATGATCTCTTTCATTTGCAAAGATAAATATAAAAGATTGCTCTTTTAAAAATCTAAGAGGTACTCTCTGCTTTAATTTTGATTATTTTTGAAAAAAATATCTGTATGCACATTTTACATATTAATGGTTCTCGACCTTGGGGAGGTAATGAGCAACAGCTTATTGATATGGTAATAGAACTTGAAAAGCTTGGGGTTAAAAACACTATTTTTTGTGCAAGAGATAGCGAGCTTTCTAAAGCTCTTAAAATAGCAGGAATTGACTTTATAGAAGCGCCCCACTCTAAATTTAAAAATGCAGAAAATAAAAAGGAATATGCTAGAGTAAAAAAGGCAATTGCGCCAGATATTATACATCTTCATACGAGTAATGCAATTATGTTTTTTATGAAAGAATATATTTTTTCTAAAAATAAAATTCCTGCTATTCTCTCTAAAAAAGGTATGGGAAGTAGTATGAGCTTCTTTAGTAAGTTTAAATACAACTTTAAGGGTATTAAAAAAATTATTTGCATCTCTAAACACACTGCATCTCAGATGAGAGAACAGATAATTTTTAAAAAAAACTGGTCAAGACTTGAAGTAGTATATGACGGTATACAACTAGATAGAATGGTCAAAAATGAGATAAACCTACGGGAAAAACTGGATACAAAATGTGATATAAAACTAGTAGGTAATATCGCAAACCACACTCCAGCAAAAGATTTACATACGTTTATAAAATCAATACATCACTTAGTAAATACTTTAGGAGAACGTAAGATACACATTGTACAGATAGGCGCACCTTCTAAGCATACCCAGGCACTTAAAGATGAGGTTACTCACTTTAAATTGTCTAGCTACATCACATTTTTAGGCGCTGTGCCTAACGCATCTGGCTTGTTACCACAACTAGATGCACACGTTTTAACTTCAGAAAGGGAAGGTATGGGACTCGTAAACTACGAGAGTTTTTATTATAAAATTCCCGTGATATGCACAGCAGCAGGTGGTATACCTGAGGTTGTAAAAGATCGAGAGACGGGCCGTCTGGCGCCTATTAAAGACTATAAAGCAATTGCTCAGGCTATTAAAGATACTTTAATAGAAGATTTGAATACAAAAAAGTACGTTGACAAAGCATATCAAGAGTTAATGGAAAATTATACAACTGGGTCTACCACAAAGCAAATTTTTAATATTTATCAAAAAGTTATCGCTTTATGAAAACCGCATTACTTATAAGTACTTATAATTGGCCAGATGCATTACAATTAGTATTAGATAGTGTTTTAGTTCAAACCCTACCTCCAAATGAAATACTGATTGCAGATGATGGATCAGACTCTAAAACTAAAAAGGTGATCGATGATTTTATAAGTAAATCTTCTGTAAGCGTAAAGCATTTCTGGCAAGAGGATATTGGTTTTAGGAAATCAATAATACTCAATAAAACTATTGCTTTTACAAATTCTGAGTATATTATACAGGTAGATGGGGATTGTATTTTACATCCTAATTTTGTAGAAGATCACACAGCTTTTGCTAATAGAGGTTTTTACTTATATGGTAGCCGGGTTAATATTAAACAACCTTTTGCGACCGAAATATTGATGAAACGTATCAAAATCTTTAATGTGTTTTCAAAACAAATAAAGAATAAAACAAGAACACTTCACTCTCCATTTTTAAGTAATTTCTTTAAGGGTAAATTAGGTGTGCCTGATAAATTTAGAGGATGTAATTTTTCATTTTGGAGAGATGATTTTATTGCTGTAAATGGTTACAATGAAGATATGACTGGTTGGGGTAGAGAAGATTCAGAACTTATTATTAGACTGACTAATAATAATGTTAAAGGTAGGAGACTGAGATATAGAGGTATTGTTTATCATATTTGGCATAAAATAAATTCTAAAGCAAGACTTACAATCAACGATAGTATACAACAAGAAGCAATAAATAAAAAAATCATATTTTGTAGTAATGGTGTGTCAAAATACATTAATAAAGAATTTTTTACAGACTAATATGGTGATTGAATTTACAAAAACATTTTCACCCAATTTTAAAGGAAATCCTAAAGAGATAATTAGTTTAATAATTAATTTTGATACACAAGGAAAATCCTTTGATGAGCGTGATCGTAACTCACTTAAACTATTTAATATAGGTGATGAGACGATTAATGTAAAGTCATTTAAAGTTCCTCACCTTATAAATAAAATTGCTTATAAATTTTTTAGAAGCTCAAAGGCCGAACGCTCATTTACTTACGCACATAAGTTACTTGAGAACGGGATTTTAACTCCTACGCCCATTGCATATTTTGAAGAAGAAACTATACTCTTTGGTCATAGTTATTATGTAAGTAAGCATCTTAAGTATGACCTTACGTATAGAGAGCTCACAACCGAAGGTATTTACAAGGGTAATAAAGAGATACTAGCAGCCTTTGCAAAATTCACGTATACACTTCACAATAAAGGCATACATTTTCTAGATCATTCTCCTGGTAATACGCTTATTGTAATCAAGGATGATGGCTATGATTTTTACCTCGTAGATCTCAATCGTATGAATTTCGGATCTATGGATTTTGAAACTCGTATGACAAATTTTGAACGCCTTTCATATAATGAGAGTGATATTGCTATTATGGCAAAAGCTTACGCGAAAGAAAGTGGAGAAGATCAAGAAAAAGTTTACAAAGCTATATGCAATGCAACTCAGTCTTTTCAAGAAAAATTTCACAAAAAGCAACAGCTAAAAAAGAAGCTAAAATTTTGGAAGAAAGCATAAAGTTGCGTCAATTGTGTGTAGATTAGTTCTTACTTGTGATAATAAGACAGCAAGTCGTTATTTAGTTCTACCTTCGCGATTATATAGAAGTGGCTGCATATAGGTCATTTCAGAAAACCTATTTATGTCATTTAAATCTTTGGGGCTATCTGACGCCCTGCTCAAAGCTGTGAGCGAAAAAGGCTATACAACGCCATCACCTATTCAACAAAAAGCAATTCCAAAAGTACTAGAAGGTAAAGATGTTCTTGCCAGTGCTCAAACGGGTACCGGTAAAACCGCAGGCTTTACATTACCTATGTTACACAACCTTATCGCAAACCCGCGACAAGGTAGGCGCAAAGTAAGAGCGCTTGTACTTACACCTACTAGAGAGCTAGCTGCTCAGATCTATGATAATGTGCGCGAGTATAGTAAGTACGTAGATATTAAATCTACAGTAATTTTTGGCGGAGTAAATCAAAATCCTCAAGTACGTACCATACGTCAAGGAGTAGATATCCTTGTGGCAACACCAGGGAGACTACTTGATCTTGAGAATCAAGGCCTACTTAGTCTTTCTGATATTGAGTTTTTAGTGCTTGATGAAGCAGACCGTATGCTTGATATGGGGTTCATACACGATATTAAAAAAGTATTACGATTAGTACCTGCAAAGAGACAGAACCTGCTTTTTAGCGCTACTTTTAATAAAGATATTAAGAAACTTGCAAGTAGTATACTTACAAATCCGGTACTAGTAGAAGCAACACCAGAAAACACAACCGCCGAAAAAGTAGACCAGAAAACCTACAGAGTAGATAAGTCTCGTAAGACCGAAATGCTTATAAAGTTTATTAATGAAGGTAACTGGGATCAGGTACTGGTATTTACAAGAACAAAGCACGGTGCAAACCGTCTTAGTCAAAAACTTGATAAAGCAGGAATAACATCTGCAGCTATACACGGTAATAAAACACAAAATGCGAGAGTAAAAGCACTTGCAGGGTTTAAAAGTGGTAAAATAAGAGTGCTTGTAGCAACAGATATTGCTGCACGTGGTCTTGATATCCCTTTATTACCTTATGTTATAAACTACGAGCTTCCTAATGTGCCAGAAGATTATGTACATAGAATAGGTCGTACAGGTAGAGCAGGAGCTAGCGGTCAGGCTATATCTTTAGTAGGGGTAGATGAGGTTGCTTATGTACGTAGTATTGAAAAACTATTAGGAGAAAAACTTCATAGCGAGGTGCTAGAAGGTTTTCAACCTACAGATACATTAGAGCAACTTAAAAAGGAGGCAGCAGAAAATAAAGCGCGTCACCAGCAAGGACGCCGTAATAGTCGTAATAGTAAACCATCTGGTGAGAAAAGAAATGATAAATCTAACAGTCGTTCTGGTAGATCTAGAAGAAGATAATTAAGTTTAAAACTTAGATTTTATAGTCCCCTTAGTTTTCTAAGGGGATTTTTTTTTTAGTATTTCATAAAATTTGAAAATAAGAGAAACCGCACTCAAGTAATTGAAAATAAATAGTTTGAGTGTCGTTTGCGTAGAAAAAACAAATACTTAACAATTTCTTATTCTTATTTATTCTAAATAAAGTTGTGTAGACCGTTACTCTCTCTTATTTTTGCCGTCGTAAACAAATTTACTATTTATAATAAGTCTAAATAAAAATGAAGAACTACTTACCAATAGCCCTAGCACTTACGACAATTGCATTTACATCTTGTGAAGATGATGATCCAGTAATAACTGATGGAGGTACAGATATAGAAGTAACGGCACCGGCTACATACTCTTTTGAGAGAGATGGAGAAAGTACTGTAAGCTTTTCTGGTCAAACTACTAGAATACAAATGGCTCAAGAGCTTGTAAGCGAGATGAGCAATTTTGACAATGCAACTGTAGCGTCACTATCTAATATGTTTTCAAATGAAGAAAACCCTTTTGAAAATGAAGATTTAAATGCTTCAGATAAAAGTATAAAAAGCAAGGTTGCTGCCTCTACAGATTATTATGCTGGTGATGCAGCAGGATCTGCAACAGTTAAGGCGTTTTTTGAAGCACGTCTTGCAGATCAAGTAAACGAAGTTTTTCCAGCTCAAAATACAGTAGCAGAAGCTGGTGTAGCTGGTCAGATTGCAGATGGAGAGAGTACAAGATATGTAAACGCTCAAGGTTTTGAGTACAACCAGATAGTTGCAAAGGGACTTATAGGAGCTCTTATGATAGATCAAGCGCTTAATAATTATTTAGGTACGGCTGTTCTTGACGAAGCTACTAATGTAGAAGATAATGATAACGGTGTTGTAGTAGAAGGGAAGTCTTATACTAATATGGAACACAAATGGGATGAAGCATTTGGTTACCTATACGGTAATGCTGCAGATGCGGCAAATGCAAATGCTACAGCAGGAACAGATGATAACTTTCTTAATAAGTACTTAGGTAGAGTAGAAGGAGATGAAGATTTTGCAGGAATTGCTCAAGAAGTTTTTGATGCTTTTAAACTAGGTCGTGCTGCTATTGTAGCAGGAGATTATGAGCTTCGAGATGAGCAGGCAGAAATATTAAGAACAAGATTATCTGAAGTAGTAGGTATACGTGCTGTATACTACTTACAGCAAGGTAAAAATGCCATAGAAGCAGGAGATTACGGTGCTGCTTTTCACGATCTATCAGAAGGTTTTGGGTTTGTGTACAGTTTACAGTTTACACGTAACCCTAATACAGATGCACCTTACCTTTCTACAGAAGAGGTAAATGCATTTATTAGTCAGCTTACAGCAGATAATGGTTTATGGGATGTTACTCCAGAAACCCTTGATGCTATATCTACTGCTATTGCGGCACAATTTGATTTTACAGTGACGCAGGCAGGAAGTTAATTTGAGTTTGTATGTAACTATAAAGGGAGCCCATTGGCTCCCTTTTGGTGGTAAAAAAAAGAATTACTTATGAAAAGAATTTTTGGAATACTAGCAATTTCGCTATTCATTTATGCCTGTGGAGGAGATGACACCACAGTAAGTACAGATGATACAGATACTGTAACTCCAGTAACTTTTGATCGTAGTGCGATGCTCACAAACTGGGCAGATAATATTATAATACCAGGTTATCAAGACTTTGTCGCAAAAGTTACTACGCTAGAAGCGCAAGTAGCCTCATTTACAGATACGCCTAGTGACCTTACCGCGGTAAGAGCAGCTTGGATAGATGCATATACCACTTGGCAACGTGTATCTATGTTTGAAGTAGGACCTGCAGAGACGGTTAACTTACGTCTTAATGTAAATATATACCCGGCAAATGTCGCTACTATAGAAGATAACATCACAGCAGGATCTTATAACTTAGATCTTTCTTCTAACAGAGCAGCCAAAGGCTTTCCAGCAATAGACTACTTACTATATGGTCTAGGTGAAGACGACGCAGCTATACTTGCAATTTATAACGGTACAGATGGCGATGCTTACAAGCAATACCTTGTAGATATAACGGCAGATATGAAAACTCTTGCGACCACAGTACTTAACGAGTGGGAAGGAGATTACAGAGAAACCTTTGTTGCAAATGACGGGGCATCTGCAACGGCATCTACAGATCGTTTTGTAAATGATTATATCTTTTATTTTGAGAAGCACTTAAGAGCAGGAAAAATGGGTATCCCTGGAGGCGTGTTTTCTGGAAGTGTTGAGCCTAATAATATAGAAGCACTTTATGCTGGAGGTATCTCAAAAGATCTTTTTATAGTAGGACTTAACGCTACCCAAGATTTCTTTAATGGTAAAGCATATAACAGCAGCGCACAAGGCGAGAGCCTTGCGAGTTACTTAGATGAACTTAATGCGATTAAGGATGGGGCAGATTTGAGCGAGATAATCAATTCTCAATTTGACGTTTCAAGAACCGTAGTTTCTGCTTTAGGTAACTTTGAGCAGGAGCTGGCCGTAAACCCTCCTACAAATTTCTTAAACGCTTATGATGAGGTACAACGCCTTGTACCATTACTCAAAGTAGATATGGTAAGCGCTATGAGTATAAGTATAGACTTTGCAGATGCAGACGGAGATTAGATACTAGATGAGTTCACGCATAACAACATATTTAAATACACAAAGAGAGGCCGCACCACTAGCGGTCTTTCGTGTGTTTTTTGGTGTGTTAATGTTTGCGAGTATTGCGCGCTTTTGGAGTTATGGATGGATAGAAAAATTTTACATCACTCCTAGCTTTCACTTTACTTTCTACGGGTTTGAGTGGGTGAGACCCTTAGGTGATTATACCTACTTACTTTTTGCCATTTGTGCATTAAGTAGCCTCTTTGTAATGGTAGGTTATAAATACCGCTGGGCAATTATAATTTTCTTTTTAAGCTTTACTTACATAGAGCTTATGGATAAGACAATGTATCTTAACCACTACTACTTCATCAGTATGTTAAGCTTCTTGATGATATTTCTTCCAGCTGGAGCTTACTTTTCTGTAGATGCTATTACGCTTTCGCGAAAGCGTAACACAATCCCACCACAATTCATCCCTGCTTGGACTATAGATAGTATAAAACTGCTTTTGGGTATTGTTTATGTGTATGCCGGTCTGGCAAAACTTAATAGTGACTGGCTCTTTAAAGCGATGCCGCTTAAAATATGGTTACCGTCTAAATTTGATATACCCCTCATAGGCAACCTTATGGGTGAGGAGTGGGTTCAGTATGCCTTCAGCTGGTTTGGTGCGGGTTATGACTTGTTTATTCCCTTCTTTTTGCTGTATAAAAAGACGCGCCCTTATGCCTTTGTAATGGTAATAATCTTTCACGTGCTTACACGCGTGTTATTTCCTATCGGGATGTTTCCTTATGTGATGATTGTAAGCGCACTCATCTTTTTTGACGCAGCGTTTCATAAAAAGATTATTTACGCTTTCGCGAAAGCGTTAAAATACCCCACAGCACTACTCAAAACGAGTAAGAAATACATTACTAGTTCTGCTATTTCAAAAAATTATGCGGTTGCTGTTGTTGTCATATTCTTTGTGATACAGATTTTATTACCGTGGCGATATCTAGCTTATCCTGGTGAGTTATTCTGGACCGAAGAGGGTTATCGTTTCTCCTGGCGCGTGATGCTTATGGAAAAATCTGGGTATGCTCAGTTTAAAATAGTAGACGGTGTGACAGGCAGACGATTTTATGTAGATAACACAGATTTTTTGACTCCGTTGCAAGAAAAGCAAATGAGTTTCCAGCCAGACTTTATTCTCGAGTATGCTCACTATCTTCGCGACCATTTTGAGAGTCAAGGCCATCAAGAGGTGCAAGTATATGTTGAGTCATACGTTGCTCTTAATGGGAGATTGAGTACAACATACATAGATCCAGAGGTAAATCTGGCAGAAATAGAAGATTCTTTTAAACACAAAACGTGGGTTATCCCATTTACAGATGAGATTAAAGGTTTATAATACACTTGTTTTTATACTTATAGCAACTACTGCCATTGCTCAGAGCAGCCTGAGCGGTACAATTTCTTCTCAAGATGGGAAGGCGCTAGAAGATGTTGAGATTTACTTAAGAGAAGCAAATCAAGTAGCTAGTACAGATGCGGCTGGAAAATACCGTTTTGAAAATATAGAAAACGGCACGTTTAACCTCATCGTTTTTGGACTGGCTTATGAACTTGTAGAGCAACAAATACGTATAGAAGGAGAAACTGTAAAAGACTATACACTTACACCACTAGGTGAATCTCTAAGCGAGGTAGTACTCACAAGCCGAAGAGAAAAGATTTTTGCCTTACGATCACTTAAAAAAGTTGAAGGAACTGCAATTTATGCGGGTAAAAAAAGTGAAGTAGTACTGGTAGATCAACTTACGGCAAACCTTGCCGCAAATGCCCCGAGACAAATATATAGCCAGGTAGTAGGCCTTAATATCTACGAGAACGGCGATGCAGGGTTGCAGCTTAATATAGGTGGCCGTGGTCTAGACCCTAATCGCTCTGCAAACTTTAATATACGACAGAATAATTATGACATAAGTGCAGATGTGCTGGGGTATCCAGAGAGTTACTATACACCACCGGCAGAGGCGCTTAAAGAGATACAAGTAGTGCGTGGTGCTGCATCTTTACAGTACGGAACACAGTTTGGCGGATTGATAAATTTTAAATTCAGAGAACCCGTAAAAGATAAGAAGATTGAATTAATATCAAGGCAAACCGCAGGCTCGTATGGATTGTTTACCTCTTTTAATAGCCTAAGCGGTACGGTAGGTAAATTAAGCTACTACACATATTTTAACTACAAAGAAGGTGATGGCTGGAGACCTAACTCTCAGTTTAACAGTCGTAATTATTTTGCACACGTGGCATATGAGTTAAGCGAGCGCACTACACTTACGGGAGAACTCACTCTTTTTAATTATTTAGCAAAACAGGCTGGAGGCCTTACAGATGCTCAATTTATAGAAGACCCTAACTTTAGCAACCGTGACCGTAACTGGTTTGATGTAGACTGGAAGGTGTACTCTTTGCGACTTGATCACGCTTTTAGTGATAAAACAGATTTTAGTTTAAATGTTTTTGGTCTAGATGCACAACGTAGCGCTGTAGGTTTTAGAACAAATAGAGTATCACAACCAGATGATGTAGAAGAGCCTAGAGAACTTCTTGTAGATAATTTTACAAACTGGGGAGCAGAGGCGAGATTACTTAGTAGGTATCGTATAGGTGATAAAGATGCGGTCTTCTTGATAGGAAGTAAGTACTATGATGCTAGTAATAGCCAGCAGCAAGGACCCGGAACTACAGCTGGCGATGCAGATTTTAGCTTTGCAACAGAGCACTTTCCTAATTATGAACGACAGGCGCAGTTTGATTTTCCTAATAAGAACTTAGCGGTTTTTGGAGAAAATATTTTTAACCTTACAGAAAGGTTTACGATTACACCCGGCTTTAGATTTGAGTATATAAAAACAGCAAGTGCTGGTTCTTATAAAGACATCGTGTTAGATCTAGCAGGTAACGTGCTTGTAAATCAAGACCTGGCAGATAATCGTGATTTTGAACGTGACTTTTTATTGTTGGGACTTGGTACTACATACCAGTTGTCTCCGGCTGTTGAGTTGTATGGTAACTTTAGTCAAAACTATCGTTCTGTTACTTTTAATGATATACGAGTGGTAAACCCATCTTTTGTGGTAGATGAAGATATTAAAGATGAAGAAGGCTTTACCGTAGATATAGGGGCAAGAGGTCGTATAGATAATAAGTTTGCTTATGATATTAGTGCCTTTGGTGTGCGCTATGATGATCGCCTAGGAGAAGTGCTTTTTGAAGATACAGATGGTAGTATAAAAAGGCGTCGTGGTAATATAGGCGATGCTTTTATCTATGGCCTTGAGGTTTTTACAGACTGGAACCTACGCAATACATTTTTTGAAAGTCATAAAGAGTTTAAACTCAATTTATTTACAAACCTCGCGCTTACTAGTTCAGAGTATCTTAGTTCTGAGGAGATAGGGGTTGAGGGTAACGAGGTAGAGTTTATACCAGATGTAAATTTAAAAACAGGATTAAATTTTGGTTATAAGAATCTTACAGCAAGTGTTCAGTATACCTACCTCACAGAGCAATTTACAGATGCTACAAATGCGCCACAAGATGTAAATGATAATCAGCGTGGTATAGAGGGGAGTATTCCCTCTTATGGAGTGCTAGATGTTTCGGCAGCTTACTCTTGGAAGCAGTTTAAGCTAGAGGCTGGACTTAATAATGCACTTGATGAGTCATATTTCACAAGAAGAGCAACCGGGTATCCTGGTCCTGGTATTATACCTGCAGAGCCTCTCACATTTTATACTACACTACAGATTAAATTATAAGCCTGTCTTTTACGAGATATGCTACATATAATAAAAGCCCTCACATAAAGATATGAGAGGGTTTTTATTATTTATTAATAAGTAAAGTACTAAGCTTGTGCTTGTGGTGCCCACGATGCACAGAGCATACCCGGTGCAGCAGTTTTTGGGTTTGCACAATCGCTTTCTTCATAGCGCTTGCAAGTAACACAGTTACGGTCATCTTTAAGAACAGCCTTCATTTCAAAGCTGTCACAGGTATATGCTGAGTTTACGTGTACTTGGTGTTTGTTACAATAATTATCGTCTTTAAGTTGATCACAGTTTATACAGTTATGTGCAAGTTTAATAGCCATCTTTTTCTTTTTTTAAGTTCGTATTCTTTCCTAAAGTTATGAATAAAGAATGTTTGAAAATTATAAATAACTGTTAATCAGGTTGTTTGTATTTAGATTGAGTAAGAATAAAGAGATAGTTGCGGTAAAATTGATTCAAAATTTCTTATCGATATTTTATTTAAATCACTCATTTTAAATGTCTTAAATGTAGATTTGATAGATGGGCGAGTTATATTGATTAATTAAGCGTATCTTTGCACGCAATTAATTGTTAGCGTGGATTTATAGTAGTACGCTTTCGCGAAAGCGTAAAAATCTCCACTCTCACCTCTTAAAACAATAATTGCTATGACTGCACACGAAAATAAAATTCTAGGAGAAGGGCTCACCTATGACGACGTACTTCTAGTTCCTGCTTTTTCTGAAGTATTACCTAGAGAAGTAAGCATACAATCAAAATTTACTCGCAACATCACTCTTAATGTACCTATTGTCTCTGCGGCGATGGATACGGTCACAGAGAGTCGTATGGCAATTGCTATTGCTCAAGAAGGTGGTATAGGAGTATTGCACAAAAATATGACTATAGATGAGCAGGCTATCAAGGTGCGTAAAGTAAAGCGTGCAGAGAGCGGGATGATTATAGACCCTGTAACATTACCTCTTAAATCTTTAGTAAGTGATGCAAAGGCTGCAATGCGTGAGCATAGTATAGGAGGAATTCCTATTGTAGATGATAATGGAAAATTGATAGGTATTGTTACAAACCGTGACTTACGTTTTGAAAAAGACAATGACCGTCCGGTAAGTGAGGTGATGACATCAGAAAATCTTGTTACTGCAGCTGAGGGAACCTCTCTACAACAAGCAGAAGAGATACTTCAAAATCATAAAATAGAAAAACTACCTGTTGTAACAGGAGATAATACACTTGTGGGTCTCATCACTTTTAGAGATATCACAAAACTTACTTTAAAGCCTAACGCAAATAAAGATAAATTTGGTCGCCTACGCGTCGCAGCTGCTATAGGTGTTACTGGTGATGCTGTAGAGCGTGCTGGAGCACTTGTAAAAGCTGGAGTAGATGCTATTGTTATAGATACAGCTCACGGTCATACTAAAGGTGTGGTAGAGGTCTTAAAATCTGTAAAAGCATCTTACCCAGAACTAGATTGTGTGGTAGGTAATATTGCTACTGGAGCAGCGGCAAAATACCTTGTAGAAGCTGGTGCAGATGCTGTAAAAGTAGGTATAGGCCCAGGATCAATCTGTACAACACGTGTTGTTGCGGGAGTTGGTTTTCCTCAGTTTAGCGCCGTGTTAGAGTGTGCAGCGGCTATAAAAGGTACAGGAGTTCCAGTAATTGCAGATGGAGGCATACGTTATACAGGTGATATTCCTAAGGCAGTTGCCGCAGGAGCAGACTGTGTGATGCTAGGTTCTTTACTTGCAGGTACAAAAGAGTCACCAGGAGAGACTATTATTTATGAAGGACGTAAGTTCAAATCATATAGAGGTATGGGGTCTGTAGAGGCTATGAAGCAAGGCTCAAAAGATCGTTACTTTCAAGATGTAGAAGATGACATTAAGAAACTAGTACCAGAAGGTATTGTAGGTCGTGTACCTTACAAAGGTGAGCTTAACGAGAGTATCCACCAGTTTGTAGGAGGTCTAAGGGCTGGTATGGGTTACTGTGGTGCTGGTAGCATCGAGGCTCTTAAAGAAAATGGCCAATTTGTAAAAATCACTGCTAGTGGTATAAATGAGAGTCACCCACACGATGTGACTATCACAAAGGAAGCTCCTAACTATAGTAGATAGAAATTTTAGGATTACGCTTTCGCGAAAGCGTAATTACATATAGTGAAATAAAAAAAGAGCCGCCTCAATTTGAGGCGGCTCTTGGCATTAAATAATTGGGGGACTTATTAATTTTTAATGAATCGTAGTGACTGGCTTGCTCTATCTCCAGTAAGTTTAAGGAAGTATACGCCTGTCTGTAAATCTGAAATATTAAGACTGGTAATTGCATTAGTAAAATCAAAGGATTTTACTACACTACCCACTATATTAATAATTTCAACATTGACGATAGTTGTATCCGTAGGGTTTGATACGGTTATTGAGCTCTGAGCTGGATTCGGGTAAATACTGATACTGGTATCTAGTAGTGCAGCGCTAGTAGAAAGCGCCTCGGCATTTATTGCCCACTCTAAAGTGTTAGACATAAGTTGTCCCACATCTGAGCTGCTTTCCCAAAAATCCGTTCTAGAGTCTGAAGATGGAGGAAAGAGATTTATGTAAGCACGTCTTGTGTGCATTTGTCCTACATTGTCTTTTGTTATAATGAGTGGTGATCCATCTGTCCACTCAGCAATCACTGTAGCACCGTTTGCTATATATCCTTCTGCGTTATGAAAAGATGCCATACCACCGTCTATAAAACTTATATCTGTCATAATAGTGCTCTCTGGATGATGTATGGTACCAAGACCTAGATAGGCATCACTGGCTTGGCCACATTGCATATATAATTCATATGAAGACCAGTCGCCCATAATAGGTATACTTGCTCCAAATGTTGCATCTACTACTGCGCCTCCGCTCTCTATATATTGAGCGAGCACATTACCAAAAGCTATAGGGTCACTAGGCTCACTATCTGTAAAGGTAAAGACCGCATCATACCCCTGTAATTCCTCAAGAGTGGGTGTGCCTGTAGTTGTGTTAAATGTGACAACATTATGTCTCCCTATCTCCTCTATTTTTTCCTCTACATCAAAAAGCCATACTTCGTGTGCTGGTGATGCAGCAATAAGCACAGTAGAGCCAGGTGAGTTGGGTAAAATCTGTTTACCATAGTTATTTTGATAACCAGTAAGTGTAGGCAAATTCTGAGAGATAGCGCTGCTCCCCTGTGCAGAGCTTTGTAGACCATTTAGGAGTAAAAGGATCGAAAATAATAATGTTGTAAGTTTCTTCATAATAAAGGTTGTTTATTACGCAATTGCGCTGTGAATAATAAGTATGATTTGAGGGTATTTAAATTTAATCGGTTAAAACAGTAGTTTATAGGTGTTTAACCTATTTGTTTAGTCCGAATATACTTACATTAAAATGCTGAAAGTCAGAATATTACAAGTTAATAATCTCATTTTTTTATCAATACAACGATTTAGTAAGAAAACAGCTGTTTTTCTTACTTGTATTATTCTAAAGTCTTGAAAATGAGCAAAAAATTTAAACGGCAGATAAAGGGAAGTTAGATTATCAAAATGAAACAATTTTTATGTGTGCCGTTCTATAATTATGAGTACTAGTACTTATATAAATATTGAGATTTTAAGCAGTACTCTCCTTAAAATCCCGTACTTTTACACCCCGTAAACGAACCTTCAGAAAATCCTTAAATGGCATCTACAAAATACATCTTCGTAACGGGCGGAGTATCCTCTTCACTAGGTAAAGGTATTATCGCAGCATCACTAGCAAAACTTTTGCAGGCGCGAGGATACAGAGTCACTATTCAAAAATTAGATCCTTATATTAATATAGATCCTGGTACACTTAATCCTTATGAGCACGGAGAATGCTATGTAACAGATGATGGTGCAGAGACAGATCTTGATCTGGGACATTACGAGCGTTTTCTTAATGCACCTACCTCACAGGCTAACAATGTTACAACGGGACGTATCTATCAAAGTGTGATAGATAAAGAGCGTAGAGGTGAGTTTTTAGGTAAAACAGTGCAAGTAATACCTCATATTACAAATGAGATTAAGGAGCGTATCCAGATTTTAGGAAAGAGTGGAGATTATGATATCGTTATTACTGAGATAGGAGGAACTGTAGGCGATATAGAGTCATTACCATATATAGAGAGTATACGCCAGCTTAAATGGGAGCTAGGTAAAAAGAACTCGCTGGTTATACACCTTACACTTATACCATACCTTGCAGCAGCAGGAGAACTTAAAACTAAGCCTACCCAGCACAGTGTAAAAACACTTATGGAGAGCGGTATTATGGCAGATATACTTGTATGCCGTACAGAACACGAGCTAGGGTATGATCTTAAGGCAAAACTTGCACGTTTTTGTAACGTAGAGCAAGAAGCTGTTATAGAGTCTAGAGATGCTAGTACAATATATGACGTACCAAACTTGATGCTAGAAGAAGGCCTTGATGCAATATCTCTTAAAAAATTAGACCTGCCAGACGCCACACAACCAGAGCTTACGAGATGGAATGAGTTTCTAGCAAAGCATAAAAACCCAAAATCTGAAGTAACGATAGGCCTTATAGGTAAATATGTAGAACTTCAAGATTCTTATAAATCTATACTTGAAGCATTTATACACGCAGGTGCAGAAAATGAGGTTAGGGTAAATATAGAGAGCATACATAGTGAGCATATCACTCCAGAGGTGATTAAAAATAAAATTGCAAACCTAGACGGTGTGCTAGTAGCACCAGGTTTTGGAGAGCGCGGTATAGAAGGTAAAATTAAGGCAGTGCAATATGCAAGAGAGCATAAAATTCCGTTTTTAGGAATATGCCTTGGTATGCAAATGGCAGTTATTGAGTACGGAAGAAATGTTTGCGAGTTTACAAAAGCAAACTCGACAGAGATGGACCCAAACACTCCGCACCCAGTGATAGATATAATGGAGGAGCAAAAGAGTATCACAGATATGGGAGGTACAATGCGTCTAGGGGCTTGGGTTTGTAAGCTTGCGCCAGATAGTATTGTAAAAGATGTATATGGCGATGAAATCATTATGGAAAGACACCGTCATAGATATGAATTTAATGACGCATATCGCGAGCGATTAGAAAAAGCCGGTATGAAAATTACAGGTACTAACCCAGATACAGGTCTTGTGGAGATTGTAGAAATAGAAGATCACCCTTGGTTTGTAGGCGTGCAATATCACCCAGAGTATAAGAGTACGGTAAGCAACCCGCACCCGCTATTTGTAGCGTTTGTGAGAGCAGCCGTTAGTTATGCTCAAGACAGTACGCGTGCCAGTATGGCATAAATAAACCCTTTGGCGAGTAAATTGCTTTGAGAAAATCACGCTTTCGCGAAAGCGTAATCAAAAAACACACCTAAACAGGATTAATGAAAAAGAACTTTGACACAAATTCACTTATTGGAATGCTCCTTATGGGAGGTATCCTTTTATGGATCATCTACTTTAATAAGCCTACAGCCGAAGAGCTAGAAGCTGAGAAAGCAGCACAAACAGAGCAGGTAGAATCACAAGATACAGGTGTGGCTAGCCTACCGGTTGCACAAACAGGTCCCGCAGTAGCATCAGACTCTATTACAAACATTGCATTACAAAACAGACTAGGTGCATTTGCATACTCTGGCTCATTACCATCTGCAAAGGAGGGAGCAACCACTACCATTTCTAACGATGTTTTAGAAATTAAAGTGAGCAATAAAGGTGGATATATAACAGAGGTGAAGTTGCTACAGCATAGCACTTATGACTCGATACCTGTATACCTTATTAAAGATGGTAACAGTACTTTTAATGTAAGTTTTAGTACGTCTGATAACCGTAATCTTAATACTAAAGACTTGTTTTTTGAGCCTAGTCCTTCTAAAAATGGTAACAATGATGTGTTATCTATGAAGCTTAAGGTTTCTAATAACGAGTATCTAGAGTACCGTTACGAACTTAAGGAAGGCGATTATATGATGGATTTTGGGATGCGTTCTCAAGGACTTTCTACTAGACTTAACACATCAAACCCTATGCGTATGCAGTGGGACTTTAAAGGGATGCGTCACGCACGTAGCCAGTCTTATGAAAATAGATACACGCGTCTTACATATAAGTATGAAGAAGATAAAACAGATAAGCTCTCACCAGCTGGAGATGATGATGAGATAGAAGAGGATCTTGTGTGGATGAACTACCGCCAGCACTTCTTTAGCTCAATGCTTATCTCTGAGACACCTTTTAAAGAAGCGAGACTTACCTCAAAAGATCTTTATAAAGAAGCAGACGATAGAGATGAAGAAACCATATTTACAAAACAATATGGATCTGACGTTTTACTAGAAGCCAAAAATGGAGAGCTAGACTACGCTATGCAGATGTACTATGGCCCTACAGATTACACAATCCTTAAGTCTTATGATCAAGGACTAGATGAGGCTATGCCATTAGGTTGGGGAATATTTGGGTTCTTAAACAAGTACCTTGTGATTCCGTTTTTTGGATTCTTATCTGGATTCTTACCAGCAGGTATTGCCATTATAGTAATGACTATTGTTATAAAATTATTTTTATCTCCTGTACAGTATAAACAGTACACGTCACAGGCTAAGATGAAGATTCTTAAGCCAGAAATTGCTGCTATCTCAGAAAAGTATAAAGATAACGCAATGAAGAAGCAGCAGGAGACTATGGCGCTGTATAGTAAGGCAGGGGCAAGTCCCGCCGCAGGTTGTTTACCAGCGTTATTACAAATTCCAGTGTTTTATGCGCTATTTACGTTCTTCCCATCTGCGTTTGATTTAAGAGGGAAAAGCTTCTTATGGGCAGATGATTTATCTAGCTATGATGAGATTGCAAAGCTTCCGTTTGAGATTCCTTTTTATGGTGATCACGTGAGTTTATTTCCTATACTAGCTGCAGTTACTATTTTCTTCTCTATGAGATTAACTACAGGTAACCAGCAAATGCAACAGCCTACTCAAGAAGGTATGCCAGATATGAGTAAGATGATGAAGTATATGATGTACTTCTCACCATTACTTATGCTTGTTTTCTTTAACCAGTATGCAAGTGGTCTGAGTTTATATTACTTTATTTCTAACTTGCTTACTATAGGTATTATCTTAGTTATTAAAAATGTGATTATCGACGAAGAGAAGATAAGAGCAAATATAGAAGTGAAAAAAGCTAAGCCTAAGAAGCAAGGTAAGTTTGCAAAGAAAATGCAACAAATGATGGAGCAAGCAGAGCAACAGCAGAAAAATAGAAAGTAAGCTGCTTCTTTATAAGTATCATATCAAAAACTCCTACCTCTTCAGGTAGGAGTTTTTTAAGTTTTATGGGGTATGAGAGCGCTTTCGCGAAAGCGTAAAAAGAAAATGTAATAGCCGCTGTAACAAAACCTATGATGTATCGTCTTCCTAATAACTAACCAATTAATCGATGGACCAACACTCGTTCATAAAGCTTGTAAATCCTTTTAAGGATAAGATATATCGCGTTGCAAAGCGATTGCTCGTATCACAAGATGAGGCGCAAGATGCTACGCAGGAAGTACTACTGCGACTATGGACAAAAAGGTCTAAAATAAAAGAATATCGAAGTGTTGAAGCATTTGCGATGACGATGACAAAAAATTATTGCTACGATAAGCTTAAAGCTAAGGGAAGCAATAATCTTAAAATCGTTCATAACAATTATGAAGATCACTCAGGTAATACAAGCAAGCATATTGAGGTTACAGATGAGGTCGCGTGGGTGTTTAAACTTATGGAAGACCTACCAGAGCAACAACGACTTATTGTACAAATGAGAGATGTAGAGCAAATGGACAATGCAGAGATTGCCGTGGCACTCCAGATGAATGAGATCGCTGTGCGAGTAGCACTCTCTAGAGCCCGCAAAAAACTAAGAGAAGAATTGATTAAAAAACGAAATTATGGAATCTCATAATATAGAGAAACTACTAGAAGATTACTTTGAAGGAAGTACTACGCTCCAGCAAGAAGCACAACTACGTGACTACTTTACGGGTGATAACGTGGCGCCACATCTTCAAGAGTATGAAAGTATGTTTACAGCATTTGCCGTAGCAAGTGAAGAGACTTATGATAGACCTATTGTATTACCTAAGCAGCACAAGCCTAGATATAGATTTATGGCAAGTGCAGCAGCAGCGGTAATAGTAGGACTAGTAATCTGGACGCAAGGTACTCAGGTAGATAATCGTATCTCTACAAATTATGAAAATGAAGAAGTAGCCATCTTAAAAACCAAGCAAGCCCTTGGTATGATGTCTCAAATGATTAACAGTAGCACCACACAGCTAGATGTGGTAGAAGAATTTGACAAAGCCTCTAGCACCTTATTTAAATAAAAATCAAAAAACAAAGAAGATGAAAAAGTTAATAATGATAGCAGCTCTTGCCTTAGTAACCCTAGCAAGTAACGCCCAGAGCCCTTTTGATAAGTACGAAGATCTTAAAGGAGTAAGCTCTATAGTAATGAATCAGAAGATGTTTAAGCTACTCAGTAAAGTAGATCTTAACTCATCAGACCCAGAGATGCAGCAATACATAAACCTAGTAGATAACCTAGAAAATGTAAAGATGTATACCAGTGCAAATGCAGGTATAATGGACCAGATGAACGCCTCTATGAAAGGCTACATAGCAAGCAGCGGTTTACAAGAACTAATGCGAGCAAAAGATGATGGTAAGAATGTAAAGTTTTACTATAAAGAAGGAAGTAGTGAAGACTATGTAAAAGAGTTTGTAATGTTCTTAAACGGAAATATGGAAGGTGAGCAACGTGCTGTATTCTTTCAGGTAACTGGAAACATAGATTTAAAGCAAATATCTAAGCTAGCTCAAGACCTAGATTTTAAAGGGAGTGAAGCTCTTAAGGAAGTTCAAAACGCAAAAAAGGCATAATATGTATAACACAATAAAAACAGTAGTAGCAGCCTTTGCGGTATTGCTCACACTTGCAAGTTGTAGTAATAAACAATCGTTGCAAGAGTATTATGTAGATAATCAAGAAAACGGTGACTTTATTCTTGTAGACGTACCTACTAGTTTACTAGGTAAAAATGTTGAGGCGTTAAGTGAAGAGCAGCAAGAGGTTTTTAAAACCGTGCGTAAAATAAACCTTATGGCATACCAGACTAAGTCTGGTGATACGGCAGCAATGCAAGTAGAGCGAGACAAGGTAAAAGAGATCCTTACCTCAGATGATTATGAGGAGCTTATGAAAGCCAGTGGAGATATGGGGCAAATGCGTCTCTATTTTAAAGGAGAAGAAGATGCTATAGATGAGGTAATCTTCTTTGGTGCAGATGATAATAAAGGCTTTATGCTTGCTCGCTTACTAGGTAATGATATGAACATAGGAGATATGATGCGTATGGCAGAGTCTCTAGAAAAGAGTGATATAGATGTATCACAATTTGGAAGCATTATGGAAGTTTTTGATAATAAATAAAGTCAAAAAATGTTGAACGCATAAGCCCTATTTGGCGATAGGCTTTCCATATATAGAGGTACCCGCAAGGTTGCCTCTTTTTTTTGGAGCACATTCAGCAGGTGTATTTACAAGAGCAGTATCCCGCTTTACGTTGCAATTCCTCGGGATGGCGCAGCCAGCCCTGCGGGATTTACACTACAATCGGGGCTAGCTATGAGATTTCTAGAGTACTCCCTTAGTACCCTATAATTGGCAAGTATATTTTCATCTAAACGTGTATCTTAGACAACCTAATTTTACGATATGAAAAAATACAGCATTCTCGCCATTTGTTTATTAGTCGCAACCAGCACCTTTGCACAGTTTTTAGATTCAAAAAAAGATCTAGTAACCTCAAAAGGTTTTTTCACACTGCATTATGATGAGAGTGATGATAAGATATATGTAGAGGTAGATAAGCTAGATGAAGAGTTTTTATACGTACACTCACTGCGCACAGGCTTAGGAAGCAACGACATAGGTCTAGATAGAGGACAACTAGGGGGTAATGCAGTAGTAAAATTTCAGAAAGTAGGTAATAAAATAATGCTCGTACAGCCTAATATGCGCTACAGAGCAAATACTACAAATGAGCTAGAACGCAAATCAATAGAAGAAGCCTTTGCAAAGTCTGTACTCTTTGGCTTTCCTATAAAAGAGCAAAAAGGGGGGAAGTACCTCATAGACTTCACACCGTTTTTACTAGAAGACACACACGGTGTAGCTGCGAGATTAAAACGTGGTAAGGAAGGTACTTATAAATTAGACAAAACAAGAAGCGCTATGTATATGGAGCGCACAAAGGCCTTTCCAGAAAACACAGAGTTTGAGGCGCTACTCACTTTTAAAGGCAGCCCAACGGGAAGAAACATACGCTCTGTTTCTCCAGATGCAAAGGCACTCACTGTGGTACAGCACTACTCATTTGTAAAGTTGCCAGATAATAAGTACGTGCCTCGTCCTTTTGATCCTCGTGCTGGAGTAAACGCAACTACATACCTAGATTATGCAACACCGGTACAAGAGCCTATAGTAAAGCGCTATGCTAACCGTCATAGACTGGAGAAGAAAAATCCTAATGCAGCAATGAGTGAAGCGGTAGAGCCTATTATCTACTACCTAGATCCTGGTACACCAGAGCCAGTAAGATCTGCATTACTTGAGGGAGCAAGCTGGTGGAACCAAGCATATGAGTCGGCGGGATTTAAGGATGCATTTCAGGTAAAAATGTTGCCTAAGGATGCAGACCCTATGGATGTGCGTTACAATGTAATACAATGGGTACACCGCAGTACAAGAGGGTGGAGTTATGGAGCAAGCGTGCGTGACCCACGTACAGGGGAGATCATAAAAGGGCACGTAAGCCTAGGGAGTTTAAGAATACGTCAAGATTTTTTAATTGCTCAAGCTTTGATGAATAAGCCTTTTGCAGAGCGTGATGATAATTATGAGCCTATGCTAGAGATGGCACTCGCAAGAATAAGACAGTTAAGTGCTCACGAGGTAGGTCACACTATAGGGTTTGCACACAACTTTGCAGCAAGTTCAAACGGTAGAGCTAGTGTTATGGATTATCCGCACCCTACACTTACGTGGGATGGAAGTGAAGTAGATTTTTCTAATGCCTATGCAACAGGTATAGGAGAGTGGGATAAAGTTACTGTACAGTATAACTACGGAGTGGCTCCTAAGGGAGTTTCAGAAAAAGACTATCTCAATACTATTTTAACTAAAGCAGAGCAAAGTGGCTTACGTTATATAACAGATAGTGATGCAAGACCGCAGGGGGGAGCTCACGCTAAGGCGCACCTATGGGATAATGGCGCTAGTGCTTACCAAGAGTTAGATAAAATGCTTGCTTTAAGAAAAGGGGCTATCGCAAACTTCTCTGTAGATAATATACGTAGCAATGAGCCGTACTCTGTGCTTGAAGATGTATTTGTGCCACTATATTTTTACCACAGATATCAAACTGAGGCGGCGGTAAAAATGGTAGGAGGTCTTGAGTATAACTATGCTGTAAAAGGAGATAATAATCTTGACGTTACAAAAATTCTTGACGCTGATGAGCAAAAAGCAGCGCTTAGTAGTGTTTTAAAAACCTTGAAGGCAACAGAACTGGCTATACCTAAAGACAAGTTGGGATTATTCCCTCCTCGAGCACAAGGGTATGGGAGATCACGTGAAAGTTTTAAAAGTAACGATGGTGTAGGCTTTGATGCTTTAGGTGCTGCAGCAACAGCAAGTGATATGACGTTGTCAGTGCTTCTTCATCCAGAAAGAGCAAACAGACTTGTACAGCAGAAGGCGATAGACCCGTCTCAAATGGGACTTGATGGAATGCTCTCTACGCTTGTAAATAGCACCATATTCAGTAATGAGCAAGATTCTTATAAAGCAGGAGTACAACAAACTATAAATTACAATGTACTTAAACATCTTATGAATCTTTCGGCGCATAGTAAGTCTATACCACAGACTAAAGCTTTTACAAGAGCACAGCTTAAACAGGTGAGAGCAAAACTCGCTAGTCAAACTACAGATGCAAATGCAGTATTTATGGTAGATGAAATTGAGACATTCTTAAAAGCACCAGAAAAGTTTAAGGTGTTACCATCTCCAAAAATTCCAGATGGATCACCTATAGGATGTATGTAAGTACGCTTTCGCGAAAGCGTAATCTTAAAACTCACCACCACATATTATAATTATATCATACACTAGAATTAATGAAAATAGATTTACGCTCAGATACACTCACAAAACCAACTCCGGCTATGCTCGATTTTATGATGCAAGCACAGGTGGGTGATGATGTTTACAAGGAGGACCCGACAGTAAACGAGTTAGAAAGTCGCCTGGCAAAAATGTTTAAGATGGATAGCGCTCTATACTTCCCAACTGGGAGTATGGCAAATCAAGCAGCCATTAAGTTACACACACAGCCAGGAGAGCAACTTATAGCAGATGCTTATGCTCACGTTTATAATTATGAAGGAGGAGGAGTATCCTTTAATAGTGGTGTATCGTGCAAACTTATAAATGGTAATAGGGGTATGATAAGTGCATCTCAAGTAGAGGCAGCTATAAATCCGCCGGATTTTTATCATAGTCCGCTCACTACATTGGTGTGTCTAGAAAACACAACAAATAAAGGTGGAGGAGCTTGTTATGATCTAGAAGAGATAAAGAAAATTAAAGCAGTGTGTAATAATCACGGCTTAGGTTTACACCTAGATGGTGCACGATTATGGAATGCCCTTGTGGCAAAAGGAGAGGAGCCGTCTAGTTATGGAGAACTATTTGACACTATATCTGTATGTCTTTCAAAAGGCCTTGGAGCTCCTATGGGCTCTGTTCTTATAGGAAAACGACAATTTATGGATAAGGCAATGCGTGTGCGTAAAGTTTTAGGTGGTGGTATGCGCCAGGTAGGGTATATGGCCGCTGCTGGCCTGTATGCGTTAGACCACCACGTAGATAGAATGGCAGAAGATCACCAGCGAGCTCAAGAAATAGCAATATTACTAAAAGATCAAGCTTACATTAAATCTGTTGAGTCTACTGAGACAAACATTATAATATTTAACCTTAAGGATACTATAGATGTGGCTTCTTTTACTAACTATCTTTTTGAAAATCAAATAGCTATAAGTGATATGGGACAAGGTAAATTAAGAATAGTGACTCATTATGATTACGATAAAACTGCTCACGCACGTGTTTTAGACGTTTTAGCCAGATTTTGAGGCTGTTATTAGATTTAAATTATTTGAGTAAAATACATCATTGCTTAAAGATTCGATTTTTTTGTGTTGTTGGTCGGTCTAAATACGTATTTAATCCCTTTTGAACTTTCTTAAAAAAAAAGTTAACGTCTTTATAAGGGAAAGCGGTTATTTTTGTACTTTTAAATTGAATTCCAACACTTTAATCTTTTAACTATCAATTATTATGAAGAAAATTTTATTTTTATGTGCCCTAGTAGGATTTGCATTTGCAAATGTTCAAGCACAAGATTTACCTACTAATCCAGAACCAGGTAAATGTTACGTACGTTGTACAACTCCAGACATCTATGAGACTCAGAGTGTACAGATCCAAAAAACACCAGCTTACAAAGTACTTAAAGTTGTACCTGCTCAATACGACACAGTAACTGAGCGTGTAATGGTAAAAGAGGCTTCTAAGCGTCTTAGAGTAATACCAGCTACTTACAAAACTGAAACAGTAACTTATGTAAAGAGTACTTCTGGTTCTTCTTTAAGAGTAGTTCCTGCTTCTTTTTCTAACGATACTGAGACTATCGAAGTAAAATCTGCTTATGCGCAGTGGGAATTAGGTGCTCCAGCTCCTGATTGTGCTTCTTCTAACCCAGACGATTGTCGTTACTGGTGTTATAAAGGGTACCCAGCTGAGTATACTACAGTATCTAAGCGTGTACTTGCTTCAGATGCAACAGTACAGTCTACTCCAGGAGGTTCTGCAAACGGAACTTACACTAAGAGAGTTGTAGATCAGCCTGCAAGAGTAGTTGAGGAAGAAGTTCCTGCTGAGTTTGCAACTATCACTAAAACTGTACTTGTAAAGGATGCTACTACTACTGAAGAAGTAGTTGCTGCAACTTTTGACACTGTATCTAAAGAAGTTCTTAAGCAAAAAGGTGGTCTTACTACTTGGAGAGAAGTTGAGTGTGCTCTTGTTGAGTACCAAGCACTTCCTATCAACTGGAATACTAACTCTGCAACTTTGACTCCTGCTGCAAAAAACATTATCGATACTAGATTAATGCCATTACTTGCTGAAAACCCAGGTGTAAAATTAGAGATCGCTTCTCACACAGATTCTAGAGGAGCTGCTTCTTCTAACCAAGATCTTTCTGAGCGTCGTGCACAGTCTGTAGCAAACTACCTTATCTCTAAGGGAGTAAACAACAGTCTTCTTGTAGCAAACGGATTTGGTGAGCGTAAGCTTAAAAACCGTTGTGCAGATGGTGTTTCTTGTACTGAGCGTCAGCACGCTGCAAACCGTCGTACTGAATTCCGTCTTATCAATAACTAAGACTTATATTAGCACTAGCTAATCAGTTATATAGTAAAGCGCCTTCATTATGAAGGCGCTTTTTTTTGCTTCATATTCTAATAAGTGATTAGAACAAAAAAAGGCTACCACGCTATGTGGATGCCTTTTTTAATACAGTATATATGTTGTGTTATTTAAACATATCCATTCCTGGTATGTTAGGCATACCTTCCTTAGCAACGGCAGCCATTTCTGTATCGTGTATATCTTGTGCCTTCTCAAGCGCTTTATTAAGGGTTAATACAAGATAGTCTTCTAGTTGTTCTTTATCTTCTAGTAACGCTTCATCAAGGCTAATCTCTTTTATACGGCCACTTGCTGTCACAGTCGTTTTAAGTAATTGGTCTGACGATGCTTCGTCTATTAAAACTGTTTTAAGTCTTTCTTTAGTTTCTTCGGCTTTTGCTTTGGCTTCTTGTAGTTTACCCATTAAGCCCATCATATCTCCAAACATATGTATTTTTTTTAATCATTAGTGAGTACAAAGTTATTAAAAGCATTGAAGACCTATTTCATACAAGCCAGAATTGTTAGACAGATGGGTTGTACTTTTGCATTTCTATAAAATATATAAGGTCTTGATAAAAAATAACAAACCACCTGTAGCCAAAAAATCACCTGTTCAACTAGAAAAGCATAATGATATACGAGTAGACGATTATTTCTGGATGAATGAAAGAGATAGTCCGGAGGTGTTATCACACCTTGAAGAAGAAAATAGGTATTACAATGAAATGACGGCTCATACCAAAGCATTTCAAGCTGAACTTTTTGAGGAGATGAAAGGTAGGATAAAAGAAGATGATGCTTCAGTACCTTATAAGCACAATGGCTATTGGTATTACAGACGTTTTGAAACAGGTAAGGATTACCCGCTATATTGTAGAAAAGAGGGAAATTTAGATGCTCCAGAGATCATCGTTTTTGATAATAATGAGATGGCTATTGGTCATTCTTATTTTAGTCAAGCTAGCTATTCTGTCTCAGAAGATAATACCATTGCGGCTTACGGTATTGATACCGTAAGTAGACGCCAGTATACCATACGTTTTAAAAATCTCGTTACTGGAGAGATTCTTAATACTGAAATTAAAAATACAACAGGGGGAGCTGTATGGGCAAATGATAATAAAACTGTCTATTATTCCAGAAAAGACGAAGAGACACTACGCTCTAACCAGATATTTAAACACACATTAGGTACAGATCCTAGTGAAGATGTGCTCGTTTATCAAGAAGACGACGAGACATTTTATACTTATGTATTTAAGTCAAAGTCTAAAAAATATATTCTCATAGGTTCTGACAGTACGATGACGAGTGAGTTTAGATTTGCATCTGCAGCCCGAGGAACAACAGACTTTAAAGTTTTTCAAGAGCGTACACGAGGTCTTGAGTATGCAGTATCGCACTATGATGACGCGTTTTATATACAGACTAATAAAGATAAGGCTACTAACTTTAAGGTAATGAGAACCCCAGAATATCAAACAGCGATGCAGCACTGGGAAGACCTTATACCTCACAGAGAAGACACGCTTATAGAAGACGTTGAGATTTTTAAGGAGTACTTAGTGATAAGTGAGCGTAGCAACGGGTTAAATAAGATAAGAATCAAAAGTTGGGATGATAGCGTAGACTATTACCTTCCTTTTGATAATGAGACTTATGATGCATACCCTACGACAAATATAGATTTTGATACTCATATTCTTAGATATGCTTACAATGCTTTAAATACGCCTGCATCTGTTGTAGACTTTGATATGAAAACTCAAGAAAAAACGGTTCTTAAAGAACAAGAAATTATGGGTGAAAACTTCTCAAAAGATAATTATAAGATGGAGCGTATCTGGGCACCAGCCCAAGATGGTGCAAAAATTCCAATCTCAATCGTTTATCATAAAGATACAGTGCTAGACGGAAACGCTCCCCTACTGCAATATGCATACGGAAGCTACGGAAGCACCATAGATCCATCCTTTAGTAGTATACGTCTTTCTTTACTTGATAGAGGTTTTATCTATGCCATTGCGCATATACGAGGAGGGGAGTATCTAGGTCGTAAATGGTATGAAGATGGAAAACTGCTAAAAAAGAAAAACACTTTTACAGATTTTATTGATGTTTCGAAATTTTTGATAGCACAAAATTACACATCATCAAAACATCTTTATGCATACGGAGGCTCTGCGGGAGGTTTACTTATAGGTGCAGTTATAAATATGGCGCCAGAGCTCTATAACGGGGTTATCGCTGCTGTTCCATTTGTAGATTTAGTTACAACGATGCTTGATGATACCATACCACTCACAACGGGAGAGTATGATGAGTGGGGAAACCCTAATGATAAGGAGTATTATGAATATATGAAGAGTTACAGTCCTTATGATAACGCTTTCGCGAAAGCGTACCCTAATATACTAGTAACCACAGGTTATCACGATAGCCAGGTGCAATACTGGGAACCTGCAAAATGGGTAGCAAAACTTAGGGAGAACAACATTTCTAATAACCAAATCATCTTCCAGTGCAATATGGATGCGGGTCACGGTGGAGCATCAGGGCGTTTTGAAGCCTTAAAAGAGGTGGCGCAAGATTATGCGTTTTTGCTTGATTTAGAGGGGATTACTAAGTAATGCTACAGCTTGATGTTTATAACTGTATGGAATAGAACCACTAAGAAAGATCTTATTTTTAAAAATTATAGTATTTTTGCTCTGTTTTGCGCGCACGTTTTAACCAGAAACTGCGCAAGGCACTAACCTAGATATATGAACAAGGACTTAAACGTTTATGATAACGCGTTACAACTTATAGGTAACACGCCCCTCATAAAATTAAATAGCATAACAGCCGATTTTGACGGTGAATTTTTAGCCAAAGTCGAAGCTTTTAACCCAGGTCACTCTTCAAAAGATCGTATAGCTCTTCACATTATAGAGGAGGCAGAGCGTACTGGAGTACTTAAACCCGGCGATACTATTATAGAGACTACATCTGGTAACACAGGTTTTAGTATTGCAATGGTGAGTATCATAAAAGGATATGAGTGTATACTTGCAGTTAGCTCAAAATCTTCGCCAGATAAAATAGATGCTCTTAAAGCAATGGGAGCAAAGGTGTATGTATGTCCTGCAAATGTGAGTGCAGACGACTCAAGATCTTATTATAGTGTTGCAAAGCGTCTACACGAAGAAACAAAAGGGTCTGTATACATTAACCAGTACTTTAATGAGCTTAATATAGATGCTCATTACCTCTCTACAGGTCCCGAAGTATGGAGTCAGACTAAGGGAGAGATTACACACCTTATAGCTTGTAGTGGTACAGGTGGTACAATATCTGGAACTGCTAGATTTTTAAAAGAGCAAAATCCAGAGATAAAAGTGATAGGGATAGATGCCTATGGATCTGTGATTCAAAAGTATCACCAGACTCGTGAGTTTGACGCTACAGAGATTTACCCTTACAGAATAGAAGGTTTAGGTAAAAACTTAATACCTACTGCTACAGATTTTGATGCTATAGATGAGTTTGTAAAAGTGAGTGATGAAGAGGCAGCACATAGTGCTAGAGAAATCGCTACTACAGAGGGCCTTTTTGTAGGTTATACAAGTGGTGCCGCTATACAAGGTGTAAAGCAGCTAGCTGCACAAGGAGAATTTACAAAAGATAGTAAAGTAGTTATAATATTTCCAGATCACGGAAGCCGTTATATGAGTAAGGTCTTCTCTGATAAATGGATGAGCGACCAAGGCTTTTTTGATAGTCAAAATGAAGAAGCTGTCGCAACTATAGAATACATAAAGTAATCTAAAATATTACGTATATTTAAACTCCTACCTCGTGTAGGAGTTTTTTGTTTTTGGCATTCATACTATTCGATTTTACTGTTAGGTAAAAATGTCAAAATTGTGTACTTTTGCACCTGTTTTCAAAACAAGCATATGAAAGATTTATTTGATAAAATTTACAAGGATAAGGGACCATTAGGTAAATGGGCATCAGTAGCAGAGGGATATTTTGTATTCCCAAAGTTAGAAGGGCCTATTTCTAACCGTATGAAGTTTCAAGGGAAAGAAGTGATCACGTGGAGTGTAAATGATTATTTAGGTCTTGCAAATCGTCCAGAAGTAAGAGCAGTAGACGCACAAGCAGCTGCAGACTATGGATCTGCTTACCCTATGGGTGCTCGTATGATGTCTGGTCATACAGAGCTACACGAGCAACTTCAAAATGAGTGTGCTGCCTTTGTACAAAAGGAAGCAGCTTACTTACTTAACTTTGGTTACCAGGGTATTATGTCTACTATAGACGCGCTGGTAGGTAAGGATGATATCATTGTGTATGATGTAGATACCCACGCTTGTATTATAGACGGTGTGAGACTGCATATGGGTAAACGTTTTACCTACAAGCATAACGATATGGCAAGTATCGAAAAAAATCTTGAGCGTGCTACAAAAATGGCAGAGCAAACTGGCGGAGGAATCTTAGTGATTTCTGAAGGTGTATTTGGTATGCGTGGAGAGCAAGGGAAACTAAAGGAGATAGTTGCTCTTAAGAAAAAATTTAATTTCCGTTTACTTGTGGACGATGCACACGGTTTTGGTACACTAGGTGCTACTGGTGCAGGAGCAGGTGAGGAGCAAGGTGTTCAAGATGATATAGATGTATACTTTGCAACCTTTGCAAAATCTATGGCATCTACAGGAGCATTTATTGCTGGAGATCAAGAAATAATAGATTACTTAAAATATAACCTACGTTCACAAATGTTTGCAAAGTCACTGCAAATGCAACTTGTGGTAGGAGCACTTAAGAGACTAGATATGCTACGCTCTATGCCAGAACTTCGTGAGAAGTTATGGGAGAATGTAAATGCATTACAAGGTGGTCTTAAGGAAAGAGGTTTTGATATAGGTACAACACAATCTTGTGTAACACCAGTATATCTTAAAGGATCTGTGCCAGAAGCAATGGCACTTGTAAAAGACTTGCGTGAGAACCACGGAGTGTTCTGTTCTATTGTAGTATACCCTGTAATACCTAAAGGTCTTATACTTCTTAGAATGATACCTACGGCATCACATACGCTTACAGACGTAGAAGAAACACTTAACGCTTTTGAGGCGATACGTGAGCGTCTTGATAATGGAACGTACAAGAGACTTTCGGCAAAGGTGGCTGAGGCTTTTGGAGCTTAAGTTTCAACTATAATAAAAATGAAAACCCGTTACTAGATATAGTAACGGGTTTTTTTATGCTTTCGCGAAAGCGCAATAACAACTATTCACTTTCACTTACCATTGATAGCTTGTTATCAAATTGAAGTGTTCTAATAGGGAATGGGATATTTACATCATTTGCATCAAAGGCTTTCTTAATTGCTAGCATCCCTTTATGCTTTGCTGTGAGCTTATCCTTGCCGTTTTCACAGTCTACCCAGTAACGACATACAAAGTCTATAGAACTGCCGCCAAAGGCTGTGTAAAAGAATTCTACCTCTTCATTAGATCCGTTTTGTGCAAACGTATTGTTTATAGTATCCTTTGTGAGTTTTTCTACCATCTCAAGATCAGATTCATAGCCTACACCACATTCTATAATAATGCGTGCGCGGTCTGTGATAGAGTAATTTTTTAAAGGATTATCTGTAATTGTTTTGTTAGGAATGATTACAATATTGTTATCTGGTTCACGTATACTAAAATTATTAAGTTTTATATCCTCTACATAGCCAGTATAACCACTAGTTTCTACCCAATCGCCTATATTAACTCGTTTTCTAAAGGAGAGTATAATCCCTGCAATACCATTTGCAAGCGCTCCTTGCAAGGCGAGACCTATAACGAGTCCAGATACACCGGCACCGGCTATAAGTGTGTTGAGCGTTTTATCGAGATTAAGAACGCCTAAGGCAAGAAATAAGCCTACAAGCACAACGATTACGGCAAGAGCTCTACCTATAAGTTTTGTAATAGATTTTTGCGGTACATACTTCTTTACTACTTTTTGTGAGTACTTATTTACTAGGCGTGATACAAAGTATGCGATCACGAGTACAAGTATAGCGACTGCTAGATTAGGAAGGTTTCTTATAAATGCTTCTACCCATCCCCATAATTTGGTCGATAGGTTATTTAATGATGCTGTTATTTTATCCATTCGGGTTTTTTCTTTGGTTTGAAACCAAATTACTACCAAATGTTAAAATTTCTATCTCATTTAACCTTCATTAACTAGTAAATATGGGTATTTCTAAAAAAAATTAAGAAAATAGGAGTACGCTTTCGCGAAAGCTATCTCGTGGCCTCTAGTTCTTCTTGCTCTGCAATGCGGGCAGATATCTTTCCATCTGCTATGATTTCTTTAATGTCTTGAACTTCTTCTTTTGACATACTAGGGTTAGGAACATCTACATCTACGAGCGGGAAAGCGATGTTATAATACATTGCAAAATGATCTGAACCAAAGCGCGGTAAGCGCTTCATTTGTGTAACGTGCAAATCCTTTGAATAAAATAAATGATCTAGCGGAAATCTAAGTAACCAGTAGTTTGCGTGGAAGGATGGATACAACCCTCTTCCTACTCGTGGGTCAAGATATCCTGTCATTTTACTAAAAAGGCGTGAGGTTTTAGACCATACCACATCATTAAGATCACCACATACCACGGTAGCGTCTTGTGACTCTCTACATTTTTTACCCACAAGCATAAGCTCTGCATCACGTTCTTTTGACGTTTCATTTTCTGTAGGACTCGGTGGAGCAGGGTGTATTGCAATTAGATTAAATAGCTGGTTTGCGTAGTTTATCTCGCAATGTATAGAAGGAATATCCTTTTCTACTAGATAGTGTATATCTGCACTCTTAAAGGGAATTTTAGAATAGATATGCATCCCATAAAAATTATCTAGCGTAGCCTTTACAGTATGTATATACTCTGGAAATGCCATAGAGATGGCATCATCCCACTTTTGGTCTGACTCCATCGTAATGAATATGTGAGGCTTGCTTTCCTTTATGAGCTTTATAAAGTCATCATAATTTGTATTGGTCTGTAAAACGTTTGCTGTGACCAGCGTGAGTTGTTCTTTGTGAAATTGCTGCTTAGGCTTACGTCTGTGATAAAAAGGCGTGTATGGTCTTATAAGAATGACCTGGTATAGCAGTACAGCTGCAATGGCAGTAATAGCAATTATTTGCACGACATTAAATTGCTTCCAGAAAATAAAAGCAAGGGCAATGAGTATAACTTGTATAACAGCCGTTTGTAATCGCACAAAATCAAAAAACCTAACGGTCCAGTGAGATATAGGCAATAGCGGTAGCAGTGGTGCTACAATAAACAAACAGATAAGCCCTATTAACATAGTAGTAAATGTAAACAGGCTATATGATATTTGCTATATTTTTTACAATACTTTGTGATGACAGCTTTTAGCTGTCACCTAAAAGCTCTTTCATTTTTGCACCTAGGGCAGATCCTCTTAGGTCTTTTGCGATAATAACGCCATTCTCATCAAGTAAAAATGTAGCTGGTATTGCACGCACACCATAGCTTCTAGGTATTGGGTCTTGCCAGTAATTTAAGTTAGAGACGTGGTACCAGTCCATTTTATCATCTTTAATAGCTTTTTTCCACCTAGCTTCTTGACCTGGTCTGTCTAGGGATACACTTATAATATTAAGTCCTTTATCGTGATACTGGTTATATACGTTTACAACATTAGGATTTTCCATACGGCAAGGCCTACACCACGATGCCCAGAAGTCTATGATAGTATACTTTCCTAATGCATCAGATAAGGCAAGTTCTTTACCTTCTGGAGTCTTTGCGCTAAACTCAGGCGCTTTATTACCTACACTAGCTAGAGCACTGGCAATACGTTGTGATTTGAGTTGTGCGATATAATTTTCTACGCTTTCACCTATAGGAGAATCTTGTATGTCTTTTGATAAGCTCTGGAAATAAGCATCAGACTCATCTACTTTAAGAACTTTTGCATTAATAAGATCAGATAGAGCTATGATTGAGACCATCTTGTCTGTATTATTCTCTACTACTGCCTTTTTATCAACAATAAATTGCTCGTCTATATCTGCTATTTTTTCACGCATAAGTGTGACCATTACGCCATCTGTCTCACGTTGCGCTTTTTGCATTTCTTTAATGTATTGTTGTTTTTTTACAGCTGTCTGTCTAGCGCTATTTCTGTAAGAATTAAATAATTCATTTTCTAAACTTCCTGTCACAATTGATGCGCCTAGACTATCTTTGTACAATTCTACAGTAAGAGGTTTTGCATCCTTTACTAGTAAGAGTTGGTTATTAGGTTTGCCTTGGCTCAAGATTAAAATACCAGTACCCTCTGTTATTGGTTTTTTAAAAGTAAAAGTTTCGGCAGTTACCTGGGCAGTGTCTAGAGCTATACGCTTATTGTTAGACCCCAGTTCTTCTAGATAAAGCTCTGTGCCATCTGGCATACCAGCAGCGGTTCCTTGTATTGGAGAAATATCATTATTCCCACAAGAATAAAGTAATAAAAGTACGGTTATCGCTACTAATTGTTTCATAAATGATTATTTTAAGTAACAAAAATAAGAATAGTGCGTATAATAAAGAAAGAAAGAGGGCTATAGAAGCCAGAAGTTATGAAGACGAGTATGCAATTTAAAAATCAAGATTTTCCGTTGGACCTACGCTTTAGTGTGGAGAAGCTTATGGCGCACTACACCCAAGAAGCAGCAACAGATCATCTACAGGCTCAAAATAGAATTAAAGAGCTTACTCAAATAACACAAAAATTTCCTGAGCTTATCACAGGTATAAGCGATCTAGACAACTTATCACAATATCAAGAGCAGATAGATAATTTACTGTTAGATCTCTTTCCTGCAGTATTACAAGGCAATGAAATAAAAATTGTCTCAATGCCATTTCAGGAAACGGTATTACAGTCTACAAAGCGATATAAGTCTATTATAGCTAGCGGAGGTGAAGAGTATACTCCGGAGATAACAAACTTTGATGATAACCATTATTACATAATGGGCTGCAGTATTATCTTAATGCAGTATTATGGTTATAAAATAGACTTTAGAAGGCCATTTTATTACGAGATACCAGATGCAAGTGGTATGACACGTTCATATAGAATGTTATATAACGGAGACTTTGTAGATATAGAAAAAAAGCCAGAAACTCCAGAAATCACAGAAGAGGATGTTGCCGTGTTATTAGATAACTTTGATAATATAGAGGTGTGGAAAGAAAAATTCCCCTCTCAAGGTTATATTTTTAAAGGCTTTGTAATCGCAAACCTATATGACGCCACGGTAGATGTATCCATATCAAATCTAAAATCTGGTCTATTACAATATGACCAAGATGATACAAACTTTACAGAAGATTTTCATAAAATCTTTCAAGCTATATTCAATTTACCAGAAATCCAAATAGGTTTTTCTAACTATAATGAGCAAGAAGGTAAATTTGAACTGGTACCACTTAAAAAAATAAACAGTTACATCCTTTACGGTGAGACTGAGGCGACGTGTACATCTGCCCTTTGTGAAGGATCTTATGATGCCGTTTTTAAGACAGGTAAGTATTTTGCAGTATCAGATATTAAACAATATCATAAACGTTTTCCAGACATTAAGATGTATGAAAACTTTAAAGATCAAGGTATAGGAAGTGTGATACTAGCTCCTGTAAGGTATAAAGGTAATTTGCTAGGAATATTTGAGTTAGCTTCTCCCAATATAGGTGAGCTTAACACTATTAATGCAAATAAACTAGAAGATGTAATGCCTTACATAGTCGAGGCAGTAGTGCGCAATAAAGAGCAGCAAGAAAATGAGATAGAACTCGTTATTCAAAACGAGTGTACGTCTATACATCAGAGTGTCTACTGGAAATTTGAGCAAGAGGCAAAACGCTTCTTAAAATTACAAGCTCAAGGAGATGCAAACGTTCAGTTTAGAGATGTTGTTTTTAAAGATGTATACCCACTCTTTGGGCAAATAGATATTAAAGGCTCTTCAGAAGCGCGTAATAAAGCTACGCAAAAGGATATCTTATTACAGCTAGATAAGGCTATAGAAATTCTAAAAGAAGCACGCAGTATAGAATCTTTACCTATCTATGAGCAATTAGAATATAATCTTAATGAGTTTTTAGTAGAAACTAAAGAGCAACTGGAGGTAGATAGTGAGCGTAAGATTCTTAACTTTTTAAAAGAAAATATACGCCCATTATTCAGCCATTTATTAAAACGCAGTGATAAGCTCAAAGCACTCATTACATCATATAGAAGCCAGATAGAAGATAATCTAGGTCTTGTGTACCGACACCGTAAAGAGTACGACGAGTCTGTTATGTTACTCAACAAGCGTATGGCAGCCGTACTCGAAAAGAAGCAAAAAACAGCTCAAAATATGTACCCACACTTTTTTGAATTGTTTAAAACAGACGGAGTAGAGCACAATATGTACTTAGGAGAGGCTATTACAAAAGACGATAGCTTCAATAAAATTTACCTCTATAATTTACGACTGTGGCAACTACAAGTAATGTGTGAGATGGAAAATGAACATTTCTCGCTTTCGCGAAAGATGGATCACCCACTAGAGGTTGCCTCTATGATACTCGTGTTTAACACTTCACTATCTGTTCGTTACAGAATGGACGAAAAACGTTTTGACGTAGATGGCACTTATAATGCTAGGTATGAAGTGGTAAAAAAGCGAGTAGATAAAGCTTATATAAAAGGCACTCAAGAGCGTATTACACAAGCTGGTAAAATTACCATCGTGTACTCGCAATATGAAGACGAACAAGAATACTTACGTTATATAAAATTCTTGCAGACCAAGAATTATTTAGGATCTGAGATAGAGATACTTCAGTTAGAAGATTTACAAGCGGTTACTGGCCTCAAGGCACTACGTGTAAACGTGCTTTACGCTCAGAAAAAGGGAAAAGCAAAAAAGAGCTTCTATACCTATGAAGATCTTATGGAAGAGATAAAGGCATAAATAGTATACCTTAGGCTTTATTTATATAAAGCCTAAGGTCATATTAGTAAGGTCACCCACACCTTCTACCACAGTGGCAGCTTTATCTCTATAGATAAAGAATACTGCAAACGTTATTACAGATATGATAATACCTATCATAAAGACATTATAGGTCATACGTAGCAACTTATATTTCCTGTCGAGTACGACTCCTAAGAAGTATAAATCTTTTGTAAGTGCAGAGTATATGTATTCTTTATCTTGCAACATCTCTCCTATAGCCCACTCATAATCTTCAAGTTTCATTTTATGAAAATTTCCAAAGAATAGTAGGTTTACCTTTTTTTGACGTACATCCTCTTTGTCAAATTCACCGCGGGTAACGTTTGGCCTGGTAGCTATAATAGACATTACCATAGAGATCATTGCAAAAAGCACAAATACCGCAGTAGGATATATTAAGTGAGCATTACTTTCATTCTCAAGTTTTGGGATAAGATTTGCAAGGGCAAGAGAGATTACAATCGCATTTACAGAGAGTAAAATGTTTGCCTTTGTATCAGCAATATCACTAAGCTTGATGTGGTTACGTAAAGCAATACGATACATAGACTGGATACCTTTTTCTGGACTTGCGTCCTTAAGTTCCATTTTTATTTTTTCTTTCTTTCTAGCTTTTTTTGCCTTTTTACGTGCCTTTGTTAGATCGTTAAGATTGCTATCTTTTTTGGGCTTCCAGTTTTCTTGGGCATAGGTGGTATAGTACTTATGTTTTATTGTAAACATCTCTATGTTTGCCTTTGTCCACTCTTCTGGAGTGTACTCCTTGATGTTTTTTATTTTTAGTTCTTGACGCAAGTATTCACTAGCTTCTGGAAAATAATCTTTGGCAAAATGGGATGCATCTGCATCTCTAAGTACCTTCTCTAGATAGGTTTCTGGCTCAACTCGCATATCTGTTGCGAGTATTACTTTTTTAACTTCAGAGATAATATGATCATCTACACCTTCACCTTTTAAGAAGGTTTCTGCCATTTGTGCACTGCGTGCTTCGTGCTCTTTTGTGCCGTCTACATACCCTATATCGTGCAGTAGTGCACCTAGTTGAAGAATGAGTTTTTCTTCATCTTTAAGGTTTTCTTCACTATTATCTATAATTTCTTGGGTACTTTTAAGGACTCTCTTTGTATGTACATAATTATGATATATACACGTCTTAGGTAGTTCGTTATCAAAAAGTTGAGAGATATAGTTATCCGTTTTTTCGAGTAATTCGGTCATAGTAATTGCAAGCGATTAGACTTCTAAAGTACATTAAAATTAGCCATATGAACAAATATTACGTTTTTCTTAACTTCTTACTAGCCCTCTTCTTAAGTGGTTGTGCGACGTATGCCCCTAAGTATGCAAATGAAGTAGCTGAGCCTCAAAATTTTGATAGTAGTACGCTTTCGCGAAAGCGTATACATAAAACCTTTTATCTTATAGGTGACGCCGGAGGTGATAGTGATGGCGGTAGTACTTATGCGCTTGATGCTTTCAAAAAAGTAATAGATACGGCAGATACTAAGGATGACTATGCAGTCTTTCTGGGAGATAATATTTATGATGCTGGGTTACCTAAAAAAGATCACCCAGAGCGCGCAGAAGCAGAGCGCAGGCTAGATATACAAATCGCTGCTTTAGAAAATTTTAAGGGGAAAACACTTTTTATACCTGGTAATCACGACTGGTATGCAGGTGGAGTAGAAGGAGTAAAACGCCAAGAAAAGTATATTGAAAAAGCACTAGATGATAAAGAAGCTTTTCAACCAGAAAATGGATGCCCTATCGAGATGAAAGAGGTAAGTGATGATGTGGAGTTAATGATTATAGATACGCAGTGGTATCTAGAAGACTGGGATGAAAATCCTACTATAAATGATAATTGTAATATCCGTACTCGTGAGGGGCTATTTTTAGAAATAGAAAATGAGTTTAAAAAGAATAATGAGAAAACGATAGTCGTTGTAATGCATCACCCTATGTATACAAATGGGGTACACGGTGGTAAATTCAGTTTTGATAAGCAATTATATCCTACGCAAAGTAAGTTTCCGCTTCCGGTGCTTGCTTCTCTTGTAGCACAAATTAGATCGCAAGGTGGTGTATCTATCCAAGATAGATACAATAAACGCTACAATGAGCTTATGAAACGTATAGCGGTACTTGCTACAGATACAGATAAAGTGATTTTTGCTTCTGGTCACGAGCATAGTATACAGTATATTGAGAATGACCGTATTAAACAGATTGTGAGTGGTGCAGGTGCAAAAAACTCTGCAGCAGCGCTAGGAGAAGATGGGCTTTTCTCATACGGAGGTCAAGGCTTTGCTATATTAGATATTTATGAAGACGAGTCTTCGGCAGTACGATTTTATGCGGCAAACCAAGGAGAGCCAGAATTATTATTTACATCACAAGTACACCCACCTCGCGAGCCGGTTAATTTAGACTCGCTGCCAGAGTTTTATCCAAAGACGGTAATGGCAACGGTATATGAACAAAATGATACAGACGTCTCAGATGTACATACGTCACTCTGGGGAGATCATTATAGAGAAGTTTATGGTACGCCAGTTACAGCTCCTGTTGCAACGCTAGACACGCTTATGGGAGGTTTTACAGTAGACAGAAAGGGTGGTGGGCATCAGACACGCTCTTTACGACTTAAGGATAAAGATGGGCGCGCTTATAACTTGAGAGCCGTACGTAAGAGCGCAGTACAGTTTTTACAGAGTGTGGCATTTAAGGATAATTTTATTCAAGAAGATTTTAGGGATACGTTTACAGAAGACTTAATTCTTGATTTTTACACATCTGCACACCCTTATGCCTCACTTGCGGTGGCACAACTCTCTGATGCGGTAGGTATATACCATACTAACCCGCGTTTAATTTATGTGCCTAAGCATAAAGCTCTTGGTAAGTATAATGCAGATTATGGAGATGAACTATATCTCATAGAAGAACGACCAGACGAAGATTTTACAGATGTAGACTCTTTTGGAAACCCAGATAGTATAGATAGTACAGATGATGTATATGAAAATTTAAGAGATGATGAGGAGTACCAGATAGATGAAGCAGCTTACCTCAGGGCTCGTATTTTTGATATGCTTATAGGTGATTGGGACCGTCACGCAGACCAGTGGAGGTGGGCACGATTTGATAACAAGGATTCGAAGGTGTACAGACCTATACCACGTGATAGAGATCAAGTGTTTTCAAAATTTGATGGAGCAATCTTAGGTCTTCTTAAAACGCTTATCCCAGCGGTAAAGCAGTTTCAAAATTATGATGGAGATCTAGAAAACGTAAAGTGGATTAATGAGGCGGGTATCAAAATGGATCGCGCACTACTCAAAAATGCCGTAAAAGAAGACTGGCTACGTGAGGCTACATATCTACAAGAAAATCTAACAGATCAAGAGATAGATGAGGCTTTTAAAGCTTTACCTCTAGAGGTGCAAAACCTAGGAGTTGATGAAATTAAAAAGAGCCTGCGAGAAAGAAGGTCTAACATTGTTGATATAGCAGAGACCTACTATGACTATATCTCTACACTCGTAATTCTTACGGGAACAGATAAAGATGACCACTTTGAGATTACAAGAGGTGATGAGAGTACCAGAGTCCAAATCTCTAGAATAAAAGATGGAGAGGTTAAAAAACCTTTTGTAGATAGAACAATTTCATCACAAGAGACTAGCGAAATATGGATTTACGGTCTCGATGATGATGATGTTTTTAATGTAAGTGGAGGAGGGAAGAGACCTATTAAAATGAAGATTGTAGGTGGTCAAAACAACGACATTTATGAGATAAAAGACGGTCGTAGACTTAAAGTGTATGAGCATAAAACAAAGCCAAATACCGTAAAAGAAAAGAGCGGAGCAAATGTGAAGTACTCAAATATCTATAACTTTAATACATACGACCCACTCAAGAAAAAAAGTACAGCAAATAGTACATTACCAGCCATAGGCTTTAACCCAGATGATGGGCTTCTCATAGGCGTGACTAATGTATTTTCTACATATGGGTTTAAAAATGACCCTTTTAGCAGTAGGCATACGCTTAATGCGACATATTCATTTGCGACAGAGTCACTTAATTTAAAATATGAAGGCGACTTTGCAAATGCTTTCGGACAGTGGAATCTCGTAGTAGGAGGTAAGTTTACAAACGAGGCATTCTCTCGTAACTTCTTTGGTTTTGGAAATGAAACAGTAAATAATGACGACGATTTAGGACTCGACTTTAACCGTGTACGTAATGGCGAGATTGGTGCACACATAGGTGTAGAGAGTGACAATACCTTTGGAAGTAAACTACGTTTTGTAGCAAACTTTGAGCGTATAGAAATAGAGCAAACAGGAGGACGTATTATAGATGATGCTACACTATTTACCCCAGATACAGATAACTTTTTTGGAGGGCAATCTTTTATAGGTGTAGAAGGGTCATACAGTTATGTAAGTGCAGATAATCAAGCAAATCCAACCAGAGGTATGGAGTTTGAAACAGTTATAGGTGCAAAGAGCAACTTGAGCTCTGGTGATAGAATGTATGCTTATATCAACCCAAAAATAGGTTTTTATAATGCGCTTTCGCGAAATAGGAAATTAGTCTTAAAAACACTCGTACAATCACAAATAAGAATAGGTGACGACTTTGAATTTTATCAAGCAGCCTCACTAGGAGCAAGAACAGGATTAAGAGGTTATCGTTTTAATAGGTTTACTGGGGAGTCATCACTAGCAGCTTCTGGAGATATAAGATATAGTTTTGATCGTTTTAGTACAGGTCTTATCCCTATACAGCTAGGAGTTTTTGGAGGAGCAGATGTAGGTCGTGTGTGGGTTGATGGTGAAGACAGTAAGAAATGGCACAACGACTTTGGAGGTGGTTTCTGGATAAATATGGTAGAAACCGTATCTGGACAAATAGGAGCCTTTGCTGGTGAAGAGGGGATGCGTATAGACTTTAGATTTGGAGTGAGATTGTAATAATACTGCCTTCAAAGAAAAATGAAACAAACTATAACAGTTAACGAGAGGTCTATAAATATTTTAAATAAATTAGTTTTAAATAGACATTATTCTGGAACAATTACACCTTTTAGATTTGAATTTGAGAGAAAAAACGGGTTGTTAAATAATACTGGGAACTATATCCTTACCGGAAATGTTAATAGTGATAAAGTGTATGAATTAGACCTCGAACTTAGATTCCCTATGAATTATATTAAAAATTTTTTAATCGTATTTGGTATTCTCTTTTCAATAGTTTCACTAATTTTTCAATATTGGTATCTGCCAATTCTATTTGTTGCAGTACCATTTACTGTTTATTATATAAATTTCAAGCTTCGAAGAAAAAAGGAAATTGATCATTTTACTTCAAAATTTTTAGAACTCTATAAGTTAGAGTATAAAGTTATCTAAGGCTATAAGCATTGTGCTACCCATAATTAAAAAAGGCTCCCAAGTGGGAGCCTTTTTTTGTTAGTTTGCCCCTCAAGCATACCTTTACAAACCTAATGATATCCCAAAACCTAGTCTGCCTCCTTCAGGGCCGTAAAAATAATGTACATCTGTTTTAAGCACTGCAGCGGTAGTAAATTGTAATCCGCCGCCATAGCTGTAGTGTAACGTGCTATCTTCATTTCCACCAGTCCAGACGCGTCCCGTATCATAACCTATGTATCCTTGCGTACGCACAGGGAATAAAAAGGTGCGTATGGGTTTTAATTTAAAGCCTATATCTACAGATCCAGCAAGAGATTGCTCACCTCTAAAACGACCTTGTCTATAAGATCTTAATCCGTTATTTGCACCTAGCGTTGCAAGTCTATAAAATGGAATATCATCACCAAATCGTAACTCACTAGCAATACTTGTTTTTAAAACTATATTGCGTGATCTATCTATAGCATTCCAGAATGTTATACTAGGATCTATGGCTCCCACATATTGCGATGAGGTAAGCTCATCTGCTACACTACCACGCATTGTAAAATGCATTCCTCTTGTTGTAAAAGATTTATCATCTCTACTTTCATACTCATATTTCCCAGAGAGGGAGAGATACTCTGTACTTGCTAGTGCAGGAGTTATGACATTTATATCCCTCAGATCTGTGTTTTCATAGGTAAGATCAAAAGCTGTAGAAGAGCCATATTCACCAGTATAGTATAGACCTAGCCCACCTTGTAAATATTGAGTGTAAACTCTATTGTCATCAAAGCTATTTGCATTGTTCAAGCTACCATTACCGAGTCCAAAAAAGTTCTCTGTATAATTTGCAGATGTCAAACGCCCAAAAGCTTTAAAATTCCAATCGTGAAAGAGGTGAGCCTTATGCCACTCTAGTGAAGCGTCTACCGCCTGTGTGAGTGATATATAACGGGCATCGAGCTCAATCTTTGTTGTAAAAGGATGCCTCTCGTAACCCAACGTAGATTTTCCAAAAATAAGTCGCGGTGAGAAGCCCTCATCTGGATTGTAATTTGCCTCAAGACCAAAAGTGCCGCCGCTATCTGGTCTACGCTCGCTATCATAAATATGATTCTCGTAAATATCATCTATGTGGCGAGTTGCTTTCCCTTTGTCTACAATCGTGTTTTTATAAGACTTTTGATCATAAATGGTAACATTCTTTCCGCCATTTACAGTAAACGTGTCATTCTCTAGTCCTCCTACAAGCACTATTTTTATAGGACTAATAAGTGAGCCGTTTACTTCAAATATATCTTTATCATCAAGGCCATAAATCCATATGTTTTCTGTCACGTCTTTATCCAGTGTTTGGTCAAAGAGTAGTGTACCTTTCTCACCGTTCTTAATACGATAAGCCATAACTCGTACATTTCCATTTGCCAGATTTTCAATGATAAAGTGATCATCCTTATCAGTTCCTTTAAGAGATACAAACTTGCTTAAATGGCTATAATAACGCTGTACGATATCGGGAAGATTACGCTTTCGCGAAAGCAAACTCTCCTGTATCTCCATCCACGTAGTATCTTGAACTTCTTTTGGAGCAGCTTTAAAAGCGCTTTGCACAACCTCTTCTGTAATGCGTTCTTGAATATAAGTTACCTCTTCTAGCCAAAGCGATAGATCTGCCCGTTGTATTATGGCTCTGTCTAGGTTTACGGCACTCTCACTAAATTGCTCAATAAATGGAATGTCTGGCCCATAGTTACCAAACTGTCGCATCCCGCTCATTATTTTTTGTGCTTTTTCTAAAAATGCTCCGTCAAATTTTGCAAACACCTGATCTCTATCTCTGGGTACAGCAAGATACTTTATGACACCATCTGCCTCATCTACCTTATCTTGTGCCCAGCGCCACTGGTCTTCGTGTCTATCCCAGTCACCTATGAGCATATCAAATATGCGCGCTCGTATGTACATACGCTCATTAAGCTGGTTAGACTCATCTTCTCGTAGTTCTTTAAATAAATCTGGTGTGCTTTCTACCTCATTGCTAAACTCAAACATATGTGACTTATTAAAGTCACCACTAGGTTTTTCTACAATCATATAAAGCAGATTACCGTGGTCTTTATTAAAATTGCCTAGCGCTTTTTGCTTGGGTATATAATATAGTTTTGGGTGTGTGTGAGGGACATCTATAGCACCAGCAAGTCTTGGTATTGCAAATGCGCCATAAGGATGCGCGGCTGTATAAAAGTCTTCAATTACAGTTGCGGGCACGGTATCTTCAAAATAATTTTCGGCATCAAGATCATTATACCCCGCCGATTTTAAAAAGGCAAGCGGATCTTTGGCAATAGCTCTCATATTATACTCACGCCCTTCTTTGTCCTCAAGGCGTAGACCATTAGTTTGATTTCCGCCACCAGCGCGTTGCACCGTAAGACCACCATATAAAGTATCGAGCAGGCCAACGGGAGCTTCAACAGGCACTCCATACACATACCTATAATGCTTTCCCCAGAATTTCTCATACTTAGCACTTTTTAAAACGCTCTCTTGGGGATAAATAGATGCTACCATCGTTTTTGGAAAACGTGTAGGAAGGCTGTCTATGTTATAATCTTTAGGTTTTTGAAAAGCTGTTTTTGAGTAGAGTTCTGTCAGGGCCCCATCTTGTAATCCATAAAAATGAACAGAAGATGCCCCTCCCTCATACAGTCTCACTTCAGAAAAGCCAGGTTTTGTAGACGTAAAAAGTCCTTTTTTACTCAATCTTGCAGGCTTTACAGAACTTCCCGTACCGGCAATGACTTGCTTTATTTCTCCCTGGTCTATGTATTGCATAGATCGCTCGTGTGAAGAGAGTATAATAACTCTAGGTGCGTCAAAACTAGCGAGCTCTATATGAGACATAAGCTCGTTCATAAGTGGGTTATACCTGTCTTGTTTTGATAATCCTCCTTGTGATCGTAAAAACGACCAAAGTGTTCCCACGCCTGGGATAAAGACATTTTCTGCCGTGGGACGATATGTAACCTCTGCAGGAATTTCTCCTCCGTATACACCATTTGCATAGAGTGGGTGGTGCATCCCTATAATAATTGTTTTGTGACGAGCCTTGCGTATCTCGCTACTTAGTAATGTGGTAAACTGCTCACGAGTTTTGAGCTCGCACTTGTCGTTCATCTCTTTTACTTTACTCCAGTCTTCTATATACCATTGTGAGTTAATGAGAATGAGCTCAACTTCGTCATTAACTTCTATGGTTTCAAGAGGGCAACCATTTTTAGGCATAAAATGATCTTCTTCGTCATAAAAGTCTTCTATGGCATCTTCTATTTCTTCCATTCCTTTTAGACCAGTCTCGTTCCACTCAAGTTCACCTGGTAAAAAGAGTGCGGTGCCCTTAAAGTTTTTTGTAATCTCAAGCTGTTGTAAAAGTTGTTTTTTACTACGAGTATCTTTTAGGTCATTGCGATGTAGGTTATCGCCCGTAAATAAAAAGTAATCTTCTTTTTTACTATGCTTTTTTATGTAGTTTCTTACACCATTTAGTAATGACTCATTTGCACCGCGCGCATAGGCACCAGCGTTACCTAGCTGGAAGAAACTTACATAATTTTGACTGGTGTCAACTGTTATGTTATGTGTTTGTTCTCTATACAAGTCGTGATGTACAGCACAAGATGCACATAGTAGTATGGCCCCTAGCAGGAGTAATTTTGTGAGTATAAATGAAAGGGAGTGTACTGTTTTATTCACGTTTAAATTTTATTCAATCTACATATCATTTTTCACAAAAAGTCTTACAGAAAGTCTAATTTGTGTTAAATAAAATTGCCTATTTCAATTAAGAAATAGGCAATTTAAAAACTAACACACACTTAGTATTATATTCGAATGTAGCTCTTGTTTAGGTTCGTGTCTGCTATCATATCACGTGTAAAACTTAAATGTCCTTTTGTGGTGATAATTCTAAAACGATAGTCTTTCATTTTTGTGAGTGTGTCTAGTAGTAGCCACTTGGTTTTAAGCAGCTGAGGTTTTGTAGATTTTAAACTCACCTCAAAGAAGTATTTTATGCCACGCTTTTCGGCTACGATATCTGGTATGATGGTGTTTCCTGTTTCTTGTCTTGTAAAGGATGTAGGCGTCTCATAGCCTGCTACATCTGCTTTGATATTTTCAAAACCTTTGTTTTCAAGATAGGTAATGGTCGTGTTTAAAAATGCGTTGTTTTTGTTTTCTTCTTTGTCTAAATGTATCATAACCTGTAAGATACAGTTACAATATCCTCCTTTATACTAACAAAGGGTTAAAAGAAAACGACACAATGTTAAAACCTAAAGAGTGTAGTGGTACGCTTTCGCGAAAGCGTAATTAGCCCGAAGTGCTGCTTTATCTCACAATGAGTTTACGTGTTGTGGCTGTTGCACTTGTCATCACTTTTACAATATATACACCGCTAGGTAGGTTATGAATGATAGGGCTACCACTCTGAAAGTTATCTTTATAAACCTCACGACCTAGAGTGTCAAACAAGAATACCTTACCAGTTTCTTGAGGGGCAGTTATAGTAATTGCACCAGAAGATGGGTTAGGATATATAGTCATATCACTAAGCTTATTATCTTCAACCCCCAGCGGATTAGTCCACTGCTCACCTACGTTTGTACCCCAGATGTACTCTACAAGGTCTGGCATATCTATAAAGGGATTACGGTTAAACTGCCAGTTGTAGATAACGTTATTACGATTCATCTCATAATCATCTGGTGGGTCGTTGCGGTGCCAGTCTAGTAAAATATCTAGGTCACCTAGAGCTCCCACAGTCGTATTTGCAGGGTTACCAGATACGACGTCAAGCCCGTTATAGCGTATGGTTAAGAAAAAGATACTACGCGCTACATCACCATAAAAACTACCTTGATTACCAGTAGGGCCACTGTACTCGCCGTAGTCTTGGTTACTGCGAGAGCTATTTTCTGGTCCATCTGCTGCACGCAGTGCGTGGGCATCACTATTTGCGTGGCGCAGTGAATCTGCCTTTGTGGTTGTAAAAATGTCTATACCATCTGCTACTTGATCGTACTCTATGTCATTAAAACCTCCACGCGATCGTGGGTAGGTATGCTCTCTGTTCCATAAGCCCTCGTTACTACCTCCAGAAGTCTGAAAATCTAACTTAGGTCGCTGCTGCTCTGTATAGACTAACCATACTTGATTACTGTTAAGCGGGCTTTGGTCTGCCTCTTTTAAGATATCTATAATATCTGAATAGGTTTGCGCACGTACAATAGATGGATCTGCTATGATATCTTGTAAGGCTTGTACAAGTGCATCATCTGCAAGTGTGTCAATTGAGTCGTAATAACCATCTGGTTGTGTACTTTCTACTTGGTCATAGGTAGGAGCGAGGGGAGTACCGTATGAGGCAGTTGTAAAATCGTTATCTATGATACGTATGATAACATTATCATTTGCTCTCTTAAAACCTTCTGGCATTTCGCCAAAGGTAATTTTTAGCTCCTCATCACCCTCGTCGTCTTGATCGTCTATAAGTGTAATAGTAGTTTGTCCTGTGGAAGCACCAGCTGCAATAGTAACACTTGTCTCACCCGTAAAATCTGCCGAGTTAAAGCCCGCATTGTCAAGAGTAAATGTAAATTCAGTAGTATTTGTAACGGCTGTAGTCGTAGTGAAGTTTATTATAATCTCTTCACCTTCATTATAAGCTGTTTGAGAAGCACTAGCGCCTATAAAATTAAATACCACTCCAGATCCATCATTAAGTTGTCCTGGGGTAGGGGTTGTGACATCATATCCTCCCGTACTATTAAGTTGGATGGAGTTGCTAGATGATGCTCCATTACCACCTTCGTTTATTTGTGCCGTTTCTCCTAATAGATTAAGAAGGTTTGTATCATCACTATCGTTAGTATCATAAACCAGTGCATCTACAAGATTTGCTGTGGTAGCAAGTGTACCTTCCGGAAAGTCTTGTTCGTCACCTTGATATATTGCAATGGCATCTGCACCGTTTTGTATTGTATTATCAAAAAGTATAAAATCTGGCACAGGCACCACATTATTACTACCTATAAGCACAATACCATTTACATCTGCCACGAGGCCATCTAGATCAAATGCAAAGTAGCTACTATCACCGCCACTACTAGATCCATTAAATAAAACAAGTACATAGCCGTCTAGAGAAGTTTCTGGAGTGGTAAGGAGTTCTATAAACTCTTGATCATCTGTACTAGGTGTATCTGCATCAAGTTCATTTATAGTGACCTGCGCTATTAAAGGATTACAGCAAATAGAAATAAGAAAAGCAACGAAGTAAAAATGTTTCATACAAGTAATATTGTAGATACAAAATTATTACTTCAGTGCTGTAGCTGTGTTAAGTGAGCGTTAAGTCCCAGCTCAAGAGGGTTACCAAAGTACTATTTCATACTTAAGGTAAGTAAATTCTGCTCTTTGAGCTGACTTTTTGCACTTTCTATTTCTGAGTCAGTGGGTTCTTGAGGAAGCTGTAAACTTGCTCCATCTGGCTCAAAGGTAAGCTCTGTATACACTGGAAAATGATCAGATTTTATATGATCTGTGCGCTCTAGTCTTTTTACTCTAAACTCTTGAGAGGTAAAAAGGTGATCAAGAGGCCATCTCATAAATATGTTTTTTGCATTAAATGTGTTGTGAAAACCACGGCCTATGCGGGGGTCCAGTAGTTTACTCACTTTTCTAAAGAGCGAAGTCGTTCTTGACCAAGCTACATCATTAAAGTCACCCATCACAATTACAGGTAGCGTTCTTTTATTAACTGTAAATGCCGTTTTCATCATCTCAGTATCCCTGTCAGAACTCATAGGGTTGTGTTGAGGCATAGGGGGAGTAGGGTGTATGGCATAAAGTTGTATTTGGTCTCCGCTCTCTAGAGTGACTATAGCCTCCATAGATGGAACTTCCTTATCTACGAGGTGTCTTATTTTTTTTCGCGTAAGCGGTAGTTTTGAATATAGTAGCATCCCATATGTATTACCACGTGGCTCAAGTAAATGGTAAGAGTATGTAGATGCGAGACTGCTGTGTACTGCTTTTTTCCAGACTGTATCTGTCTCCATAAGTAATACAATGTCTGGATCATAATCTGCTACTTGAGATAGTAGAAGGTCATATTGTGTGTTTTTTTGTAAGACGTTTGCACTGTATATTTTTATAGACTTACTAGTGTCTGTGATTGTATTTTCTAGTGCTTCTGGAGCTGCAAGTGGTGTATAGTCATAAATTTTAATAAGCTGAAATATAAAACACGCAGCGAGAATACTCACAAAAATATAATCTCCTACATACTTGATATTAAAGCGTATAAAATAGGTGATAAGAGCTATAAACGTAAGCAGCGTAAGCTGCGCGTGCGGAAAATCAAAAATGCGTATCCACCAGTAGTCTATAGCAATAAGCGGTAATAAAGTGAGGATAATGGCAATAATACCAAAACCTTGTAGGAAGTTTTTAAGTGAAAATTTCATTTAATGTGATTGGTTAGTACAGTAAAGTTACTTCTAACCTAACCTAACTATCTTAAAACCATATTAAATGGGATAGATTTAAGATTTTAATTGTTTGATAAAGCAGAGGCTATTTGCGCCAAGTATGCATCAAGTGATGCGACGAGGTTTTACGTTCTAAATGTATCTTTATCTCAATACTACAGCAGTACCCATTGCAGAGATACCTAGTTTTGTATTTTGACTTATAACCTCTACATCCATTGTAACTCCCACAATTGCGTGAGCTCCCATTTCTTTAGCTTTGGCTTCTAGTTTTTTAAGAACTTCCTGTTTGGCCGCATCTATTCCTTCTTCACCACTTTTATAGACTTTACTCATACTAAAAGAATCTTTAAAACTTAGTCCCTTGGTGTCAAAAAGCTTTGCATACATAAAATCTGTAATCACACCTAAGTATTGTGTAATCTCTCTACCTTGTATACTGTTTGTAGTTGTTATAATCATTTATATGAGTTTATAAGTAAGTAGCTTTTAAAAGGGTTTTGTTACGCTTTCGCGAAAGCGTAATATAAAACAATCATTGGGGCTCTACTTAAAACTGCATAGGCACCTCGATAAGTAATATTTTAGAATCAGATTGTGCTGTGATTTCTAGCTCGGCAATATCATAAACTCCTATGGCATCACGTCTATCTAGCAGTTCGCCAGCGGCGTGAGCACTTCCTTCAAGTACAAAAATAAAAAGGCCGTTTCCTTTTTTATGCAGTTTGTGTACAAGCGTTTGCTCTTGTGTAAACTCACCCATATGAAACCAAGCGTCTTGGTAAATCCATACACCCTCATCATCTTGATTTGGTGAGAGTATTTGTACAAATTCATTTTTGAGGTGATGCTCATTTATTTTTATCTGATCATATCGAGGCGAGACTGGGCGCTGGTTAGGCATAATCCAGATTTGTAAAAACTGCACCTCGCGATCATTATTTTTATTATACTCACTGTGATCTATTCCAGTCCCGGCACTCATCACCTGGATATCACCTTGCTGTATCACCGTCTGGTTACCCATACTATCTTTATGCTCTAGATCACCAGAAAGTGGGATGGATATGATCTCCATATTGAGATGCCTGTGCATATCAAAGCCTCTACCAGCCGCCACGGTGTCATCATTCAGCACACGCATCGCCCCAAAGTTCATACGATTGGGGTTATGGTAGCTCGCAAAGCTAAAGGTGTGAAAACTCTGTAACCAGCCGTGATTTGCGTTTCCTCGAGTGTTTGCTTTATATAGAATCGTTTGCATAGGTGATAAATTAGGGATTAAGTAGCTCCGTTTTTGGTTATAAAGTTACGATATGTGAACTTGTTTTTAAATGTGTTTGTTACGCTTTCGCGAAAGCGTAAATCTCATACTAATCTACGTAGGCTATATTTTTAATAGTGAGTTTCTTCTCCTCATTGCCTAGCTGAAATGTAGTTGTTTCATCCACCTTTTTGCCAATAAGTGCTCTAGCAATAGGAGCGGTGAAGGCAATTTTTTTGTCTTTTACACTAGCCTCATCTACGCCCACAATCTGGATGGTAATAGGTTTAGGCATACCAGCGATGGTATAGGTGACTGTGGCGCCAAAACGTATTTCTCCCTCATCCTTAATATGATCAAGTAGTCTTGCGCTCTGTATGCGTTTCAGTAGTAAGTTGCGCTTGCCATTAAGTACGGCAAGTGCACGCCTGCGCTCGCGCTCATTTGTTTCATCTAGGGTTGAGATTGTATGATCTAGCGTGCTAAGCTCTTCCTTAAGTTGTATTAATCCGTGGTTAGTGACGTAGTTTGTCACGCCATCTGGCAATGCTGCCCTAGGCGGAATTATAGGAGTTTCTTCTTGGTCATCTTCTTTTACAAATCCTCTGCTCATCTTCTTTATTTTTCGTTCTTCATTAAGGCTATACTGCGCTCAGACCAGCTTATAGTGCGCGGTCCAAAACATTCTAAAATTGCATCTACACCTATCACACTTCCTTTAGATAGCCTGCCTAATACCGCTAGTGGCACAAAACTTTTACCCTCTGGTACTTCTACATAACCATAATCGTCTGTGCGTATGCCTAGATCTGTATGTTTAGGCTCAATCATTTCATAACTAAGCAAGTTTTTAATAATTGGTGTATCTACCGTAACAAGCTGTGGTGAGTCTAGTACTGAGTTAAGCATTACGTCTATGACAACCTTATTATCATCAGATTTAAGTTGCCAGCCTCCGTCTACACAAGTGATTTCTGGATTATTTACAAAGTCAAGATCTAGCAATCCTTCTTTTGCAAGCGCAATAAGTTGTTGTATGCTTTCAACGGGTGGACCGTAAGAATATCGCTTTGATGCTTCGTCTAGCGCAATAACTTCGGCCACTACATCATCTGCAATTGCTGGATATGAGAACTCTCGGTATATGGTAGGCTGGCAGTGTCGCCATACTTGACCTATAAAATAATCAAGGCTTACTGGTGCTTCTCCTACTGCCATTTCCACTTGCTGTTGCATCATTTCTAATATGGGCGTATGGTGTGATAGGAGTAGGGGATGCGCTAGTGATTTATTGTTGAGGTAATTTATGGTTAAGAAATAAACTTCTTCTTCGGTAAGATCGTGTTGTATGGCTTTGTCTCCTAATTTTAAAAACAAGGGAGCTACAACAGCTGCCATTGCTTCGAGTAGAAAGTATTGATCTTTTGCAGGGTGATCGCCGCAGGCGCCTTGGTGTATCGCTTTCGCGAAAGCGTTTATAGCATCATCACTTGGCATAAACCACTTATCTACCGCTTTATTTATAGGTTTTGGCACCATAGGAAGTCCGTCTAAGGAAAAGGGAACAAACCGCTGCGGATGGTTTTCTCCAGCGTGAAAAGCTACTTCTTTGGTATCATTATCAAGCATCTCAAAATGCGCGCCTTGCTGCAGGGTGAGCGCACGTATCTGATCAATCATTGCAAGTCCAAAACCTCTAAAAGCAACTACGCTCTCTGAGGTAATGTTTGCATTTATCATTTTTTCTACGGGATAGGCTTCTGTAAATAGTAGGGCGTTATCAGTTTGTGCAACGTGATCTTTCCATTCTTGCAGCTGCTCTGATAGTTCCGTATCCTGATGTCCTATTGTGAGAACCACTTCATCTATAGCAGTAATGGATGTATTTTCTGTAATTGCTGTGAATACTGGTGCGATATAGGTGAGTTTAATGACAGTCTCCTCAACCATATTTAGTAATCCAAAACCTTTTAGTGCTTCCGCAAGGACTTCAAAACGAGCATTAAGGTAGGTTCCCATCTTTGCACGTGGAGGAAACTGATCTGGATGCGTAGCTGGTGGATTTTGTTTTTCTTCTGGTAACCACTCCGTGTATGAGGGAAATGCAGGGATGACATCATCACCTAGTTTTATTTCTGGTCTGCCAGGTAAGTCTTGTAAGGCACGCTCAGTAATATTAAGCCAGTTGCTCGCTACTTGCTCAGGATTCCATACCCAGCCTGCTCCAGGATATTTAAAAGGTTCAAATAAGGTGACTTTTACTTGAGCATCTGGAGCGTTATTGTAGAGCGTAGTAAAAAGGCTTTCAAGAGCAAAAAGTCCTCTGGGACCTCCTCCTATTATGGCGTAGTGTTTCATAGGTTGGTTGTTATACTCACCCTTTATAAAAGGGCAAGTGTAACAAAGCTATGGCATTACTACGCTAGACGGTAGTTGTTTAAGATTGTGTTAGGAGTTATTTAAGACCCCATACTGATAGTGACATCATTTGTAAAGCGCTCGTTATTCACCACAAACCGTGTGTGTAATTCTTTAAATAAATCTATAAGTGGAAGCACAGGACTGTTCCAATTATCAAATTCTAGATGATATTTTGCTATTAATAGATAATGATCATCCTCATTTTTACCCGTAATTATAGGCTGGAAGCTATCTTCTTGAGCAATTTCTTTTAGGATTGCAATATGGCTGTTGTTTTTTAAAAACTCAGTCATTTGACAGCTGTCGCTATTGATGTTAAAGCGCTTTGATTTTCCTATAAAAAGGGATTTAATATGTGAGTTTGTAGTGAGTTCAAAAGTGTGACTCTCTGGCTGTTTTGGTAACTTCATAGAGATATGACCAGAAAATTCTTTTCCAGTGATATTAATGATGTTTATCTCAGTATCCCCTACAGGTATTTTTAATAAATACTGAACCTTAGGAAGGCGTATGCCTCCACCTATGCTAGTATCTTGATCTTGGTATAAAAAAGTACCTCCTTGCTCTGTCGCTATGTTTTGAAAAAATGATTTATACATACCCGATATGTAGGAAAGTATTTCACTTTGTTACATTAACTACGTTTTTTTAATCTGTTAAAGTCTAAAAACCAGCGCATACGTAAACTTAAGGTTTCTAGACCTGTGGCATCACTAAGTGTGTTTACTCCGTCTAAGTAATCTCCATCTACATTATCTGCAAATGCAGTTTTACCTACACGATACCCTAGTGATAGCTCACTTGCGGGAGCAAACTGCCAGCGCGCCACAAAGTCGAGGTTAAAAGCATTAAATGTGCTGTCAAAACTATCAGGATCTATAGAGAGGTTATTTACCGTCAGGTTCCCGTCTTGCTGTAAAGTGTATTGATTTTTATAATCTACTTTAATCCAGTAGTGACGTAGTCTTAGATTCATATTAATTTTTGCGTTTACCGCATAGTTGAGTTGTATTGCATTGGTAAGCTGGTTTATAGAACGCTGGCCTATAATGATCTGGTCCTCTTGATTTGTGATATAACCTATATCGTTAGGGTTATCTGTATAATCTTGCTCAAACTCTGCAAAGAAGTGTTGTCCCAGTCTTGCACGTAAACCATAACCCATCACGTACTGTTCGGTTTGTATGTTATGATTTTTATAATCTACTGCTACAAAGTAGCCAGCCCACGATAAATTTTTGTTTCGGTTAGTTTGATATTCTAGAACGATCTCAGAGAGCGCAGGTCTATTAAAAACGCGGTCTTGTACTCGTGCTTCAAAAAAGTCTTGACGTTTTGAGACGTAGCTTAGCGTGACAAAGAGATTTTGGTTACCCTTGGTCGTAGCAAAACTTGAGAAACGATATTGCGAGCGCTCACGTTCCATAAGGCTGTAATAATATCGCTGCTGGTGATCTAGATCTAGTTGATACTGCTGTAACCATTTTTTTGGAGCAGTATTGCGATAATTTACATTACCACGGAAAACCATACTGTTGTTACGCTGCAAGAAGCCAAAGTCATTATTATCAAAATTTTCATCCTTTAAGTTCCAGCTCAAACCTCCCGTCCAGGCGCCACTTACTTTTGAAACATAAGCATTATACTCGTGTCCAAAAACATTATCTCCTTCCAGTCCATATTGCTGAGACACGGCCTTCTTAAAGCTAGCCCTATAAGTGCGTTTTGCATTAAACCATTCGTATAAAAGTGCGCTAAAGTTACTGTCATAAGCACTCCCAGATCGTAATACAGAGTTATTTATGAGTGTAACAGAACTATTGTTTTTGAGTTGTTTATCTATGACCAGCGCATTATAATTTGTGAGCGGATTTGTAATTACCTCTCTTACTTCATCTGTAGAGGTGTTTTTTATTTCCGCTTTCGCGAAAGCGGTTATCCCATTAAGCATCCCTATGGAGAGTCCGTTTTGTGACTTTCCGGTAAATTTTACAAGATTTATAATATTTGAACTAGTAGGGTTTGTAACCACCATCTCATTTTCTGAAAGTGTAAAAGCATTTGCATTTATAGGTCTACCACCTATGCGACGTGTAAAGAGATAGCCGCCTTTATCAAAAAGCTCTGTGCCCTCAATAAAGAAAGGACGTTGCTCTGCAAACTGTACTTCAAAAGGAGAGAGATTAAAAACCTGGTCATCACTGCGTGCCTGGCTAAAATCTGGAATAACAGATACATCAAGCGTGTATGCATTATCAATTACATACTTTACATCGAGTCCAGGGTTAAGCGTGGTCTCTGTAGCACCATCGCTATCTGTCTCGTGCACGGAAGAAACAAAGGGTACAAAAGACAGGTTGAGCGGTGGGTTTACAGGCTCGATACCTGTAAGCGACCCAAACTGGTTGAGGTATCCATCTATAGTAGGATCTATGGGACTCCAGAAAGATTCTTCATTAAGCGCCCCAGAAAAACGCTGAAAGTTAATCGTAAAATCTGATAGGTCTTCTTTTGGGAAACGTATGCTATTCCAGGGGATGCGTATCTCAATGTCCCAGTGAGTATCGTGCACGGTGACTTCACTTTCCCAGATAACATTAAAGTTTTCGTCTGCACCGGTGTTGCCAGATATCTTACTGTCAAACTGCACACCAGCAGCCGTAACAGTAAAGTCATAACCCTCACGTGTTTGCCCAAAGGGATCAATTTGTACCCCAAAATAGTCTGCATTACCCACGTCATCACGAGCGGTGAGGAGGCGTCTTATTTCATCTGTATCATTTGTATGGAGCACAGCGCCTACGTAGAGGTAATTATCATCATATAGTACGGCAATCTCTGTTGCTCGTAGAGAGGGTTGCCCAGCATTAGGTGCTTTTTGTGTAAACGTTTTGGTTTCTAGTTGTGCTATCCAGACTGCCTCTGTGAGATTTCCATCTATTTTAGGAGCCTCTCCTGTGCGATGCGCTTTAAGAGATTGCTGTGCAGTGACGGTTGCTGTGAGTAAGGTGAGTATAAAAATGAGTACTGTTTTCATAAGGTTGGTTCTTTTGTTTGATGGCACAAAAGTGAGATCATCTATTTGATAATCAGGTTAACCACGGGTTAAGGGCTAGGTTAATGTAAAAGCAAGAATACCAGTCGCTGTATTAACCTAAGAGCGAAGTACATACTGAGTAAGGGTTACAAGCAATTTTAAGGTTAATGCTCGGTTAACGATGGGTATTAATTATGTCTAACTGTACTTTCCCACTACATTTACAACATCAATCAACCACAGATGAAAAGTAAATTCTCCTTATTAATAGCAATATCTGCACTAGCATTACTAGCGTTATGTGCCATACAAGCTTATTTAATAAGCAATACCTACGAGCTCAAAAAAACAGCTTTCTTTAATGAAACCTCAAATGCGGTTTCTGAGATTGCAAATGATAGAGAACTAGATTCTCTCTATGACGCACTTATAGAAGTAGACCTAGAAGATCACCTAGCAGATTACTTTAATGAGAGTATAACTAAGCGACAGGTGGTAGAACGATTTTACCGTAATGCAGATACTTATAACGAGCAGTATATGAAACGGTATGAAGCCTTGCAATTACAAAAAGAGTTGGGTTATGAGGTAGCATATAGACAGAATTTGATAAGCATTGTCATCATAGACTATCCTAATACAGACACCATTTTTCCTATAAAAGACAATGAGAGAAAACGCATTTTTGGGCAGAAGTTTAAAACAGGAATTTCAAGAAGTATCAACTATGCACGCACCTTTGATACAAATGAGTTTATAGACCGTAGAGGTGACAGTATAAGTATAAGCTCGTACGATTTTGAAGTGCGCACCACACAAGAGATACAAGTACCTAACTGGAAATCTCTGGTGCTTAAAAGAATGTGGGTACTCATTGTGGGAAGTATCATTTTGTTCCTTTTTGTAATAGGGTTACTCTACTACTCAATAAAAAACCTAATTACTCAGAAAAAAATTGCAGAGGTAAAAACAGACTTTATTAATAATGTCACTCACGAGCTCAAAACACCTCTCGCAACACTAGGTATCGCTACCAAAAGTTTACGCAATGAAGCGATAAAAAGTAATCCAGATGCCTTTAATAACACGCTAGGTATCGTAGAGCGACAAAATAGTAGATTACAAAAACTCATAGATCAAGTACTTACTAATAGCTTGAGCGCAGAGGAGCTACAGCTCAATAAAGAGCAGGTAAGTGATAATGTATTTTTTAACAACCTACTTTCAGACTTTGAGATTGCTACACAGCACGCTCATCTTACAGTTTTAAACAAGGTCTACAGTCCAGAAGTGCTCTTGCGCATAGACAGATTTCACCTCACTACGGCACTCCTTAATGTGCTAGAGAACGCAGTAAAGTATGGTAAAGACCAAGTTACCGTGACGGTCACCACGCGCCTTGTAAATAGAAATTATTGCATTGAGATATCAGATAACGGGACAGGTATTTCACCAGCAGACCAGATAGCGATTTTTGACAAGTTTTATCGCGCTGGTAACAGTGATGTACATAACGTAAAAGGGCTTGGTCTCGGCCTTTATTTTACACATCAAATTATTATCGCTCACGGGGGAACAATAGCCCTTAAAAGCATAGAAAACGAAGGAAGCACCTTCACCATAAAATTGCCTTTATAATGATCGCAAAAAACAACATACTACTCGCCGAAGATGATTTTGATTTTGGGAGTATCCTCAAGCAATATCTCGAGATACACAATTTTGAAGTTACTTGGTGTAAAGATGGGGAAGAGGCTCATAACGCTTTCGCGAAAGCGCACTCAGAAGGAGTAACCTATGACATCTGTGTTTTTGATGTAATGATGCCTAAGATGGATGGGTTTACACTTGCAGAGAAAGTGATAAGTATCAACCCAGAAGTTCCATTTGTGTTCCTCACCGCACGTAAAATGAAGGAAGACCGCATACAGGGGCTCAAACTAGGAGCAGACGATTATATCGTAAAACCATTTGAGGCAGATATACTCGTGCTACGCCTTACTAACATTTTAAAACGATCTAGACCTAACCTCGCAAAGGTTAGACCAGATATAAATGAGATCACTGCGATAGGAAACTATCACTTTGATGCTCACAATCACACGCTCACCTTTGGAGAGACCATACAATCTCTCACAGAAAAGGAAGCACAGTTGATTCAGTTTTTTTACGAAAACAAAAATCAGCTACTTCGAAGAGAAGATATTCTATCTAAAATCTGGGGAAACGACGACTTTTTCTCAGGCCGCAGTATGGATGTCTTTATCAGTCGGCTTCGAAAATATTTTAAAGATGATTCTTCCATTTCAATTGCTAGCACAAGAGGTGTAGGATTAACCTTTACAATTGAATTATCAAAAAATGAATAGGTAATCGCTTTCGCGAAAGCGGAATACTAAAAAAGTAACACAATGAAAACAGTAAGAAATATATGCACAGCAGCCCTCATAGGCTTAGGAATGAATGTAATTGCACAAACAGCGCCACCAGCTCCGCCTGCACCACCAGCAACGGTTTATGAAGATGCAACCACCACGGTAACTACAAACTCGTCTAACGTATCGGTAATTACCCAAAATGGTAATTATGGAAGTGGCGGCAGTACGTCGTACTCAGTAAGTAACTCAAATGATGAGTACCGAGTAAAATCTCGTTACCCAAATAATAGATATGCCGCAATTAAAGACTTCTTAGTAGCCGAAATGGGTACAAAAAATATGCAGTCTAGTGGGAAGGATATGGTCTGGAGTCTTGAAGGTGATGAGGATACCGTTTATGAGATTGCACTGAGTGAGAAACGCCTCAAGATTGAACTAGATAAAACAATCGCTGCACCAGATATGATTGCAAAGTTTACAGATATGGGTAACATCTTACGTACCCTTGTTTCTGGAGGGAGCGAGCGACAAGAGGTACAACGATTAGAACGCGATGCAGACCGTGCAAGACGTGATGCAGCGCGTATGCAACGAGAGGCTGCTCGACTTAGAGAAGTTTCGGTAAGAGATGCTGCACGGCTAGAGAGAGAGGCACTGCGCCTCTCTAATGAAGCAGAGCGACTAGGTCTTAACTCAAAAAGAGGTGGAGGTATAGATAGTTACGTGCGTGATTTACTAGAGCTACCTAGTACAAAAATGGCAGCAAGTGATGTGAATAGTAGCATTTGGCAATGGCCGGAGGTACAAGAATCCCTCATTAACACTCTAAATAATGAAGGACTACTTAAGGGTGAAGAAACGATTGTATTTGTAAAAGAAGATGCCGGAGCATATATAAACGGTACACGCTTATCTAGCACTCAATGGTCTAAGGTGAATAGCGTTTTTAGGAAATATGGTATGCAAGACGTTACAGAGGTAAGTTTCTATAAAAAGGGAAACCATATTGTTATTGTAGATGGCTTTACAGCTGTAGAAAAGATTGTAACGTGGTTAACACGTAATGATTACATAGCTAGTTCTAGTAGATCTGTAAAAATAATGCTTAACGGAAGCTCAGTTATAGTAGATAATGTTGCCTTGCCTAGCAGTGATGTCAAGAAGATAAACAGCTATTTACTTACTGAGGGAGTAATAGCAGCTCCGGGCAAATCGCTTGTGATAAAAGAGACCGGTATGTCGCTAGGTTACAGTTATGATAAAAGTACACTAGGCACCTGGGTAGGTAAGGACTAGTTTTTACTCCTCTTCGTCTTGAAAAGTATCTCTTGCGAGCAACTTAGGCGATACCTTGTAGGTTGCAGCGTAGGTAAGACCTGCTTGTTTTATTTTTGAAGTTAAGAACGCTCTTTTAAACCAGCGATGGTCGGTAGCTCTTTTCTTTAAATCTTCGTGAGTGGTTGTGGCATATGGAGTTCCTTTAAAGAATGACTCAATGGTATAGATACCCAGCCCATAATGCTCTGCACGATCTAGTACAGTTTCAAAATCTGCTTCAGAAAATTGATAAGCAGCATCTGTTCCTGATCCATCATTTTTTGGGCTTAAACCTGCAAATACTTGTTGTTCTAAAAACTCTGATTTTTCCATAGTGCAAAAGTCGTTATTTAATCATCAAATCTATCACGATTTATAAAATAAGAATACCCTTATGGCGTTTTACGCACGCCTTCTAATAATGATTTATTAAGCACACCATCATCATCTGACGATGAGGTGTGTAGCACAGATATGTCACCTGTAGATTCTAGTACAACTGCCTCTACTTGTTCATATTTAAGTACATTAGCCTCTCTGAGTTTAGCAATAAGTTGGCCTTTCTCTATACGAGCATACTTTAGGTTTTCTTCTAGAATGGTACTTCCGTCCATAAGGAGTAGGGGTTTATTTGATATAAGTTTGTTTATGGCAGGCACAGCACGCTGTAAGTAAGAAAATATAAATGTAAGAATCAGTAAGGCTCCCACAGCTACAGATCCGTGTGCAATTGAGGTGCTAGAAGTTAGTGTAGAAGATATGATACTACCTATTGCGATGGTAAATGCAAAATCATAAGCCGTAAATTTTGCAAAAGATCGCAACCCTATAATACGTGTTAATATGATTACTACTATAAAAATCATTAAGCTACCTGCGAGTGTTTGCAAGAGCGGGTCATCTGTGCTATAAATCCAATCCATATTGTTGTTTTTTGAGCATAGTTTATTCACAAGTTGTGATAAGCTATTGTTGGTTAGAATGTAAATTATTAAATAATCATAGTATACTCACGACTCATAACAAAGGTTTAATATCTATTGTGAAGGTATTAACGTAGCTTGCGATGTTTCGGTTGTCTGGCTTATGTAGAACTGGTGAAAATATCAGTAATGCGAGGGATGTTGTTACGCTTTCGCGAAAGCGTAATAATACACTAGTCAATATAGTTTAAAGAGAAAGTAGAACTGTATCTAAAACTTATTTGGTGTCTTCTTTTGTGCACCTAGCGGAATAAAGTTTAAAGTAAGACTTGCTTTAGCCTGTGTACTAGCATCTATGTAGAGTTCATCTTTTTTAAGAAGCTTAATTTTTTTTTTGGTCTTTTGTTTTACCTCAATTGTTTTTATAATCTCGCCGTCTTGCTGTATTCTTACAGAGAAAGGCGTACTACCGTTATTACTCACAATGGCATAACAAGGTTCTCCATAATATGGGTTTATAGCGCCATCTTGACCGGCACCTTTTCCCGTCATAAGCATACTTTGTGAGGGGGAAAGCTCAAAAGTATCTTGTGCAAGGCCCGCTAGCGGTACAAAAATGACTAGCGTAAGGAGAAGAAGGAGCTTTTTCATTTTAAATAATTTATAAGTGATGTCCTTCTTAAAGGTAGTCAAAAATTATTTTTTCGGTAAAAACAGGGTAAGCCTATCTATTTCTAGATTATCTAGATGTCCCATTTTGGAGGTGTCTTTTGTAATGAGATGTAGGTGAATGTTACTATCGTGGTGGGTGAAGATACCCTTATGCATTGTAGAGAAAAATCCTATAATTTCTACTTGCTCGTCTTGCAGCGTGTAATTTGTTTGGCCTTGATGCGCTTCTTGTGGAGAAGAAACTTTTGTGCCTCTAGGTAAATTCTGTATATGTATCTCTGCCTTAGATACAGTACCCTCTAGCTTAAATGCAAATGGTCGCTTTGCTTCTTTTGTGCGTTCACTTACAAAGTCTTCTATATCTTTTATAGTCTTCACAGATGCCGGAAGATTTATCTCATACCAGTCTCTCACGTTAGTATACACAAAAAAAGGTGCAGAGACTTTATAAGTAGGTGTTACTGTCATTGTAGTGTCTGAACTCACTTTTGATAGATAGCTAGTACCGTTTACAATGAGAAGTTCGCCAGTGAGATAACTCTCAGGGCCTAAGCCATAAAGTCCTTTCTTATTTGTGATGGTATCTAGTAATATAGAACCTTCTAGTTCTCCTTTCCACATCACGTTTTTCATAGCGCCCACCACCTTTACATCTGGATACGTTGTGGGAGTGGCAGTTTCACCTTTTGAATTGCAGCTTGCTAGGCATATGGCAAATGTGAGTAATAAAATGTATTTCAAAATATAGGTCTCTTATAGTTTTATAGAGTACAATATAATACTAATTCATTTTATACTTCTGCCTGTACTGGCTAGGGCTTATACCTTCTTTCTTTTTAAAGAGTCTTGAGAAATAAGGAGGGTATTCAAACCCTAGTTGATAATTATGATTAAGCATAACAACAGTCGCACCCTTAGCGAGTAAAATTCTTGCTGCTTCATAACCCGTACCACTCGTGGTACCTGTAATTAAAAAGGTTTTATCCTTTACATCTGTAATTCTATCTGGCGTCCATCCATCTTTTCCAAACTGATAATCTTTCATCTTGCTTCGTTTTTAATTACTAGGGCAAAGGTAAGAGGGAGAAGTGGGAGGTTTCTTATACAGATTTTCAGATGTAGTATATATTTTGGTAATCAGTCCCTTAGAAGATGTAAAAAGTATAAGTGTATGCGGTGTTGAGGTATCCCGCTTTCGCGAAAGCGTAAAAAGAAGAATGCGAAAAATCACCGATATCACAGCATCAAATAACCTTTTAAAACAAGCTATTACCATTATAAAATGAGGAAATCTTTATAATGAAAATTACAAATCACAATGAGTCCAAAAGCCACCGATTAGCCTCGTCTAAGCAAAGGTAATTTTTAACTCAGTTTTTTGTTGTTTAACTTTTTATTAAATTATTCTCAAATATTATGTCCTTATTTTTACTATCAATTTTATTGTGTCGATATTTTGAGATTCTTCAAAATTAAGTAGTGTCAATATTAAATTTAGTATTATGAAAAATTATATTTTAAGTGCAGTTTTAGCGTTATTTATTTCAGTCTCTTTGTATGCTCAAGAGCCTCAATCAAATTTTAATGAAGGTGATGTTTTTCAAATTGGTACTGTAGATTATAATAATTACAAGCATATCAATTTTCCGAAGGCAAACTTTATTATAAAAAAAGGAGGAATTGCAAATTACGAGAATGTTAAAGGTCAAAGAGTGGTAATAACCTCAATTAAAGAGAAAAGTAATGGAAAGAAAGTCGCAACAATAAAACTTGCTGATTCAGGAAGGTTTTTTAACAGTCATAAATATATAACTGTAGATGTTGATGCGGCATTAAAAAATCAAGAGTTGTTGCCAGTTAAATAAAAATTCACTTTTAAAGGCTTTCTAAAATAGAAAGCCTTTTTTAATATAAGATCGTGAAGACTCTATATAGATTGTTGTAGAATCTTTAACTCATTAATAGGTGGGAAATGGCGTTAATCTTTATCTATTATTGCTGGTAAAATATATTCACTTATCATCTTATCAACATTAGTATGGGCACTGGGACTATTATATGCCGAAGAAGTTATAACGATGACAAATGGGATGTTTTTGAAAATAAAAATCTTATTTCCACCTCTTCCGCTACAATAAGATACTTCATATTCTTTGTCATTATATTTATAGACTTTATTCCAAAATAAATAGCCATAGTGACCATTTTCTGTTGGTCGTTTTACTTGCTTAGCTAAGCTCTTTTTAACCCATTGTTTACTTAAAATTTGCTTGCCATTCCATTTCCCATTATTCTTATATAATTGTCCGTATTTGGCAAAATCAATAGCTCTTAACTGTATCCCGCCTGCGGTATTACCAACTTTTTGAGGTGTGTATTGCCACTTATAATCGGTTATACCAAGAGGGTTAAATAGTTTTTTATCTGCGTAAGACACTAAACCGTTAGGGACAGATTGATGTATGACATCTCCTAGTACCACTACACCTGCTGTAAAATAAATGTAGTCTTCTCCTATAGCTCTACCTTTTTGCATAGGTAAATCAAGTGTAAATTTTACCCAATTTTTTGTAGGGTACATATTTTCTTCATTTCCAGGGTTACTATAGTCTGCATCATCACCAAGAAGCCCAGAACTCATTGTTAAAAGAGATTTTAAGGTTATAGAATCTTTTTTAGGACTATAATTATCAAAAGACTTTAGGTTGTAAAAATCTTTTAATAAGATGTTTTCGTTTTTTATGAAACCCTCTTGAATTGCAATTCCCATCATTGTTGAAGCAATTGTTTTACCGACAGATCTTGGGTCGTGCAAGCTATTTCTGTTTTCACCATTAAAGTATTCCTCTATTAAAAGCTTATTGTCTTTAATAACCACTATACCATTAATATCTTCAAAACGTCCTTGTGCAATTTTTTTGTTTAGAGCTTCTATTTTAGTACTGTTGTAAGTATCATTAGATAATTCCCAACCACTATCAGGTTGTATTTTTTGAACGGGTACTAAGCTTTTATTTATAAAGGCTTGTGTGTTAATAGTACCTTTTGCAAGAATCTCGCCTATCTTTATTGTATCTTCTTTTATATATGGTCTTACTTCGATACTCAAAGAATGATTGCCTTCTAGAAGAACATCTTGACCTCCTCCTAGCTTCATAAATTTTAACCACATAAACCAACCCCAAAAGTCAATTTGTGTGGGATAAACTAATGGTACTAAATGTTTAAGTTGGGTAGTTTTTGAGTCAATTGTTCCTGCTCCCTTGTTTAGGTTTTCTACATAAATTACTTCACCATCAACTAAAAATGAGAACTGAAAATTTCCCTTATTTAATAATTGATCTTGTGATAAGTGTGGTGCTAGCGATTTAATACTTTCAATAAGGGGTTTTTCTAAAGTAAAGTCAATGCTGAGAAACTTATCTTTATTGAGAGTAAAACTATTTGAATAATTATTTGATGTAGGCTTATTTTCTCTAAAGTCAACTTTTGAAAAATGCAAATTCTCTATTTCATTTGTTTGAGAATTTTTTACGGTTGATTGCGTCCTACCTTTGCAAGATATTATTAAACAAGCAAGGAGCACTAAGTAATAGTTTGAGTTCATAAATGTCATTTGATTTTTGATTGAAATATTTATCAAATCTAGTACTTAAGTAAAGTATTAATGCCCCATTTTATAGAATGGTACTAATTTTAATCCTTCTTAGGGGTACTTTTTATTGACTTTTTATAATATATAGGAGTTACGCCCGTAATATTTTTGAAAACCCTATTAAAAGTAGTTTTTGAATTGAAACCACATTCATAAGACATTCCCAATAGCGTTATGTGATTGTATTTATCACTGTGTAATTTATCAATAATGGCATTTACACGATATTCATTTACAAAGTCAGAAAAGTTTTTACCTAAGCCATCGTTTATTATTTTGGACAATAAATTGGGATGTATATTGAGATTATCTGCCAGAGACTTTAATGTTAATTCTGAATTAAGGTAAAAAAGATTAGTTTCCATCTGTTCTTTTAGCCAAGATGCTTTGGTCAATATTTCTTCAGAGGGACTTTTGGTAATTTCTTGAGATGAGTTAGTCTTGTAAATATCATTTTGTTTGTTAGCCTCAAGTAAAATTATTTCAGGTCTTAAAAATGCTTCTGCACTAATCCAAATTGTTATAATAGAGAGTAGCACATAAATAGGGTAATAGTCACTTATATCTAATTGAAAATTATAGATTATATAGTCTATAAACGTATAGGGTACTAATAAAAACCAAAGTATTGCAAATAAAATAAGTAATCTGTACAACCACCTTAAACTATATGCATCATTATTACTATAGTTTTTCTTGAGCCAAGAATGATAGGTTTTTATTAATCTAAGTGCATATATACAATAGGTTATAATTGAGATAATTGCCAGAAGTTGAGTAATGGGCATTAGTATAAGATAAGTTTCTGTTTCTATACCAATAACATTATTTGAAAGAGCATCTTGACTAATAATAATATGTACGCATAGTTCTATAATTACAGGCAAGAAATGAATACTATCTCTCTTAGAAAGGTGGTAACTATAGTCAGTTGTCTTTTTTACATATAAATATAATAATGGACCAAGAGCTAATGAATAGTTCAACGGTATTAAGTAAAAATGTGGTAGATAATTTGTTATTTGAAAATCTATACTCAATACCCATATATTCCAAAAAACAATAATGAACGTTACTAGGCCCAGTAATACATTAGCTTTTTGATTTATCCGCCTAGTGAAAATAAGTAGTAGCCCAAATGTGAAACCTATAAATACAGATGCTATTATAATAAGGTTAAAAAAATTTAAATTGAATTCACACATTAATAAATGAAGTTCTTTTTACAATATGAAGCTTATCAAAAGTTAGTCTTTGATAACGTGGTTAGTAAAACGCTTTTGGTTTTAATTTGTAAAGATCGTTGCGCAACTAGCCACTTTATAACCAAGCGAAACTCCCGGTAACTACCGAGATTGCTAGATAGCCTGTATTGTTTTGTTTTTTAATTGATGGCTTAAATATACACTTATTTAAGACGCTATCATTTTAGCTTCGGGTGACTCAATTTTTCTGGAGGGGATCCCGCTTTCGCGAAAGCGTACATAGAACTATAACCGCGCAATTCAATTTCCCCCATCTTAATGGCAACTAGTATAATAGCAATTACAGCCTCCAGTCCATCGCAAAAAAATAAGCCATAAAAAAAGCCTCCCAAGATTAAAAGGAGGCTTCTACGCACTAATAAAACTAAGATTTTATAAGTCTATCGTAATCTATCTACAGATTTTACAAGATCTTCATCGCGCTTGATTGCCTTGTTTGCCAAGACTAGTAAAACGATAGAAACAAGCGGAATGATCATCCCAATACCCTTCTCAAGAACCGCCGTCCCTCCAGATAAGATTTGTGATCGATATACCAATACACCTAATAAAACAAAGTTTAATAAGATATTAAGACGTCCTAAGACGAATTGGTTTTGTCTTTTGCTCCATAAAAATATGGAAATAAATGAGAGTACAGCACTTACACTAAAAAGAGTAATGTAAAGTACCTCATCTGCAGCCCATACAGCTTCACCCGTAGCATCTGCATATAGGCTAAAGGCATACGGCAAGCCTAAAGAGGCCAGCGCTGCAAGTAATAAATAAACGGTTTGAATACGTTGTATCAAATCTTTTACATTTTTTATATACCAGCAAAAATAAGTTTCATTTTGTGATATTGCTAAGAAAACTTTAAAAATAAAATTGTATCATTGTTGTATAATATCATAACAAGCTCTCCGCTTGTTATTTAATTACTTCAATATTCGTATCAAATTCTTCTTTTGATACATAATAATCACTCGATTTTTAATTTACTACATTATTAGATGTTTGACATTTCAGAATTAAAAGCAAAGAAGCTTCCCGAGCTTCAAGAAATTGCAAAAGGAATAAACGTTCCTAAGTTTAGATCCTTAAAAAAACTAGATCTAGTTTATAAAATACTAGACCTGCAAGCTGCAGACCCAAAAAAGGTAGAGGCCGTAGTGCCAAAAGGTAAGGAAGAAGCTGCTCCAGCACCTAAGCCTAAGCAAGAGCGCAAGCCACGTACGCCTAGAGCACCTAAGGCTACTACAGAGGCAAAAGCTACCACTCCAGAAGACAAAAAAGAAGCCCCAGCGCAAAAAGAGGCTCCAGCAAAGAAGGAAGCCGTAAAGCGTGAGCCAGCAAAAGCTAAGGTAAAAGATACAGAAGAGGCAAAAACACCTCAAAAACGCGATACTCATAAAGATAAGCGTTCTAATAATAATAACGATAAGCGCTCTAGCAATGACAACCGCCAGAGCAACGAAAAGCGCTCATCTCGCGATAATAATCGCAACAATAATAACAACCGCAATAATAACCGTAATAACCGTAACCAGAAAGATGGTAATACACACGGTAACAACGGTAATAAGGATAATCGCAACCGCTACCGCGAGCCAGATTATGAGTTTGAAGGTATTATAGAGAGCGAAGGAGTACTAGATATTATGCAAGATGGTTACGGCTTTTTACGTAGCTCAGATTATAATTACCTAGCATCACCAGACGATATTTATGTATCACAATCACAAATACGTCTCTTTGGTCTTAAAACCGGAGACACTGTACTAGGTGTGATACGCCCGCCAAAAGAGGGAGAAAAGTACTTCCCACTTATTAAAGTAAGCCGTATCAACGGTCTTAACCCTAATATTGTGAGAGATCGCGTCTCTTTTGAGCACCTCACACCATTATTTCCTACAGAAAAGTTTAACCTAGCAGAGCGCCAAGCCAGTATCTCAACACGAGTGATGGATATGTTTGCACCTATAGGTAAAGGGCAGCGTGGTATGATAGTATCACAGCCTAAAACGGGTAAAACAATGTTACTTAAAGACGTTGCAAATGCCATTGCTGCAAACCATCCAGAGGTATACCAGATCGTACTCCTTATAGATGAACGACCAGAAGAGGTAACAGATATGCAACGTAATGTAAAAGGAGAGGTTGTAGCCTCTACCTTTGATAAAGAAGCACACGAGCACGTAAAAGTGGCAAACATTGTACTTGAGAAGGCAAAACGCCTCGTAGAGTGTGGTCACGATGTAGTAATACTACTAGATTCTATCACACGTCTCGCAAGAGCATATAATACCGTACAGCCAGCTTCTGGTAAGATTCTTTCAGGAGGGGTAGACGCAAATGCACTACATAAACCTAAGCGTTTCTTTGGAGCAGCACGTAATATAGAAGGTGGAGGATCACTCTCTATCATAGCAACAGCACTTACAGAGACCGGTTCAAAAATGGACGAGGTAATCTTTGAAGAGTTTAAAGGTACCGGAAATATGGAGCTGCAGCTGGATCGCAATATTGCAAACCGCCGTATCTTCCCAGCTATAGATCTTACCTCTTCATCTACACGTCGTGATGATTTACTACACAGTAAAGATACCTCACAACGTCTATGGGTATTACGTAAGTATCTAGCAGATATGAACCCAGTAGAGGCAATGCAGTTTATGAGTGATCGTATACGTAGCACAAAAAATAATGAAGAATTCTTGATTTCTATGAATCAGTAAGACCACTTCATAACCCTTATAAAAAACCTCTTGAGCTATCTCAAGAGGTTTTTTTTGTTTAACGTATTCTTTTAAGGAGCAATAGGGTAGGAGCATCTCATTAAAAGTAGTATCCCGCTTTACATTGCAATTCCTCATTGCGCTGCGCTACATTGCGGGATTTTCACTACAATCGGGGCTAGCGAGTAGGGATATGGCATTTTTTCTAAATGACGAAGTGAGTTTATATATAGGGTGGTGTAGGTAATCTATTATATGTCAATATATTGAATTGTCTATGGGCAATGGGTAAATGTAAAAGCAATGCTAAAATTGTTGCTCAGCCCAAAAATTTACTTACTTTTGCCCATTAGTCTAGTAATCCCATAGATTAATAGATGTATATTAGACAAAACAATGATTTTAGATCAAATCTTTTTACAAAGAGACAAAGAGAAAAGTAAATCATACCAAAAAGATAAAACTTCAGAAAAGCCTATGCGTAGTATCGTAAAGGCACTAAGCTGGAGACTCGTTGGTACATTAGATACTCTTTTTGTTTCATACCTATTAACAGGGGAGTGGTTACTAGCCACTTCTATTGCCTCTATTGATTTTTTAACAAAACTTATTCTTTACTTTGCGCACGAGCGCATCTGGAATAAAATTAACTGGGGAAAAACCGCATCATAACTATGTACACAGCAAGTGATATAGACGCCCTCAACGCGCGCTTTGCAACTGCAACGCCGCAAGAGGTAATAAGCTACGCCATAGCACAGGCTAGCAAAGCTATTATAACAACAAATTTTAGACCCTACGAGGGAGCATTGCTACACGCAGTGACACAAGTAGCACCACAACTGCCTGTTGTATGGTGTGACTCGGGTTATAACACAAAAGCAACCTACACACACGCGCAAGAGCTTATAGAGACGCTAGACTTACAAATAGACCTCTATGTGCCTAAACAAACGAGGGCTCACAGAGATATCCTTATGGGTATCCCATCTATAGATGACCCACAGCACGCAGTGTTTACAGAGCAAGTAAAGATTGAACCATTTACTAGAGCAATGGCGACACAAAAGCCAGATGTGTGGTTTACAAACTTACGCAAGGGGCAAACTGCTCTGCGCGACTCACTAGATATTTTTAGTGTAAGTAAAGCAGGCGTACTTAAAGTGAGTCCGTTTTATAATTATAGTGATAGTGATCTAGATGTCTACCTTAAGGAGCATAACCTTCCTAACGAGACAGATTATTATGATCCTACAAAAGTGCTAGCACACCGTGAGTGCGGCATACACCTTTAAAAAAATTATGGATACTACAACACAACCTATTACAGATACTAAGGCTACGCTTGCACTCAATCCATTAGAGAGTGAGGCGGTTTACATTTTTAGAGAAGTCGTAGCTCAGTTTGACCGTCCGGTGTTATTATTTTCTGGAGGGAAAGACAGTATAACGCTTGTACGACTAGCACAAAAAGCCTTTTTTCCGGCTAAGATTCCTTTTCCATTATTACATATAGACACTGGGCACAACTTTCCAGAGACAATTGCCTTTAGAGATAAGCTTGTAAAAGAGCTAGGTCTTGAGCTTATAGTACGTAACGTACAAGATGCTATAGATGAAGGTAGAGTGACAGAAGAGACGGGTAAATATGCCAGTCGTAATATGTTACAAACTACCACACTTCTAGATGCGCTAGAGGAGTTTAAATTTGACGCGGCTATAGGTGGTGCACGTCGTGATGAAGAAAAAGCAAGAGCTAAAGAACGTATTTTTTCTGTGCGTGATGATTTTGGACAGTGGGATGAAAAGAACCAGCGTCCAGAGTTATTTAACTTCTTAAATGGAAATATTGATCACGGTCAGAATGTGCGCGTGTTTCCTATAAGTAACTGGACAGAACTAGATGTGTGGAGCTATATCGCTTCAGAAAAAATAGAAATTCCTAGTATCTATTTTGCACACCAGCGCAAGACCTTCTTAAGAGATGGTATGCTGTGGTCTGCACAAGATGATGTAGTTTTTAGAGCAGAAGATGAAGAGGTTGTAGAGCGCACAGTGCGTTTTAGAACGGTAGGTGATATGTCTTGTACAGCAGCAGTACTCTCTACAGCAGACACTATTGAGAAAGTAGTAGGAGAGATACGTACCTCTACCATTTCAGAACGAGGTGCTCGTATAGATGACAAGCGCTCTGAGGCCGCAATGGAAAAACGTAAACAACAGGGATACTTCTAGGAGGTAAGGCTGTTTAACTTTTCGCGAAAGCGTAAAAGAAATTCAAAGATTAAGACACAATACAATGGACGTATTAAAGATAGCAACCGCAGGAAGCGTAGATGATGGTAAGAGTACTCTAATAGGGAGGTTACTATACGATACAAAATCGCTCACTACAGATAAGCTGGAGGCGATAGAAAAGAAGAGTAAGGCAAATGGATTTGATTATCTAGACTTCTCACTCGCAACTGACGGTCTGGTAGCAGAGCGCGAGCAGGGGATTACTATAGATGTAGCACACATCTATTTTAGCACGGCAAAGAAGAGTTATATCATTGCAGATACACCTGGGCACGTGGAGTATACTCGTAATATGGTGACTGGAGCATCTACATCACAAGCATCTATTATTCTTGTAGATGCACGTAAAGGAGTGGTAGAGCAAACGTACCGTCACTTTTTTATAAATGATTTACTACGTGTAGAAGATATTGTAGTTGCGGTAAACAAGATGGATCTTGTAGATTATAATGAGGAGGCTTTTAACAAGATTGTTTCAGATTTTGGAGCGCTTACGCAAAAGCAACAGTTTAAAGCGCAACGTATCACTTTTGTGCCTATAAGTGCTTTAAAAGGTGATAATGTGGTAAATGCCTCTACTGAGATGCCTTGGTATGACGGTGAGACTTTACTAGAACATTTAGAACAATTAAATCCTTCTCAAGTAGAAGAGGTGGGAGCAAGGTTTCCAGTGCAAACTGTTATACGCCCTAAGCAGGATCAATATCACGATTTTAGAGGATATGCAGGTAAAGTTTCTGGAGGAGCGCTAGCAGTAGGTGACGCTGTGACGGTTCTTCCTTCTGGTAGATCTTCTGTAATAAAAGATATTTTATTTTATAATGCATCTTTTACTAAAGTAGATGCTGGTAACTCGTGTACCATCACGCTAGAGGATGATGTAAATGTAAGTCGTGGTGATATCTTAGTTAAAAGTGCGCAAGCACCTAGTCTTACTAAGGAGCTACAGGCTACCGTATGCTGGATGGATAATAATGCACTCGTACCTGGCACAAAATACTTGGTACAGCAGGGTACGGCTCAAATTTTAGGAAAAGTAAAAAGTATAAACAGCATTGTACATACAGACTTTTCTGGTGTAGATGCTACAGATAAGCTTGTGCTTAACGATATAGGTAAGGTAACGATACAGCTTAGTAAGCAGGTGCTTAATGATCAGTTTTTAGATAATAAGCAAACCGGGTCATTTATACTTATTGATACGCAGTCACACGCAACAGCGGGTGTAGGTTTTATAGGTTCTTAATATGTCATAGTTGTTGGGTACTATTCGATATTAAAAAAGGCGCTTTATGCGCCTTTTTTGGTTTTACAACTCAATTGTTGATGTGAGTATTATAGCTCGTTAGAGATCGTCTCTATTGTTTTTAGAGAGGTGTGTGCCCCATAGACAAGTTTCATTTTTGATGTTGCTAGGCTTCAGTATCAAGTACTCCAGAAAGTACGTGATAACGAGGGTCATCTACACTTTCTTCAATTACTTTGTCAAATTTAGGAGAGGCTTTGCGCATTAAGTCTTTACACTCTGTACTGAGGTGCTTGAGTGTGATTGTTTTGCCTACGGCTTCATACTTCTCAAGGAGTACAAAAATAGCTTCTAGGGCAGAGTGGTCTGCTACTTTTGCCTCTATGAAGTCAATTTCTATGTGGTCTGGATCACCGTTTATGTCAAACTTAGAATTAAAACTCTGAATACTTCCAAAGAATAATGGTCCCCAGATCTCATATACCTTTGTGCCATCTGCTTTAAATTTCTTTCTAGCTCTAATTTTCTTAGCGCTACTCCAAGCAAATGATAAGGCTGCTATAATTACACCTACAAATACAGCAATAGCAAGATCAAAAAATACAGTCACTGCAGATACTATAATAAGAACAAACGCATCTGATACTGGTATTTTCTTTATAATTCTAAAACTAGACCAAGCAAATGTCTCAATAACCATCATAAACATTACACCCACGAGTGCAGCAATAGGCACTTGCTCTATAAAACGGTCTGCAAATAAGATAAAGGTAAGTAGCGTGACTGCCATCATTACACCAGAGAGTCTACCACGACCTCCAGCGTTAATGTTTATTACTGTTTGACCTATCATACCACAACCACCAGTTCCTCCAAAAACGCCACTCACGATGTTACCAGCTCCTTGTGCGACGCATTCTCTGTTTCCATTACCTCTAGAGTCTGTCATCTCATCTACCAGGTTCATAGTCATCAAGGTTTCTATAAGTCCTACAGAAGCTGCAAGAAATGCATAAGGTGCGATAAATTTAAGTGTATCAAGGTCAAATGGTAGACTGCTCCATAAGTCAAATACATTGAGCTTACTTGATATTTCTGCCATACCATTTAAACCGGCACCACCACCATCTCTTATAAACTCACCTACGTTTACAGCATCTAAGCCTCCAAAAATCGATATCAATGATACAATAACAATAGCTGTAAGTGCGGCAGGAATTTTTGGAGTTAGTTTTGGTAATCCCCACACAATGAGCATTGTAAGTAGTACAAGGCCTATCATTGTAAAGAGTGACTTGCCTTTCATCCAGGTTTTTACAACTCCTTTATCTTTTACAGAGTAAAAGCCATCTTGTGATGCATTAAAAACTACCTTTTGTGTATTTGTATCATAAACTTGTCCGTCTGAGAGTACAAATACTTCCTTGTTTGTTGCTTTATTTATGACTGAGTTTCCTTCTATTGTAAATAGTACGGTATTAGAAACTTTGTCTTTTACTTCATTATCAGATACGGTATAAACGAGCTCTTTTGAAGCTGTTTTACGCATATTGTCACCAGCGTAATCTTTCTTATTTTCTTTAAACATCCCTAGTTGTGCAAGAAATATAACGATGGCTAGACCGTTTACAAACCCCATCATTACTGGGTGTGGTATCAAACGCACAAACTTCCCTAGCTTGAATAAGCCAGCAAATACCTGAATAACTCCCATTAATACTACAGCTGCGAGTAAATAGAAGTACCCCATATTTTCAACAGGCTGATCAAATAGTAATCCCTTTGCGTGGCCTTCTTGGATCATCTGTACAAAAATCACAGCAACAGCTCCTGCAGCACCAGAGATTAACCCTGGTCTACCGCCAAAAAGCGCAGAGATAATACCAATAACAAATGCCCCAAATAAAGCAACAATAGGGCTTATTTGTGCTACAAAGGCAAAGGCAACTACCTCAGGTATCATTGCTAGAGAAACGGTGATACCAGATAGAATATCGTTTTTAGGATTTGCAGTAAAGTTGTTAAAAATGCGTTTCATAGGTCGTTTTTAAGAAGCCGCAAAGATAGGGTATTCTTAAAGTATAGACAGTGCTCGTTTTAGGATAATTACGATACCTATTTTCGCGAAAGCGTATAAAAAACAAACCCTCACCATATGACTTGTGAGGGCTTGCGATGTAAGGGGGTTATTTTTTGGCTCTGTAGGTACTCAGTTTAAATGGAGCATAAAGCGGGCAAAATGAGATAAAACTTGTCGCGATAAATACTAACGCTAGAATGCCTAGTATAAGGGCAAGAGTGCCATTTATAACGTGGGTTGCATAAAGTATACCTATTATTACCGCTGCTGCAATACGTAAACCGCGGTCTAGATTTCCCATATTCTTTTTCATAATGTGTTGTTTTAGATAATAATACAGCACAAATGTAATGGGAGCTTTTCCATTAAACGGTGACTATGGTCACACTTACTTGATTTTTATGGTGCGTCCCTCTTGGGCGATATGATTTTCGGCCTCTAGTTTCTTTAAAATCCTGCTTACTACTTCTCGAGCAGTACCTAAGTCTGTGGCTATTTCTTTATGAGTGATATGTAATATTTGAGAAGAGGTCACACGTGTTTTTTCTTTGAGGTAATCTAGTATGCGAGTGTCCATCTTATCAAACAGGAGGTGGTTTACGGCATTCATCATATCAAGATAGCGAGCATCATAATTTTTAAAGAAAAGGGTGTTGAGCGCTGGATAGGTTTTAAGCCATAGTTGTACATTTTCTACGGGTAGAAGGAGCAATGTAGCCGCTGTCTCTGTGATAGCATAGCCACGGCTAGGTAATTGTGAGATGCCAGAAGAAAAAGAAATAATACAACTCTCTGCTGGATGAATGTAGTAGAGCAGGAGCTCTCTATCTCCATAACGCGAGTACACTTTTACAAGGCCTTCTATCACAATAGGTATAACCTTTGCATATTGTCCCTCGCGTAGTAACTCTGTTTGAGCAGGGAGCTCTTTTATGATGCCGTGCGTGTTGATCTCTTCTATAAGTTCTGGATGAAATCTAGGGAAAAGCTCTTTTACAATCATAAGTAAATGTACTGGTTGATACAAAACTACAACTCGGTAGCTTATTTGTTCAATTGGGTCGTATGGTTTTTGTAATCCTTAAGTTACGGTTCATATTTGTAGTGTCAATCAATAGCCGGTATCCTCAACATCTAAATATATCAATTATGGACTATGCTACTTTGTTTAAGATATTTATCACGCTACACGCAGTAGGTGGGTTTATTTCTCTCATTTCTGGTACTATTTCTGTCATAGCTCGTAAGGGTAATGTGTGGCACAAAAAGTCTGGGATGATTTTTTATTATGGAATGCTTACAGCAGGTATTTCGGGTATTGTGGCTTCGCTACTTCCAGATCACAACAATCCGTTTCTGTTTGTGGTAGGACTCTTTAGTGTATATCTCGTGCTTTCTGGGTACAGAGCGCTTAGGTTTAAGAGCGTACGCAAAATGGCAGATCTACGCTGGGATAAAGTGATCTCTTGGTCTATGGCTATTATAGGTGTGGGTATGCTAGCTTATGGAGGTTACTTACTTTATTATGGACTTACAATAGGCTGGGTACTCCTTGTTTTTGGTACTATAGGTTTGCTTAATGCCATAAACGATCTAAGAGCAATGCGTGATTTAAAGCTATTGCGCAAGAAACACTTACGACTACATATCGCAAAAATTTCTGGGGCGTACATTGCTGCTTTTACAGCCTTTTTTGTCACAAATAGCGTGTTACCATCATTGTTGAGTTGGCTATTACCTTCGGTTTTTGGGATAATTTTCATCTCTTATTGGATGCGTAAGACAAGACTTGGTAAGAAAATTACAGCTGAGACTGTATAAATGACAATTGGGTAGATTACGCTTTCGCGAAAGCGCACTTAAAACCATCTTTACATCATCAATCAAAACAACACTATTATGAAACACTTACTTCTTATTATCGTATTATGCAGCAGTACCTTCCTTATAGCTCAAACTAAATATGAGCAGGGTATGCGCAAAGCAATGGAACTCTGGGATAAAGATAAACTTGATGAGGCTTCAAATCTTTTTGAGCGTATCGCAACGGTAGAAAAGGATAACTGGTTGCCCTCGTACCACGTGGCGCAAATAGCTATTGTGAAGAACTGGCGAGATTTTGAAAACCAAAATGAAACAACCCTAAAAGTAAATGGAGATAAGGCGCAGGAGTATATCAATGCAATGCGTACGATAGAAAAAGAGAACCCCTATGCAGATTATCTACAAGCGCAACTATATACCGTGTGGGTAGCTTATGACGGTATGAAGTACGGAATGAAATATGCCGGTACCATAGGCGAACTGTACCAGAAAATGGTTAAGAAAGATCCAGATAATCCCATTTTTATAGCAGATAAGGCGCAATGGGATATGGGGAGTGCAAAGTACTTTGGCAGCTCAATTGAGCCATATTGCGCAGAGTTAAAGCGCGCCATTGAGCTTTTTGCTACCTTTAAACCTGAGACAGAGTTCCATCCCAACGGAAATGTAAAAAGAGCTTTAGAAAGTGCAGAGGCTTGTAATTAAGAAGAAATGAAGTATTATCTAACAGAGTTTGCAAAGGCAAATATTGTAGGCTTAACCATATTTATCGTTCATAGTATCATACTGTACGTGCTGGGTAACCCTTGGTATGGAGATGGAGTAATAACCTTTTTTATCCAAAACCAAATCTTTTCTGTAGCGCTGTATGCAGTAAATACGATGGTTATAGTAAATTTTAGAAAACGTTTTACCGCTACTCTGTGGAATTTTAAGGTGCTTACTTATGCGCTTATTGCGCATATTGCTGTGACTTTAGTTACCGTGTTTGTACTACGGTTGATACTTATCACCAAGTATTACAACATTCCTTTAGATCAATATTGGGCTAGTGAAGGTCTTGAGGATTATATATTTCCTTTTATAATAACAGCTGTCGCAACTACCTCGTTTTATGCGGTGAGTCGCTGGAAGAGAAAGCAAGAGAGTAAAGTAAAGGAATCTAAAATTATTGCAGGAGCCGCCTCTGCAAAGTTTGATGCACTTAAAAATCAGCTGGATCCTCATTTTTTATTCAACAGTTTAAATGTGCTAGCAAGTCTTATAGAGGAAAACCCTAGACAGGCAACCAAGTTTACCACTTCACTTTCAAAAGTTTACAGATATGTACTAGAGCAAAAAAATAAAGAACTAGTACCACTAGAGGAGGAGCTTGCCTTTGCTCGTACGTATATGAATCTTATCAAAATGCGTTTTGAAGACAGTATTGTGGTAGATATACCTGAGCAATCTTCTCACTCAGAGTACAAGGTGGTGCCGCTCTCGTTACAGTTACTACTAGAAAATGCTGTAAAGCATAACCAAGTCACTCCTTCAAATAAGCTTCATATAAGAATCTATGAAGAGGGAAATACGCTATATGTGACTAATAACATCCAGAAAAAACAAGTAGTAAAGAAGAGTAGCGGTGTAGGTCTACAAAACATACGCCAGCGCTACGGCCTGCTCACGAGTAGTGATGTTGTTATAAAAGATGATGGAGCAAACTTTCAAGTAGGTGTGCCGTTACTTACACAAGCTGGACAAGCTAGTTTTGAACCTAAGCAAACAGAGTATCTAGAGGATAAACGTTATCAACGTGCAAAAAAGAAGGTAGAAGAACTCAAAGGATTTTACATACACTTCACTATTTATGTGATTATGGTGCCTGTCTTTATTTATTTTAATGTGATGTCTACCAGTTTTCCTTGGGCACTTTTTCCTATACTAGGATGGGGCTGGGGCGTTGTAGGTCACGCCTCTGAGGTGTACGGCTGGAGCCCTATATTTAATAAAGCTTGGGAAAAACGTAAGATAGAGAGACTTATGGATGATGATGATTTCTAAGTTGCAAAACTAAGCTCCGTTAAATAGTTCGATGATTTATCATATAAAAAAAGTGTCTTTAAGCCGTAGCCTAAAGACACTTTTTACATTCTGTAAGAAAGATGTTAGTCTTTTTTAAGGTGCTCTACATTTTTCTTCATTTGTATTTGTGCTCCAGAGTCCTTTGTTTTCATCGCTCTGTATTTGAAGTTTATAAACTCTACCAGTAATGAGAAGGCAATCGTAAAATATAAATAACCCTTAGGGATGGCTCCTACGCTTGATCCAAAGATTTCTAAGTGTGATAGGTGCGCGCCTTCTGCAATAAGCATAAAACCTATTAAAATTAAGAATGACAGGCCTAAAATCTGTAAAGATGGGTGCTTTGCAATAAAGTTTCCTACAGGGTTTGCAAAGAGCATCATTATCCCCACAGAGATAACAACTGCTATCACCATAATGATTAATGCATCTGTTGGATTGTCAGAGAGCCCGTTAGTCATCCCGACAGCCGTAAGTATAGAGTCAAAAGAGAATACAAGGTTGATAACTGCAATTTGTACAATGGCATTACCTAGCGTAGTAGAGCTCTTTTTTGAAATCTCTTCTTCTTCTAGTCCTGTTTCATCCACCTTCTCGTGTATCTCGTGTACAGACTTCCAGATAAGGAAGATACCCCCTGCAATAAGTATAACTGCTTGCCAGCTTATGCCTCCCGTTATCCAGCTCGCGTTTATATGCCAGAAAGGAGCACTTAAAGCCACAAGCCACGATATCCCAAAAAGTAATGCGATACGCATACCCATTGCAAGTGCAAGACCAATGTTAGTCGCTTTTTTACGATCCTTTTGCGGAAGCTTTTCTGCGGCGATAGATATAAAGATGATGTTATCTATACCTAATATAATTTCAAGAAAGGTAAGCGTAAGCAGTGCAATCCAAGCATCTGCAGAGGTAAGAATGTCAAACATTAGTTAGTCGTTTTTTTTGCGGTTCCGCGTTGTTTGTTGGTTTCTCCTACGAGGGAGTACTCAAAGGTATAAAAATCTCCGTCAGTAGCTATGATTTTCATATGGAGTGCTTTTTCCTCACTCATACTTTTTGGGTTCAACTTCTTAACGATGTACTCACAATCATTAATCCATCGCACAGAAGAGGAGTCTGCTTTACCATTAAAAAAATCGACTTCAAGAGTATCGTTACGTGTAAATGTTGTGGCTATAAGTTCGCCATCTAGAAGTGTCTCAAAAGTAAAGGTGCCAGTCTTAAAATTTGCACAATCTCGCTCTGGATTTTTACAGCTTAAAGCGAAAAAAAAACAAGCAGCAACCGAGTAAAAAAAGATACGTTTCATAGACTACAAAAATAATATACAAAGAGTTGGAACTCGTAATTTGAAACCTCTTTTTTAGAAGGTTTTTAATTGCCGAAAATGAGCTAGGTTATTTAATTAGATAATGAGGCAAACTACATTTCATAACTTTCAAAAGTCCCATCTTCTAAGAAAATAATTACTCTCTTAATTGCCGATTTTGAAGAAGAAAAAGCGCCTATATTTTCTATGCTTTTTTGAGCTGTTTTTTGGGTCTTCTCTTCGGTAGTTTTTTGGAGCGCGTTAGAGAGGTTTTTTTGTGAGTTTTCTTGTGTCTCAATTATCGTTTTTTGTGGAGTAGGAGGTGGTGGTTTTGGAGTTGTTTTCTTCCCGTAAAGTAACCACTCTAATTCTATATTTGGAAAGGTGTCTACTACCTTCATAACAAAGTCTAAGCTGGGCTTGTTTCTACCCGCCATAAGATGAGAGATAGTTGCACGACCTACAGATAGTTTTTCTGCAAATGATGTCGCACTAAGCTCGTGTGACTCCATAATTTTTTGAAGTCGCTTTGCAAATTTTGTATTGTCTAGTAGTGTTTCCATTTGTATACAGCAAAGATACGTTACAATTGTAAACTATAGCTATCTATACTTGATAAACATAAAAATTACGTGTAAATAGATTAAACTTTAAGTTTATATTTTAATATATAAATGTCTGATTTATAATAATTAATTTGTATTAGGTCTGTAATTTACCCATTTGAACGGTATTTTACAATAGTAACGTTCCATTTGTGTAAAGATTCCTTGTTTACAATTGTAACACAACACTTGTAAGAGCTAATTTCAAAAAAAGTATCTTTGTCATTCAAAGTAAGATTATGATATTATCTAAGGTTTTAGAAGAGTTTACTAATTGTCGTGAGGAAGCTATTTCTGGTCGCTACATTTCACCAGAATTTATTACAAATTTTGTTGAGAATTTACCACAAGAATTTACTGTTTCTATAGAAGGTAATTCTGTAGAAAAACGTCCTATTTATTCGGTAAAATTTGGGTCTGGAAAAACTAAAATTTTAATGTGGTCACAGATGCACGGTAATGAATCTACAACCACAAAATCTTTACTTGATTTTTGTAATTTTTTACAAAAATATAAGTATCAAAATGATGTGAAAAATGTGCTTGATAATTGTACGTTTTTTATGATACCTATGCTTAATCCTGATGGGTCAAAAATGTGGACTAGAAATAATGCAAACGACGTAGATCTTAATCGAGATTCTCAAGATTTGAGTCAGCCAGAATCAAAATTATTACGTCAAATTTTTAATGATTTTAAGCCAGATTTTTGTTTCAACTTACACGGGCAACGCACCATTTATGGTTTTGAAAATACAGGTAAACCATCGATACTTTCTTTCCTTGCACCTTCGGCAAATGAGGAGAGAAATTTTACATTTTCGCGTAAGCAATCTGCAAGTGTAATCACACATATTTTTAAAAATTTGCAAGACGATCTTGATGGTAATATAGGGCTATATAATGACGCTTTTAATAACAATTGTGTAGGTGATGCTTTTCAAGAAGCTGGGGTAGCAACCATACTTTTTGAAGCAGGTCATTACCCTAATGATTATGTTCGCGAAAATACACGAGCATACATTTTTGCATCATTATGGTATGCCATTGAGGCTTGCCAAAAAGATATATCATACCCTGTTGAGGATTATAAAATGATACCTGAGCATAGTAAGTGTTATTGTGATTTACATAGTAAGGGTGTAACTATTGAGAAATTGCAGTATAAAGAAACAGTAGTAGATGGGGTCATTTTATTTAGCCCAGAACCTCTTGAAGAGGTGCTAGGTACAGGTGTTTTTTGTCATAAAGAAGTAGATAATGCATCTAGCTTCAAACTTGCGTAGTATAGTCTCGATTTAAGGTAAAAAATAAGGGGTAAAAAGTTTACGATAACGTTTTAGTAAATAAGAGGTGGTTGTTGCAGAATAATCAGTAATATTCTATTATTTTTGCATTATATTCAAAAAACGCAGATACAATGGCAAAGTTCAAATTAGACGAAGTAGACCACCAGATACTCGATATGCTTATCGAGAATACAAGAACTCCTTTTACAGATATAGCAAAAAAATTACTCATCTCTGCAGGTACTGTACACGTACGTGTTAAGAAGATGGAAGAAGCAGGAATTATCACAGGTTCCTCACTTACACTAGATTACGGAAAACTAGGCTATTCTTTTATAGCATATGTAGGTGTTTACATTAATAAAACATCGCAAACTACTTTTGTACTTGAGCGCATTGCTCAAATCCCGTTTGTAACTGTCGCTCACGTAACTACAGGTAAGTTTAACATCTTCTGTAAAATAAGAGCAAGAGATACGAATCACGCAAAGAATGTTATTTTCTTACTAGATGATATAGATGGTGTATATCGCACAGAAACGATGATCTCGCTAGAAGAGAGCATTAATGACAAGAAAAGATTAATGCACTCTATCTTTCAAGATCTAGTATAATTAGAACCGTAGAATATTTTAAAACCCTTTCTCATAAACGAGAAAGGGTTTTTTATTACTTTTAACTTAAATTTTTTAGACTATGACAACGCGAGGAGAAGTTCAAGAGCCAGAGTATAACACCTATTATAACCAGTATATCTCACAGGTTTCAGAGGACACAGATTTGCTTGAGGCTTTACAATCTGGGCTGGATTTTACCGTGTCGTTTTATAATAGTTTATCAGAAGAGCAATTACTATTGCGCTATGCACCTGGTAAATGGACTCCTAAAGAGGTATTGTTACATCTTATAGATACAGAGCGCATATTCTCATATCGTGCATTACGCTTTTCTAGAATGGACGCTACTCCTTTACAAGGTTTTGAGCAAGATGATTTTGTGGCGTCAAGTAATGCAAATGAGCGTACTATATCATCTCTACTTGAGGAGTATGCTAGTGTGCGTCTAGCAAGTTTAAGTCTCTTTACATCTATGACAAAAGAGACTGTGCGTGTAATAGGAGAAGCAAGTCAAAGCCCGTTAAGCCCTCGCGCAGCAGGTTTTATAATCGCGGGTCACGAGCGTCACCACATTGCCATAATTAAAGAAAGGTATTTATAAAGTACCTTGCTGCGTGCTTTCTAGATAATGGTCAAAGGCCTTATATATAAGTTCGTTTGGAGCTTGTTTATCTATAACGGCTCTTCCTATACTTTCTAGAAGTACAAAATTTATATTGCCATTTGTATTTTTCTTATCGTGCTTGAGGTATTCTATAATGGGTTCTATGTCCGCTTTCGCGAAAGCGACCTCCTCATACATATCATTAAGCGTAGTTGTAATATCATCAAGCGCATCCTTACTAAGCCCCGTAAGTTCCACCGAAAGATAGCTTTCTAAAATCATCCCAACCGCTATTGCCTCTCCGTGTAACAGCGTCTTTCTAGTGTCTGAAGCTAGGCAGTATGACTCAATAGCGTGACCCAATGTATGGCCGTAATTAAGTGTCTTTCTAATACTTTGTTCTCTAGGATCTTGAAGTACAATTTCATTTTTTATGATAATGCTCTCATAGATGAGTTGGCTCAAATCATCTGTGGTCATCTCGCTTAAGTTTTTAAGCTTATTCCAGTAAGATTGATCTGCAATGAGTCCGTGTTTATACATTTCTGCAAGGCCAGAACGGAGTTCTTCTGGTGGTAATGTTGCCAGAAAGCCACCATCTATAAGTACCATTTGTGGGTTGTTTATAACACCTATGAGATTCTTAAGTGTGCCTAGATCAACACCTGTTTTACCACCTACGCTGGCATCTACCATAGAGAGAAGAGAGGTCGGGACATTTATAAAGTCCATACCACGTTTAAAAGTACTTGCTACAAAGCCGCCTAGATCTGTAACAACTCCTCCACCTAGGTTAATTACGAGTCCTTTTCTATCTGCATCTAGTGCTGCAAGGGCATCCCAAACTCCACTACAGGTTTCTATCGTTTTGTTAATCTCACCTTGTGGTATCTCTATGACTTCTATAGGAATTTCGGTAGCTAGATTACCTAAAAAAGGAGCGAGACAATCTTCGTGGGTATGTTCATCTACTATTACAAATATCTTACTGTAAGAGCTTTGGAGTAATAGTACATTAAGGGCATCATATCCAGATTGATTAAAAACGATATCGTATGAAGCAGCTTGAATGGTAGTCATTATAATGTAATTTTAACAGTTGCAAATTACTCACTTTTGGTTTAAAAAAGTGGAATCTAGATGTATATTTGTCCAACTAATTTAAGCATATGCAAACCTCTCTTTTTGATAATACCGAAAATGCCTTCAAGCTCAAATCTGATAGTGAGTTAGAACGCGCGTACTTTCTTTTTAAAATGATTTCTAAAGAACCACTTGTGCGCATAGGTACGGCAGCAACTCGTTTTGCACTTAATGCAAACCTGCCTGTAGAAGGTCTTATACGATCTACTGTTTTTGATCACTTTTGTGGAGGTGTTAATGAAGAAGACTGTATGACATCTGTAGATAAACTGTATAGTGCAAATGTGTGTTCTGTTCTAGATTATTCTGTAGAGGGTAAAGAAGAGGAAGCCTCCTTTGATGAGTGTATGAATAAAGTAATAGGTCTTGTAGAGTTTGCAGATGAGAAAGATGCAATGCCTATCGTGGTTTTTAAACCTACTGGAGTAGGTCGTTTTGCAATATGGCAAAAACTTACAGAAGGAACTGCACTTACCTCAGAAGAACTAGTAGAGTGGGAACGCATAAAAGAGCGTATGCACGCTATATGTAAGATAGCAAAAGAGCGTGATGTAGAGGTGCTTATAGATGGAGAAGAATCGTGGATGCAAGGCGCCGCAGATGATATGGTGGCAGAGCTTATGGCAACTTACAATAAAGAAAAGCCCATCGTCTATAATACTTTGCAGTGTTACCGTCACGACCGCTTAGAGTACTTAAAAAAACTACACCTTGAAGCACGTGCTAGAGATTTTAAAATAGGTATGAAAATCGTGAGAGGTGCTTATATGGAGAAGGAAAATAAACGCGCTAAGGAAAAAGGATACCCCACGCCTATATGTAAAGACAAGCGTGCTACAGATGAAAACTTTAACGCTACGATGCGTTATATTTTTGAAAATCTAGATGATATCTCTCTATTTTTAGGAACACACAATGAAGACAGTTCTTTACTTGCTGTGAAGTTTATGGGTGAGATGGGAATTTCAAAAGATGATAATCGAGTGTGGTTTGGTCAATTGTATGGGATGAGTGATCATATAAGTTTTAACTTATCTCTTGAGGGGTATAATGTGGCAAAATACCTTCCCTTTGGCCCCGTAAAAGATGTAATGCCATACCTCATACGTCGCGCCGAAGAAAACACCTCTGTAGCGGGGCAAACTAATCGTGAGCTAGAGCTTATTAAAGCAGAGCGTAAGAGAAGAAGATTATAGTTATTCTACTATGTCTGTAGTATTGTTATTTTTTCGATTGTTATAGAGATCTATAGCTTCGAGATAGTTAAGGCCGCCTTGAAGAGTTTGATCTATCATAAAGCCATCTAGCTCCTTCTGGTTGCTGGCAATCCACTGGGTAAGACCTTTCTTTTGTTCGGTCCATAATTTCCAGTCAGTATTGATAAAATCAACATTGTCAATCCTACTTATTTTACCATTAGTAAAATGTACTAAATGTTTAGTGACAAGAGGATTGTTTCTTAAAAACTCAAATCGTTTTGAGCTTGCAGATATAGTTACGAGAAGGTCATTTTCTTGTTGCTCAATATTAATAATCTTTACCTGAGGCACAAATACAGAATCCCATTTAAAATGAGTTTCAAAAGTCTCTGGTGTAAAATTCATTACATAATCACCTTCTGTGATTGTGAGGCTGTCTGAGAGCTGAGTCTCTATTAATTTATAATCACCATTATTAAAGCCGCTGTAGTAATTTTTTGCCGTCGCAATATGTGAAGTTTCTTTTGAGGAACAAGCACTTATAACTAGTAGTAGAAGTGTAGTGTATGTTGCCGTTCTCATAGTGGTATAGCGTTACTCTTTTATTTCTTTTATAGAAACTATGCGTACGGACTCTTCACAATTGTCCAGTGTCATTTTAAGATCTTTGCCAGTTTCATCCTCTCCGGTAATGACATAAAAACCACAAGGTTCCTTGCGGGTCTCGCTCTCACCAAAGTCTACTTCTCCTAGTTTTAGAAGTCTATTTATAGTTACAGTATCACGTTGCATAGCAGCAAGCTCTGCTGTAGCATCTGGTGATAATGTATAGGGTTTAATTCGTAAGTTTTTTAAAACCCGCTGCTGCGGAAAATAGGCACAACTTGTTTTTTTACCGCTAAAAAAGAATGCGAGTACGATAAGTCCTATAGAAAAACCACCTAGGTAATAACCTATACGTTTTAGAATGTGCATATGCTTGCTAGAAAATCAAAAGGTTGATGTCTCGGTAAGAAAGATTAAACCAGTCTGCTACCGATTTTTTGGTTAAAATACCGTGGTAAAAATACAATCCATTTTTTAATCCTCGGTCAAAGCGTAACTTATTTTCTATACCACCTTCCTCTGCAATATCTAGTAAGTAAGGAGTAAAAATATTACTAAGCGATACAGAAGCAGTACGCGCAAATCTAGCAGGTATATTAGGCACGCAATAATGAGTCACTCCGTGCTTTTTATATGTAGGCGCATCGTGTGATGTCACCTCAGAGGTTTCAAAACAACCACCCATATCTATACTTACGTCTATAATGACAGCGCCATTCTTCATAGCCTCTACCATCACCTCGCTCACAATCACAGGCGCACGGTTTGCACCTCTTACAGCACCTATTACTACGTCACAGCGTTTTAATGCTTTTACAAGGTTTTTAGGTTGTATAGTAGAGGTATATAGTGGTCTTCCTACATTAGTTTGTATAGAGCGTAGTTTTGTAATAGAGTTGTCAAAAATTTTGACATTAGCTCCAAGACCTATAGCAGATCTAGCTGCAAACTCTCCCACAGTTCCCGCACCTATAATAACAACTTCTGCCGGAGGCACACCGCTTATGTTACCTAGCAACATCCCAGTGCCCGTTTCTGAGCTAGACATAATCTCTGCAGCCATCTGTACGGCGGCGGTTCCTGCTATTTCAGAGAGTGTGCGTACGGCAGGGTAGGTGCCATCTTCGTCTTTTATAAACTCAAAGGCAAGTGCTGTGATGCGCTTGCTTGCAAGAGTTTCAAAATATTTTTTCTCTTGTGTTTTAATTTGTAGGGCAGATATGAGTACCGTCTGTGGGTTCATCATCTCGATTTCCTCTAGTGAGGGCGGTTCTACCTTTAAGATCATAGGGCAAGAAAAAACCTTTGCTGTATCTTTTGTGATTTCGGCACCGTTTTCTGAGTAATCTTTATCGGTATATCTAGCGCCCTTTCCAGCTTTAGACTCTACCATCACACGGTGGCCATTTGCAGTAAGTGCACCTACAGCATCTGGCGTGAGACATACACGTCGCTCTTGAAAATGCGTCTCTCTAGGGATGCCTATAAAAAGCTCTCCACGTTTTTTTTCGACCTCAAGGCACTCTTCTTGAGGGAGTAACATTTCTTTGGTAAAAGGTGAGTTGCTCGTGTCCATTCTAGTTTGGTTGGTAGTTACTCAAAAGTAAGGAATTATTTACCAAAACTTTACTTAGAGTACCCTAGAGGTGCTTATAGAGGTTTGTATTGCGCTTTCGCGAAAGCGTACTCACACCCTTACTAATTATTTGTAATGCGGGTGATGCATCTGCGTCTTACTAAGTATCTTTGCAATCAAAAATAAAAGGAGATGAACTACGCCGAAAATATATTAGGTACTATAGGAAACACACCTATGGTAAAGATGAACGCACTTGTAAAAGACTTGCCTTGTCTTGTCCTTGCAAAGTATGAGACTTTCAACCCTGGTAACTCTGTAAAAGACCGTATGGCTTTACAAATGGTAGAAGATGCAGAGGCTGCAGGTGTTCTTAAGCCTGGCGGTACCATTATAGAGGGAACCTCTGGTAATACAGGTATGGGACTTGCTCTTGCTGCTATCATAAAGGGGTATAAAATGATCTGTGTAATCTCAGATAAGCAGTCTAAAGAGAAAATGGATATTTTACGTGCCGTAGGCAGTGAGGTGGTAGTATGTCCCACTAATGTAGATCCAGAAGATCCAAGATCTTACTACTCTACATCAAAAAGACTTGCAGAAGAAACTCCAAATAGCTGGTATGTAAATCAATATGATAATCCATCTAATTGTAAAGCACACTTTAATAGTACAGGACCAGAAATTTGGGATCAGACAGAAGGTAAGGTAACGCACTTTGTGGTAGGAGTAGGAACTGGAGGGACTATATCTGGCGTAGGAAGTTATTTAAAAATGAAAAACCCAAATGTAAAAGTTTGGGGAATAGATACCTATGGTTCGGTTTTTAAGAAATACAAGGAAACTGGCATTTTTGATGAAAACGAAATTTATCCTTACATCACAGAAGGAATAGGTGAAGACATATTACCACTTAATGTAAATTTTAGTGTGATAGATGGATTTACTAAGGTGACAGATAAGGATGCTGCGGTATATACAAGAAGACTAGCAAAAGAAGAGGGAATGTTTTTAGGAAACTCTGCCGGGTCTGCCATAAAAGGGTTACTGCAACTTAATGAAGAAGGTAAATTTGGTCCAGATGACGTAGTGGTGGTCCTTTTTCACGATCACGGTAGCCGTTATGTGGGTAAAATGTTTAATGATGACTGGATGCGTGAGCGAGGTTTTTTAGATCAAGAGTATAAAGTTGCTAGTGATCTTATTAAAAACCACATAGACAAACCATTAATTACTGTAAAAACAGAAGAGCTTGTATCCCACGCTATAGAGCGTATGCGTGAGTTTAAAATATCACAAATCCCTGTAGAAGATACAACTGGCATAGTAGGATCTGTAGATGAGGCCGACCTTTTTAGAGCCTATATGGAAAATAATGATGTGGCAGATACACCTATCAAAGACGTTATGGGAGCTCCATATCCAGTAGTTCAAAAAACTGCAGTCATTTCTGAAGTGTCAAAACTTATCACAAAAGAAAATAATGCAGTGCTCGTAGACCTAGGAGAAGGTAAACACCACATAATTACCAAGCACGATATCATAAACGCTATCTAGTCTTTGCATAGATAAGGTAAGAGCTAATGAGGTAGGCATTGTCTATCTCTTTTTTGTTTTATTGCTTCATAGAAGTAATGGCGCTACCTTATAATATTGATTTACAATCTAATTGCCTGTAATTAGTAACATTAGTTGTGAGAATTTTCTATTTTAGAACCTTAATACTAGGTGTCTATGCAAGAAGATTTTCTTCATTATTTATGGAAATTTAAGAAGTACGCTTTCGCGAAAGCGAAAACCACCACCGGCCTACCTATAACCTTAGTAGCCGCAGGACAACATAATGAACTCTCGGGTCCAGATTTTTTTAATGCAAGTTTGCATATAGGTGATCAGTTATGGGCGGGAAATGTAGAGATACACTTAAAATCTTCTGACTGGTATGCTCATCATCACGAAAAAGACCCTGCATATGATAATGTGATATTGCACGTAGTATGGGAGCACGATGTTGAGATTTATAGAGCAAATAATGACGCCGTACCCACTCTGGTTCTCAAAGATTATGTCTCACCACAGGCGCTCGAGAATTATGAAAAGCTATTTGCAAATCAATCTCAAAAGTGGATAAATTGTGATGTAGATATCAAGCGTGTGCCAGCTATGATAGAAGAAAACTGGCTGGAGCGTTTATATTTTGAAAGACTAGCTCGCAAAACCGACCTTATCAAGCCTTTGCTAGAGATGGTAAATAATGACTGGGAGGCTACATTTTTTATATTGTTACTTAAAGGCTTTGGGACCAAAATCAATGCAAGTTCTTTTCAATCCATAGGGGAGAAGCTCCCTTTTTCTGTAATACGTAAATGTGCTCCAGAGCCCTTTAAGCTAGAGGCATTATTGTTTGGTGTGGCAAACCTCCTGCCAGAAGATACTATAGATTCTTACCCTATGCAGCTGCAGGGTGAATTTGAATTTATACTACATAAATTTGCTCTTGACAGTAGTGGTATTTTGCCCGTGCAGTTTTTTAAATTACGTCCAGATAATTTTCCCACCATACGGTTATCACAAATAGCGCAACTATATCACAAGCACCCTAATTTATTCAGTAAAGTGATGACCGCAAAAAGCGTCGAGGAATTATACTTGCTTTTTGATATAAATGCGTCCATATATTGGGATACACACTACTCTTTTGGGAAGGAACAAAAGGAACGAGTAAAAAAGCTCACAAAATCTTTTGTGGATATTTTGCTCATCAATGCCGTCTTGCCTTTACGTTTTTATTATTCACAATATCTAGGGAAAGATGAAGGTGAGTTGTTGCTTAAAATGATACAAGCTATAAAGCCTGAAAAAAATAGTATCATTAAGAAATTTGAACAGATTAGAGCAAAAACAAAAAACGCCCAAGAAACTCAGGCGCTTTTAGAATTAAAATCTCAATATTGTGATGTAAATAAATGTCTATCGTGTGCTATTGGAAATTTCCTCATAGCAAATAATTGAATTCTATTATATAAGTGGTAAATATAACTTTTACTGATTATAGGTTTTACTAATTAAAAATTAACAACAATAAATTAAAGCTATTAAAAATCAGTTCTTTTAAAAGTTTTTAATGGGTTTTTAAATTTTCGCCACCCACTTGTAGCAGTGTTGCTTTAAAAAGCTCTTAGAGTTGCTTAAAATTAATATTTCATAAAATTTTAATTTTTAAGTCTCATTGTTTAATCTTTAAATTCACTCACGTAGTGCATTTTTACAGATGGATATTTTTGTTGAGTCATCTGTAAGGTAAAAGGGGAGTCGGCTAGAAATACGAGTTGACCTCTTTTGTCTTTGGCCATAAAACGCTGTTTAACTCTCAAGAATTCTTTAAATTCTTCACTTTTAGGGTCTTCTGGGTCCACCCAGCAAGCTTTTGATACGCCTAGAGGTTCATACGTACATTTTGCGCCATACTCGTGCTCTAGTCTATATTGTATTACTTCATATTGTAATGCACCTACGGTACCTATAACCTTTCTCCCATTGAGTTCTAGTGTAAATAATTGTGCTACACCTTCATCCATAAGTTGATCTATACCTTTTGCTAACTGCTTAGATTTCATAGGGTCAGCATTGTTAATATATCTAAAGTGTTCTGGAGAGAAGGCAGGTATACCTTTATAGTGTAGTATTTCTCCAGAGGTTAAAGTGTCACCTATCTTAAAGTTACCGGTGTCGTGTAAGCCCACAATATCACCAGGGTAAGAGATGTCTACAATTTCCTTACGCTCTGCAAAAAATGCATTGGGACTGGAAAATTTTAGGTTTTTCTTATTACGTACGTGTAAGTATGGTTTATTACGCTCAAAAACTCCAGAAACAATCTTTATAAAGGCAAGTCTATCTCGGTGCTTAGGGTCCATATTTGCGTGAATTTTAAAAACAAATCCAGAGAACGCATCTTCATTAGGTAAAACAAGGCGTTCCTCGCTCATTTTAGGCCTTGGTGGCGGTGCAATCTTTACAAAACAATCTAAGAGCTCTCTCACTCCAAAATTATTTAATGCAGATCCAAAAAACACAGGTTGTTGGTGTCCGGCAAGGTATTCTTCTTGGTCAAATGCAGGGTAAACTCCCTGTACAAGCTCTAATTCTTCGCGTAAATTATTTGCAGAATCTTCTCCTACTAACTCGTCTAAGATACTATCTTCAAGGTTTGAAACTTGAATAGTCTCTTCTATATTTTTTCTACTATCACCACTAAAGAGGTTTACGTTTTTCTCCCAGAGGTTGTATATACCTTTAAAGTCATAACCCATACCTATAGGGAAACTTAGTGGGGTTACTTTAAGGTGTAGCTTTTCTTCAATTTCATCAAGTAGTTCAAAAGCGTCTTTACCTTCACGATCCAGCTTGTTTACAAACACGATCATAGGTATATTACGCATTCTACACACCTCTACAAGCTTCTCTGTTTGTGGTTCTACTCCTTTTGCTACGTCTACCACTACAATTACACTATCTACCGCTGTGAGTGTTCTAAAGGTGTCTTCGGCAAAATCTTTGTGACCAGGTGTGTCAAGTATATTTACTTTAATACCATTATACTCAAACGCAAGTACAGAAGTAGCAACAGAAATACCACGCTGGCGCTCTATTTCCATAAAATCACTCGTGGCTCCTTTCTTGATTTTATTCGATTTTACAGCTCCTGCTTCTTGTATTGCTCCCCCAAAAAGGAGTAATTTTTCTGTAAGAGTAGTCTTTCCTGCATCTGGGTGAGATACAATCCCAAAGGTTCTTCTGCGGGCTATTTCTTTTTTGAAACTCATAAGATGTGCATTCTTTTAGCTTGCAAATATACTATATAGTGGTTAGTGTTTGGTTTATACTGTATGTGGTTGTTTTGTATATTTTTCCGGTTTATAAATGGCTGTAATAAAGCGTTTTGGGGCATACGATTTCGCGAAAGCGTTAAGGTTTTATTGTGCTTTGAGTTGATTTGTATTTCAAACATTTCTGTTGAACAGCTTTTTTTGTGTATTTTGCCGAGTATAAAATACAATTGGGCTAAAAGTTGATTTTTCAAATTTCGAATTTCAACAATGGCTTATATTTGTACCCCAACTTAGAATGACATAAATTAACTAAATCTCAAATAGAGGTTTTTGAAGTTTTTTTTGAATTTTTTGTTGAGGTCTAATCTGTTATTGCTATTCTGCGGAAATTTAAGGTGAAGCCTCATCTTATAAGAATTATCAAAAAAAATTTATTTTAAGTTAACTTTTACTAAATAATAATGTAAAAAAAATAAATAAATGTATAAGATAAAGTATTTATTGGTAGGTCTGATTCTTTTTTCAACTCTTAATTTGTTAGGTCAAAAAAAATTACACTTAGTTAATGAAAGGAGCGAAAAATCTTTTATTGTAAATGATTTGGAGTTTAGTTTTGAGTTGATTAATACTACTGGATTAGGAGAGTTTTTTTTTATAGAGATTGATAAAGAATTTTGTTCTAAAATTAATCAGAAGATTAGAAAAGATGATAATAAGTATTTGGATAGCCTCACCTTATATTTGGAAAGAGAGGGTGTTGAGTACTTAGTTTCTAATGATATTCAAAAAGAGGCTGCTTTAAAAGTATCAAATGAAAATAAAGCACGTTTTGGCTTAATAGTGAAATTAGGAACTTCTGTCCCAGTTGGTTCTAAATATTGTATAAAAGTGAATTTGTTGAACGAACTAGGTGAGGTGTTGGATAGTGAAAATCTTGTAGTTCATAAGGGCGACGCGTCGTTAAGATAGAGTTTTATGCTTTTCTGTTTTCTTTAATTGTTTATTAAATGTTATGTTAAAAAAAAATATTAAAAAAGTAACTTTCTTTGCTTTTCTCGGATTGCTGCTGTTTAGTTTTAAAGTTTTCTCTCAGGATGTTATTCTCACTTCTACTGTAAAGCCAAGCTTAGATAATTGTAGTGAGTTTGATGTTGCTTTAAGCGTAGAGGGGAATCCTGTTATTACACCTCAAGAGGTTGTGCTTTTGATTGATAATTCTGGGAGTATGGCTGACTTGGTGAATGTAAATGGAAATTCAACTACTTTACTATCAGTTGCTCAGGATGCTGCTATAGATTTTGTAAATAATTTATTTAATAGCTCTAATAATCCAAATCTTGATAATAGGATTTCTATAATCAGTTATAATAGTTTTGCAAATGTAGAAATAGGACTGTCCGGGGTAGGTGACTCTCAAGCCATAATAAATGCAATAAACTCAATTTCATCGGGTGGTTCTACAAATTTTGAGGATGCTTTATTAAAGTCTCGCGATGTATTACTTGATAATTTTAACCCTGCTTCTTTTGATTGTAGTACTGAGAGAAGTATAATTCTTTTGACCGATGGTATAGCAAGATGGCATAACGAATTGCCATTACCGGTAACAGGTCAAGGGCAATGTTCAGATATTGTGTTTGATACGTCTTGTCAAACACGTTCTTTTGCTGCGAGGGATCAATTGCAGGAGTTATTTGTTGGTGGAGATGATTTTTTCCAAAATATTTTCACAATTGGTTTTACCGGGGCTCTTTCCAGTGTTCAAAATGATGTGTCTAATTATACTTTGAATAGAATTCAAAATAAAGGTTCATATTTTACTAATGAAGCAGCTGATTTAGCTGGTATTTATAGTCAGATTTTGGGCCAATTGTCACCAGCAGCAACGGCTTTACCTGGATCTCCCCTAGTTAGTACTACCATTCCAACTAATTATAATGTTGTGCCAGGTTCTATATCCGTAAGTAAAGGGGATTTTATTTTAGATGGGCAAAATATAGATTGGAATTTACAAAATATTAATAATGAAATAGTTTCGTTAAATTATTCAATTATTGCCGATGAAAGTGTATGTGGAAATTCTGTTCTCTCTGAATCTATCATTAGCTATGAAAATTCTAATTGTGATATTATCACTGAAGTTTTTGACAGCTCAGAAGTCTGTGTACCGTGTCCAGTTTTAGAAACAGATGTTGTTAGAGTTGGGTGCTCTAATTCTTTTAATTTTATAGCATCAATTGAAGGGGTAACTTGTGTTTCTTTGGGTCAAGATTTTTTATGGGAATTTTTATTGGATGGGAATGTTGTTGGGCAGTCTAATGAGCAAACTGGTGTTTTTACTTATAGTGGTACAGAGCCACTTAGCGGCGAGCTGAATGCGAGAGTAGATTATATTGGTTCGTATGAAGGACCATGTTCTCTCCCTGTTCTTAGTCAAGACTTCGTTTTGTCTATTCCGGAGCCTCTTAACTTTAGTGTTGCTAATGTTAATGACGTTTTGTGTAATGGAGAGAGTACAGCTTCTATTGATATTGATGTTTCGGGAGGATATCCACCTTATACTTACTTGTGGAGTAATGGAGCAACGTCTCAAGATTTAGATAATATTGGTGCTGGTAGTTACAATTTGATTGTAAGTGATTCAAATGGGTGTTCTTTTGAAATTGATAATAGTATAGTTATATCTGAACCTGTTCCGGGTTTGAGTATTATTGGCAATGTCAGCAATATTTCCTGTTTTGACGGAGATGATGGTGAAATTGAACTTATACCAGCAGGTGGGGTTCCGCCGTATGAATATCTATGGAGCAATGGAGAAACTACACAAAATATTATAGATTTAGAGGTAGGGACGTATACTGTAATTCTAAAGGATTCTAATTTATGTGAAGCTGAGGCTACGTTTACAGTAGAGCAACCTACTGCTGCATTATCTATTGCTGATACCATAACTAATGTGTTATGTAATGGTGATAGTAGTGGTGTTGTGCAACTAGCAGTAAGTGGTGGCACTGCTCCTTATACTTATGAATGGAGTGATGGGTCAACTGCGGTAAACTTGGAAGATGTTACTGCAGGAAGTTATTCAGTGGTGGTTACAGATGCTAATGATTGTGTAATACAGCAGTCTTTTACAATTACAGAGCCAGACTCGCCACTAAGTATAAATCTTACTAGAGAAAATGCTACTACTGCTCAAAATTGTGAAGATGGAACGGCTACTGCAGCAGTTACTGGAGGAACAGCTCCTTATTCATATCTATGGAGTAATGGTGCAACTGTTGCAAGTATTTCAGATCTTTCAGACGGCACGTATTCTGTAACTGTTACAGATGCAAATGGTTGTGAGCTTACTCAAAGTGTTGTAGTAGACTGTATAAACACTTGTGATGCAGTTATCGCTATTGGTACTGTAACAGATGTGTTATGTGCATCGGAAGAAACTGGTTCAACTACTGTAAGTGCTAGTTCTGAAGCAAACCCAGGCGCTCTTTTTACATTTACTTGGAGTAATGGTGAAGTCGATGCTGGTGTAACTTCTAGTACTTTAAATAATATAGGCGCTGGTGTTTATACAGTGAGTGTGACTATAGACGGTACTGTATGTCAGCCTGTAGAGCAAAGTGTGACAGTATCTGAACCTAGTTCAGCTGTAGGAGTTACAATTTCTACAGAAGATGAAACGGGTCCTGGGCTATCTAATGGAGAGGCTACAGCTTCTGCTACAGGTGGTGTGGCTCCGTATACATACTCTTGGAGCAATGGAGCAACTACAGCTCAAATTGATAATTTAAGCCCTGGAGATTATACTGTAGAAGTTACAGATGATAATGGGTGTACTGTTGAAAGTACTGTAACTATTAATCCAGGAAGTTGTAATAACTTATCAATTACAACTAGTGTTGAAAATGTAAGTTGTAATGGTTTTTCAGATGGTTCTGTAGGTTCTAATACTACAGGTGGTGTTGGTCCATTTACTTATTCTTGGAGTAATGGTGCAACAACAGAAAATATTAATAATGTAGAGGCTGGAAATTATACAGTTACAGTTACTGATACATTTACAAATTGTACTGCTCAGTCTACAGTTGCTGTAAATGAGCCTACTGTGTTGAGTGCAGGTATAGCTGTTAATAATGTATTGTGTTTTGGAGAATCGACAGGTTCTTTAAATCTCACCGTTTCGGGAGGTACTTTAGATTATACATATGAATGGAGTAGTGGTCAAACTATTGAAGATTTAACAGGGTTACCTGCGGGTAATTATTCAGTAGTTGTAACAGACGGTAATGGTTGTACAACTACAGCATCTGCTGTAATAAATGAGCCGACTAGTGCTGTAACTGCTGATGTTTCAAGTATAAACGAAAATGGTGCAACTTCTAATGATGGTACTGCCACTGCAATACCAGAAGGAGGTACTCCACCTTATACTATATCTTGGAGTAACGGTGAAACAACAGAAACTATTAGTGGTCTCGATGCTGGTGACTATACAGTAGAGGTAACAGATGCTAATGGTTGTAGATATGAAGAAACAATAACTGTAGCTTCTACAAACCAAGTTCCTGCTCCTGTAAATGATTCTGCAACTACAAGTGAGGATACCGCTGTAGAAATAGATGTTACGGATAATGATAATTTTGGATCTGATGGTCCAAATGATTCAGTAATAGTTATAACTGAGCAACCAGATAATGGAACAGTTACGGTTGATGATGGTGGAACACCAAATGACCCAACTGATGATTCTGTAATTTATACTCCAGATCCTGATTTTAATGGAACTGATACTTTTGAATATGAAATTACAGATAGTAATGGGGATTCTGAGACTGCTACTGTAGTAGTAACTGTAAATCCTATTGCAGATGTTGTTGATGATGCAGATACTACTCCAGAGGATACTCCAGTGAATATAGATGTATTAGACAATGATACTTTCGATCCTGCTGCTGATGTAGCAGTAACGGATGTTACAGATCCTGCAAACGGAACTGTAGTGATCAACGATGATGGAACAGTAACCTATACTCCAGATCCTGATTTCAACGGAGAAGATACTTTTGAATACACAGTAACAGTAACCAACCCTGATG
>NZ_JBHSHB010000041.1:0-75078 GCF_042652845.1 Dokdonia genika | reverse complement strand
TGTTCATTTTCCTTAAGAGCTTTGATAATCTGACTCTCGCTAAACTTGCTTGTTTTCATTGTGACAGTTTGAATTTAAAGTTAGTAAATTCGAATTAACAACTGTCCTATTTTTAGGGAAGCCTACACACTTTTTGATGGTTTTGACAAATTTGCTGTAACTGATATATTAGAAATAAATAGACCAAATACCGTAAAGAGGAAAAAACTTTTTGGATTATTTTAAAAAAGATAAGTGAGTTAAGAGATGTTCTGGAAAAAGAAGAAAAACAAATCGACTAAATTCGACTGTTCTAAATGTGGCAAGGCCCATTCAGAATGGCCTGCATTGGGTTACATATCACCAGATAATTATCACAACCTTACTGAAAAAGAAAAGGCAGAGTTAGCAATATTAAATAGTGACTTTTGCGAAATTCATTATGAAGACCAAATTGACCGCTTTATAAGGGTTACTCTAACACAAAAAGTAAATAGTAGTTGTCAAAATCTAGATTATGGACTTTGGGTTTCTCTTAGCGAAAAAAGTTATTCAGATTACAAAGAAAATTTTAATAACACCCATCACGAAACTGGTTATTTTGGCTGGTTATGTAGTAACATAGCTTCATATGAAAGCACTTCATCAATCCCTTGTGACGTAATTACAAAGGGCGGAAATGAAAGACCTGAGATTTTTCCGCACAAAGACTTTGAACATCCCTTTGTACAAGATTATTATAACGGAATTTCCAAAATGGAAGCAGAAAGTAGAATAAGGGATATGTTAAAGAAAGCAGGGTGATTAAGAACTAAACCAATAAAATGACACATATAGCATTAACAGCTCAGAGCATCTCACTACGGCTTATAGACCTCTCAGACCCGACCATTTATCGTAAAGTATGGGGGTTTTTCTTAGTTTTTAATTCACTTGAGTTCAACAATATGTACTTTCGAAAAGGTAAGTGGAAGGAAATTAAGTAGTCCAAAAAATTAGACTGACTTTAAAATTGAAAATGATTTAATACTTTATTAAATTAATATAGAAGATCAAAAAATGAAGAAAATAGTATTCATAATTATATCCATACTAATTTATAACAGCGGCTTCTCTCAAAATTTGACCGAAGATGATTTAATAGGAGAATGGGAATTCATAGAATTACAGGATGAGAATGGAGATAAACAAACCAAAATTCCGCTTATCCGTTTTGGAAGAGATATGGGTATTGAAAATGTAAATAGAGATAGTTACATTTTTAAAGAAGACGGAACTTATAAAAGTTTTAACCCATTAAATGTCTCTGTGGGTACTTGGTATTTCGATAAAAAAACAAAAGAAATTAACCTAGAACTTCAGATTGCACCAGACCATAAGTTTCTACCTTCACTTAAAAAGGCAAAACTAGTAAAAAAAAGAAAGGACGGTTTTTACTACCAAAAACCAGTTATACGTAAAATACTTATGTACTCAGATGATGCAATGACTATTGCTGACAGAGAAAAATACGTATTAATTTATAGGCGAAAAAAATAGACCTCCAAATTTCTACAACTTCATAAAATGAGTAAAGCCCCATCTATAGTACCACTTGCCATCTTCGGCATCACAGCGCTTCTGGCACTTGTGACGCTCTTAGACTTTGCGCTACCAGGTACGGTGTATACAGAAGAGGTTACTCGTGTACAAAAAAAGAAACAGCGGTACTATAACGCTGGTGGCAACTCACACAACTCTTATGAAGTTGTAACGCCAAAACACCAATTTTCGGTAGCAGAGGATATTGCAAAGTCTGCAGAAGGTAAATCTATGAGCTATACCGTCTCTTTACTATTTCAAGAAGTCAATAGCTATAGCATACTCCCGTCGCAAGATCGCAGCATTTACTCCTTTAGGCTTATATCTGGGTTTGTGCTTCCGCTGCTGTTGTTGCTAGTCATTGGTATTAAATTTCGCTTTAAGAAGGACCTCAGCATCTTGCTTTTTGTGCTTCAGCTGCTTGTGGTGGGTAATTTTATATGGTTACTCTTCTGGTAAATGAGTTTTAAGGGTGCGAATCCTGCTTTCGCGAAAGCGTAATCACACTATATCACGAAATGAATACTATCCTAAATAAATGCTAAACTCCCTTTAAAACAACCTCGCCACTACACCGGCTATTACATTTGCGCCTTATACTCACAGCAAACAACAACCTTATGACTTTAAAAACGACGCTAGGCATTCTTATTGCCCTTATATGCATATCGTGTAATAACACAACACAGCAAACCCCAACAACAACCGAAAATGTTGTAAAAGAAGAAACACCCACTTTTACAAACAAAGGTCACGAACTTGTATACACAATGATGCAAGAAGTAGGCGACTATGCTACGCTAGCTGCAAAAAATGATGTTGTCTACACCTACACGTATCAAACGCCAGACGGGCAAAAGGACGTCTCTACAGAAAAATACATCTTTAAAGGTGAGTACTCTTATGGATTATATAACACCCACCAGCGCACACTTCCAGAACTAGAAGGCACCATAGAGCAAGGGTATGATGGTAAGGAATACTGGCTTAAAAATGAAGGAACCATAATTACAGATGAGGCTGTGCTTAAGCGTGTAGCCTTTAACAGACCTACTAACTACTACTGGTTTACAATGATGCAAAAACTAGGAGATCCTGGTCTTGTGTATGAATATGTAAAACAACAAACGGTAAACAACATTAACTATGATGTGATAATAGTAAGTTTTGAAAGCACTGAAGATAAACCTCAAGATATCTACCAACTGTACATCAACCCTGAGACAAAACGTGTAGATCAATTTTTATTTACAGTCGTAGACTTTGGTGTGACAGACCCATACCTTATGGAAGTAAGTTATGAAGAAGTAGATGGTTTACAAATCCCTACCAAGCGTCGTTACAAAAAATCAGATTGGGACGCTACGGTTACAGATGCACCGTGGATCACAGTAGACTGGACAGATATCACCTTTGATAATGGTCTAGAAAAGAGCTTATTTGTAAAATAATCGATAAGCAGTCAACTAAGATTTGACACTTTTTTGACAGTTGCAAGAGCGCATTGTTTAAAGTTTGGCTTACATTTAATGTAAATCTCTTTTAAATGATGCGCTTTTCTATTTACCTACTCATAACCTCACTAGCCGTACTAAGCTATAGCTGTACGTCTCAAAATAAACAAAGAGATATACAAGAAGAAGTACCATCTCAAAAAACTAGTCGTATCTCCACACAAGCTCCTGAACAAGATTATAACTTTAATTTGAGTCCGCCGCCATTAAGCCAATTCATACGTAGGATCTTTCAAGATTCTCAAGGTAGCTTATGGATGGGAACTAATGGTGATGGCGTGATAAGATATAATGGAACGAGCGTAGACTACTTTTCTTTAGACGAGGGTTTTAATGGCCAGGCAGTGCGAGCAATTCTGGAGGATAAGAATGGTACCATCTGGTTTGGGACCAATCGAGGTCTGGTAAGCTATGATTTGAATACCACTTCAACTACCGACACACTTTCTTTTAAAAACTACGCAGAAGCGCAGGGACTTACTGCAAATAATATCTGGAGTATGTTACTAGATTCAAAAGGAACGTTATGGATAGGCGCTGTGAGTGGCATAAACACCTATGACGGAACAACATTTACTCCTTTCCCGCTACCAGAAACCAGCGTAGATAATTCTCGTGGTGTCTCAAGTACGACCATTGTGCATAGCATAATGGAGGATGCAAAAGGACAGCTTTGGTTTGCCTCAAACGGTGGTGCTTTTATATTGGATGGCAATACGCTAGATACCTTGAGCACCAAAGACGGTCTCGCAGGTAATAATGTGAATGATATGCTAGAAGACCGCACAGGTAATACCTGGTTTGCAACACACCATAAAGGTGTGAGCCGTTATGACGGAACAAAGTTTACAAACTTCACTACAGATGGAGCGATTACAGGAGAAGAAGTGTGGAGTCTTTTTGAAGATTCAAAAGGGAACATCTGGTTTCCTGCCGAAAATGCTGGGGTATACAAATACGATGGTAATAGCTTTACCAACTATAATCAAGACGATGGCTTACAAAGCAATGCTATCCAGACCATTTATGAGGATGCTACAGGCACCATCTGGCTAGGTGGATATCAAGGGCTTTCTAGGTTAAAAGGTGATAAGATCATACCCGTCACAGAAAGTGGCCCGTGGAAGGATTGAGCAGATCATAGATTACTCAAAAACAAAAAAGGCGACCATACGGTCGCCTTTTTAAATAATTATTATCTCGTAGTATTACATATTACGTCTGTACTGCCCTCCTACTTCAAAGAGCGCACTTGTGATTTGCCCTAGTGAGCAAACTTTTGTTGCTTCCATAAGTTCTTCAAAAATGTTGCGGTTATTAATCGCTGCATCTTGAATTTTTGCAAGCTCTGCTTCTATCTTATCTGCTTTTTCCTTGTGAAGGTTTTCTAGCATTTCGATTTGATACTGCTTCTCCTCTTCGGTAGCTCTAATTACTTCGGCTGGGCGTACTGTTGGACTTCCTTTTGAACTTAAGAAGGTGTTTACTCCTATAATAGGGAACTCACCGTTATGCTTAAGCGTTTCATAATACAAGCTTTCTTCTTGTATTTTAGAACGCTGGTACATTGTCTCCATTGCTCCTAGTACACCACCACGCTCTGTGATTCTGTCAAATTCTAGTAAGACTGCCTCTTCTACAAGCTCTGTAAGCTCTTCTATAATAAATGATCCCTGTATTGGGTTTTCATTTTTAGTAAGTCCTAGCTCTTTATTGATAATAAGCTGTATTGCCATCGCACGACGTACACTCTCTTCTGTAGGCGTTGTGATTGCCTCATCATAAGCATTTGTGTGTAGCGAGTTACAGTTATCATAAATCGCATACAAGGCTTGCAAGGTAGTACGTATGTCGTTAAAATCAATCTCTTGTGCGTGTAAGCTACGCCCAGATGTCTGGATGTGATACTTAAGCATCTGTGCACGTGAGTTTGCTTTATACTTCTCCTTCATTGCCTTTGCCCAGATCTTACGAGCAACACGACCTATGACCGCATATTCTGGATCGATTCCGTTTGAGAAAAAGAATGATAAGTTAGGACCAAATTTATTGATGTCCATCCCACGGCTTAGGTAGTACTCTACATACGTAAATCCGTTAGATAATGTAAGTGCAAGTTGTGTGATAGGGTTTGCTCCTGCCTCTGCAATGTGATATCCAGAGATAGACACACTATAGAAGTTACGCACTTTTTGCTCGATAAAATACTCTTGTACATCACCCATTAAGCGCAGTGCAAACTCCGTAGAGAAGATACACGTATTCTGCGCTTGATCTTCTTTAAGAATATCTGCTTGTACCGTACCACGCACCTGCGTGAGTGTTTCAACTTTTATACGGTTATACACATCTGCTGGGAGTACTTGGTCACCCGTCACTCCTAGTAGCATTAATCCTAAACCATCATTCCCCTCTGGAAGATCACCTTGGTATGCTGGACGTGTTTTTCCTTTATAGATAGCTGCAATCTTTGCTTCTACCTCTGCTTCTAGTCCGTTTTCTTTTATGTACTTCTCACAGTTTTGATCTATAGCGGCATTCATAAAGAAACCTAGCAACATAGGTGCAGGTCCGTTTATGGTCATACTTACAGAGGTCATTGCGTGACTTAAGTCAAAACCAGAGTACAATTTCTTTGCATCATCAAGACAGCAAATACTCACTCCCGCGTTACCTATCTTACCATAAATATCTGGACGGTGACCTGGATCGTTACCATATAAAGTTACCGAGTCAAAAGCGGTACTTAATCGCTTAGCCGGCATTCCTAAACTCACGTAGTGAAAACGCTTGTTTGTGCGCTCTGGTCCTCCTTCTCCTGCAAACATACGTGTAGGATCTTCTCCCGTGCGTTTAAAAGGATAGAGTCCCGCAGTGTATGGGAATTCTCCCGGTACATTTTCTTGTAAACACCAGATTAAGATATCTCCCCAAGCTTGATACTTTGGCAAGGCTACCTTAGGTATTTCTGTATGTGATAATGAGGCACTGTGCGTAGGGATTTTAATTTCCTTGTCTCTTACCTTAAAGGTATACACAGGTGCTTTGTATCTATTTACTTTCTCATCCCATCCGGTAATAATCTCCCAGTTGTAAGGATCGAGATCCATTTTTTTACGGTCAAACTGTGCCTGCAACAACTTGACAAGATCTTTATCTTCTTCGGTAGTTTCGGCGGCAAAGTCTGTGATTTGTAAACCTGCTTTGTCAAGCGCTGGAGTAACTCCTGCTATGGTCTCGATGGTTTTAAATATTCCGTAGAGACGTTGTGCTGTTTCTTGTTGCGCTTTCGCGAAAGCGTCATACCCTCTATTGCTCTCTGCAATCTCGCTCAGGTAACGTGTGCGTGCTGGAGGTATTACAAAAATCTTCTCACTCATCTCCTGGCTTATCTCAAAAGTACTCGTAAGATCTGCCTCGTTTACCGTGTTTACCTTTTCCATTATACGCTTGTAAAGCGTGTTCATCCCTGGGTCGTTAAACTGGCTTGCAATGGTTCCAAAAACTGGCAACTCATCTTGCGGTGTATCCCACAAGTTATTGTTGCGCATATATTGTTTCTTAACATCACGTAGCGCATCTAGCGATCCACGCTTGTCAAATTTGTTTATAGCAACAAGATCTGCAAAGTCTAGCATATCTATTTTCTCGAGCTGCGTAGCTGCGCCAAATTCTGGTGTCATCACATAAAGCGACACGTCGCTATGCTCTAGTATCTCTGTATCTGACTGCCCAATACCTGATGTCTCAAGGATGATTAAGTCATACTCGGCTGCTTTAAGTACTTCTATAGCTTCGCCTACATACTTAGATAGTGCGAGGTTACTCTGTCTCGTAGCCAGCGAGCGCATATACACACGCTCATTGTTAATCGCATTCATACGGATACGGTCACCTAGTAAGGCTCCGCCCGTTTTACGCTTAGAAGGATCTACAGAAATAAGACCAATAGTCTTCTCTGGGAAATCAATAAGAAATCTACGCACCAGTTCATCTACAAGTGAAGATTTTCCTGCTCCTCCAGTACCAGTAATACCAAGTACGGGTGTGAGTGAAGATTCATTCTTTTTATGAATCGCATCAAGCGTATCTTTTGCAACCTCTGGAAAATTTTCGGCAGCAGAGATTACTCTAGCTATAGCCGTAGGTACTTTATCACTAAGTTGAGACGCTTGATTATCTAGCTTATCTCCTATGGCATAATCAGACTGTTGTACAAGATCATTAATCATACCTTGCAATCCCATCGCACGGCCATCATCTGGAGAGTAGATACGAGTAATCCCGTAATCCATAAGCTCCTTAATCTCTTCTGGAAGTATCACACCACCTCCTCCACCGAAGATTTTAATATGCCCCGCACCTTTCTCTTTAAGAAGGTCGTACATATATTTAAAATACTCATTGTGCCCTCCTTGATAAGAGGTCATTGCAATGGCATTTGCATCTTCTTGTATGGCAGTATTTACTACTTCTTCTACACTGCGGTCGTGACCTAAATGTATTACCTCAACACCGGTACTTTGTATAATACGGCGCATAATATTTATCGCGGCATCGTGTCCGTCAAAAAGGGAAGCAGCAGTTACTATTCTAACTTTATGCTTAGGAGTATAAGGAGTGGCTTGTTCCATCTGTAATTTTAAGTATGTATAACGATGTAAATTTACGTAATATTCAATAATAAAGCGAGTTGAATATGAATTACACAAAAAGTAATCTACATAACAGATTTATGTTATAATATGTGCAATTTAGAGGTCACAAAACCAATGATATGGCACATCTTACCTTACTTATACACTGCAAAGATCAAAAGGGAATTATCGCCTCGGTGACTAATTTCATTTTAGAAAACGAAGGAAACACCACCTATATAGATCAGCACGTAGATGCGGTGGCAAATGTATTTTTTATGCGCCTTGAGTGTGTATTTACAAATGCTTCTTTTAACACTGCACAGTTTAAAGCAGCTTTTAAAGAAAAGCTGGCTACTCCCTTTGAGATGCAATGGCAACTATATCCCGCTACACAAAAACTCAGAATGGCCATTTTTGTGTCAAAATATGATCACTGCCTTTATGATATACTAGGCCGCTACAACGCTGGCGAACTTAACGTAGACATTCCTTTTATCATAAGTAACCATAGTGATCTCGCACATATTGCGGCAAATTTTGACATCCCTTTTTATCACATCCCGGTGACAAAAGACACCAAAGCTGCTGCAGAGCAAGAACAGCTTAAACTACTCAAAGCACATCAAGTAGACTTTATTGTACTAGCTCGCTATATGCAAATCGTAACGCCTACGGTAATAAATGAATTTCCGCATCGCATTATAAACATACACCACTCTTTCTTACCTGCCTTTGTAGGTGCAAAGCCTTATCACGCCGCCTTTGCTCGCGGTGTAAAAATTATAGGCACCACCAGCCACTACGTCACAGAAGAGTTAGACGCAGGTCCCATCATCGAGCAAGACACCATACGTGTGACCCACAGCCACACCATTCCAGACCTCATTGCAAAAGGTAGAGACCTAGAGAAAATCGTACTCTCAAGAGCGATAAAATTACACGCACAGCATAAATGCTTTGTGTATGGCAATAAGACGATAATTTTTACTTAAAAGAAATGAATAAGCAGGGTTACGCTTTCGCGAAAGCGTAATTATCAATTATATTTACCACAATACTTAAATGACATTATTATGAAAAAGATCATCGCTGTACTCGTTTTATTTTCACTCGTTTCTTGTGCCGAATTACAAGGCGTTATAGACGGGCTTCCTGGTGAGTCTGGATTGCCTGGTATAGATAACCAAATGATAGGTAATGGACTTAAACAAGCGCTTGATTTTGGTATTGATAAGCAAGTGACAAAGCTTACCTCTACAGATGGTTTTTATAAAAACGAACTCGTAAAAATTTTGCTTCCAGAAGAGTTACAAAAAGTAGATAATACCTTAAGAGCTATAGGCCTAGGTAAACTAGCAGACGAAGGCATAAAAGCCCTTAACCGCGCTGCCGAAGATGCTGTAAGTGAGGCTACGCCAATCTTTGTAGACGCTGTGAAGCAAATTTCCTTTAATGATGTGCGTACCATTTTACTAGGTACAGATGATGCGGCAACTCAATATCTAGAAGGAAAAACAAACGCTGCACTGTATAATAAATTCAACCCTGTGATTAAAAATAGCTTTGCAAAAGTAGGCGCAGATCAAATCTGGACAAACCTCATCACAAAGTATAATGACTTACCTCTTACAAATAATGTAAATCCAGATCTTACAGATTATGTAACGCAACAAGCGCTACAAGGTGTGTACACAATGATTGCTGTAGAGGAGAAAGAAATAAGAACAAAAACACAAAGCAGAACTACAGATTTACTTAAGCGCGTGTTTGCATTACAAGATTAACAAGTTTAATCTTACATTAATTACTTGATTTTTATGTAGTTATAACATTTTGGTTTAGATTTTTTTTTTACATTTAATGTATGTATAAAAATCCCCTTAACTAATTAATCAATTATGACTAATGTTGCCTCAAAACACAAGCGCCTCAAATCTTTTATGCAACGTAAGCACAAGAAACTCGTAGAGGAGTCTTATAATATAATGTATACAGATCACGAAAAAAGTGACGTACTCACCTATGAAGCCTTACAACTGGATAAAAAGATTAAGTTTTTAAAGTTTTAAGCGCTTAGATAAGCTCGTAAAATAGGGAAAGGCTTTTATGAGCCTACTCCCATACCAAGAAAAATACTCACCATCTACAAGTACAACTTGTGCGGTGGTCTTTTTTTGAAACGCTTCTATATGCTTTTCTGAGAAAGGAAATGGTTCCGAGGACAAGAATACATAATCCAAGTCCTTGAGATCTTCTTCATAAACTGTAGGATACCTTCCTTCTTTATTTTTATACGCATTTACAAAACCGAGTTCCTCTATAAGGTGATGTATAAAGGTATCATCACCTACAACCATAAGCGGCTCTTGCCATATAAAATAGCCCACTTTAAGGGTCTTAATGGGGTTTGTTATGCTTTCGCGAAAGCGTTCTTGTTCTTCTTTAATGCGAGTTGTGATTGCTGTAGCACGTTGAGTCACATTAAAAATAGTACCATATTGTATGATAAGATTGTGAGCATCTTGAAGCGCCTTAACATCAGATAGGTGTACGGTTGCAATATCTTGCAGTATACGAACCATCTCCTCTGTATTTTCTTCTTTATTACAAAGTATGATATCAGGTTCTAGTGTCTTAATCTTATCAAAATGCACTTGCTTTGTACCTCCCACAACGCTTATTTCATTGCGTAAAGTCACTGGGTGAACACAAAATTTTGTAATACCTACAAGTGAAGATTGTAAACCGAGGTCTACCAGCAGCTCTGTCTGGCTAGGCACTAATGAGACGATGCGCACAGGCGTATGATCAAAAGTAAGGGATCGCCCCATCTGATCTACTATATGCATCTCTAGCTGTTTTGAACTAAAATCTCTTGCATTTCTGATTGCATTTGCTGGGCAACATTACGTGCTGCAATGGCAAAATCTTCTCCCTGAGAATTATAGATAATCCCTCTTGAAGAATTAACTAGAAGACCTATATCTTCTGTTATACCATATTTACATACTTCACGTAAGCTACCTCCTTGTGCTCCTACACCAGGTACAAGTAAGAAAGCTTCTGGTATGATGGCTCTTATATCTGTAAGATACTCGGCCTTGGTCGCTCCTACTACATACATAAGCTGGTCACTATTTTCATAGCTCTTAGAAGTCTCAAGTACGTGCTTATATAGCTCTTGCCCGTCTATAGTCTGGGTCTGAAAGTCAAAAGCACCTTGGTTAGACGTAAGCGCTAGCATTATGGTATGCTTATCTTTAAAAGCGAGAAACGGCTCTACAGAGTCTTTACCCATATAAGGCGCTACGGTAACAGAGTCAAAATTAAGATCTTCAAAAAAGGCTTTTGCATATCGTGTAGACGTATTACCTATATCGCCACGTTTTGCATCTGCTATGGTGAATTGCTCTGGATAGGTTTCATTAATATAATTAATGGTTTTCTCCAGCGCCTTCCAGCCCTTAAGACCATAAGCCTCATAAAATGCCGTGTTAGGTTTATAACCTACACATAGATCTTGAGTCGCATCTATAATGGCCTTATTAAAAGCAAAGATGGGATCTTCTTCTTTTAATAAGTGCTTAGGTATTTTATCAAGATCTGTATCTAGACCTACAATAAGAAAAGATTGTTTCTTTTTAATCTGCGAGATAAGATCTTCTGTCTTCATTGTGTGCTTATAATTCTCCTTCGGTGAACTTGAGTTTTTCTGTATTTTCTACAAGTCTTAACTCTTCTAGTATTTTTTGAATATCTCCATTTATAATGTTTTGGAGATCGTATAAGGTTAAGCCTATACGGTGGTCTGTCACACGTCCTTGTGGATAGTTGTAGGTACGTATTTTTGCACTACGGTCACCACTACTTACTTGTGAGTTACGCTTTGCAGCATCTTCTTCTTGCTTTTTTGCAAGTTCAAGATCATACAGACGTGAGCGTAGTACCTTAAAGGCTTTCTCTTTGTTTTTGTGTTGTGATTTTTGATCTTGACACTGTGCTACAAGTCCTGTAGGGATGTGCGTTAATCGTACTGCAGAGTAGGTTGTGTTTACAGACTGCCCTCCTGGCCCCGATGAACAGAAAAAGTCTACACGTACATCTTTAGGCTCTATTTGTACATCAAACTCTTCGGCTTCTGGAAGTACCATTACTGTAGCAGCACTGGTGTGTACACGACCTTGAGTTTCTGTCTGAGGTACACGTTGTACACGGTGCACTCCAGCCTCAAACTTCATTGTACCGTAAACATCTTGACCTGTAATCTCAAACTGGATTTCTTTAAATCCTCCAGAGGTACCCTCTGAGTAGTCTACCGTACTGTGTTTCCACCCAGGTACGCTATCTACATACTTAGTGTACATTCTGTAAAGATCTCCTGCAAAGATACTTGCCTCGTCACCACCGGTTCCCGCGCGTATTTCTACTACGACATTTTTGGCATCTTCTGGATCTTTTGGGATAAGCATCATTCTGATTTTTTCCTCAAGTTCAGGGATACCAGATTTTGCTTCTTCGTATTGCATTTTTGCCATTTCAACCATCTCGGCATCGCTACCGTCTGCTATGATTTCTTCGGCTTCTTTAAAATTATCTGTAAGCTCAATATATTCTTCACGCACATCCATTAGTGCCTTTAAGTCACTATACTCCTTGTTAAGAGAGACATAACGTTTTTGATCTGATATAATATCTGGCTGTATGATAAGGTCACTTACCTCATCAAAACGCTGCTTTACTATCTGTAATTTTTCTAACATTTACTTTCTATAATAAGAAGCGAATTTACGATAATTTAAGCAAGGTATGAAAAGGAAATGGGCGTTAGTATGCTTTCGCGAAAGCGTAAAAAATGAGAATCAACATCTAGAGCATACTTTTGAGGAGTTCCTTATCCTCACGTTCTCCACGTACATCTAAAACGGTGTGTATGAAAAATGATAAGCCCAGTGTTTCACCTACAAAGTCTATATAGTAGAAAAAGCCCATATTAAAATAATATCCTAAAAGAGAGGACACGTCTGAAATGATCATACAGAAAACAAAAAACAAAAATGTGAGTGATCTATCACTATTTACGACTTGATTGTATAAAACAGCTACCGCCCCTAGTAAGGTGATGATAATGCCTAAAAGAAATGTTAAACTTGCCTGAAACGATCCATCATAACTATCTTTAACCATACTAATAAGTTCGTTTATCATAAACAGGTTAAGTATCACGAAAAGAAAAGTACAGACAATAGCAATTTTATCCCTGGCTAATACTTGTATCATATCTAAACGCTTGAAGCAGATGAGACCATATGCTAGACATCCTAAAATTATATAGGCAATTTGACCAAGACTATTACCGTAGTAAAAAACAGAGATCTCTCTTAGCAAAAACATCCCGAGTATAATAACTATGAGTATGCGCACTTTTAATGTATGGACAAGGTAGTATATTATAAAGAGATGACTATGGTGAAAACCTGGACATACCTGAGGAATCTAACCTCTCTCATATAGTAAAGAGAAATCACATTGAGAGCTACCAAAAAGATGGTTAATAGCGGTAATTTACTCCACAAGTTACTTAGCGAGAATTTCATTTATTTCTTAATTAGTAGGGAACTTAGATGCCTAAAAATTAAACACTAAGCGTATTAAATATACTAATTTTAGTTTCAAAACAAACGAATCTTCCTACACTATTTAACTATTAACTAGCTAGTAACCTTAATATTACAAATTATTAATATGTAAAATCACCGTGAGCACTATGTATACTGAGTTTTTTACCAGAAGGTGAATCTTCTACCCTACCTACTATTTGTGCATCTACATTATAAGACTTTGATATGGCAATAAGATCATCTGCCACCTCTTGAGGACAATAAATCTCCATACGGTGCCCCATATTAAAAACTTGATACATCTCTTTCCAGTCTGTGCCACTCTCCTCTTGAATTAACTTAAACAAAGGTGGTGTGTCAAAAAGGTTATCTTTTATAATGTGTAGGTTTTCTACAAAGTGTAAAATTTTAGTTTGTGCTCCTCCACTACAGTGCACCATACCGTGTATACTGTCTGACTTATATTTGAATAGTATATCTTTTATAATAGGTGCATAGGTTCTAGTAGGTGATAATACAAGTTTACCAGCATCTATGGGACTATCTGTAACAGCGTCTGTAAGTTTTTTTGAACCACTGTACACTAGATCTTCTGGTACTGCTGCGTCAAAGCTTTCTGGATACTTTTGAGCCAGGTAGTTATCAAAAACGTCGTGACGAGCAGAGGTAAGACCATTACTTCCCATCCCACCGTTATAAGAAGTCTCATAACTAGCTTGACCAAAAGATGCTAGACCTACAATTACATCACCAGGAGTGATATTTGCATTATCTATCACATCACTACGCTTCATTCTTGCCGTTACTGTAGAGTCTACTATAATTGTGCGCACAAGATCACCCACATCTGCGGTTTCTCCACCCGTACTGTGTATGGTTACTCCGTATGACTTAAGCTCTTCTAGTAACTCTTCAGATCCATTAATAATAGCCGAAATTACTTCGCCCGGTATTAGGTTCTTATTACGCCCTATGGTAGAAGATAACATTATATGGTCTGTAGCACCTACACATAGTAGGTCATCTATATTCATAATGAGCGCATCTTGAGCAATACCTTTCCATACAGATATGTCTCCCGTTTCTTTCCAATACATATATGCCAGTGCAGATTTTGTCCCTGCACCATCTGCGTGCATCACGAGGCAATAATCATCATCTCCTGTAAGTGCATCTGGTACGATTTTACAAAATGCTTTAGGAAACAAGCCCTTGTCTACATTTTCAATCGCGTTGTGTACATCTTCTTTACCAGCAGATACTCCGCGCTGTGCATATCGTTTAGAAATTTCTTGGCTCATTAGGTAGATTTTATGGCGCAAAAATAGGGATTAATTAATGAGAGGTAAAATAGACTAGCCTGCAGTTATAAACTATTTGTAAAATGTGGCGGGTTCTTGTTATTACGCTTTCGCGAAAGCGTAAAAGAGGCGCTAAAAATCAGTTTTTTCTTACATCAATATTTTACCAAACTCTCTTCATTCCAGTAATTTATGCCTTAGTCTATTTGGGTTTTTTCTTTGCTTATTTATGTCTACTTTCAAGGTTCATTAACCATTCTATTTATTAAATCTTATACACCTTGAACAACTTTCTTTTTAATAAAAGTTACTACATATTACATATCGCCCTCCTTTTAAGCTCACTCTCTGCGATGAGCCAAGATGATGGACTCAAACGACAAGATGTTTTGGGGCACGGCTTTGATGTGCGCTATGTAGATGCCCTGGACTGGGGCTCCTCATCAAAAGGTAAACTGCTTTTTAAGGGTGGCTCCTCTACAAGTAAGATTACCTCATCTCCCGCTGTATCTTATCATTTTGTCACTACACCCTACGAGTATGAGAAGGAACTCTTGCGCACAGACTCTCTAGACAGTCCTTTTCAGGCTATAAATAGTCACGCATATTATGAGGCCTTTGAGGCAGACGGCAGCGACAAGCTACTCTTTGTATACACTCAAAAGAGAAAACCTATAGAACGTAAATCTCTACGTACAAGCTCTACAAAAACATTAGACAGTGCGATGGTGGCAGATTTTTCAAGACTGGGGCGTGATATTACACCAGAGGGTTTTATACACAGATACGGGACTCATTATGCAGACCAAGTTGTATACGGTGGTATATTTTTAAAAAGAAACCTCATTAAAAACACAGATTATATTTACTCACCCTATGAGAAAGATGAGTTTCAACAACAGGTTGTAAAAGATATTATTGCAACTCATACAGGAGCTAGTGATCCAGATCCTTACATAAATGCTGGGCAAAGCAACACCTATACCATAGGAGGAACAAAAGATGCGCAGTGGTTTACAGATTGGGAAGGTACCGTATCTCAAAATAGTAAGCCCATAGAGGTCACATTGCAAACGTTTTCAGAACTCTTTAGAACGGTATCTATGCCAGAGGTTGAAGACAAGGCAAAAAAAGTGAGAATGCTAGATAGTGTTATAGAAGTCGCAACTGCCTATGCTCAAAAGGCCGTACAGCGACCAGTAGCAAGCAAATATTATAAAAAGTACTCCCTACGCTTTAAGCAAGATCTCACTAAGATTATCAAAAAAAATATGGGCGGTGAGAATGCAACGAGCACAGACTACACGGGAGATATATTTTTTGGTGGCTTTTCAAAAGACGATGCTATACTTGATATAAAACCGCTTATTGAGTTGGGTGGACTCCGTCTTGAAACCCTTATTACAGACGAAGAAGTGCTTCTAGATAGAAACGTTATAATCACCATAAAAGCCGAAGACCTAAAAAAGGGCTACCTAAGTGTATGGGATGATGCAAAAAAACTAGTAAAAGGAGGTGGTAGGACACGCCTGCGAGTTTCTGGTACAGAAGACGCAAAGACCTATTACAAAGACATATTAAAGCAAAAAGTAGAAAAAACCATCGAGCTAGAAACGATTGATAAGGACATCTATGACATCACCTATACCGCAGAGCTTATAAAAGACGAGGGCCTTATTGAGAACATCACAACTACTTATAATTATGTACTAGATACAGAACTTGTTGCTGCTGCTGCGACCGGTAATATCCCGTTACTAAAAGACTTATTTAAAAAAAATGGAAACGTAGGAGCAAATGGATTACTACAAGCCATCATTACTAATAAACAAGATAACGATGTTCTTAACTTTGTACTAGATAATGGCGTGGTACCTACTACCGAAGATCTGGATGTAGCTTTTCAACCTAGAAATTTTGAGAGAGAAAAAGCACTCATTCTCTTAGAACGAGGAGCTAAGCCTAAAAATAATATGATTTATAAAGCGGTGGCTTATAAAGAGGCAGATGTAATTTATGCACTCTTTAGAGAAGGAGCCATACCGAGAAATAACGATTTAGCTTATGCACTCGAGCTCTACCACTACCCTACTGTAAAAGCGTTAATGAGTGAGGAGTTTGAAGAATTTGTAGCTGGTAAAAACGAACTACTTCTCGCTGCCGAAAATAATGATGAAGATCTCGCTCAGAAATTTGTGAAGCTAGGCTCTACCGCAGATGCCTACATACTAGACAGAGCTACCCAGCACGATAATATGGCTTTGCGTAATGTTATTGTACCTGTCACCGAAGCAAGCGGAGAAACGCTTGAGGTCGTAGCAAAACTAAATGACACAGATCTCTTTAATTATTTCGTTAAGAAAGAAGCAAAACTTGATTCTAATCTTGCAGCAGAAGTTGCGGTAGATAACAGTAACACAGCCATACTTGATATGGCGCTTAAAAATGGAGCTCAAGCCACAGAGATACTCACCTATGCAATTGAGAAAGATAACAAACCAGCAATAGAAGTATCATTAAAAAACAAAGCCGTTGCAGATGAGGTTTTCTCATATGCCGCAAAATCTCAAGATACTCAACTCTTTAATGATGCCCTTAATACATACAACGGCACTCCTGCTGTAGCGCTAGAGGCTGCCGTACAAGAAGACCGAGTGATGCTGGCGCAATCTGTGATAAGCACAAAAAGTGCCTCTATAGATGCCACTCAGACATTAGACCTTGCCGTCTCAAAGGAAAATCTCGAGATGGTTGAGCTACTTGTGCAAAACGATGCAGACCCTTCTCAAGGTATTAAAACGGCCGTATCTAGAGAAAATGAATCTATTACCGCTTTTCTAGTGACTAAGGGAGCAGCTACGGCAGACCCAGCGCTATTACAAGAAGCTGTAAAAAAAGAAAATCTCGCCATATCAAAAATCCTTATAGAACAGGGACAGGCTAATGTAAGCGAGGCTATTGTAGATGCTACAGAGACTGGTAATAAAGAAATTACTGGCTACTTACTAGAGAAGGGTGCAGATACAGAAGAGGCTCTAAACGCTGCTATGGAAACTAAGGACGAAGACATCATTCTTCTCATCTTAGCAAAAACAGAGCATATCGACCCGTCATTTATATCTACTGCTGCAAGAAAAGGAAACCTTAAAGTTGTACAAAAACTTATAGAACGAGGTTTAAGTACAAGTATCGCTCTAGAAGACGCGATGCGATACAAACAACTAGACGTTGCAAAGCTATTGCTAGAAAGTGGAGCAAAACCCACACAATATGACTTAGAACTAGCTATCAAATTTAACTTCATAGATGGCACCAAGTTAGTTCTAGAAGAAGGTGTCACACCTACACAAGCCTTTGGGAATGGATACTACCCATTACATCTGGTTACAGAAACGTATGAAGCTACAGATAGTGCATTAATAGCGCTATTAGTGTCCTACGGAGCAGATGTAAACGCACAAAACAAAAGAGATGAGACTCCATTACACCTAGCTGCTAGTGGCAACGAGAATGCACTTCCCACTGTAAAAGCTTTACTTGAGGCAGATGCAAATGCACTACTCACAAATAAGAACAATCTTACTGCTTTGGATTACACCACTAACAAGACTCTAAAAAACGTTATCAAAAAAGCACAAAAAGAGGCGCGCAAAAAGTCTTAAGGTGAGATTGCATTTTTAATGTTTATAGGTGCGCTTTCGCGAAAGCGTAATTATATTGATAATACGAAATGAATCACCGCAAGGTTTGGTTAGCGAAAACACCATAAGAGAGATAAATAATCAAAACAAAACTCTTTGATTTTACTTGAACAAAAAAAGCTCCTTTATATCATTATAAAGGAGCTTTTAGTATAAATATCTCTAGTTTATTGCCAGTCTGGCATAGCGCCATCCTCTACAAGGGTTGTTCTGGATGCATCGCCTAGTTGTGATGTTACAATATCACGTACAGATACCTCATCATTAGGCGTATTGGTATAAACAATACCTGCATTAGTAGGTGTAAAGCGAGGGTCTAGATCATTTGTTCCGGCAGGTTTATCTCCAGACTGGTCTACTGGAGCATTGCCCGTGCCTAACTCGTAGGTAAATATACGTGTGTCTAGTTGTAAATAGTTAGGATTTTCAAATTCTGAAATGTCTCTTGTAAACACGATAGTACTACCGGTAATAGAAATATCAAGGCCTCCTAGGGCTCCTTGAAAACCTGTTACAGCAGTCTCTATGAGGTTACCATCTAAATCTAGCACAAGAATCTCTGCCGCATAACCAGATACGTTATTAGTTTTTATAACGAAAAAATCGTTAAATCTCGCTCTTTCTACTTCTGTGATAAAACTACCATCTGGTGTGGTATAAACGAGCTCTAAGCCTCCTCCATCTGTGTTTATAGAAAATAATTTATCAAAACTAGGGAAGTATAATTTCTCTCCAGTAGGCTCCCAAGCAAAGTCTACTTCTTCTAGATTAAAACCATTTACAGGTTGGGATGCTGTTACTTGAAAAACGTCACTCCCATCCTCATTCATTGTAAATAGTTGTGTCTCTCCTCCTACGGTGCGTAAGAAAGCGATTTTATTTACTTCTGTATTACGTCTAGGTCTAAAACTATTAGACGATTGCGAGGTAAGAGCAAGGGGGCCTAATCCAGTTTCAGAACCGTCATCTGTAGAGTAGATTACATTATTACCGTTACTCTCTTTACGTACAAATACTAATCTATTATTAGGCTCATCAATGGTATTAAAAGAGCTAAACTCACTATTTACATCTGGATTTATACCATCATTTACGGTTACTTGCCAGAAGTACTTAGTAGAAAATGCAAGATCATTTACTGATAAAAAGGTATCACTCAAGTTTTGAAAATTGAGTATTTCATTAGTCATATCATTACGTAGTTCTAGTTGATACACTAGCTCATCAAAAGGATCTGGATCTGTTACTGTCCAGGTAAAAAGAACGTCTTGAGCCACATCTTCTGCCTCATCTGCCGGAGTGACTAAAATTGGTATAGACGGTGCTACATTATTGGCTGTTTCTGGTTGTAATTCAAAAATAACGTTTGTAGTAGTTCCCTCTGTAACCGTTGCAGGCTCAAAAGCGGTTATAAAATCACTCTTTTCTGCTTGCACAGAATAATCTCCTACTACTACTTCACCTAGATCAAAGCTTCCATCTTCACCTGTAAAAACAGTATTTGATGGTGGATTTGTAGATATTTTTACATTTGCCTGTGGGGCATTATCTCCTTCAAAGACTACCACCCCCGTTATATTACCGATACCTGTTTCTCCTAATGTGTCTTCACTACAACTTACTAGTAAGCTTAGTGTACAACATAAAAAGAATATATATAAACCTGTTTTCATTTTGATTAATTTAATGGGATTACCTCGTCTTCTACCTCTTCTTTTTTATCTTTTAAAATGCTATATCTCAAACCAAAACCAAAGTTGAAGTAAAAATCATTTCTTCTACCATTTATGGCAAGGTCTACATCATCTACAAAAGTCAAGTTCTGTTCGGCAAATAACTTGAGCCCTACTCTATCACTTACTTTGTAAAGTACGCCGCCACCGTACTGCACTTTGGGAGCGCTTACATCATTATCTCCAAAAAGGTAACCACCTCCTGCATAGATAAAGGGTGTAAAATTATCTGTAGGTAAAATTTCATAAGTAAGATTGAGGTTAAGACTTGTATATGCTTGCTCAAACTCATTACCCGCTTTAAATCTTTGATACCTCCCGTTAAAATGTAACCCAAATGTAGAGCCAAGAGCGGTCTCGTAACCGAGCTGCGCAAATTCACCAAATTTCTTATCTGCCAGATCACCATCAAAAAGGTTTGCTCCTATAGCAAAGTCAAAATGTGAATTTGCAACATTAGGTTTATAAACTCTATCATATAAACGTGTAGATTCTTCTAGCTCTTTTTCTTTATAATATTGTGCTACTACCTTTTCATTAAGTTCTCTACCCTTACTAGTAGACCATAAATTATCTTCTATACCTTCTATAATGAGACCTCTTACAGATTTTTCTATAGCCTCTTTTATTGCTAGTTGTACAGGTTCATTACGTGTAAAACCAGTCTCTACCTCTAGCAGCCTCTGAAAGTTTACATATTTAAATAAACTAGCATCAAGTGATTGTGACAATATGGTTTTTGAAACGTAAATAGTTTTTAAAATCTCACCACTTTGAGTATTTATTGCTCGTAAATAAACAGTGACTCTATCCTGACGGTATTGTGTTGAACCACTTATACCAAAGTATCTTGCACCTAGTCCTCCTGTTACAATATTTGTATCATAAGAAACGATACCTCCTTCAAGCAATATACCTGCAAATAAGAGACCTGGTAATCTAGGTTCGTTTGGGTTTGTTGTTTTTCTAGCTTCTTCTCTGGTTTGCTTTATGATATTACGCTCTTGTAATAAATTACCCAGGTTTTCCCTTTCTAAGGTTCTAAACCACTTAGAATCTTCAAGCGCTTTTAATAATATAGCGGTTGACCCTTGCGTTACCGCTGTACTAAATGTACTTGCAGTCGCACTTGCCTTAAATTGCCCTGTAAGATCTCTAAAATTATATACACCTACGTCTATCCTTCTAGATGTAGGAGGTAACGCCATAAGAGAATCTGTAGTTGCGAGTTTTTCTCCAGTTCTTGCCTCTTCTGGACCCAATGGCTGGTTAAAATAAGTACCACAGCTTGAGAGTGTGCTAAGCATTAAAACTAAAAGACCTGTTTGTAAGATATACTTCATAATTGCTTTTAGTTAGGAACAATAACCTGTGTGGTCTCCCCTGTATTTATATCTAATATGTTTATAACAAGTCCTTCTGCAGTTTGAAAAGCCTCTACTTCTAGACTTCCAAATGTAAACGTACCTTCTTGTAGCTCTCCATCTTCTCCAAATAGTGACCTTGTGATACTATTACTTATATTGTTAAGTAGTGTTCTATTAATATCTTCTGTAAATCGCTCAAGGTCTGTTTGTTGTGCAAATGGATCTACCGCATTAGGATCTGTAAATGAGTTTTGAGCATCTGCAGATGATTGTAGCCAAGCATAGTTAAATGAGCTTCCTCCAAAGTTCGGGTTTTTAGGAGTATATACAAGCTGCTGTGAGAAGCAACCACCTGTTACAAACAGTCCTGCGATAAGTATAAAACTTTTCATAAGTAGTCTGGAATTAATATGATGTTAAGAGTTGTTTTGTTCTTGCTAGTTGATTAAAATGTCCTTGAACTTGTCGTATGCACTCCTCTGAGGCTTTCCTTAAAAACTCATCTCTAGGCTGTGCATTAAACTTTACAATTGTAGTCGTTCCTTCTATTACTTTAATAACGGTACTTCTACCCAGTCCAAAATCTTCTTTTATAATAATATCCTTAGACCATTTTATATTATCGATACTACACTTTTGAAAAAAGTATCTATAAAAATCACGACCTGCTTTTGTTTTAGTATCTTCTATAATTAAACCCGTGAGACCTATAGACTGCCCTTGTTGTAATGCCTGGCTTAATATAGTACGCTCTCCTACTTTGGGTATCTCATCAATAATTTCGGCAACAATGACGCGATCCTTACCTATTAAATTTTCTCCATCGTAAACGAGAAGCAGTATAAGTGCGTCCTTACTTTTTTCAATAAGCATTGCATAGTCATTGAGTATGACTTTTTGTGAAGGCTCAATTACAAACCTTCCTTCTGCCTCTTCTTTTTTGGGGTTATTTGTACCATCTCTTTGTATAATTGAGAATTTGTACCGTATGCTTCTGTTTAAACCTGTTAGGTTAGAAGCATTTGCTGTTATTAAATAAAGTCCATTAGACTCAACTATTTCAATTTTTGCAGCAATTTCTGTATTGTAGAATTTTTGCGCCTTCACCGTATCTGTTAAGAATATGAGCGCAATAAGTAATATGTATGTACTATAGCGTAACATCATTAAAGTATGCTATTAAGAGCTAAGTAATAAACTAGTTAAACTGACGAACTATCACTGCTTGACCTGAACCATTACCTGTCTGAGTTACTTTTATAGGTCCAGAGGTACGGCTGGTGCCATATCTTTCTAATTCTAAATTATTTCCTTTTTGAATCACTTGCATACCAGATCCCGATGCATTGCTTGTAGAAACATCTATTACTGAATTTCCATTTCCTAATTGATACACGCTCTCTGAAATATTATTACCCCTTAAGGCAATTGCAACATCATTACTATTACCATTTTGAGAAACTGTAACAGAAGAACTAGATGAAGAAATATTTACATATGATGAGTTAGCTTGACCTACTTGTTGAATCAATACACTATTATTAGGAAAATTATTATTTACTCTAGGTAATTGCTCTGTAGCTACAAGGTTAACAATATTAGAACGACTTATAGTTTCTGGTGCGGCCTCATTAGTCTGAGCAGCTAGTGACACAGTAAAAAGAAATGCGAAAATTAATAAACTATAGATTTTCATAATTTTTTATATAAAGAAAAGGGTGTGTGAGATTTATTGATCACTACACCCTTTTCAGGTTATTTTTAATCACTCTTAAATGTAGTGATTATTTGTGTCTTAAGAAATATTATTTCTTAGAATCCAGCTTGAAGTGTAATAGATCCGTTTCCAGCTCCTAATTGCTTAGTATCTGCGTTGTGACCAGTTCCTAACTGTCCAGTTACTTGACCGTTTAAGAAACCATCTTGATCAACATTTGAAGTGTTTCCAGCTCCTAATTGTCCAACTGCAGATCCATTAAGGATACCGTTCTGATCTACTGTAGATGTATTCAACACACCAGCTTGACCTACTAATGATCCGTTAAGCGCTCCTGTTTGAGTAACTGAAGAACCATTTCCAAGACCTAACTGCCCTACTATAGAACCATTACCAAAACCTGTTTGAGCAACAGTAGATCCGTTTCCAAGACCAGCTTGTGCTACTAGAGAACCGTTTGCAACACCTGCTTGTGCTACTAGTGATCCATTAAGACCTCCTACTTGACTTACTGTTGAATTGTTAAGAGCTCCTGCTTGTAATACTGCAGACCCGTTACCACCTCCATTTTGTGATACTGTAGAACTGTTTGCAGCTCCTAATTGTGCTACAAAAGATCCATTAGAAGTTCCTACTTGATCAACATCAGAATTATTTGCAACTCCTAATTGTAATACTAAAGATCCGTTTGTTGTTCCATCCTGCTTTACGTCAGAAATGTTTCCTATACCAGCCTGCGCTACAAAAGAACCGTTACCTGTTCCATCCTGCTCTACGTCAGAATCATTTGCAGTACCTAACTGAGCTGTAATAGCACCGTTACCTGTACCATCTTGATCAATACTACTGTCATTAAAAGTTCCTGTTTGAGTAGTAGATGCAAAGTTAGAATCACCTTTCTGTGCGTGATCTGTCATATTATCATCTCCTAACTGTGTATTAATAGAAACGTTTAAGTCTCCATCTTGACTTTCTAAAGAAGTGTTACGGTTACCTGTTTGAGTACTAGTTGCAGAGTTCATATCTCCAGTTTGAGTCTGAGTAGCATCATTGCGGTTTCCATCTTGGGTAATGAATGCCATATTTGCCTCTCCTCTTTGCGTTTGAGATGCCATATTACGGTTTCCATCTTGATCTATGTCTGCAAAGTTTCCAGGAGCATTTTCACTCATACTAGATTGATCTTGAATAGCCGTGTTGCGATTACCATTAGAGTTTATAAACGCCTGGTTATTGTCGTAACGTTGCTTTTGTGAAGCAGTGTTTCTGTTTCCTAACTGGACTGTAGAAGCAACATTGTCTTCTGAATATCCAACTCCCTGGTCTATCGTAGCGTCGTTACGATTACCTACTTGTAATACACCAGCTGTATTACGATCACCCTGTGAAGATACATCTGATGCGTTACGGTTTCCTAACTGCACTACAAGAGCACTGTTAGAATCTCCACCAGCCGCGTTGTTTCTACCATCTTGGTCAACTACAGAGGTGTTGTTTCCTCCTACTTGTAGAACTCCAGATGTGTTAAGTGTTCCTCTCTGATCTACATCACTGTCATTGTTTTGTGCAAAACCTACAGTGCAAAATGCGAGTGCCGCAGCACTTAATAATAATTTTTTCATAATAAAAAGGTTTAATTAAAAAATATATAAATGGTTAATAAATACAATTTAATAATGGCCAGACGCGTCAACAGCATCATCTATAATGTGCGCTATACCAATACTTTTATTACGGGGGAGTTATATTACGTGGGGGAAGATTGTTTTGTAATACATTGCTAAATTATGCAAATTGTTGTCTTAGTCAACATCGAAACCTAAGTTTTCGACAAAGGGAAGCCCACTGTATAACCAAAATCTTTAAACTACCAGTAAAAACAGGGCCTCACAAAGAAGGGGCAAATACCCTTTAATAAACACGGTCTAATGAGATTAAGATAATTCTTACAGATATAACTGTTTTTTATTATTCAAAATCAAATAGTTACAAGTTAAAAATTCACTTCACACAAGTGACAAATAGTAAGTTATTACCTTACTTATAGCACTTATTTTATTAATCATCACATATGCTCTAAGTCTATGGACCTACTCTAAAGTACCCTGTAATGAATTACGCTTTCGCGAAAGCGTATATAAACAATATAAGTTCTTAACTAGGCTTTCCAGCTTAAATGAAAAAAGCACCGCGAGGCGGTGCTTTATCCATTCATATAATTATTATGAAATAATTATGTAGTTGGGTACGGAGATTCTAAGGGTATACTGCGCATACCCACGCAGTATGCGATTATCATTTATTAGAACCCAGCTTGTAGTGTTATTGAAGCGTTACCTGTTCCCACCTGAGTAGTAGTAGCTGTGTTACCAACTCCTAACTGGCCAGTGATCTGAGCATTTGCAGTTCCATCTTGCATTACTGTAGATGTATTTCCAAACCCTGCTTGACCTACTGCAGAAAGATTAGACATACCCATTTGTGTTACTGTAGAGATATTCATACTTCCTAGTTGACCTACGATAGATAAGTTACTGTCTCCAGTTTGAGTCACAGTAGAAGTATTACCACCAAAGAAACCACCTGCTTGAAGCACAATAGACCCATTGTCATCTCCTGTTTGGGTAACCGTAGATGTATTATCTACTCCAAACTGAGCAACTAGTGAACCATTATTATCACCTATTTGATCTGTATCTGCTGTATTTGTATTTCCATTTTGATCTATAATAGAAATGTTATCATCTCCTAATTGAACTGTTTTGGCTGTATTAAAATCACCTAATTGGTTTGTCTCAGAATCATTACGATCTCCTCTTTGATCACTACTCGCCGTATTATCATCACCATCTTGAGTGATTACTGCATCATTATTTTCTCCAAATTGCAGTATTCCGAATGCATATTGAGTCAAACCGTTTGCATTATTTCGATCTCCTGTTTGTGTGATTGTCCCTTTATTTTCAGCTCCGCTCTGTAAAATACCCCCAGCATTATCATCTCCAATTTGCGAAATCGCTGCTTCATTTGACATACCTATTTGCTGAATACCAAAGTAAGGTCCTTCAGAACTATTTCTATCACCGTCTTGGGTGATAGTTAATTTATTTTGTGTACCATTTTGTATGGTAAATGAACGGTTATCATCACCTGTTACAACAGTCTTCGCTTCATTAAAATCTCCGTCTTGTGTTGAGAAGTTTGTGTTACGATCTCCAGTTTGAGAAATAGACCCAGTGTTATTATTACTAGTATTTCCGTTACCTGTGAAATCTACCTGTTGCATTAATGCGTTATTATTGTTCCCTACTTGATCAACATCTGAATTATTATTGTCTCCTCTTTGAATAGTTAGAGAAGTATTCATATCTCCTAGTTGATCTGATGATGCAGTATTATCATCACCAGTGATATCAATCGACGCATTATTATCATTACCTATCTGCTGTACGCCCCAACCCCAAGAAGTTAAAAAGTTTGCATCATTGCGATCACCTACAATAGAAATGGATGATGAGTTATTTTCACCTCTTTGTATTGTGCCAGTATTGTTATCATCTCCTAGCACTGTAGTTGAAGAGTTATTATTTTCTCCAAATTGGAATGTGCCGTAAAAATTAGCGCCACCACCTAAGTTTCTATCACCTATTTGACTCACAGTAGATGTGTTTGAGGTACCAATCTGTTGAGTTCGGTAATCATTATTATCACCATCCTGATCAATAGATGATATATTTAACATTCCATTTTGATCTACATCTGCATCATTAAAGTTACCTACTTGTAGCACATCACTATCATTGCGATCCCCTGTCTGGTTTTCTGTACTTGTGTTATCATCTCCAAATTGCACAAGAGTTGCTAAGTTTTCTTCTCCTCTCTGTACTTGTGTACCTGTATTATCATCACCATCTTGATCTATAGTAGCAGTACTACCCATAGCGCCGTTTGTTAATGTAGACTGGTCTTGTGTTGCCGTGTTATCATCTCCTACTTGAAGAATTCCCGCAGTATTATTATCATAACGCTGCTTTTGTGAAGCGGTATTACCGTTTCCTATTTGAAGTGTTCCAGCAACGTTATCTTCAGAATAACCTACACCTTGATCAATATTTGCACTGTTACCTAACCCAAACTGAGCAACCCCAGCTAGGTTACGATCTCCTAGTTGAGATATAGTAGATGTACTAGCTCCTACTTGCAGTACTCCTGCCACATTACTGTCTCCTCCAGCCGTAGCACCAGAGTTTAATCCATCTTGTGTAATTGTAGATGTGTTACTTCCTAATTGTAAGGTAAGTTGTCCGTTTGTTGTTCCCGTCTGGCTTACTGTACTAGTATTCTGTCCAAAAGCAACAGAACAAATAGCAAGTGCAGCAGCGCTCATTAGAATTCTTTTCATAATAAAAAGGTTATTGATTAATATATAAATGGTTAATAAAAACACGTCAATATAGGCCAACAACAAAAACGTCATCATCATCAAAATGTGAAAGCCAAAACTTAATACTATGGGGGAAGAATACTCAAAGAGGGAAAATATAGATAAGAGTATATGTGCAAGTTAAGAGTGATTTTATAATATATCATTATAAAATGCACTGTTTTCGACTAAGTGTAAATTACTCATTTACAAGCACACCAAAAACTAAGCAGATAGGCTAAGTCTCAAAAAGACAAAGCTTATCACCGAGAAATAATCTCAAAAAATAATTGAAAAATCTTACAGAAAACTATACTTAATTTACAAAAAGAAGCTCTCTATATTTTGGTAAAGGCCACAAATCGTCTTCTACAAGTAATTCTAGCTTATCACATTGTTTCCTAATAAGTTCAAAATAAGGCTTTACTTTATCGGCATAATCACCTGCTTTTTTCTCTAATTCAAGACTATTAGATTTTTTGCGCACATCTATCATTTCTGTGATAAGTGTATTAATACTAGCAATGTGATCTGATAAGGATTTTATGATGGTTGTTTGCGCTTTCGCGAAAGCGGTATAATCATCACCATAGATATCTTTTAGGCCTCGTACATTATCTATAAGTACATTTTGATATCGTAAGGCTGTAGGGATAATATGATTACGCGCTACATCTCCAAGAACACGGCTCTCTATCTGTATGCGTTTTACATACTCCTCGAGCTCTATCTCATAACGCGCTTGTATTTCTACCGTATTCATAATTTGTAGCGAGTCAAAAAGTGCTACACTAGCTTTGCTCACTCTAGCCTTTAAAGCCTCTACTGTTGTCTTGTTGTTGCTAAGCTTGCGTTTTCTTGCTTCCTTTTCCCAAGAGTCACCATACCCGTCACCTTCAAATCGTATCTTCTTGCTGTCTTTAATATACTCACGCAGTACATTAAAGATGGCATCATCCTTTTTCATATCCTTGGTATCCACTAGCGTGTCTACTTCTTTCTTGAAAGCTATAAGCTGTTGTGCTACTATAGCATTAAGAACTGTCATAGGGTTTGCACAGTTTGCAGTAGCTCCTACTGCTCTAAACTCAAACTTATTACCAGTGAAGGCAAAGGGTGATGTACGGTTGCGATCTGTATTGTCAAGTAAAATCTCCGGGATTTTACCTATAACATTGAGCTTAAGGTCTGTTTTTTCTTGTGGTGACAGTTTTCCATCTGTTACCTTCTCAAGTTCATCTAGTACTCTAGTAAGCTGTGACCCTATAAAGACAGAGATGATTGCTGGTGGCGCCTCGTTTGCTCCCAGTCTATAATCATTACCCGCACTAGCAATAGATGCTCGTAGTAGTGCCTCGTGCTCATAAACAGCTTTTATGGTATTTACAAAAAAGGTTAAAAACTGTAAGTTCTTCATAGGTGTGCTACCTGGGCTTAAAAGGTTGACACCCGTATCTGTAGCTAGCGACCAGTTATTATGTTTACCACTGCCGTTTATACCATCAAAAGGCTTCTCGTGAAAGAGCACCTTAAAATGGTGACGCTGGGCGACCTTTTGCATAATATCCATAAGTAGGGCATTATGATCTACCGCAAGATTTGCCTCTTCATATACTGGAGCCATCTCAAACTGATTAGGCGCTACCTCATTATGTCTTGTTTTTACAGGGATACCTAGCAGGAGACATTCTTGCTCTAGCTCTTTTAAGTATGCTAGCACACGAATAGGAATAGAACCAAAGTAATGATCATCCAGCTGCTGTCCTTTTGCCGCGGCGTGACCTAGAAGGGTTCTCCCTGTAAGTATTAAGTCTGGTCTCGCAGCAGCGAGTGATGCATCTACAAGAAAAAACTCTTGCTCCCACCCTAATGTTGCAGTTACCTTATTTACATTTTTATTAAAATAGCGAGCAACATTTGTTGCGGCCTCATCTATTACATTAAGTGCTTTGAGTAGCGGAGTCTTAAAATCCAGCGCCTCTCCAGTATAAGCTACAAAAACTGTAGGTATACAAAGTGTGTTATCATATATAAATGCAGGCGACGTAGGGTCCCAGGCGGTATAACCACGTGCTTCAAAAGTATTACGTATTCCTCCGTGAGGAAAACTTGAGGCATCTGGCTCTTGCTGTGCAAGCTGTGCTCCGTCAAATTTATCTATGACGTGCCCCTCTGGTGTAACTTCAAAAAAAGCATCGTGCTTCTCTGCAGTAGCACCAGTAAGCGGTTGAAACCAGTGTGTGTAATGGGTTGCTCCTTTTTCTAGCGCCCAAGATTTCATACCCGTCGCTATAGCATCTGCAGTGATGCGATCTATATTATCTCCTTTACGTATAGCCGTTTGCACACTATCAAATGTGGATTTTGATAAATACTGTCGCATAGCCTGCTCTCCAAAGACACTTGACTTATATAAAGACGATGGTCGTCCTAGTGATTCAAAAGTAACTGCAGGTCTGTGTTGTACATCGTGCAGTGCTTGAAAACGTAATTTTGACATAACTTTTTATGACTATATGATAGTGGTTCTCATTAATAAACGTCACTATCGTGTTTATTTAAATTGTTTATACTATTAAGATTTACTCTTCTGCATTAGTCAAAGAGTTTACAGATTCAACCATTTGAGACCTTAAAAGCATTGCAAATATAAGGGATTTACAAAAATATGTCTCTTTTTTTACACACCCCCTAAAATTTAAGGGGTTGTTAATAAGATGGTGTAATTTTTAATAAATCAACCCTATAAATAGCACTGCATTTCAAAATTATTTTATCTTTGCCCTCGTTAACTCAAAACATTAATGCTATTATGAGCAAGTCAAAATTAGAATACATTTGGTTAGACGGGTATGCACCGACACAAAATATGAGAAGTAAAACTAAGGTTGTAAATGACTTTAGTGGTAAACTAGAAGATTGTCCAGTATGGTCTTTTGATGGTTCTTCTACAAAACAAGCTTCTGGAGGAGATTCAGACTGTCTTTTAAAGCCAGTTGCAATTTACCCAGATCCACTACGTATAAATGGATTTTTAGTAATGACTGAGGTTTTAAGTGCAGATGGTACTCCGCACGAGTCAAACCATAGAGCAAAAATAGATGATAACGATAATGACTTCTGGTTCGGTTTTGAGCAGGAGTACTTCATTATGGACACGGCTACACAACTACCATTAGGATTTCCTATAGGTGGATACCCTGGACCACAAGGTATGTACTACTGTTCTGTAGGTGGTAAAAACACTCACGGTCGTGACTTTGTAGAAGAGCACGCAGATCTTTGTATCGAGGCTGGTCTTAACTTTGAAGGAATTAACCAAGAGGTTGCTTCTGGACAGTGGGAATTCCAACTTTTTGCAAAAGGAGCAAAAAAAGCAGGAGATGAGATCTGGATTGCTCGTTACCTACTAGACCGTCTTACTGAGCAGTACGGATGGTACATAGATTACCACCCAAAACCAATAAAAGGAGACTGGAACGGTTCTGGAATGCACGCAAACTTCTCAAATACAACATTGAGAACGTGTGGATCTGAAGAGACTTACAATACAATATGTGAGGCTTTCCGTCCATTTACAAAAGAACATATAGAAGCATACGGAGCTCACAATGAGCAACGCCTTACAGGAGATCACGAGACTGCATCTATAAATGACTTCTCTTACGGAGTATCAGATAGAGGAGCATCTATACGTATCCCTATTATCACTGTAGAGCAAGGATGGAAAGGATGGCTAGAAGACCGTCGTCCAGCTTCAAACGCAGACCCATACAGAGTAGCAGGTCGTATTATCGAGACTGTAAAAACAGCAAAGGTTTAATTCTGATTTAATTATATTGTGAAAAATGCTCAACTTAGGTTGGGCATTTTTTTTGCGCTTTCGCGAAAGCGTAAACACATCTTATGTAATAAAACAAGGAATTTCACCTACATCTATAGACAGTATACAATGACTTAAAATTGCCTGTAGAAGACAATGTACATTTATTATAATCAAATAATTGAGAAGCCTAGATATTTATTTTATAAACGAAGCCAAGAAACTAAGCCGAAAATGCAAGCGCAATAAATAAGATATAGGCACCTACAAGAAATAAGCCCTTAAAACGACCTATCTGTAATGTTTTTGGTATAAATGCTAGTGGTAAGAGTACAATAGCAAAGCCTAGCATCCAGTAAATATTAGTCCCTAAAATAGCATCATCTACAACGTTTATATCCTTTATAAGCGATGTAAAGCCTAGCACAGAGGCAATATTAAAAATATTAGAACCTATAAGATTACCTAGTGAGATTGCTTTTTCCTTTTTGAGCGCAGCGATGACAGATGCCGCAAGTTCTGGCACACTCGTACCTATAGCAATCACGGTAACAGAGATTGCATACTCACTTATACCTACTGCTGTAGCAAGATCTTTTGCTCCAGAGACTAGCCATTCTGACCCAAAATATAGCGCAAGTGCACCTATAAATAACCATATAAATATCTTAAAATAAGATGCTTGTCCCAGCCCCTCATCTACACCATCTGCATCTTCTTCTTCTCTACTTTTACGAGCACGACGTATTAAGAAAAACAAGTACACACCCAGCGCCGCAAGTAGACCACCACCCTCTACTGCTGTGAGCTTACCATCGTTAGAAAGTAAGAAGTAAAGCGCAAGTGAGAATAGCACCATCACCGGCCAGTTAAATCTGTAAAAATCTCGGTCTATGGCCAGGGCAGATATTACTGCCGTTATACCTAGCACAAGCCCTATGTTTGCAATATTAGACCCTATTACATTACCAAGTGCAATGTCTGAACTCCCATCTAGAGCTGCCTGCACGCTTACCAGTAGTTCTGGAGCAGAGGTTGCAAAAGATACAACTGTAAGTCCTATCACCATTTTAGACAGGTTGAGTTTAAAAGATAACCCCACAGATGCTCGTACCAAAAACTCCCCTCCTACTACTAACAGTACTAATCCAACTAGGATAAAAAATATGCTCATATAATGTTTTTTATTACGGCGAAGATAATAATTATACTCGCTCACTATACTGTCATTTATAAGTAGGTGATGTGGTATTATTGTTACGCTTTCGCGAAAGCGTAAAAAAGAAACTTTAATAGAATTCTCTATTTATAGACATTTATTAAAACAGCTTAAGATGTATTAAAAATATGTTGTTCATAAAGTAGAATTTGGTACATTTAATATATCATATGGAGTTAACCGCAGAATTTATAGAAGCAGAGAATAAAGAGCTGACAAGACAGTACAAAAAGCTCTTGCGCATAAGTTATCAAACCTTGACCGATGAGGACAAGAAGATGATAAGAAAAGCGTTTGAGGTTGCGGTAGATGCGCATAAATCGCAACGTCGCAAGTCTGGGGAGGCTTACATCTTCCACCCTCTTGCTGTGGCTCAAATAGTTGCAAGTGAGATAGGACTTGATGCTACCTCTATAGCGAGTGCATTACTACACGATGTGGTAGAAGACACAGAGTATACCCTTGCAGATCTTGAACAAATGTTTGGCGAGACGGTTGCCCGTATAGTAGATGGCCTTACAAAAATATCAAGTCTAAAAAAGGACAGAGACGTATCACTACAAGCAGAAAACTTTAGAAAAATGCTCCTCACTATTAATGATGACCCACGTGTGATCATCATTAAGATAGCAGATAGATTGCACAATATGCAAACTATGGATGCTATGCGTGCAGATAAGCAGTCTAAAATTGCTAGCGAGACACTTTATATCTATGCTCCACTTGCTCACAGAATGGGCTTGTATAATATTAAGACTGAACTAGAAGACCTTAGCCTTAAATATACAGAGCCAGATGTATATAAAGATATCTCTAGTAAGATTACAGAAAGTAAAGCCCAGCAAGATCAATACATAAAGGACTTTAAGAAGGTAATAGAAGACTCACTAGATGAAGAAGGACTTACTTATGAGATAAAAGGTAGACCAAAATCTATATACAGCATACGACGCAAAATTCTTGCTCAGGGTGTCACCTTTGACGAGGTGTATGACAAGTTTGCCATACGTATCATCTATAAAAGTGATAAGGCAAATGAAAAATTCCTCGCCTGGAAAATTTATTCTATCGTAACAGATCACTTTAGACCTAACCCTACGAGACTACGCGACTGGATTTCTTCACCAAAATCTACTGGATATGAGGCCTTACACATTACAGTAATGGGGCTTAAAGGCAGATGGGTTGAAGTACAGATACGCTCTGACCGTATGAATGAAATTGCCGAAAAAGGATATGCAGCTCACTATAAATACAAGGAAGGTAAAGAAGGAGAATCTAGCCTTGATGAGTGGATAAACAGGCTACAAGAAGCACTAGAAAATCCAGACCAGAATGCGGTAGACTTTGTAGAAAACTTTAAGCTCAACTTATATAATAAAGAGATATTTGTCTTTACACCTCAGGGAGAGCTTAAATCGCTACCTAAGGGTGCAACACCGCTTGATTTTGCATTTAGCGTGCATACGGAGGTTGGTTTGCACACGCGTGGCTCTAGAGTAAATGGCAAACTTGTACCTCTTAGCCACACTCTCAAAAGTGGTGATCAAGTTGAGATTATCACGTCTGAGTCTGCACACCCTACAAATAACTGGTTAGACTATGCGACTACAGCACGTGCAAGAGCCAAAATAAAATCTTCACTCAAAGACGAGAAAAAAGAGCTAGCAGATGATGGTAAGGCAATACTCGCCAGAAAACTGAAGTCGCAGAAAATACCTCTTAATGAAAAAACGATAAACGAGCTTGTATCCTATTTTAAACTCAACACAAGCTTAGACCTCTTTTACCGTGTGGGTAATGGAACAATTGATAATAAAATGATAAAGGAATTTGCCGCACAACGCAGCAATGCCTTAATGAGTTTTATTAAAAGTAAGATCAGAAAACCTAACACTCCGCCAGATATTCACAAAGATGAGATTACAAATAATTTTGACTCCCTTGTTTTTGGACCGGAAGATCAAAAACTAGATTACACCTTTGCAAAGTGCTGTAGCCCTATACCGGGTGATCCGGTTTTTGGGTTTACCACTATAAAAGATGGCATAAAGGTTCATAAAAATAACTGCCCTAATGCAATTGCTATGCGTAGCAACTACGCCTATAGAATTATAAAAGCAAAGTGGGTAGACTCATCAGACACGGGTTATCAAACAGATATCGTACTTACAGGGATAGATAATCTTGGTCTAGTAAATACAGTTACAGCAGAGATATCAAACCATCTTAATGTAGATATAAAAGGCCTGAGCTTTACCACACAAGGAGGTATTTTTAAGGGTAAAATAACCGTTGTTGTAAGAAACAATGCATTGTTGAAAACCTTAATAGAAAATCTCAAAAAAATAGATGGTATCGATCAAGTGACTAGAGTTTAAATCCGTAAATTCGTCCTTTATTATAAACGATGCCACTAAAAGCTACTATCAATAAGGATCAAGACGTTGTAAAAGGCGTTTTTACAGCCTATCTAGAAGAAAAAGGCCACCGCAAGACGCCAGAGCGTTTTGCCATACTACACGAAATATACAGCAATGAAGAGCACTTTGATATAGAAGCGCTTTACATTAGTATGAAAAATAAGAACTATCGTGTGAGCCGTGCAACACTATATAACACTATAGAACTTTTATTAGAATGTGGACTCGTGCGCAAGCACCAGTTTGGTAACAACCAAGCGCAGTATGAGAAATCATATTTTGACAAGCAGCACGATCACGTAATTCTTACAGATACTGGAGAGGTTATAGAATTTTGTGACCCTCGCATACAGTCTATAAAAAAAACCATAGAAGAGGTTTTTGATATTACTATAGACAAGCACTCTCTATACTTTTACGGAAAGAAAAACACGACTAACTAATATAACAATGGCAGTAGATTTACTACTAGGCCTCCAATGGGGCGACGAAGGAAAAGGAAAAATTGTAGATGTCCTTACAAAAGACTACGATATCATTGCACGTTTTCAAGGAGGACCTAACGCTGGTCACACACTTGAGTTTGATGGTATAAAACACGTACTACATACGATTCCTTCTGGAATTTTTCACGACAATGCTATGAATGTCATAGGTAATGGCGTGGTGATAGATCCAGTTATTTTTAAGAAAGAGCTACAAAACTTAGACAAGTTTGAAGGTCTTGATTATAAAGCAAAAATGGTAATCTCGCGTAAAGCTCACCTTATACTTCCTACCCACCGCTTACTTGATGCTGCTTCTGAAGCCTCAAAAGGAAAAGCAAAAATAGGATCTACTCTTAAAGGAATAGGACCTACTTATATGGATAAAACAGGTCGTAACGGTATACGTGTAGGTGATTTAGAACTTGCAGACTGGAAAAATCGTTATGCAACTCTTAGAGATAAGCATATCTCTATGATAGACTTTTATGATGCAAAAATTGAGTACGACCTAGAAGAACTAGAATCAGAATTTTTTGCAGCAATAAAGACGCTTAAGACCTTACAATTTATAGACTCAGAAGAGTACCTATACCAAGCTCAAAAAGGCGGTAAATCTATACTTGCAGAGGGAGCACAAGGATCACTTCTAGATATTGATTTTGGTACATATCCTTTTGTAACTTCTTCAAACACGACTGCGGCTGGTGCTTGTACCGGTCTTGGAGTTCCTCCTAATCAAATAGGTGAAGTATTCGGGATATTTAAAGCATATACTACTCGTGTAGGCTCTGGACCATTTCCTACAGAACTTTTTGATGAGGATGGTGAGACTATGGGACGTGTAGGTAACGAGTTTGGAGCAACTACGGGTAGAGCGCGTCGTTGTGGATGGCTCGATCTAGTAGCACTTAAATATGCTGTGCGCGTTAATGGTGTAACACAACTTATGATGATGAAAGGTGATGTGCTTTCTGGTTTTAAAACCTTAAAAGTATGTACGGCTTATAAATATAAAGGAGAGACTATTGAGCACCTTCCATATAACATAGAGCCAGAAAACGTAGAAGTTGTATATAAAGATATGCCAGGATGGTCTGAAGACCTTACAGGTATGACTAAGGCAGACCAACTACCTAAAGAGCTTAATGACTATATAGACTATCTAGAAAAAGAGCTAGAGACTCCTATCAAGATAGTATCTGTAGGACCAGATAGAACACAAACTATCCTTAGATAGTAAGTATCTACAATATGTAAAGAGCCTTCAGAATTATATCTGAAGGCTCTTTTTATATATAAACACATTACTACATACGCTTTGACTTATAGCAACGTTTTAATCTTTACAATCTATTTTTTGATAAAGCGCTAACGGTTAAGGGTAGCAATTTGATTATTTTTGGAATTAATGAACTACAAATACTACATCTTACTAGCTGGGATTATATTTTTTTCCGCTTTCGCGAAAGCGCAAGAACAACCCTCAAAGCTCATCTATATAGAATCTCCTATAGAGCGTATAAATGAAGAGGAGTTTCCCGGAGCAATCCTTTTACAGAAAAACAATAATGAGCAAGTTTACATAGAGCACGAAGGTGCAGAGATGTGGTGTGATCTTGCCTTTTTTTACAAAGAAGAAAATTTTGTAAAAGCTTACCGAAATGTAAGACTCAAACAAGGCGACTCTGTCTCTATGCGCAGTAAATACATCGAGTATAATGGTAAAACAAAGTTTGCCTATGCCGCTGGTGACGTATTTCTAAAAAAGGATACGACCACCGTCACTACAGATACAATGTACTTTAATCGTACTACACAGCAAGCTTATTACAGAACTGGTGGTGTTGTAACCTCCCCTAATAGTAAGATTACAAGCCGTGTGGGGCGTTATTATATAGAGCAAGATAAAATATCATTTATAAGTGATGTGGTGGTAAAAAACCCTGAGTATACTATAAACAGTGAGCAACTAGATTTTTATAGTGTGCCAGAGCACGCATATCTATACGGCCCAACAACGATTACAAGTAAGACTTCTAAGGTGTATTGTGAACGTGGGTTTTATGACACCGCAAATGATTATGGCTATTTTGTAAAAAACTCTCGTATAGATTATGATAACAGGCAAGTATATGGGGATAGCCTTTATTTTGATAGAAATCGCAATTTTGCAAGCGCTACTAATAATATAAAAGTACTTGACACCCTTAATAGAAGTCTAGTAAAAGGACATTATGCAGAGGTTTATAGAGCAAAAGACTCCGTACTTATAACGCAAAGAGCAGTTGCTATTACTGTAGAAGATAATGACTCTGTATATGTACACGGAGATAAATTAATGCTTACTGGTAAGCCAGAGAATCGTATAATGCGTGCTTATAAAAATGTAAAGCTCTACAAGAGTAATATGAGTGGTAAGAGTGACTCGCTACACAGCAACCAGCGCACAGGTCTTACACAGATGATATACAAGCCCATTTTATGGAGTGAAGAAAGCCAGATCACGGGTGATAGTATACACCTTATAAGCAATACAGAGACAGAAAAAATAGATTCTCTTAAAGTTTTTAATAACGCTTTTATTGCTCAAAAGGATACTATCTCTGGTTTCAATCAGATTAAGGGCCAGAAACTTTATGGCTTTTTTGATGATGACAATGCACTTAAGCAGGTAGATATTATAAACAATGCTGAGACCATAATGTATATGCGTGAAGATAATGGAGATCTCACAGGGATAGATAGGGGTAAATCTGCAAGGATAGAAATCACTTTTTTTGAGAACACCATAGATGAGATTAATAAAATAAAGAGTCCTGGCGGGAATATTTTTCCTGAGTCTCAATTTCTAGAGGAGCCACAAACCTTTGAAGGGTTTAACTGGCGTGGCGATGAGCGACTACTAAGCAAAGAAGATATTTTTAAAGGTGAGGCACCTTTTACACTTACAAAAATACAGGGAATACCTCTTCCAGAAATAGATGAAGGTTTCTTCAGCACACCAGATGATGGTGAGAAACCTCCACTTTCAGAAAACTCAGATATTAGTGAGGGCACGTTACAAAATAGAGAAGAAAATAAACCACAATACGGTACTGAATCTTCTGATGATGAAAGCACAAAACAAAGAGAGTCATTAATTGAACGTAATGAAAAAGCCGCTCAACAGAGAGCTACTGCACCTACATCAATCTCCACTAAACCAAAAGTGATCCCAGTTATTAAAAAAAGTGGAAATAACTAAGGATACTTATAAATATCATATTCTTAATAAAAATAGATTTTACAAGATATTTGTTATAAATAAGGATAATAAAATGTCAAAAACAAGCATTTTGACCTAATTTTAAGGTGCTTGGACGAAAAAATTTCTTTTTTAGATCTTACTCGCATACCTTGTTAGTATAAAGGTATGATTATGGGAAGATTATTACTTACACTCCTTCTTACTGCGCACATTACACTATCGGCTCAAAACTCTCAACTGTTTTTTTCTGATGTGTTAGACGCGCACCTACCTGCCTATCTTTTACAAGCCGAAGACGCGATTAGAAATTTAGAACAAGATAAAGTCAAAGTACTTTTTGATAATCTTGTTGAAGATAAAATCACAGGGTCTCTAATGGACAATTTTAAGGTGACTAAACTTTCTAAAAAAGCGGTAGCACTTAATGAGTATACAAAACCAGTAATGCTACTCACCTACTCTAGCTGGCGTATAAACTGTAAAGGAGAACAAGCAGCTCTTAATGAACTAGCAGCCCAGTATGGAGATGACGTATCTATTATATTACTGCACTGGGGAACCAATAAGGAGGTAAAAAAACTAGCAAAAGGATATCATCGTAATATTGACGTGCTTTATGTAGATGACTCAGATAACAAGTACACACAGATTATTAAAAATCTTAAGCACTCCTTAGGTCTACCTCTTGCTTATACCATCACATCAGACAAGACAATTATTAATATAAAAAGAAGACTCTCAAATAAAATGGCAAAAGATGAAAAAGATGCCGCATTTGAGAATTATGATCTTTATAAAAACTTACTCAAGGAGCTTCTTTTTAAACAAGAAACATTGAGCGAGGCTCCCATCGTGATAAACAAATAATACCTTCATTATATCTTGAATAATAGAAAAAGCCTGACAGTAATATTTCTGTCAGGCTTTTCATTTACAACAATGTGTTGTTACATTGTTATCTCCCTAAAGAGTATGCTCCTTCTTTAGGTATCTCGATATAATATTTCTTTCTTGAGCTGTTATTGAGCTTAGGCTCTCTCAACCAAGGATTATGTATTTTTAAAATCTTATAATTAATCCCAAAACGCTCAGCAAATTTTACAAAATTTGTAACTGCTGTATCAACTTCTACTTTGTATGTAGGTACAGCGGTATACAAGTCTTCTGTTCTATAATTAAATCCATACTTTTTTGGGTTATTAAGAATCTCCTTAAGCGCGATAATTCTAAAGACATATCTCCCTGTCTCTTCACCTAGAAGTAGGTCATAATAATCATTTACATTTTGCTCCTCAAAGCGACGTGACACACCGTAGTTACCTGCATTATATGCTGCAGCAGCAGCCGTCCAGTTTCCAAAACGCTCTTTAGACTTCTTTAAGTACTGGCAAGCAGCCCTTGTAGACTTCTCTATGTGGTAACGCTCATCAACATTGCTGTTTACTTCTAGACCGTACTCTTTACCCGTTTCTTTCATAATTTGCCAGAAACCTGTAGCTCTTGCAGGTGATACCGCCTGTGTAAGACCACTCTCAATAACTGCAAGATATTTCAGATCATCTGGCACGCCCTCTTCGGCAAGTATGGGCTCTATGATAGGAAAGTATTTATGCGCTCTTTTAAAAAGCAATAACGCATTAGACTGCCAGTATGTATTTACCAGAAGTTCGCGATCCATACGTTCCTTAATGTCTGGATTTTGTACAGGCACTTCCTCACCAGCAAAGTTGAGTCCATCTGGCATAGGGATGGCATATACATTATAATCGTTTACTAGTTTTTCGCTTCGTACTTTTTCATCTTTTACGGGTACTTGTTCTTCCTCTTGCTCTTGTGGAGCTTTTGCAGAGTTTATAACAAGACCGGCAACTGCGACTATCGCCACACCTGCAAAAATTTTCTTCATCATTATCATAGTCTTTTCTATTTTAAATCAATTTACTCATTTTCAATGAGTTTCGGCAAATGTTCATTAAACCATTTTGCACGAGTTATCACCATTATATGTGTTCCATCTTGAACCTCTATACAATTATCTATATACTTGACTGGAAACACCTTATCTGCCGTTCCGTGTATATGTATCGCATTTTCTGTAGGGGTTTCTTGATCCCAGCACACCATTTCTTTTACTGCCCACTTCATATATCTTCTATCATTCATAGATAGATATTTCTGGTACAAATCTACGCGGTTTTTTATGGTTTCTCCAAAGGCATATTTTGCAAGTTTATCAACATCTTCTATAAGACTAGCTGGAAGTGCTTTGTAGAGTTTTAGCTTTCGCGAAAGCTTCATTCGCCTCGGTAATTCATACTTGCTTTTTACAGTGCTTACCAGTATAAGCTTGCGCACCTTGATATGCTTTGCCATCTCTTGTACGAGCACTCCACCAAAACTCACGCCTAGCAATACAATATCATCGTGCTTTATAAACTGTGTCATACGTAGGGCATACTGTGATAGTGACTCCCCAGGTTCTGGCAGCTGCCATTCTAGTAAATGCGTAGTATAAGAAGCACTCGGTAAGCTTATATTTTCAAATATAGAAGGATTTGCAGCCATACCAGGCATCAAATACACGTGTATCATCTTACTTAGGAATAAGGGTTTAACATAGAAGTAGTGGCCTATTTCGGGAATTTTTTGTAAATTTGCAACACTTTCTTATTAAGAAATTCATATGTTTTAAAAATATTCTCAAATACCAGCGTTTACAGCGCATAAAACTAAAGACTGATTTCTTATTACGTGTTAATTATATTACAAATACTAAATATTTTTCAAAATTTATGGAGGCTACAACAGCAATTGAATTGACAGACAATGAGTTTCTAAGACAATTCGAAACTACCTTTGACGGAAAGCTTGCAAAAATGGAATATTCCTTACAAGAGCGTAAGATCTTCCTCACTAAAATATTTATGCCAGAAGGCACAGAAGACCATATGAACGAGTTTATAATAGCCGTTTTTAAGGAAGTAGCAGATAGAGAGATTAACCTCGTCCCTACAAGTCCAGAAATTGCAAAATTTATGCGCTCTAACCGTCGTAAGTACAAAAAGCTACTACCAGTAGGTATTAATATATAAGTTGCTCTCAAAGCAACCTAAAACCACTCTATCGAGTGGTTTTTTTATGCCTTATTACTAACAAGATTCTACAAGCTTTTCTACTTTTATCATCTATGGAAGAAAATAGTACAACCTACACACATACTAATACGTATACTACACTTAATGATGTAACCTCACAGACTAAAAATGTATGGGTAGCACTACACGGTATGGGGTATTTATCAAAATATTTTATCAAGTACTTTAAGGCTCTAGATACTACTGAGAATTATATCATAGCACCACAGGCGCCTAGTAAGTACTATCAAGATAAACGTTTTAAATACATAGGTGCAAGCTGGCTTACTAGAGAAAATATAGAGACCGAGAAAGAAAATCTCTTTGCCTATCTAGATGCAATGTGGAGCAAAGAACTTGAGAAAATAGGAAATCAAGAAGTACGCTTTATCTTTATGGGTTACTCGCAAGGAGTCTCTATACTCACCCGCTGGATGGCACACAGAGCGCTATCTTGTGATTATCTACTGCTACACTCTGGTGCGATACCTCAAGAACTCGAAGCAACAGACTTTAATTATTTACCACAAAGCACTACGGTAACTTATCTCTATGGAGATGAGGATGAGTACATCACAGAAGCCCGTAAGACAGAGCAACAACTTAAAGGCTCGGCACTTTTTGGAGAAAGGTTAAATGTGCAGGTGTTTAAAGGAAAGCACGAGGTGCACGTCCCGTTTATAAATGAGATAAGTACTAAACTTATGTAAGTATTGGTTATGAGTACGCTTTCGCGAAAGCGTAAACCAAAAAAAAGCAACATAAACTGTTGCTTTTTTTATGAATGATTATATCTCTAATACCCTGTTATCTCAAACTCACTACGCCTGTTGAGCTGGTGCTCCTCCTCTGTACATTGTCCAGCTGGACAATCTACTACTGGCTGGCTATTACCATAACCTTGATACTGTATGCGATTAGGGTCTATTCCTTTTTCTACAAGATAATCAAAGGTTGCTTTTGCTCTGTTTTGTGATAACGGAACATTATATGCCTCTGGCCCACGACTATCTGTATGAGATTGTATTTTCATTTTGATACGTTTATACTTTATAAGCTTTGCAGCAAGCTCATCGAGTACAACTTGAGAATCCTCTCTTATACTGTATAAATCAAAATCAAAGTAAATAGGAGCTACATCTATAAATAGCTTACCTTCTTTTTCTACCACTTGTGGCGACTGTGTGTCTGTGAGCAACTCAAAACGGCTAGGGTCTTTATCTTTAAGATCTTTTGCAAGATTCTTTTGTTTCATCATCGTGAGTTCTGACTCGGTAAATATGCGATTTACTTTAATCACATAGGGAGCCTTTTGCACACCTCTTATCTGGAAGTCTAAGCTACCTTGATCGTGGTTATCTCCAGAGCCTATAAATGTATAATCATCTACAGTAAGTGGCACGGTAAAAGTGCCCGCAACGGCTTGTGTCTTCTTGTAAATTTCTTTTCCTTGATATCCTATAATCTTAATAGTTGCATCACTTATTAACTCATTTGTTACAGCATCTCTTATTTCAAATCGTGTGTTAAACTTTCTAGTAATAAGCTCACCTGTCTGGACAAAACTATAAATATCATCATCTTTTCCGCTTCTGCTTGTTGCAAAAAGACCTTCATTTTGAGAGTAGTATGTGAGACTAAAGTCATCATAAGGCGAGTTTACAGGTGCGCCTAGATTAATAGGTTCTGTAAATCCTTTTACGGTAAGTGGGGCTACAAAGATGTCTAACAATCCTAGTCCTAATCTTCCGTCTGTAGCAAAGTATAAATCTCCACTGTCTGACACATAAGGAAATTGCTCTCTGTGAACTGTATTTATGGTAGGTCCTAAATTTACGGGTGTACCATAAGAGCCATCAAGATGTACCGTGACATAATAAATATCATAACCACCTAGACCGCCATCCATATCTGAGGCAAAGTAAAGTCGCTTACCATCTTTAGTAAGTGTAGGGTGCATATATGAAAATTCCTCCTTTACAAAAGGTAATCGCTCTGCCTCTCTCCAAACCTCGTCTATGCGCACACTTTTATATAGGTGAACACGATTCGTCCCTTCTTCATCAAAAATTCTTTTTGAATCACTTTTTTCATAGGCGCTACGCGAGATGTACATCTCATCACCTGCAGCGTTAAAGCTTATGTTACCATCGTGCAATGAAGAATTTACACCTTGACCTAAACGAACGGCTTCACCAGCTAGTTCATTTTTATCATTTACTCGGACTCCATAAATATCGAGAAAAGGTCTTTGCGTAGACTTAAAACGTTTTGCAAATAAAGTTCTAAAAACCTCATCATTGAGACGGTCTGAGGTAAAAAACACACTATCACCTACACGCACAGGTCCAAAATCATCTGCCTCAGAGCTTATGTTACTCTTTGTCGCATCAAATTTAGGATTACTGCCAGATAAGGCTTTGAGCGTTTCTAGCGCTTTAGTTTTATCAAAATCTTCTCCTTTGTTTTTATAATAAGCTTCAAGGTAGTTTAATGCTTCTACGCCCTCACCGGTGACCGTTAGTGCGTGGTACATTTTAAAATTAAATTCATTATCAAACGTTCTATCTTGATCATTAAAACGCTCATTTACAAGTTGATTAAGATATAAGGCTGCGCTTTTATAATCTTGACCTAAGTAGTAGGCATCTATTACTTTACTTAAATTTTCTTTAGAGTTATTATCCTTAAGTGCTTGCTCATAATAATGTGCAGCTCCTATATAATCTCCTCTCTTAAAGAACCGATCTCCTTTTTTAGATTGTGCAATGACTGTTGTACTCAGGCACAGTATTGCAAGTAGTAGGTATATATTTTTCATCTTAATAAAATCTAGGTGAGATGTATCTTTTCTGTAAGCCTAATATGTCAAAAGTGTATAACAATACAATCTCGTGACTCCCATTATTAAAGCTGTTAAGATCACTTACATTAAAATCGTAGCTATAACCTAATTTGAGACTGTTTGTGATATTAAAGCCGGCAAGAGCTGCGATAGCATCTTGATGTCTATATGAGACACCTAGCTCAAATTTATCATCATAAAGTGTGTTTACAGAGAGATCAAAAGTAAGTGGTGCACCACTCACCCACTTTGCTACACCAGAAGGCTTGATCTTGAGCATATCTGTCACCTCATAAACATATCCAGCCATTAAGTAAGCAGTAGGATCCTTTTTATAAAGTACAGAGCTTCCTCCATCTTCAAATCTATTTTCTATCTTATAAGGAATTACACTAGGAGAACTTAAGCCTACATAATAATTTTCTTTAAATAGAAATACCCCAGCACCTACATTAAGAGATGTTGTCTGGCCATTTTGAAAGGCTTGGTCACCAGTAATATTTTGCCCCGTAAAATCAAGACTCTGGTTATCTACTCCTAGTTTTAACCCAAATGATAGATTAGTACTTTCTGCTACATTAATTCTGTAAGCAAAGTTTACATTAAAATTATTTGTAGTAAGTACATCTCCTATTTGGTCATTTACATAATTAACACCTATCTCTACTCGCTCGTTGAGTGGGATGTTTGCAAAAACGTTTGCTGTGGTAGGAGCTCCTTCAAGACCTACCCATTGCGATCTGTATAGACTCCCTATACGTATGAGTCCTGGCTCATTAATCATATATGCAGGGTTTACCACACCCTGATTGTACATATACTGTGTGTACTGCGGTTCTTGTTGTGCGAGCGTAGATAAACTACAAAATGCCGCTAGTATGAATAATCTAAATTTCATAATATGCTTTTTATTTTATCTACTTAAGTAAAAGTTACCGTCTATAGGTTCTGTCTCCGAGTCGTTTGGATAAAGGATATAGAAATACACACCCGTAGGTAATTGATCTCCTAGTGCTGATCCGGTGTTTGCACTTCCGTCAAAGGCTGGAGTATTTTTATTTCCTCTATACACGATGGTTCCGTATCTATTAAAGATTTGAATATCAAAATTTGGATATAAATCTGGGTAGGTTCCTAAGTCTAGAAAATCGTTTTGACCATCACCATTGTCAGACACCCCGTCAGATATCTCTTGCTGGCAGCTACCATCAGTAAGTGGCAAGATATCGGCTAGGTATGAAACTCTTTCAGACTCACAACCATTTTCATCTATGGCAGCCACATAATACGTGACATTATTTTCTAGCAATGTGGATAATGGTAAGGGAGAGCCCGCTTCCGCGAAAGCGTACCAATTATAAACCGCCGCTCCAGTAACTAAAATATCTCCCAAAGTCTGATCATCATTAACACAAAACGTCTCTGGATCTGCTACCGAAGGCGCTTCTATCGCTGTTATAGTAAAAGTGATAGTCGCATCATCATCACCACAGTTGTCATTTTCTACTAGGTACATATATGAAAACGTCTCAGGTTCAAAATCGCCTATAGACAGTAACCCATTATCTATGGTGAGCGATGTATCAAGATCGATAAACTGTCCCGTTACATCTGCCCCTTCGCTCAAAAAGTCAAAAAGCGAGAGTGTATAATCACCAGGACAAACAAAGGTGTCTAGATCTTCTCCTGCATTTGCGATTCCATTTACAGTGACATTTACCCAAGCAAAGGCCTCTGGACACACATCTGTAGCAGCAATGGTATAAATATAATCTCCGTCTAGCGCGGTCATAGGGTCTAATAGCGCTTCGCTTGAAGAAGAAACATAACCACCAGGACCTGTCCAAGTTCCTGTTGTATCAGGAGTACCAGAAAGCGATAAAAATAAATCAAGTGGCGCATCATCTTGACACAGTACAATACTTGAGGTAATACCCGGATCTCCTTGCTCAAAGACAGTAAAGTCTAATGTAGCTTGGGCATCACAACCATTTTCTGTAGTGGTCGCATAAATAAAACTAAAATCCTGCTCGCCATCTATCTCCGGAAAGAAAAAGAAATTATCTACCACTTCACCCGTTACCGCATCTGTAAACTCACCTAGAGGTCCAGAATAAATAACTTCAACACCGTTTGTTTCTAGCAAAGAGATAAGACTCACAAATCCAGCCTCGTCACAAATAGTAACACCAGCAGTATCTTCTCCAGGATAATTATTTTCAAAAAAGGAAACTGTAATTGTTGCACTTAACGCTTCACAAACACCGTTTGCTGGTGCCGTATATACATAGTTACCTTCGGCATTTATTGTAGGATCAAAAATTGCTTCATTATCTGTAGTTATATATCCCTCAGGACCTGTCCAAGTTCCCGTTGTAGCAGGAGTACCTTCTAAAAAGTCAAATAAGTTTACAACATCATCTACAGCACAGGTCTCATAAATTGCGTCTACCCCTGGACTCACACTTTCAAATAATGTAAACTCTAGTGTCGCACTATCTATACAACCTTCATCTGATGTTGTCGTATAAGTAAAATTAAAGGTCGCTTGCCCATCTATATCTGCATATAAAAATGGGTTTGCAACTTCATCGCCACTTACCGTATCTGTCCACACTCCTTGTGTTCCTTCATAAATAGTATCTGTACCATTTGTATCTAATAAATTGATAAGATCAATAGGAGACTCTGCATCTACATCACATAACTCTACGCCTGCGGTATCTTCTCCTGCATACAGAAACTCAAGTAGCGTGATACTTAATGTTGCCATATCTTCATCACAACTTTCATTGCTAGGCACGGTGTATACATAATCTCCTGCGGCATTAGTCGCTGGATCATAATTTGCAACATTATCTGTAGTAGTGTATCCTTCTGGACCCGTCCAAGTTCCATTAGTATCTGGACTACCTTCTAGTAGTGTAAAAAGATCTACCTCTTCACTATTTGCACAAATATCTACCAGAGTATCTTCCCCAGCATCATATTGCTCATAAATAGTAAAGCTCAATGTAGCGCTATCTGCACAGTCACTAGCGCTAGTTGTTGTGTTGTATACAAAATCAAAGGTTTGTGAACCTCCAGTAATTTCTGGAATAAAAAAGTTATTATCTACCACAGTAGATGTTGCTGTGTCTGTCCATACACCATCTGGCCCTACATATACTGTTTGTACACCATCTGTCTCTAGCAAATCTGTAAGTGTGAGTGTTTCTTCATTCTCACAAAATTCAAGATCTGCAGTGTCTTCTCCTGCGTAGTTCGGATTTGTAATGATTATGGTAATTTGAGTAGTTTGAGTATCACAGGGATGATCCTCATTTACTTCTGAAGAACAACCGTCAGGAATTTCAAAAATTTCTTCTTCTATTGCCTCAGCATTATACGCCTCATCTACAGTAAACTCAAAAACATATGTTCCAGCAGCTGTGAGAGGATCCAGATTTGATAAATCTATAGTACCTTGACTTGTATAACCTGGATCTTCTGTCGTTGTAGCGATATCACCTGTGTTAGAAACTAATCCTAAATCTGAAGGTCCAGAAATCAATGTCCAGTTAGTGTAATCATTATTAGGATAATCATACAGCACTCCATTTTCTGTAGTAAATTCTACATAATCATATAGATTAACACTTCCTAAAGTTTCATCTGTAGTACAAAATGCTGCTTCATTTTCGTTTTGACTAAAAGGCCTTACAGATTCATAAAATGTAAGACCTATGGTACTTGTGGCATCATTACAAACAGTAGACCTACTTTCTACAAAATATTGGTACTCGTAAGTTTGTGATCCAAACCTAGGGTTACTCATTACAAGATCTGCATACACCTGAGCAAGATTAATTACAGAATCTCCTGGACCTGAGATTTGACCTGTAGGGTCTGTTGCATCTAGCCATATTCCTTCTATGTTTTCGTTTACTAGAAACTCATCTTCTAGTAAATCAATATCTCCATCATAATTACCAGCTATAAGTTCTGTATCACAGATATTAAATTGATTTGCAAATCCAGCAAAAGGCTCCCTAACCACAGATACTGTAACGGTTGTAGATTGCTCTGCATCACAAGGTGTTATACCTGGCACTGTATAAACTAGCTCAAATGTCTCTTCATCTACAAGCGGCGGACCCTCTTGATATGGAATATTTACATTAAGAAAACGATTACCAGTTATAGAAACAAAGTTAGCACTGGACCCAGTATATGTCCACTCCCCATTGCTATGCGGACTAGGGTTAGAAAGCATAGTTTGAAACAAGTCAATCTCTGTAAACTGCATACACTCTGCTGGTGGGGCTGGTTGACATATCTGTAAGTTTATGGCACCATCCATCGTGTTTGCAACAGTTCCAGAATAAGGACCGAGTACGATATTAAATAAGTATTGAACATCTTCTGGACAGCCAGATGTACCGCTCAAAAATTCAAATTGATAGTCTGTATCTAGTTCTGAAGAGCTATCAAGATCCCATAAATAAAGGTCACCAGTAACTACATCTAGGGCAAAGTTAAAGTTTGGATCAAACCACATACCGTCGGCAGCAGTGATAGTTGTACCGCTCAGTGTAGAGAACTCTTCATATAGATTTATGATTCCATCTGGAGTACCGTTGCTATCACCGTCTACAACAGTCATATCACAAACAGTAAAAGTCTCTGTGTCACCACATTGTGCAAATGTTGTTGTAGCTACGGTTACAAAAAAGATAAGAAACAGGTATAATTTCCCCATAATTAGACTGGTTTAGCGTCGCAAATATAGGTGAGACCTCTATAAAAAACTCGTTATAGTACTTATTTATACAGCTGTACTACACTATTGTGTGATTTATACTACAAAAAGCTATACATTAAATTAAGTAACGAAGTATATGATACCGCTTTCGCGAAAGCGCAAAAAAATCCCTTTAACTTCACGTCAAAGGGATTTCATTATATATAGTGTCTCAATAAATTACCGATTTTTGTTAAGCAAATATTTCACTTCTTCAAAAATCTATACTTCGACTACACTTAGTAAATAGTACTTAACTTCTTCGAAGTCTATACTTCGACTACGCTCAGTACAGGCTACTTGACTTCTTCGAAGTCTACGTCTTCTACATCACTAGCAGTATCTCCGCCAGCATCTGGTCCAGCTTGTGCATCTGGTCCTGGTTGCCCAGCAGCATCTGCTTGTGCTTTGTACATCTCTTCAGATGCAACTTTCCAAGCTTCGTTGATTTTATCTAGTGCTGGAGCAATCGCGTCTACAGATTTAGTCTCGTAAGCTGCTTTAAGCTCTGCAAGAGCATCTTCGATAGGCTTCTTCTTATCGTCAGATAACTTATCACCAAACTCAGTAAGTTGTTTTTCCGTTTGGAAAATCATACCATCTGCCTCGTTTATCTTATCTGCAGTTTCTTTTGCTTTTTTATCAGACTCTGCATTTGCTTCTGCCTCTGCTTTCATCTTTGCAATTTCTTCTTCAGATAGTCCAGAAGATGCCTCGATACGAATATCTTGAGATTTTCCAGTTGCTTTATCTACTGCACTTACTTTAATGATACCATTTGCATCAATATCAAAAGTTACTTCAATTTGTGGTACACCTCTTTGTGCTGGTGGGATATCAGTTAACTGGAAACGACCTATCGTTTTGTTATCTGCCGCCATAGGGCGCTCACCTTGTAGTACGTGTATATCTACACTAGGCTGATTATCTGCCGCTGTAGAGAATACTTGTGACTTCTTAGTAGGTATTGTAGTGTTTGCTTCTATAAGTTTTGTAAATACATTACCCATAGTCTCAATACCTAATGATAGTGGTGTTACGTCTAGTAGTAATACATCTTTTACATCTCCAGTGAGTACTCCTCCTTGTATTGCTGCTCCTACGGCAACAACCTCATCTGGGTTTACTCCTTTTGACGGTGCTTTACCAAAGAACTTCTCTACCGCTGCCTGTACTGCAGGGATACGAGTAGATCCTCCTACAAGAATAATCTCATCGATATCTCCTGTACTTAATCCAGCAGATTTAAGTGCTGTCTGACAAGGCTCTATTGTTCTTTTTACTAGGTCGTCTATTAACGCTTCAAATTTTGCACGGCTTAAAGTACGTACTAAGTGCTTAGGCCCAGAAGCCGTTGCAGTTACATAAGGAAGGTTAATTTCTGTCTGTGTAGAAGAAGAAAGCTCAATCTTAGCCTTTTCTGCAGCTTCTTTAAGACGTTGTAAAGCCATTGGGTCTTTACGAAGGTCCATATCCTCATCTGCAATAAACTCTTCTGCTAGCCAGTTTATGATTTTTTGATCTACGTCATCACCACCTAAGTGTGTATCACCATCTGTAGATAATACTTCAAAAACGCCATCTCCTAGTTCTAGTATAGATACATCGTGTGTTCCTCCTCCAAAGTCAAAAACAACGATTTTTTGATCTGTATCTTTTTTATCAAGACCATAAGCAAGTGCTGCTGCTGTAGGCTCATTAATAATACGCTCTACTTTAAGACCTGCAATCTCTCCAGCTTCTTTTGTAGCCTGACGTTGAGAATCGTTAAAGTATGCTGGAACCGTAATTACAGCTCTTGTTACATCTTGTCCTAAGTAATCTTCTGCAGTTTTCTTCATTTTTTGAAGAGTCATTGCAGATAATTCTTGAGGTGTATATAAACGGCCATCTATGTCTACACGTGGTGTATCATTGTCACCTTTTACTACTTTATATGCTGCACGCTCTGCCTCTTTGCTAGATTCAGAAAACTTGTTACCCATAAAACGCTTTACAGAAGCGATAGTCTTTGTAGGGTTTGTTACAGCTTGTCTTTTTGCAGGGTCTCCTACTTTAATCTCACCACCTTCTACAAAGGCAATGACAGATGGAGTAGTTCTCTTACCTTCTGCATTAGGGATAACCGTAGGCTCGTTACCTTCCATTACAGCAACGCACGAGTTGGTAGTACCCAAGTCAATTCCTATTATTTTACTCATTATATATGTATTTAAGTGTTATTTAATTTTTTCAACACTCACAAATAGACAAGGAGTATGCCATCGGTCAAAGTATGACAAGGTGTCATTATTAAAAAATAAAGGTTTTAATTACGCTTTCGCGAAAGCGTAAAAACACATATCACCACCCACTACTCTAATCAACCAACTATTAACCATCACAAAGCAAACATCTTACAAGCAGGTGTGAAAATGGATTTCATATAATTTGAAATAATTTTAACGTAACTTTTGTTTAATAGTATTGTTGCAAGGTTAAACATAATGTATCTTTACATAAAACAACAAATATTATGGCAACTGTAAAGAAAACGACTAAAAAGACTACTGCCAAGAAGAAGACAGTAAACGCACCAATGCTTATTACAGCATATATGGAGTACGTGTTAGAGCACGGAGAAGAACCAAAAACGATTTACAAGTTTTGTAAAGAGCACAATATAGAAGAAGCAGAGTTTTATAAATTCTTTGGCTCTTTTCAAAATCTAAAAGCTGGTATCTGGAATGCTTTCCACACAAATACCGTAGGTGTGCTTCACAAAAACAGTGATTTTGAATTGTACACCAATAAAGACAAAATGCTCTCATACTTTTTTACAATGTTTGAGATGCTTACTGCAAATAGAAGTTATGTTCTTGTAGCGCTAGACGAGCATAAAAATATGCTCAAGAATATGAGTCAACTTAAAGAATTGAGAGGTCATCTTACCTCTTTTGCAGCAGATCTTATAGAGGCTGGTAATGATGATAAGAATTATAAGATTACAAAAAATCCTGTACGTCTTTTTAAAGAAGGAGCTTGGGTACAGTTTTTATTCTTACTTAAATACTGGATGGAAGATAACTCTCCAGCCTTCGAAAAAACAGATGTGGCGATTGAAAAATCAGTAAATGCAATTTTTGACATTTTTGAAACCACACCGCTAGAAAGCATCATAGACTTTGGAAAATTTTTATTCAAAGAAAATTTCACAATGGCAAAGTAGTACTATAAGTACGCACGAGATTTTACCTCAACTCAACAAGATAATAAGCCCTATGGGCATCAATATATGAAAACAATAGACCACATACCTACTAACAAACTCCAGAGAGCCTCAAAGCTTGTAAAAACTGGTGTAAAGGTAGGTGCAAATTATGCAAAATATTACGGTAAGAAGGTCGTTAACCCATCGCTCACAAAAGAGCAACTTAATGAAGATAATGCCGAAGATATTTATGATGGCTTAAAAAGTCTAAAAGGTAGCGCACTTAAGGTGGCGCAAATGCTTAGTATGGAGAAAAACATTATGCCTAAGGCATATGTAGAAAAATTCTCTCTATCACAATTTAGTGTTCCTCCCCTATCTCCACCTTTAGTGCGTAAAACCTTTAAAAAATATTTGGGTAAATACCCAGAAGATCTCTATGATACGTTTGCGGCTCAGAGTGTTAACGCGGCCAGTATAGGCCAAGTGCACCAGGCGACATTAAATGGGAAAAAACTTGCTGTGAAAATCCAATATCCGGGAGTCGCAGACAGTATCAGTAGTGATCTTGCTCTCGTAAAACCTATTGCAAAGAAGATGTTTAATCTTCAAGGCGAGGGTAAAGAGAAATTTTTTAAAGAGGTAGAAGATAAACTACTAGAAGAGACAGATTACAATCTAGAGCTAGCACAAAGTATTGCAATGACAGAAGACTGTGCTACCATACCTAATCTTGTATTCCCAACTTACTATCCAGACCTATCTAGTGAGCGTATACTCACTATGGACTGGATGGATGGAGAACACTTAAGTGAGTTTGTGGCACATAATACAGATCAAGAAGCGGCAAATAAGCTGGGACAAGCGCTATGGGATTTTTATATGTACCAGATGCATATTTTAAAGCGCATACACGCAGATCCTCACCCAGGTAACTTTATGGTAGATAAAGACCATAATCTTATTGCCATAGACTTTGGTTGTATCAAGCACGTACCGCAAGACTTTTACATACCTTACTTTGACCTTGCAGAACCGTCAAATATAAATGACCCTAATATTTTTAAGCAAAAATTATACGAGCTAGAAATATTACGAGATGATGATGATTCAGAGACAGTAAAGTTCTTCTCAGCACTATTTCACGAGATGCTCAGCCTCTTCACACAGCCTATGCATCAAGAAGAATTTGATTTTAGAGACAGTACATTTTTTGATCAAATTGCCGTGCTAAGCGAGAAGTATAGTAAGGATACAGAAATACGTAAGATGAATGGTAACAGAGGTAGTAAACACTTCTTATATATAAACAGAACATTTTTTGGACTTTATAACTTGATGCACGATCTCAAGGCACAAATAAAGGTCAATAATTTTAAGAACTATGTACCCACAGACTCTGTGGCATAAAGGTTAATAATTGTGTTACTTTTTGTGACATGTTATTGGTTAGGTTGTTTTTTGAAAAGAGCGCTTTTAGTCGGGCGCTCTTTTTGTGTTTATATGTTATGCTGTGCGTGCATACTAAAATTATGAGAGACACTTTATCTACCCCTTAAGATAAAGTATATTTACACGCTGAGAGTTTTACGCTTTCGCGAAAGCGTAATTACCCTCAAACAATTTTCAAACACAGCTTATGTATAATTCCAAAATTACCGGACTAGGTAAATACGTCCCAGAAAATGTGGTGACAAATGATGATCTATCAAAACTGATGGATACTAATGATGAGTGGATACAAGAACGCACCGGAATAAAAGAGCGTAGACACATCAAAAAAGGAGATGGTAACTCTACCGCAAAGATGGGTGTAAAAGCAGCAACCATTGCTATAGAGCGTGCTGGACTTACTAATAAGGATATAGGTATGATAGTCTTTGCGACACTCAGCCCAGACTATTACTTCCCTGGCTGTGGTGTACAAGTACAGCACTTAATGGGTATGGAAACCGTACCTGCGCTAGATGTAAGAAACCAGTGTTCTGGATTTATCTATGCACTAGCAACGGCAGACCAGTTTATAAAATCTGGTATGTATAAAAATGTACTGGTAATAGGATCTGAAAATCATAGTGGAGGTTTAGATTTTACCACTAGAGGACGTAGTGTGTCTGTAATATTTGGTGATGGTGCAGGTGCTGCAGTACTTTCTAGAGAAGAAGATACGACTAAAGGTGTATTATCATCTCACCTACACAGTGAGGGAGAGTACGCACTAGAGCTATCTCTTAAAGGACCAAGCACAGAGCAATGGGTACCAGAACTTATAGAGACTAACCCGCAAGAAGATATCCCTTACTACCCGTATATGAATGGGCAGTTTGTATTTAAAAATGCCGTGGTACGCTTTTCTGAAGTGATTATGGAAGGTTTACAGAAAAACAAACTTGATGTAACAGATATCGATATGCTTATACCGCATCAAGCTAACTTACGTATCTCACAGTTTGTCCAGAAAAAGTTTAAGCTTAGTGATGATAAGGTGTATAATAACATCCAGAAGTACGGAAACACAACGGCTGCCTCTATCCCTATCGCCCTAACAGAAGCTTGGGAGAACGGGAAGATAAAAGAAGGAGATACTGTAGTGCTAGCTGCCTTTGGTAGTGGGTTTACTTGGGCCAGCTCTATTATAAAGTGGTAGTATAACCTCGTATTGAGATTTTAATAAAAGAAAGTCCGCAGTAGTATAATACTACTGCGGACTTTCTTTTTGTGCTAGGTCTACTATTATTTCCAGCCTTTCTCTTTCACTAGGTTTGCAATGTGCATATAGTGATGCATACTGTGCCAGGCATATTGCCCTACGTTTTGTTTCAAGTTATAGGTTTTATCACCTGCAGGGTGAATAAATGTTTTAGACAGTTGCTCATCTGTGAGCGTTCTTAATAATCGTACAAGTTTATAATGAACCACTTCAAGGTGACGTAGTGACCACTCTACTGGCATCCCTTCTAGATCTGGGAGTGCCGTCCACGCATTTTCATCATAGGGTTTTATAACTGGGTTTTCTTCTGTGAGTGCCCATTTAAAACGCGTATAGCTGTTGTGATGACTATCTGCTAAATGATGTACTACTTGTCTCACATTCCATCCTTCTGGTCTGTAAGGCGTGTTTAACTGCTCATCACTCATCTCACTTGTCATATCTCGTAACTGAGCTGGCATTACTTCTAGAATGTTAATCCACTCTGTAAGCTTCTCGTTTGAGATATCTGTGGGCATCGAATATTTTCCTATTGGGTATCTTAACTTTTCCATAGTCTCAAAAATAGAAAAGTCTCTGCGCCTTTACACATAATTGTTATCACACCTTATTAACAACCACAAGACTATGTGCTTACAAAACCTATTAAAAACAAAAAAAGGTCTGGCATAATACCAGACCTTTTTAAACTTTTATAATTGTACTCCTTACTTTACAGCAACAAGCTCTACATCAAATACGAGTGTAGCGTTAGGTGGTATTACACCACCAGCTCCTGCACTACCGTAAGCAAGATCTGAAGGAATTACTAAACGTGCTTTATCTCCTACATTTAATAAAGCGATACCTTCATCCCACCCTGGGATTACTTGACCTACTCCTAGTTGAAAATCTATAGGTTGGTTTCTTTTAAAAGAACTATCAAAAACAGTTCCGTCAGGAAGTGCTCCTTTATAGTGTACAGAAACTGTTTTACCTTTTTCTGCTTTTACACCATCTCCTTTTTGAATAATTTGGTAGCGTAGTCCGCTATCAGTAGTATCAAATCCTGTTGCTAGTGCTTCTATCTCTGCTGCTTGTGCTGCTCTCTCTTCTTCTATACGCTTAGCTCTAGATCCTTCAAAGGTTCTAAATGCTTCTACCGCGTTCCAAGCCTCTGCCTCTGCTCCTACACGTATGATTTCGATTTTTTCCATCTCATCACCTTGTGCTACGCTATTTACTACGTCTTGCCCTTCTACTACGTTTCCAAAAACAGTATGCTTACCGTCTAACCAATCTGTAGGGATGTGTGTTATAAAAAACTGAGTTCCATTTGTTCCTGGTCCAGCATTTGCCATAGATAATTTACCTGGAGCATCGTGCTTAAGGTCTGGATGAATCTCATCGTCAAATTTGTATCCTCCATCACCAGTTCCAGTCCCCAGTGGGCAACCTCCTTGGATCATAAAATCAGGAATGACACGGTGAAATTTTAATCCGTCATAGTAAGGTGTTCCTTGAGGTTTTTGAGAGTTCTCTAGGTTTCCTTCTGCTAGGGCAACAAAGTTTCCTACTGTTCCAGGAGTTTTCTCGTGCTCAAGCTTAAGTGTTATTTCGCCCTTTGGCGTATGAATTTTTGCGTAAATACCGTCTTGCATTATCCTTGTTTTTAATGAGGTGCAAAGATACTATTTACCTTTGGGAAGGCAAATGAGCAGGTTTAAAAATATACTAAGTTTAATATAATCTTAGCACTTACCTTAAATGCTGGTACTCTTATAATTACCTAGCAACCTCTATTATTTCAAGATTCTCGATGCGACCCTCGTGTATGGTAAACCTGAGCATTGTGCGCACTTTATGAAAACCGTGCTTCCCTATTGCACCCGGATTCATATGTAATAGTCCCAGTTTTTTATCTGGCATCACCTTTAAGATATGACTATGCCCGCATATAAACAGTTTAGGCGGTCGTGCATAAATTTCTTCCCTTATAGCAGGCGAGTATCTACCAGGGTAGCCTCCTATATGAGTAATTAAAACTTCTACCCCTTCACAAATAAAACGATTGTTAAGCGGGAATTCTTGTCGTGCTTCTGTGGTATCTATATTGCCATAAACGGCACGTAGCGGCTTTAATTTTTTAAGCGTGTCTGTTACTTTTAGATCACCTATATCACCCGCGTGCCAGACCTCGTCTGCCCATTTTACGTGGCCTATAATGTGGTCATCTATATAACTATGTGTATCGCTAAGGAGGAGGATTTTTTTCATTTGAGTGCGCTTTCGCGAAAGCGTATATTTGCTACAAAAATACAACACGGTGCGCTATTTTATTGAGCTTTCTTATTTTGGAAAAAACTACCACGGCTGGCAGCGGCAACCTAATGCTGTTACCGTTCAAGAAACCATAGAAAAAGCACTGAGTACCATCTTAAGAAAACCTGTACTCATAATGGGTGCAGGACGTACAGATGCCGGGGTGCACGCTACGCAGATGTATGCCCACTTTGAATGGGACGATGATTTAAGTCTTGATAATAAATTAAAAAATCTTACCTATAAACTCAATAGGTTTTTGCCTCCAGACATTGCCATAGATCGCATTTTTAATGTGCGTGATGAGGCTCATACACGTTTTGACGCGACATCGAGATCTTATCTATATCGCATTGCAAAATGCAAAAACCCCTTTAGTACAGAGCAAGCACACGCTATAGTATATGATATAGATCTAAGCCTTATGAATGAAGCAGCGGCAGCGTTACTAGATTATTCAGATTTTGAATGTTTTTCTAAATCAAAGACAGAGGTCAACACGTATCTTTGTGATATTACTAGAGCGCAGTGGCTAGAAACCGAAGATGAGTACCACTTCCATATTACGGCAAACCGATTTTTGCGCAATATGGTACGTGCCATTGTAGGGACATTACTAGAGATAGGGCAAGGTAAAAAACCTGTCACGTGGATACACGAAGTAGTAAAAGGAAAGAGTAGATCACAAGCAGGGTCTTCTGTACCGGGGCACGGCTTATATTTAACAGAGATTATATATCCAGAAACAATTTATATAAACAATGGGAGAGACTAAAGGAAAAGCTTTTGACACACAGTTGTTCAAACGATTACTTGCCTTTACGAAACCTTATCGTAGCAGGCTTTACATAGCCGCAGCGGGAGCGATTATCTTATCTGTTTGTGCAGCGCTACGCCCTTACTTTTTAAAGAACGCCATAGATCTAGGGATTTCACAACGCTCTGCCACAGACTTATTTTTTTACTTACGCCTTATGGCGGTTGTACTGGTAGGTGAGGTCGTTTTCCAGCTTATGTTTATCTACTTTTCAAACTGGATAGGCCAGCAGGTTATAAAAGATATACGTGTTAAACTCTTTGACCATATGCTTGGGTTCAAAATGCAATATTTTGACAAGTCTGCAGTGGGTCGTCTAGTGACTAGAGCTGTAGGTGACATAGAGACAATCTCTAGTATTTTCTCACAAGGGCTCTTTATGATTATTGCAGACTTACTTAAAATGAGTGTCGTTTTAGGTTTTATGTTTTATGAGAGCTGGAGACTCACACTTATTGTACTTGCGGTATTCCCCATTATATTATATGCCACCCGCGTTTTTCAGCGAGCAATGAAGCTTGCCTTCGAAGAAGTGCGCACACAGGTTTCTAACCTCAACACCTTTGTACAAGAGCGCGTGACAGGTATGAAAATTGTACAAATTTTTAATCGAGAAGCCATAGAGCACAAAAAGTTTAATGCTATTAATAACAAGCACAGAGATGCGTGGAACAAGACAGTATGGTATAACTCTATTTTCTTCCCTATTGCAGAGATTTGTACAGCGGTGACTATAGGTCTTATTGTGTGGTATGGCGGTCTTAAAGCAGCACAAAGCGACATTGTAACGATAGGTTTAATTACTGCCTTTATAAGTTACATACAGATGCTTTTTACACCACTACGCCAGATAGCAGATAAGTTTAACACCTTACAAATGGGTATGGTGGCCGCAAATAGGGTATTTACCATACTAGATATAGAGTCTTCTATTACAAATACAGGTACTCTAGAATTAAACGATGTAAAAGGTGTTATAGATTTTAAAGATGTACACTTCTCGTATGTACCCGGTGAAGAAGTACTTAAAGGAATATCACTAGAAGCTGCTGCTGGAGAAACCATTGCTATTGTAGGCTCTACTGGTGCAGGTAAATCTACAATTATCAATCTACTAAGTAGATTTTATGAGATAGATAGCGGTAAGATATTACTAGACGGCACAGATATAAAAGATATAAAGCTTACAGATTTACGTAAGGAAATTGCTGTGGTATTGCAAGATGTATTCTTATTTGCAGATACTATACTTAATAACATCACGCTACAAGACCCATCTATCACAGAAGAGGAGGTAATAGAAAGTGCTAAGGCTATAGGCGTACATAAATTTATATCTAGTCTGCCAGATGGATACCACTATAACGTAAAGGAGCGTGGCTCTATGCTCTCTAGCGGCCAGCGACAGCTTATTGCTTTCTTAAGAGCTTATGTAAGTAATCCTTCTATACTTGTGCTAGATGAGGCTACCTCATCTGTAGATTCACACAGTGAGCAGCTTATACAGAAAGCTATTAAGAAAATAACAAAAGGACGTACCTCTATCGTTATTGCACACCGTCTAGCAACCATCAAAAAGGCTGACCAAATTATCGTGATGGAGAAAGGAAAAATCATCGAGCAAGGCACACATAAAGAGCTACTTAAAAAAGAAAACGGTCATTATCGCAATCTTTATGAAGTACAGTTTATGCAGGCTGAGGCAAGCTAAATCGAACTACACATTACTTTGCAGAAATATCCCTGTCAAATGTAACGAGCGATACTTGCTCAGACTTACCCTTGAGAAGTTCATCACCTACTTTTACCACTCTTGTGTTTCTAGGTAGTTTTTTAAGCAAGTCTGCAAAGGCTTTAGACGCCAGTATATCTACGCCTTTATCATTACACATACCTTGTATACGTGCTGTTGTATTGAGTACGTCTCCAGAAAATGCAATGTCACGTTTTATTTTACCTAGCTCCCCTACCATTACTTGCCCGTAGTGAAAACCTACCTTAAAATCTGGCAAGGCATTATAGCGTTTATAATAGCGCACAGATTTTTTATAGATAATGTTTTTCATACGGTAATAGCAGCGCAGTGCATTTGCGTTTTTAACACCGTTTTTCATCTTCCAGGTGATAACTACCTCATCACCTACATATTGATATACTTCGCCTTTAGTTTGCATAATGGCTGGCGCAATGTCATTAAAAAAGTCTTTAAGAAAGTTAAAATACTCTTGCTCCCCTAGTTTCTCTGCGATGCGCGTTGCGTCCCTAATGTCTGCAAACATAAAGATGCGGGTTTCATTTTTTGGCAAGAAGTAACGCCCCATCAAGTAATCTGGAAAAACGCCTGGACCATACTTATCATTTATCATTAAAACGATAAGTGTGAGCAATACGATAAACAACCATATTACAAAGTTCTTTATAAATATGTGCTCTGTATAAAACTGTAATACTCTATCTAAAAGCTCTTGACTACCTACGGCGAGACCTAGCGAATCACTATAAAAATAATAAGCCCCTATGGTACCCACTACCATAGCAATCACTACATAAAGTATGGTGATAAAAATAAGCGCCTTCCAGAAGGCATACTTACGTAACCAGAGCTCCATTATATTTACCGTAAAAATGCCACCAAAAAGTCCAGCAACGATAGACACAAGCAAGTTAGCCTTAAATGACACTTCCAAATCAAAATTAGACGTAAGCGCATTTGCAGATACTAGCGTCGCATAATCATACAAGAAAATAATATTTGATATGAGTGTCCACGCAAGCAAGATCCACAGTGCTCTACGCACATAAAATATGATCTCATTGTTAGTTAACTCTTTTCTAAAAATCTTCATACTACAATATCTGGTATCAATATAGGTATACTCCTATCAGAATGGTCTACTTATTAAGAGAGATTTATGAGGTTTTAATAACGCTTTCGCGAAAGCGTACTCCTACTGAGGTCTATTTTTAATCATATCTGGAGTGATCTCCAGTATATCTTCAAGTCGCTTTACACTGTCCTGCTCCATAGAGTCTTTGACTTTCTTCTTTCTAGACATTTCTTCACCTTTTCTTTTACCCTGCTCAAAGGACTCTCTCATAATTTTTACAAATGACGATTCATTTTCTGCCGGTTGCCCATCATTTTTGAGAAGATTAAAAATAAGCAACCCACCGAAAACTCCACCTATCACAACGGTTATTGCTGTTAATACTACTCCAAACAATGCCGTTTTAAGTATAATCCCAGCTGCATCTAATTTAAAGAGTCTTTTAAGTACATAACCTATATAAAGAACAGCAAGTGGCATCCCAGCAAAACCTATAATTTGAAAAGCAGTCTCACTCCACATAAAACATATATATAATACTGAGGTTATCATAGCTGTATGTGAGTAGGCATATAAATAGATGACCAGATGCTCAACAAAATTATACTTCTTGTAATTCCAAAAAACAATTCTTGAGATAACTGCAAGTAGTGGTATTGCAGCAAAATAAAACATAGACTGGTAGTCTGTAGCTAGCTCTATCCACTCCTCTGCCCAGCCCTCTGCAAATTCCTTTTGCATTGCGAGTTGTTCTGGGTCTGAAACGAACATTGTAGATGCATCTGCCTGCATACCTGTAAACACATCTGCAAAATAGTTTTTAAGTAAAAAACTATAAACTCCTGCAATGGTTAGTGCAATAGCAAAGTAACTGAATGCGGGTAAGTACTTCTTACGCATTCCATTCATATAACCTCCTATAACCTCATCTGGGCGTGTAAACATCGCTACAAATGTTCTAAGAAAGGAGTTTTCCAGATTTAAAAAACGATCAACAAAATCTTCTATAAGATTACGCCAGGTGAGTCTATTATAAATACGTTTACCACCGCAGTGTGAGCAAAAACGCTGGTCTAGGGCTATATACTCTGCACAGTTTATGCAGGTATCCTCTACTTTTAAAAGATTGTTTTGCTTCTTTAAAGCTTTTTTTTCTGCCCTGGAGAGTGTACTCATTTGATTGATTGATTTAGAATCACAATAATACTAAAATTACAAGTATGTTAAAGTCACTCTATACTATCTTGAGTTTTCTGTACTGGTATTGGCAAGGATTGTGGGGTAAGTGTTTTAAGCTTTAGGCTATCTTGCTTTATGCTATCTCTCTTTGCTCTTCTTGCATCGTGAGATTTCTTTACAGATTCTATAAGCGGGTCAAAAGAACCTGCTGTATACATTGCTGTACCTATAATGGCACTTAACAAAATGCTGAAAGGCACTATAATTAACAAGAAAATACCTGTTTTAAGAACCAGACTTTTGAAACTTAAATTAAACACGCGATACAAGACATATGCTGTGTAAAAAAACGGTAATGTAGATACAAACAGGCTTACTATAATTTGCCCAGCAGCAGACCAGCCCGCAAGTATAAAAAGTACATTAGTTATAATTTGAGTTTGTGAGTATGCATAGAGATATATCACAATGTGCTCTATAAAATTTACCTCCTTATAATTCCAGAAAACAATTTTTGAAATCACTGCAAAAAATGGAATGTATAGAAAGCTTATAAAGGAGTTATAATCAAATATAAAATTTACAAGCTCCATCACGCCATCACCACCATTAGATTGTGCACCGGCTTCTAGACCTGTAAAGAATCCATTAAACAGTCCATTTTCTGTATCTAAAAACCAATTTCTAAATAAGAAAATGTAAATACTCCCTATAGTAAGTGCCACCGCAAAGTAGCTAAAGGCAGACATATAGCGCTTTCGCAATCCACCTATATAACCATTTATAACATCTTCTGGCTTTGTAAAAAGGTCAATAAAAGTTTTGAGAAAGACATTTTCTATGTTGAGAAAACGCTCTGTAAAATCTTCTAGTAAGTTGCGTGTATTAAGCCTGTTGTGCATACGCTTTGCGCCACAATGAGAACAAAAGCGCTGGTCTAGGTCTAATGGAGTACCACAGTTTTTACAACTCTCTGAGATTACAAGCAGCTCTCGCTTTTGCTTTTTAGGCGTTTTTGCTTTTGCCTTTTTAGGGAGCTTTTTAGACTTTTGATCTGCCATTGTTTACGTAAGTTCTGTCTCTAGTAGTATGCGTAGATCGTCTATCGTTTTATAGAGTACAAACTCTCCGTCTTTTATATAGCTTATCGCACCAGACTCCTCACTCACTACCAGTGCGAGCGCATCTGTCTTTTCTGTAATACCTACGGCAGCTCTGTGTCTAAGTCCAAAACGTAGTGGGATGTCACGCTCTTGTGTTACGGGTAATATGACTCTTGTAGCTGTAATTTTATTTTCTTCTATAATCATCGCCCCGTCGTGTAGGGTTGAGTTTTTATAAAAAACACTTTCTATAATAGGTCTGTTTACCTCTATCTCCATCCTGTCTCCCGTATCTTTTACAAACTCTAGACTGGTATCTCTTCTTATGATAATAAGTGCTCCCGTTTTTGAAGCAGCCATATTCTCGCAAGCAGTGAGAACTGCATTAAGATCTAAAGCCAGTGTACCTTCCTTTTTTGAAAAATTAAAGTTTTTAAAGAGTCCGCCCTTAGTGAGGTTTGTACTACCTATGAGGAGTAAAAATTTACGTATCTCCTGCTGGAAAACGACTATAAGCGCAAACATCCCCACACCTATAAACTGCCCCAAGATGGTACTAAGCATCTCCATCTTAAGCAAGACGGTAAGTTGCCAGATCAAGTAGATGACTACAATACCTATAAAAATGTTTATCGCAACCGTACCTTTTACTAGTCTATAGAGGTAAAACATTAAGATGGCTACGAGTAAAATATCGATGCCGTCTAGGATGCGTAAATTTTCTAAGATTTCCAAAAATGTGAGATTTACGTAAAAATAGCAGAAATAGCCTAAGCACAAAATACTAAGCCATAAAAAGCGAGGATAATAATTAATCAATTATATGACATCAAGTTTAATAGTATGCCTACACTTACGTTTTCATTCTTAACAATCACTGCAATTAATAGTGGTTTTGAGTGCGCTTTCGCGAAAGCGTACCTAGTAACTCTCCCCTACTATTTCCACTTAATGTTACAACCCATACTTGGTTTTTGCAGGGTTGCTTGTGGCTTGCTGTTAAAGATATTATCTAGTGCTTCTCTCAGGTCTCTGCCGTTTACCGGGATGCCATTACCTGGCCTACTGTTATCTAGCTGCCCTCTATACACAAGACGATCATCTGGTCCAAAAACAAAGAAATCTGGTGTGCAGGCAGCATCATAGTTTTTTGCCACCTCTTGTGTCTCATCAAGTAGATACGGAAACGTAAAGCTATTTTTACGAGCATTTGCCCACATCATCTCTGGCCCGTCTTGCGGGTATGCTACAATGTCATTACTACTTATCGCCACAAAGCCAAAACCGAGCACACGATAATCGTTTGCGATGCGCACAATCTCATCTACCACGTGTAATACAAAGGGGCAATGGTTACATATAAACATCACCACTGTGCCGCGCTCACCCTTAATATCGTGATAACTGCAAAGCTGGTTTGTAACCGTATCAAGCAGTTGAAACTCTGGAACCTTTGTACCTAGCGGTAACATATTAGATGGAGTAAGTGACATATATTTTTTTTTGTAATCTTAATAATTAACACCTGCACTATGTAGGTGTTCTCATACTGTATGATAAGACGCAACAATATGCTAGACGTTACGTATAATCATTGCTAAAATAAAAAAACCACCTTTTTCAAAAATGAAAAAGGTGGTTTACATTAATGTGCTGTGCTAGGCACTCTCACATTATTTAATCATCTCATAAGAGCGTTTTATAAAGCTAGTAAGCTCTTCACCCTTAAGTAGATTTTGAGATAGTTTTGCAAGGTCAAAAGACTGCGTGATCAAACGCTTTTTAGTCTCATCTGTATCTGCATTGAGTATCTCTGTCACCAGCTCGTGGTTACCATTTACTACTAGGTTGTACATCTCTGGCATATTACCAAACATATTCATACCTCCGCCACCACCGGCTTGTTGCATCTCCTTCATACGGCGCATAAACTCTGGCTGTGTGATGATAAATGGTGCAGCATTACTATCCATTGCTTCTACTTGTACCGTGTAAGACGTGTTTGCAATAGCATCTGTAATAGCTGTTTTTACAGTCTCCTTCTCATCGTCAGAGAGTTTAGAGATTTGCTCTTCGTCCTTTTTGATAAGGTTATCTATATGATCACCATCTACACGTACAAAAGTTACGTTTTCTTTGCTAGTCTCTAGCTTCTGGATTAAGTGAGATACAATAGGAGAATCTAGTAATAACACTTCATATCCTTTGTCTTTTGCGCTCTGTATGTATGAGTGCTGTGCATCTGTATCACTTGCATAGAGTACAACAGTCTTCCCGTCTTTATCTACTTGGTTTTCTTTGATTTTTGCTTCAAGCTCTTCCCAAGTAAAGAATGTATTATCTACAGTAGGATATAGTGCAAACTTATCTGCCTTCTCAAAGAACTTATCTTCAGATAACATCCCGTACTCTATAACGAGTTTGATGTCATTCCATTTCTTCTCAAAATCTTCTCTGTCGTTATTAAAGAGTGACTTAAGCTTATCTGCCACCTTACGAGAGATGTATCCAGATATTTTCTTTACAGCTCCATCTGCCTGTAAGTAACTACGAGATACGTTAAGTGGGATGTCTGGAGAATCTATAACACCACGTAACATTGTTAAAAATTCTGGTACGATACCCTCTACGTTATCTGTAACAAAAACTTGGTTTTGATATAACTGTATGCGATCCTTTTGCATATTCATATCCTGCCCAAGTTTTGGGAAGTATAAGATACCTGTAAGGTTAAAAGGATAATCTACATTGAGGTGTATATTAAATAACGGCTCGTCAAAGTTTGCTGGATACAGCTCCTGGTAGAAGTTTTTATAATCTTCTTCTTCAAGGTCTGCTGGTTGCTTTGTCCAGGCTGGGTTAGGGTTGTTTATAATATTATCAACCTCTTGTGTAGGAGCTGGATCTTCTTCCTTTGCATCTTCTGGCTTAGGAAGCGTCTCTGTTTTCATACCAAACTTAATAGGCACTGGCATAAACTTGTTGTACTTAGAAAGCAGTCCCGCGATGCGTCCTTCTTCAAGAAACTCTGTACTATCTTCTGCGATGTGTAAGATAATCTCTGTACCGCGCTCTGTCTTATCTGCCGCTTCTAGCGTGAAGTTAGGACTACCATCACACGTCCAGTGTGCTGCTGGCTCATCTTTATGTGACTTTGTAATAATCTCTACCTTCTCTGCCACCATAAATGCCGAGTAAAAACCAAGACCAAAGTGACCTATGATACCCGTATCTTTTGCACCATCTTCATACTTGTTTAAAAACTCCTCTGCTCCAGAAAATGCAAGTTGGTTAATATACTTCTCAACCTCTTCTTGCGTCATACCAAGACCCTGATCTATAATATGGAGCTTCTTCCCTTCTTTGTCTATTTTTACTTCTATCTGAGGATTTCCATACTCAGCACTAGACTCACCTATAGAGGTAAGGTGTTTTAACTTAAGGGTTGCATCTGTTGCATTTGAGATAAGCTCACGTAAGAAAATCTCGTGATCACTATATAAGAACTTCTTAATAAGCGGAAAGATATTCTCTACCGATACATTAATTTTTCCTGTTGACATTGTATATATGTTTTAAAGTGTAAAATTTGAGTCTTGCTTAAAGCGAAAAAAGTACCACAATGCGATATGTGACAAACTGACATTTTACGACAGTACTTTATAGAGATTACTGTCTAGTAGCAATGGCTTTATGAAGTGACGGTGAGGTGAGTTATTACGCTTTCGCGAAAGCGTACCAAAAAGAAACCCCAGCATCATAATGATACTGGGGTTTATATATAAGTGTATGTTTATGCTATTATAAACTAGCAGATAAGTTTTCTAACGAAGGCTTTTTAATCGCTTCTATATTTGACACATCATAGCCAGAAAAACGCTTCATATAGCTACGTATACTTGTACCAAAGGCATCTTGAAAACCAGTAGCTCCACCAGAGCGTAAAAACTTCTTAACACTACCAGGCCCAGCAAGGTGTGCTGCTGCAAGTATACCAGACTCGGTAACGCGCACGCCAGAAATCCAGCGACCTTCATATCGTTTTATGTCACGGCGTAAGACCCATTTATTACGAGAGGCATTAAGTAAAAAGGCTTGCTCTTGCAGTACAGGATTCTCTAGAAACTCAGAGCCATCTTGAATACCTAAAAGATCTAATGTAGATGCACCAAACTGGTACTTCCCTAGATATCCAAATCTATTTATAGTAAGATAATCACCGCGAGATTCTTTAAAAGCAAGTGCTTCTTTAAAACCGGTATAATTTTTACCAGTAAGCGGTGTAGGGTTAAATACAAAAGGGGTTTGAACCGTCTCCTCCGGAAGAGGAACACTAAAGTCCATAGCTATACCATCTGTGGTATAGTGAGAAAAATCATATGTTTTTTCTGATTTGTTTGACACTATCAGAATACCTAACATAAGAGGCAATACAGTAACTTTTATCAAGTTCCTAACCATATAAATACATTTCGACAGCCAAGAAATTACTATTTAAATTTCTCTTGGGGTGCTGTCTGTTTCGGCGCGCAAAAATACAACCTTTAAAGATTACCAGAAAAACTTATTTTAATTTTTTAGGAAAACTTTATGAATCCCTGATTTTATGATACTTACACTCACAAAATAAGTTCAACTATAACGTTTTAGCATATTTTAATGTAATTTAATACAAGTATAAAATTACTTAAAACGTCAATTATCATACATTACAACGCAAAAATAATTCAGAAAATACAACCAACTCTAAGGTATAACACCATTTTAACATACGGGCATCTACCTGTTTTTACACCTCTCTGAGTTCGGGTATAAAAAAACCCAAACACTAGGTTTGGGTTTATATAATTTTATGAGATGCTATCTTAACGATGGATTTTCTTGCTGTTTATCCACCTTCTATATGCGGCACTATTTGCATTGTGTTGCGATAGTGTCTTTGCAAACTTGTGATAGCCAAAATTTTCTACATCTGCCACAAAGTAGTAGTAGTTATGCTTTTCTGGGTTAAGAACCGCCTGTATTGCTGTTACGTCTGGCATAAATATAGGTCCTGGTGGTATCCCTCTATTTCTATACGTATTATAAGGAGAGTCTGTCTCTAGGTCTTTATAGAGTACACGTTTTATCACCATATCCCAGTCATTTTTAGTGCGCTTTACGGCATATATAACGGTAGGGTCTGCGTCTAGTTTTATTCCTTTTTTAAGTCTATTAAGGTATACGCCTGCTACTCGTGGTCGCTCATCTGTCTTTGCGGTTTCCTTCTGTACGATAGATGCAAGTGAGTACACCTCTGCCGGTGTGAGGTTTAATTTTTCGGCTTTTGCGAGTCTGGTTTTATTCCAGAATTTTTTGTGCTCACTAAGCATTCTCGCTCTAAAATCTTCGGCGCTGGTGTTCCAGAAAAATTCATAACTGTTAGGAATATACATAGTAAGTGCCGTGTCCTTATTAAAATCGTGCTCACGTAAAAAGTTTACATCTAGCATTGCATTAATAAGTGAGGTACTGTCTGCCTCTATCTGTGTAGCGATACGGCCGGCCATATCCTCTAGGCGCTCTTGGTTATTAAAAGCCACCTTTACAGGCACATTTTTAACACGAATGGTATTAATAATGTCATTATTACTCATACCCTTCTTAATGATATAATGACCCGGTTTTACATTAGACACATATCCCTTTTTCTGAGCGACAGATGCAAATGCATCTACATCTTTAAGTAATGGCGTAAGCTCTGCCGTTACATCATTAAAATCTGCTCCCGTAGGGATGTATAAATGAGCGCGCTCATTATTAAACGCTGTGTTATCAGAAAAAATAGCGTCGTAAACCGTGTAGGCAAAAATACCGCCTACTACTACGCCCACTATCCCGATGATTAAAAGTATTCTCTTGATGTACATTTATAATATGTGTTGATATAATAATTCGTTTGTAAATGATTCTTCACCTGTGGTTAGGTCGCGCCTGCGTCTCCATTCTTTTTTTATGCCCACAAGCTCAAACCCTGCTTTTTCAAAAAGTGCTATGCTTGCTTTATTCTCATCTCCTATGTTTGCATATAACTGGTGCATATGGAGATGTGTCTTTGCATACTTTTTAAGTAAGGCTATCGCCTCACTAGCATATCCCTTGCGCTTTTCTGTTTCTGTTGCAATCACAACGCCCACTCCCGCGCGTAAATTATGAGGATCAAAGTCAAAGAGGTCTATAAGACCCAAAAAAGCTCCAGACGTTACATCACAAATAGCAAGGCGCAACTGTCGCATCTCAAATATATCTTTGTGCGCATTTGCCAGGTATTCCTTAAGTACAAACTTTGAGTAGGGCGCTAGCGTCTCCCCTACAAACCAGAGTGCCTCATTATTTTCTATCTCATAAAGTGCCTCTAGATCTTCTAGCTCTAGGGCTCGTAAAGCTGTACGTGTACCTCGTAGTGTTAACATTGCCACTCCCCTTTAAAAACAAAGGTCGCAGGACCTATAAGATATACATCTGTATAGCCCGTAGCTGTTTTTGTAAAAGACACCGCAAGTTTACCACCCTCTACATCCAGTTGTATATTATTTTTTGAAGTTACACCATTGTGGTGTGCTGCAATTGCCACGGCGGTAACTCCCGTACCACAGCTCAAGGTCTCATCTTCTACCCCACGCTCATAAGTGCGCACGGCAAAATGACCATCTTCTAGCTCTTGCACAAAGTTTATATTACTCCCAGCCTCTCCATAAAGCGCTCCATAACGTATGGCTGCTCCTTCTTCTTTTACTGCAACGGCTTTTACGTCACTCACCATTTTAATGTGATGTGGCGACCCGGTATCTAGAAAGCTATATTCTGGTGTTGTTTTAATTTCTTCAACATCTTGCATTTTAAGATGTACAATTCCATCCTTTACGGTGGCCTCGTGCATTCCATCTACCGCTTCAAAGGTAGCGTGGGTATCTATGAGTGATAACGCTTTCGCGAAAGCGACCAAACATCGCCCACCATTACCGCACATACTACTCTCATTACCATCTGCATTATAATACACCATTCTAAAATCTGCCGAAGGGTGACTTTCTAGCAGCATTAAACCATCTGCCCCTATGCCAAATTTACGGTCACAGAGTTGTGCAACAAGTTTGGTATCATCTTTGGGAAATATATCTAGACGGTTATCTATGATTACAAAATCATTACCGGTGCCTTGATATTTTGAAAAAGAAATTGTCATTTATGCTCAATATAAGCGACAAAAGTAGCAAATATCAAACTCCTTTTTGATGTTAAATGCCAGTTAAATAGAAACCGACAGAATACTAAATTTTTAATTTTAACGATTATTGATAAAATGCTAAGGACTATGAAAAAAATCGGAGGAACATTCTTAATCGCCTTACTAGCCGGCGCAATAACGCTAGGATCTTATAAATTATTTATAGAAGAGCCTACACAAGTAGTCTCAACTCCAGTACAGAACCAAACCATCCCTGCCTATACCCCTGTAAATTATGAAGCACTCACGGCAGCTGCCAGCGGTGTAGATTTTACAGAAGCGGCAGAGCGCACGGTAAATGGTGTGGTGCACGTAAAAAATGTACAAGTGTACAAGCAACCGCGTAATATGATGGAATATTTACGTGGTGGCGGGCAAACTAATAAAGGCATTGTAGGTGCCGGTAGTGGTGTGATTATCTCTGGAGATGGATACATTATTACAAATAACCACGTGATAGATGGCGCCTCTGAGGTAGAGGTCACGCTTAATAACAATAAAACCTTTATGGCAGAAGTGATAGGTAAAGATGCAAAGGCAGATATTGCGATCCTTAAAATAGATGCTGGTGAGGAGTTGCCTTATATCCCCTTTGGCGATAGTGATGCTACAAAGGTGGGAGAATGGGTACTTGCCGTAGGTAACCCTTTTAACCTTACCTCTACCGTTACCGCAGGTATAGTCTCTGCAAAGGCGAGAGATATAGATGAGCGTGATGCAAACTTCCAGTCTTTTATACAGACAGATGCAGCTATTAACCCTGGTAACAGTGGTGGAGCACTTGTAAATATTTTTGGTGAGCTGGTAGGGATTAACACGGCCATCACCTCACAAACGGGATCTTATGTAGGGTATGCCTTTGCCGTACCGTCTAACAATGCGCGTAAGATTATGGAAGACATTATGCAATATGGCTCTGTACAAAAAGGCATACTAGGTGTTACTGGAGGCACACTTAATGCTGCCATTGCAAAAGATCAAGACCTTAACACTACAGAAGGCTTTTATGTAGCCAGCGTAGAGTATGAGAGTGGTGCAGAGCAAGCAGGTATCACCACTGGTGATATTATCAAAAAACTTGACAATGTAAATATCACTAAGTTTTCTGACCTCTCAGGATACATTAATACCAAGCGACCTAATGATATTATACAAGTAGAGATTTTACGTGATGATGAACTTATGACCCTACCCGTAAAACTAGTAAAGTCTGTCACTTTTGATATAGAGCGACTAGGGATACAGGTTAAAAATGCCTCCCCAAAAGACCTTGACAAGTACAAAGCCAAAAATGGTGTGGTAATAAGCCAGACACTCACAGAAGCAATGAAGCGTTACCGTATAGAAGGTCTTGTTATATCTGAAATAGATGATGTTATGGTAAACTCTATAGATGACGTAAAAGAAATATTTAAAAATAAAAGCCCAAACGAGCCTGTAAGCATTGTTTTTAATGACAAAAAAGGAGAGCGCAACCGCTTTATTTTTGACTAAGCAATACACGCTTTAATATTATAACCCTTTCAGTTTCTGGAGGGGTTATTTTTTTGTGGGAGAAATTCATTTACGAAAACGTTTGAGTAACAGACAGAAATGGCTACTTTTGCACAAAATTTGAAAAATTACGCTTTCGCGAAAGCGTACAAAAAAAACAATGTAACGTTTAGTATCTTACTATGAATCAATCAGAAACATACGAAAAAGAACTTTCCTTTCAAGCAGACCGCCGAAGAGCCACTGTAGAATTTATTAAAATAGCTAGCGACCTATGGTATGACAATGCTATAGAGCTTGTTTTATTTAGAAACCAAGTGATGGATCGCAACGTGAGTCAGATTTTAGACCTTCACGAGTATGCAGGAGCCTTTGTAGGGAAGCCTATCTCTATATTTGATAGTGTAGAGATCGCGCAGGCTATAAAGCAACTAGACTTGCCACCATCTAAGCTAGATATAGGTAAGCTTACGTATGAGTACCACCTAGAAGAAAATGAAAACGCAACGAGCTTTATAGCACAACGCCTTAAACCTGCACAGCAGGCAGCGCCTATTGAGCCTAAGGATGTGGTGCTTTACGGTTTTGGCCGTATAGGGCGTCTTGTAGCCAGAGAGCTTATGACACGCACGGGTAAAGGTAGCCAGTTACGTCTAAGAGCTGTGGTAACAAGAGGTAAGATAGATGCCGGTATACTTGAGAAAAGAGCGGGTCTTCTTAAAAGTGACTCTGTACACGGTGACTTTACAGGTACCGTCTCTGTAGATGTAGAAAATCAAGCCCTCATTATAAACGGTACTACGGTAAATATTATAAGTGCAAATGCACCAGAAGATATAGACTATACCGCTTATGGTATAAAAGATGCCCTTGTGATAGATAACACGGGTGCCTTTAGAGATAAAGAACAACTAAGCAGGCACCTCGTAAGTAAGGGTGTGGCAAAGGTATTACTTACCGCTCCTGGTAAAGGAATCCCAAACATTGTGCACGGTGTAAACCACCAAGAGCACAACCCAGATGAGGTACAAATCTTTAGTGCAGCATCTTGTACTACAAATGCCATTACACCTATCCTTAAAGCTATAGATGACACCCTAGGTGTACAAACAGGTCACCTAGAGACCATACACGCATATACAAACGACCAGAACCTGGTAGATAATATGCACAGTAAGTACCGCCGTGGTAGAGCCGCTGCTCTTAATATGGTGATTACAGAAACTGGTGCTGGTGCGGCAGTGAGTAAGGCGTTACCACATTTTGAAGGGAAGCTTACCTCAAACGCGATACGTGTACCTGTGCCTAACGGATCTCTAGCAATACTTAACCTTGAGCTTACAAAAGAGACAAGCATAGAAGGGATAAACACACTTCTTAAAAAGTATGCACTAGAGGGTGAGCTTGTAGAGCAAATTAAGTACTCTATAGATAATGAGCTTGTGTCTAGCGACATTATAGGCTCATCTGCTCCTAGTATTTATGACAGTAATGCCACTATCGTACGTAAGGATGGTAAAAATGTACTTCTTTACATCTGGTATGATAACGAGTATGGATACAGCCACCAGGTGATACGCCTTGCAAAATACATTTCTAAAGTACGTAGGTTTACATATTACTAGAATGAGAAATCTTCCATTAAGTATGTGATTATACATACTTTTTTAAGTAAAGCCATCTTTATAAGATGGCTTTACTGTTTTTAAGAAGTAAGATATATGTTTAAGTAGATTGTGTAGCAAGTTTGTTTTTTTTTTGCGCTTTCGCGAAAGAAAATAAAAGATGTACTACCAGTGACCTTGCTAGTGATAGAGACAGTCACCCGTTAAAGTTGTGTTAAAAACCCAAAACATTCGTTTATACGCCGAAAATCGAGATTGGTAAAAAATCACCAAAACATTCGTTTATACAACTAGTATGGGTATGATAAGTATTAAGTTTTTAGTAACTTGCGTTTATATATACGTTACCGCCAATTAACATGAATAAAATAATACTCATAATAGGACTCTTAATTATTGGATTGAGTAGCTGTTCCGATACGGCAGACTCGAATAACTTGGACAGTGATAATTATGACAAAAAAGATGAAAGAGTTGAAGTTCTAAAAAAGGAAATCAAGACTTTTAGGGAAATCGAAAATGCCGAATTCGAATTATTTAATGTAAATGGATTCTCGAATAGTCGAACAACGGTACCAGGTGCGTCTTCTTGGGACTACAAATTTGTAATTAAAGTGAATCCTTCTGACATAGACAAATGGACTACTGGATTGATAAAAATTGAACTTGATGGTAGTGATAAAGCGTGGATGGATAAGATAATTGAGAAAAGAAAAAATAACTGGAAAACTAAAACCGAACCTGAATTTTATACAAGAAAGGGAGATAATGTAACGCTTGCAGTTTATAGGACAGAGGGAATTATCTTTAAACGAGTGATAAATAATTAAAAAAAGGCGGTAACAATGGCTATAAAGCATAGGCCTAACCAACCAAACCGTTCCTACGCTTCATAGCCGGAACGTGGCGGCTGATTGCCCAAGGGCTCGCAGTTCACGATAAAATAAGCTTCACAAAAGGCAGTTGCATACCTGGTGATTACCGCAATCGTATGGCTACGCTTCAAAATCGGTTTTAGAGCGATTGTA
>NZ_JBHSHB010000040.1:0-18176 GCF_042652845.1 Dokdonia genika | reverse complement strand
TACAATCGCTCTTAAACCGATTTTGAAGCGTAGCCATACGATTGCGGTAATAACCAAGTATGCAACTGTCTTTTGTGTGGCTTATTTTATCGTGAACTGCGAGCCCTTGGGCAATCAGCCGCCACGTATATATAAACGCAAGTTACTAAAAACATATAAGTTATCATACCCGTAGTGGGTGTATAAACGAATGTTTTTGCTTATATTGAGCAATCTCGATTTTCAGCGTATAAACGAATGTTTGATAATTTTAACACAATATTAACAGCAAAGCGGTACAGTGATAGCACAGTTACCACGTACATAGGCTTGCTAGTAAGCTATCAAAATTACTTAGGAGACAGCCGTCCCCTAGACCGGCTAGATCCATCCTATCTTATTACAACACTAAGAGATTTTATTCTAAAGAAAGAATACACCTTTAACACACAGAAGCAGCTCATAAGTGCGGTAAGTCTTTATTATAAAGAAGCCCTCAGGCAAGAGATAGATCTAAGCACCTTACGACCGCGCTCTCCACAGCGTGTACTTCCAGACATACTCTCTACCTACGAGGTAAAAAATATACTGGACCACACAAAAAATTTAAAACATAAAGCAGCCCTCACTACCATATATGCACTGGGTTTACGCGTAGGCGAACTTGTAGATTTAAGACTAGCCGCCATAGATAAAAAGCGCAACACCATCACCATAAAAGCAGCCAAAGGTAAAAAGGACCGCCAGCTACCATTTCCAGACAGTCTCAAACCCTTACTGCGCGAGTATTATAAAGAATATAAACCTACAGATTATCTCTTTGAGGGACAGTCTAAGCCACAATATACGGCTGCAAGCCTCCGTTCGGTTTTTAGAGCCAGTTGCAAGAAAGCACAAATACATAAAAAAGTAACCCTACACAGCTTGCGTCACGCCTATGCCACGCACCTTATGGACAGCGGTACAGACCTACGTATGATACAAGAACTCCTAGGTCACAGTGATATAAAAACCACAATGGTTTACACTCACGTCACCACCAGATCAATGCAACAGGTAAAGAGTCCCTTAGATTTTTTATAACCTATTCCGCTTTCGCGAAAGCGTACCTACCACAATACATTGATATAGCTACCCTCTTACAAAGTAAAGCACCTTCTATTTCCCGATACAAAAGTTTGCAAAGATGTTACCCAGTAACTCATCGTTGGTCACCTGGCCAGTAATCTCCCCAAAGTGGTAGAGCGCCTCACGTATATCTATTGCCATAAGGTCGCCAGAGAGGCCGGTGTCAAGACCGTACTGTACTTTTTCTATTTCTTCTAGGGCTTTGAGGAGGGCATCATAATGACGTGAGTTTGTAACTATGGTCTCGTCATTGCGCAGGGCGCCTGTGTTTACAAAGTCTAAGAGTTTGTTTTTAAGAGCGTCTACGCCTTCGTTTTCTTTGGCAGAGAGCAGGTGTAGGTTATCTATTTTTGTCGCTATCTCATTGAGTTCTGTAGGAGATAGGGCATCTATTTTATTTGCCACAACGAGCAGTGGCTTGAGCGGGAATTGATTTTTAATTTTTTCTATCTCAAGTTTTACGCTGGCTGTCTGGTGTATGACTTCGCTAGCGGTGTGCAGTAATACAACTACTTGTGCTTGTTTTATCTTTTCAAAAGTCTTTTTAATCCCAAGACCTTCTATCACGTCTTGGGTCTCACGTATCCCTGCCGTATCTATAAATCTAAAGCCTATCCCGCCTATAGACAGCTCGTCTTCTATAGTGTCTCTGGTGGTACCCGCTATGTCAGACACGATGGCGCGCTCCTCATTAAGCAAGGCATTAAGTAGGGTAGACTTCCCCACATTAGGTTCTCCTACAATGGCTACAGGTATACCGTTTTTTATAACGTTACCGGTGGCAAAAGAGTCTATAAGGCGCTTGAGCACTTTTGTAATACGGGCTATGAGGTCTTTAAACTGGGTACGATCTGCAAACTCTACATCTTCTTCAGAGAAGTCTAGTTCTAGTTCTATAAGCGAGGCAAAGTTGAGTAGTTCCTGTCGCAGTTGTGCAATCTCGTTAGAGAAGCCACCACGCATTTGCTGCATTGCTATCTGGTGTGCTGCCTCATTATCACTGGCTATAAGATCTGCCACGGCTTCTGCCTGGCTTAAGTCCATCTTACCGTTTATGAAGGAGCGCAGGGTAAACTCTCCAGCCTTTGCTGCTCTACAACCAGAGCGCAGTAAGAGCTGTATAATCTCCTGTTGTATATAGCTTGAGCCGTGACAAGAAATCTCTACTGTGGGTTCTCCAGTATAAGAGTTTGTGCCCTTAAAGAGGGATACAAGTACCTCGTCTATGGTGCGCTGCCCGTCCATAATATGCCCTAGGTGTATGGTGTGGGTTTTTTGATTTGCAAGTACTTTACCGCTTACAGATTTAAAAATGGGTGAGCATATGGCAAGTGCTTCTGGACCAGAAACGCGTATCACGGCAATGGCTCCAGCTCCTGCAGGACTGGCGAGGGCAACTATGGTGTCTTGTATATTCATCACTGCAAAATTAAACAAACGTGTAACATTTTCGCGTAAGCGTAGACGTATATGTTAATCAATCAAAAATCTGTTATTATGGAAATTATACAACAAACACCACACGTAAGGGAAGACAAAACGCTTCTAGTACTCACACATTTATCACAGCTGTTACATTATGTAGTAGGTTTTGGCGGTCTTATCGTACCGCTCATTATCTGGGCGGCAAACAAGGAGCGCGTGCAAGAACTAGATGAAAATGGAAAGCAGATACTTAACTTCCAGATAAGCCTTATTGTATATGCACTATTGAGCATACCGGCTATCCTTCTACTAGGCCTGGGGCTCATCACATTACTAGGAGTCGCTATCTTAGGGTTTGTACTACCTATTGTAAATGCTGTAAGAGTAAATAGAGGAGAGAAGCCTAATTATTATATAAGCATCAAATTTTTAAGCTAGCGGGCGGAGATATTTTTTATCCATCCAGAAAGTACCAAATGGAATGATAGAACACAGCAGTACAATGGCAAGTGTTTTATTGTTCCATTTTAATACGGGCTTCATCATAATAGCCATCACAACATAGGCCAGAAATAAAAAACCGTGTGCCATCCCGATTACTTTGTTTGGCGCACCATTGTCAAAAGCATATTTTAACGGCATCGTGATAAAGAGAATCACAAGAAATGAAACTCCTTCTAGTAAACTAAGAATTCTAAAGCTTTTGAGCATTGTTTATTTTTTTTGACAAAAATAATACGCAACGTAAAATGAGCCAACAATAAGCCACACTTATTCTACCGCAAAGAGGATAAGCTGGTTAAGCTGTTTCCCAAAAGAGTTAAAATTGTTATCAGAAATAATTATAAGTGACCGTTTCCCACTCTCTAGTACGGGTCCAAAGGTCATTCCCTCTATATTATCTATCATACCATCTGTAAGTTGTGGTCGCAAGGTCTCCATATCTAGTAAAAGCGTTTTAGTCACAGGAGTATATGAGGCTTCTTGCAAGCTTGCTATATCACGTACATCTGTAGCACCTGCGGTATTTACCTTATAAATTTTTACATCATTACCACCATCACTATGGCCAGAGGCATAAGAGCGCTCTAGTACCAGAAAAGAATCTTTATCATAAGAGAGGATCTCTGTCACACCATTTACCTCTAGCTTGCCAGGTCTTGCCACCTTATCTAGTAGATACACATACTCTGCTGCAAAGGTGCCATCTGCCTCTATATGTGCCATACGCACCGGTGACTGTGCTTCTTTATATGTAGGTTCATTACCGTCTTGCTTAAGCGGTAGCTCTGTGGTAATCCAGTAGCTATTATCGCTATAGTCTCTTGTGAGTGCTTCAAAAACGCCATTATTACGAGGTCCTTTATCCTTTTGAGAGATCAAAAACTTAGGGGCAACCGTCATATCTTTTACATAAGCTCCGTCTTGTGAAGCCATACGTACAAAAGGTTGTATTCCTTTTGCCACATTGCCCTCACTGCTCCATATAATTTGATTATCATTTGTAACACGTAGCGCCTCGGGATCTGCAATGCCAGGTGTAAACACGCTGTCCTTATCCTTAAAATAGGTAACTGCTGTAAACACAGGTTGTGATATACCGGCAGCGCTAGTTTTTATGCGCGCTGTATAAAATCTAGGTTGTGCTCTGTCGTCACAAATCATAAACCACTGTTCGTTTGCATAATCTATAGAAGAGAGACCGCCCACCTTAGTATCGTTATAAGTGGTAGCTGCAGGTATAATAGTCTCATCTATAAAAGTGAGCGCTGTAATTTCTGCCTTAGCGGTGTTTTCTACACCTTTTGGTAAAGAGTTGCAAGAAGTTATGAGTAATAAACAAAGAACCGGGAGTAGGCTACGTAGCTGCATAGGTGCATATCATTTTAAGCTACAAAGGTCTGTCATTTTATGATAATAGAATGTTATTATTCTACATTAAGGGCGTGGCAAATTTTCACAATACTTTAAAATAGTATGTTTCCGCTTTCGCGAAAGCGTGATTACCTTTATACAAAACTCAATCACAATGGAAGATTTAAAAGATAAAGTTGCCCTCATCACGGGCGGTACCAAAGGAATAGGGAGAGGTATAGCCGAAGCATTACTTCATCAAGGAATGAAAGTAGCCATCACCGGAAGGGATGAAAAAAGCACCAAAGAAGCTGCTACAGAGCTCACCGAAAACGATAATTACATACTAGGCGTCGCTGCAGATGTAAGAGATTACGATAGCCAGCAGGCTGCCGTAAAGGCAACGCTTGACAAGTTTGGGAAGATAGATGTACTCATTGCAAACGCAGGCTTGGGACATTTTGAAAACATCACAGATATGACACCCCAGCAATGGAACGAGACTATAGATACAAACCTCACGGGCGTATTTTACTCTGTAAAAGCGTCGCTAGAGGCTATAAAAGAGTCAAAAGGATATATGATTACCATCTCTAGCCTTGCGGGTACCAACTTCTTTGAGAAGGGCACGGCTTATAATGCGAGTAAATTTGGCCTTACAGGGTTTTCACAAGCCTTAATGATGGATGTACGTCAGGATGATGTTAAGGTAACGACTATTATGCCTGGGTCTGTGAGTAGCCATTTTGGCGGGAGAACACCAGATGAGGGTACAGACTGGCGCATACAACCAGAAGATCTAGGGCAACTCACTGTAGACTTGCTTAAGATGCACCCTAGAACGCTACCTAGCAAAGTAGAGGTAAGACCAGCAAAACCACCCACAAAATAAGCGCATAAAAAAAGCCTCAAATTGATATTTGAGGCTTTTTTTATTTGTGACTTATAGGCTTAGTAATCTCTAAGCGCCTGTACATACACACGTAGCTCGTCTTCATTTGTTTTTTTGTCTATATTCTTTATAAGAGACATAAAGTAGTGAAAACTCTCTTCTGGAGTACTTTCGGCAACTTCTACTTCAGAGATGATTTCATCATTCTCATCTGCGATATCCTCATCTTGTGGGATAGGGATGGCAAAAGTTCCATACTCCTCTATATGCTCTGCAGAGAGGCGTGTAGCCTTTGCAAGTAATGGTAATTGTTCTGTAATAGTATGTGGGCGTAAAGCTTTTAGGTCTTCAACTACGGTATTTGTAATGATTCCGTTTTGAGCAACATCAGCGATCAGTTTTTTGATCAAGTTTACGGCTTTACTATCTTGTAATGTATTCATTGCAGGTGGTGGTTTAGTAACTGTATTGGTATTGTTACAAAAATAGGTTTTTGAATCGCTTCTTGCCACTATTTTTTATTTTAAATTCGCTACAGGTAATCACTTCTTAATGAGTAAACGAGCACTTAAAAAACACCTTCTAGACCTAGATAATGCAGCCCTTCAAGAGCAAATTATGGAGTTATATGACCGTATACCAGCGGTTAAGACCTATTATGATTTTGTTTTTAACCCTAAAGAAGACAAGCTGGTAGACGAGGCAAAGGTCAAGATAAGTAATGAATATTTTCCTACTCGCCGTAAACGAGCAAGAAAAAGGAGGTCTGTTGCTCAAAAATACATCAAGCATTTTAAAACACTAGGAATGAATCCCTTACTGCTAGTAGATGTAATGCTTTTTAATATTGAGATAGCACAAATCTACGCACAGGGCAACACACCACAACCAGATACTTTTTATAAAAGTATGCTCAACTCTTTTAAAGAACTTGTACAGTATGCGACCTATCATCATTTACTAGAAGAGGTAGGAGATCGCATAGAGCGCATCGTAAGTCTTACTGAAGATGAGCGCTGGCCTAATGCAACACTTTTTGACGAAGCAGCAGACCCAGAGTAAGATTTTGTAAGATTAGTACTATTTTTTTTGCGGTACGCTTTCGCGAAAGCAGAAAAATCCCTTAGTTTTGCAAGATTCACTTTTAACCGAAGAAACCTACACTTTTGAGCGACCTCATTAAAGAAAAAGACACTCCAGAAAAGAAATTATACGACTACCAGCTGAAGGATCTAGACGCCGTTTTTAGCGTGATGGATAGAACCACTCCAGATTATAACCTGTTGTACCAGCTGCCTACCGGAGGTGGTAAGACGGTAATATTTTCTGAGATTGTACGTAACTATATAAAACGTGCAAATAAGAAGGTAGTTATCCTTACACACCGTATAGAGCTCTCTAACCAGACCTCGCGTATGCTTACGGAGTTTAAGGTGCCTAATATGATTATAAGTAGTGATGTAAAAACCCTAGACGAAGCAGATGATTATATGTGCTACGTAGCAATGGTTGAGACACTCACAAACAGACTACAAGAAGAGCAAATCACAATGGAAGATGTGGGGCTCGTGATTATAGATGAGGCACACTATAACTCGTTTAGAAAACTCTTTAGCTACTTTAAAAATGCTTTTATACTAGGTGTGACGGCAACACCGCTAAGTTCTAACATAAAGTTGCCTATGAAGGACAACTATCAAGAACTTATGATAGGGGAGAGCATACCTGCACTTATAAAAAGAGGGTTCTTGTCTAAAGCCGAAACTATAAGTTATAATGTAGGACTAAGTACCTTAAAGCTGGGTATTAATGGAGATTATACTGTAAAATCTTCTGATATCTTATATACAGATGCCTCTATGCAGCAAAAGCTGCTTAGCGCATATGAAGATCAATCTAAGGGTAAGAAGACCCTTATTTTTAATAATGGTATTAATACGTCTAGATACGTACACGAGACCTTTAGACAAGCGGGATATGACATACGCCACTTAGATAACACAAATAGTGCTAAGGAGCGTGCAGAGATATTAGACTGGTTTAAAAATACACCAGACGCGATACTTACCTCTGTAAGTATCCTTACAACAGGTTTTGATGAACCTACGGTAGATACCATTATACTCAACAGAGCAACAAAGTCGCTTACACTTTACTTCCAGATGATAGGTCGTGGGTCACGTATAGCGCCTGGTAAGACTACCTTTAAAGTATTAGACTTAGGAAATAATGCAGCACGTTTTGGTCTTTGGGAAGCACCTATAGACTGGAAAGAGATATTTGCATACCCAGATTTTTACCTTGAAAATCTAATTGCAGATGAGGAGATAGAGCGCAACTTTACATATGTAATGCCTCCAGATCTTCGTAAAGAGTTTGCAAATACAGAAAAGATACACTTTGATATAAAGAAGGAATATAAAAAGGTAATTAAAGAAGGTAAGAAAGCAAAGACCGCACTAGAAAATGCCATCGAGCAACACGCACAGATGGTGGTAGAAAACAGTGAAGACGTTTTTGATGCTCGTGTACTGGCTCGTAAATTACGAGATGATATTGCTTATAGAGTACGCCAGTATTCTTATAGTATTATGAACAATACTCAAAACTATAGAGATTGGTTACAAGAAGATTACGAGCGTAAGTTAAAGCGTAGGATTAACCAGATATGTCGTGAGCGAGATATGTAATATCTCTCAATCATAAAATATAAAAGAGCCCAAACAATACGAGATTGTTTGGGTTCTTTCTTTTTAATCATTTACAGTTCACTAAGATTTCATCTCTGTGGCATAGGTTTGCACCTCGTCAAGAACGCGTAGTAAATTACCACTCCATAGTTGTTCTATTTGTGCTTCTGTATACCTTCTCCTTACAAGTTCTATAGTAACATTCATCGTTTCTGAAGCGTCGCTCCATCCTTCTATACCGCCACCACCATCAAAATCTGATGAGATGCCTACGTGATCTATTCCCATCTTCTCAACTAGGTAATCTATGTGATCTACAAAGTCTGTCACATCTACAGCAGGAGGGAGGTCTGTGCGCTGTGCGAGTTTCTTTTTTTGTACTGGTAGCATTACGGTTGTATACTTCTCATAATATGCTGCTCGTTGCTCTTGTGGTAAAGCCATTACCTCTTTGCGCTCCATCCATTTAAGACCTATAGAGTCTGCTATTTCTTTTAGTATTTGCTGTGCTTCGGCTTCATAGGCATCGTGCTTCTCTGTGTTTAGGTAGCTTTTAAAAGCGACTGTCTGTACCACACCACCGTTTTCTACCATCCACTGTAGTTGCTCATCATCAAGATTACGGCTGTGGTTACATAATGCTCTCGCAGAGGAGTGTGAAGCGATTATAGGTGTCTCACTTAGTTCTATCATTTGTCGCATCGCTTCCTTACTAGGGTGTGATACATCTATCATCATACCTACGCGATTCATCTCTGCAATAACCTCTTTACCTAGATCACTTAGACCATTGTGAAGCCATACATCATCTGCCTCACCGGTATTACTATCACTTAGCTGGCTGTGACCATTATGAGCAAGAGACATATAGCGTGCTCCTAGATCGTAAAACTTCTCAACGTTTGTAATGTCTGTACCTACAGGATATCCGTTCTCTATCCCTATCATTGCTACTTTTTTACCAGATTTCCAGATCTCTCTAGCTTCTTTTGCACTTGTGGCTAGCTGGATTTGCTCTGGAGCAATCTCTTCACAAAGTTTATGGATAGCGTCAAATTTTGACATAGCATTTTCATAAGCCGCTTTATAGCCTTCTTCATTAAGTTCACCTTGACCTGTATAAACAATAAACCAAGGCACATCTAGACCGCCTTCTTGCATTTTTGGTAAGTTTACTTGAGAGGTAAGCTTTTGTGTATAATTTATAGAGTCTGTAAAGTTCTTGACGTTTATATCACAGTGCGTGTCTAGCGTCATTACATTTTTATGGATGGCCGTAGCCTTTGCTATAAGTTGGCTTTCTGTCATTTTTTCTGGAGTTTTTACTTCTTTCTCTTGACAAGATTGTAAGAGTAGCACACAAGCAACAACATAAAATAGTTTATTCATTGGTTAGGATGTTTGGATTAAGCATCCTAAGGTACTAAAAATGTCTGCTTTATTGTCTAAAAGATATGGCACTATATAACAAAAAGAAAACCCTAGCGCATATAGCAACTAGGGTCTTCCAAACTAACCAACCAAAGTTATTTTCTCCTATCCTCTTCTTGATCTCGTAGTGGTTGCTCTACTTGATTTTTTACTTGATGATGATCTAGCGCTTGTATTTCTTGTGCTGCGCTGTGGTGTTGCTTTACGCTGTACACTACGTTGTGAAGTTGCTTTTCTAGCACTTGTGCTTCTTGATGTAGTTGCTCTCTTTTGAGAAGAGCGTTGCGTTGTTCTCGCCTGTGGGCGTGATGTTCTGTTACTTGCTACAGACTTATTGTTAGAGCGTTTTGTCGCTGTTCTAGTAGTACGTCTTGTTGCTGGTCTCGTCGTTCTAGTAGTAGCCTTGCGAGCTGTATTACCAGATCTTGATGTTATCGCCTTAGTACCTCTGCTTGAGTTTCCTCTTGCTGTTGTAGTAGGTCTCCCACGTTGAGCACCATCACGAGCTACTGCAGTATTTCTTTTTGCATTTGTAGTTCTTGCAGCTGTATTACCTCTTGAAGTAGTACGGTTTGCACGACTTATGGTTCTTTGTGAGTTTCCTCGACTTGCTACTCGACCAGTATTTGCACGAGTAAAGCGAGCGTTGTTACGATCTACATTATCACGACGACCATTGTTATGTGCTACACGACCTCTATCTGGACGTCTAAAGTCTCTACGAGCATTTCTATATCCATTATTATAACCTCTGTAATAGTTGTTTCTATGAAACGCGTAGTTATAACGTATAGGAGTATAAAATCTTCTGTAAGGCGTTGTATACACTAGACATCTATTAAAGAGTGGTCTATAGTAATAGTTGTGATATGGGTGAAAAACATAGTTTCTGTTATACACATTTATAAAACCTGTGTAGTGTGAAAAAGCGCCAAAGTTATTATAGAATATCTGTAAGCCACCTACACGAGAGATTCTGTTGTTTCTGTAAAAGATATTTACATCACCTGCTTGTGAGATACGACCATAGTTGTCATAATATAGTGGTGTATTTTCTATCTGTATCACAGCTCCATACTCGTCATACTGTACGTAAGGGTCATAATCAAAACCTGTGTTAAAACTTATCCCTACAGGTCCAGCGTTTACAGATAGACTTACGCCCTCTACATATTCTGGAATGTAAAAATCAAATTCGCCATCTGGAAAGACAGAAAACTCTATCCCGTTTTCTACAAAGATGTATTTACTTCCGTCGTAAACTGTTCCTCGTCTTATTGATGTATCTTCTTCTGCTGCATAGGTACTTCCTGCAAAGGTGAGTAGACCTATAAATAATAATGCTATCTGTTTCATAATATTCGTTTTTTATCAATGTGGATTGATGTTCACGATTACCTAATTACAAGTAGCGTGCCAAAGTCCGAAAACGTTATCGTTTTGAGAGGGTGTGTATATACGCTTTCGCGAAAGCGTAACAAGTATTATCTAGTTATAATTATTTGAAATACAGTTATTTACAAACCAATTCAGTTTAATTATTCTATAAGTATAGACCATTAAATAAGGTATTCGGAATATTTTATATTCTTATAAAAATAAGTTTGAGTAATAGGTAGATTGTTAATTATCTGTTATTTAAAAAGACAGCATTTAGATTTTAAAATACCTTTACAATAAAAAAAGCTATGCATAAGTCAACCACAAAAAAACACGCAGATTTTCAAGATCCCTATCGTCGTTCGTCAAATTTTAGACGCATTATCCCAAAGGAAACTTTTGCCGTAGAGGGTGATGGCAACGTGACTTTAGATACAGAAGAAAACTAGGTACGAGCCTAAAATTCACTTTTATAATAAGAGAAGCCTTTTTATCAATATGATAGAGAGGCTTCTTTTTTTTTTGCTTTCGCGAAAGCGTAAAACCCCATTGTTAAACTTCTCTCAATAAACTTCACAAAAACTATTAAAGCCAATTTGCTCAGCACACAATCCTTGTAATTTTAGAAAAAAACCAAACAAAACACTATGGAAAGAGAAATAAAAGGAGGTTTTAGAACCATTAATCCGCATACTGAAAAGGAGATTGCAACCTATACATACTTTACAGAAAGTGAAGTAAATGATGCAATAGACAATTGTCACGAAGCTTTTCTAGAGTGGAAAGAAAAGTCACTAGACGAGCGTGCCACTATTATAAAAAACATAGGTAAGGAGCTTAAAAATCATAAAGAACAACTCGTACAATTAATGACAGACGAGATGGGGAAAGTGGTGACGCAAGGAGGATCTGAAATAGATTTATGTATCGCCATTACAGAGTATACTGCAGCAAATGCAGGGAAAGAATTAGAACCTATAGAGCGTGAGTTACCAAATGGAGGTAAAGGAATCATTACCTACTCACCAGAAGGTGTAATATATAGTATACAACCGTGGAATTTTCCAACATACCAACCGCTACGTGTTGTGATAGCAAACTTAATGGCAGGTAATGGAGTGCTCTTAAAGCACGCACAAAATGTGACAGGTAGTGCATTGCTAGTAGAAGAAGTACTACGTAAAGCAGGTGTGCCAGAAGGACTTTTTAAAGTACTAGTAATAGATCACAGCCAGTCTAATGATGTGATTAAGAATGATAAGGTACGTGGTGTAACCTTTACAGGAAGCTCTGCTGGAGGCCGCAAAGTAGCCGAAAAAGCTGGTGCTGCCATCAAGAAAACAGTTCTTGAGCTAGGTAGTAACGACGCTTATCTAGTTCTAGATGATGCAGATATTGAAAAGGCTGTAGAGGCCTGTGTACAAGGACGTCTCATTAATAATGGAGAAACTTGTATCGCTGCCAAACGTTTTGTGGTGGTAGATAAAGTGTATGATGCTTTTAAGGAAGGGTTTGTACAGGGTATGAAAGATGCCGTAATGGGAGATCCTAACAATGAAGAAACCCAACTGGGACCTATCGCACGTGAAGATTTAAGAGATTTACTTGCAGACCAAGTAAAAGAAAGTGTAGCAAAAGGTGCCGTGATAGAAGTAGGAGGAGAGGTGCCAGATAACACGGGGTATTATTACCCATCTACCGTATTAAGTAATGTAGAGCCAGGGCAACCTGCATATGATGATGAGCTCTTTGGCCCAGTCGCATCACTTATACGTGCAAAAGATAATGAAGACGCGATGCGCATTGCAAATGATAGTCGTTTTGGACTAGGAGGAGGAATTTTCTCAAGAGATGAAAAAGCTGCTATAGAACTTGCTCAAAAGCACTTTGATACCGGGATGGTATTTGTAAACTCATACGGACTTGCCCAGCCTATGATGCCTTTTGGAGGCGTAAAAGACTCTGGATATGGTAGAGAGCACGGAGGTTTTGGACTTAAAGAGTTTGTAAATGCAAAATCTGTAATGCTCGTAGAGGAGTCGTAAGAAATACGCTTTCGCGAAAGCGAACTAAAGATCCATATTATGATGAGGGCTTCAAGGAAATTTTCCTTGGGGCCTTTTTCTTTATCCAGAATAAAATACCTAGCGATATTGCTGCACAACTAGAAAAACCTATAAAAAGTGGTAGGGTAGTGTTCTCTACAAAGCGGCCTATAAAGGTACTTATAGGTACAGCCATAAGTGTTGAGATGAGCCCAGTAATAGCAGCTCCTATACCAGCAATATGACCTACAGGCTCCATTGCAAGCGCACGTAAGTTGCCAAACATAAAACCTATACAAAAGAACTGTAGTGCAAAGAAAGCGACAAGTATATAAATAGAAGGGTGAAGTACATCATAAAAGAGTATCACATATAGTAATGACACACAAAAAAAGCCTGCAAGGGCATAGGTAACTAGTTTTTCCATCCCTAGGCGTACTACTAGCGTGGCATTAAGAAGTATGGCAGCACCTATAGAGGCTGCTAGTCCTGCAAATATGTATGGAAACTCATCTTCGAGCCCATATTGATTTTCAAAAATCTGCTGGCTGGCACTTAGGTATACTAGAAAAGAGCCAACGATGAATCCCTGTATAATAGTAAATGCGATGGTGCGCTTGTACTTTATGGTTTCATAAAAGCCACTTAAAATTCGTTTTACTGAGTAAGGTATGCGCTTGTCTGGAGTGAGCGTCTCGTGCTGGCGTTTCCAAAACCAGAACATAACGAGCACACTTATGATAACCTGTACTATAAAAATACCTTGCCAGTTCCAGGTGTCTAAAACTACTTTTCCCATTGCTGGAGCAACGATGGGTATGAGTAAAAAAACTACCGTTACAAAAGACATTATACGTGCCATATAATCACCTTCATACAGGTCTCTTATAATAGCAACACAAATAGTACGCGGTGCAGAAAGTCCAACTCCTTGTAATATTCTACCTAAAATCATCACTTCAAAACTACGCGTGTAAACACATATAAATGAAGCGATTATAAAAATAAAAAAACCTATATAAACCGAAGATTTACGCCCGCGGGCATCTGCCAGTGGCCCAAAAATAAGCGGACCAATACCTAACCCTAAAAAGATCATTGTGATGAGCAGTTGGTTATCTGCCGGGGTCTTAGTTTGTATGGCTTCTCCTATGATATCAAGAGCAGGAAGCAATGCATCTATAGCGAGCGCCGTGACAGACATAAGTGCTGCCATAAGGGCGATAAATTCTATTTGAGAACTACGGGATTTTTGCATCCGGCAAAAGTACGCCGTATTTATAAGCTAGCCGTTGCTATTTCCTTAAAGGAATATTAAAAGTGTGTGACCTTAACGCATAAAAAAGCCAGCAACAGCCGGCTTTGTAAATTTCACTAGGGTAGTAGTTCTATAAATCTAGATCTCCAGACTCTCCCAGATCTTGCTTGTTGCCAGTTAAGGCTCCCAGTCCCATTTTAAATAAAGTAGTAATCATACCATCTTTTGTGTCCCAGTAATGTGCTTCTTGCGGTACGACCTTGATAGCTGTAATGTTTGGGTCTGTAGGCCCGTTAAACCAGGCATCATCGCTGGTTGTGTATAGCTTTTTTATGGTCTCCAGGTCGTTGTATATAAAAGCTTGGCCGTAGATGCTCATATACTCCATCGCTGTAGGCTTTGAGTAGAGTAGTTGTACATCTTTATCTTTATGGATAAAGCTATTGTGATCACTGTCTTTATTACTTAAAAACCAGAGACTTCCTTCTTGATCACACTTTTTTGTACTCATAGGGATCACGTGTGTAGGTCTTGCGCCCAGATTAGTCTCAAATATTGCGTAGTCTATGCTTTCGGCTAGTTCTTTCAGTTTATCGTATGCTTCTTGATTAGATAGGTTCTTTGTGCTCATAATGTTTCTTTTTTCATAAAGTTAGCGCTCGTATGAGGCAATCGCTAGGTCTTTAACGCCAGTTTATAAAGGTTTAACGAGCTTTTAGCACTGTGTGGAGTATTTGTTATGAGTGAGGTTACGCTTTCGCGAAAGCGTAAAAAAGTCCTTTAAATACCTATGAATCATTTTATATGTAATGAATTACAGTTCGGGATTGAATTGTGCCTGTTCAGGGCATATCATATGGCGGTGATGTAACATTGTGTGTTATTTATGGTCTCTTATATAAATCAAAAAACGAACTAATGACCATCTTTAAACAACTTAGCCTTGCTTTCTTAGTACTACTATGTAGTTCTAGTGCCTTCACTCAAGAGTCTCTTACTACTGCACAGTGGCAAGAAGACCTTACATATCTTAAAGAAACAGTACATAAGGACTATTCCTTCTTATTTAAAAAAATCACTGCAGAAAAATGGGATGCAGCCGCTGCGGCTTTTTATGACAAAATCCCTACAATGCAAGATCACGAGGTAAAAGTAGGGTTAAGTCGTATGGTTTCACTCTTTAAGTACGGTCACACGCAAGTACCTTTTAGTACTGTTGCATCACAGGGAGTGCTACCAGTAAATCTATACCATTTTGAAGATGGTGTTTTTGTAGAAGGAGCGACTAAGGAAAATGCAGCGATTATAGGTGCCAGAGTTCTCAAAATAGGAACTATACCTGTATTGCAGGCAATAGAAAAAGTACGTGCTGTTGTGCCAGTAGAAAATGAATCATATTTAAAAGCCTACGGGATGCGCTTTCTCACCGTACCAGCAGTATTACACGCTCAAGGAGTAATCCCTACGTATAGTACAGCAGTTACACTTACATTAGAAAAGGATGGAAAACAGTTTACCCACACCCTTAACACAATACCCCTTGATGGACTATCAAGAGATTATGGGTTTACTATTCCTAGTGAGCAGTGGGAGAGTGGTAGAGCGCAAGACACGACTCCATTTTATTTAAAACATCTTAATGATAAACTGTATTATTTTGAAATGATACCAGGCACAAAAACTTTATATGTGCGTCAGAGCTCCGTTTTTCACGATGATGAAGAAACCCTACAAGATTTTTATAAACGACTTTTTGAGTTTATAGATACGACAGATGTACAGAAGCTTGTGTATGACGTGCGCCTCAATGGTGGCGGAAATAACTATAATAACAAACCCCTCATAAAAGGACTTATGGCGAGACCTAAGATAAATAGCCGTGGTAAATTCTTTTATATCATAGGTCGTAACACCTTTTCTGCTTGTCAAAACCTTACAAATGAAATACAACAGTACACAGAGGCAATTATAGTAGGAGAGCCCACAGCCGAAAATATAAACTTTTATGGCGATACAAGGCGCGTTACTTTACCTAACTCAGGCCTTAACGCATATCTCTCATTTGCCTGGTGGCAAGATAGATCTCAGTGGGATAATAAAGACTGGACGATACCACATCTAGCTGTAGCGATGACTTCTGAGCAATACTTTACAAATCAAGACCCAGTACTGGACGTAGCACTCAACTATACTGAGAAGGGAGCTATTTTAAACCCAATGGATTATCTTACGGAGTTATTTACAGCAGGTAAATTTGCAGAGGTAAAATCTGTAGGTATACAAGTGGCAAAAGATCCAAAATATAAATACTATAATTTTGAAGATGAATTTGGTACGGCTGGCTACAGACTATTTTCAGGCGGTAATAAAGAAGGCGGGTTGTTTATTCTGGAACTGGTAGCCGAAATGTATCCAGCGTCTATGGGTGCATTGTACAGTCTTGCAAGTGCACAAGAAGAAATGAATCAAACCGATAAAGCAATTGCAAACTATACAAAGCTTATAAAACAAGATCCTACAAATGAACTTGTACCTACGGCAAAGAAAAAACTTGCGGAATTACAGAAACAATAGATTGGTTATAATGTATGGTACGCTTTCGCGAAAGCGTACTCAAAACCTAATAAAAGCATAGGGGAGACGCTCCAAAAAGTAAACTTATAGATACCAGGCTTATATAATTATTTATAATACCTAAAAGGGTGATAACTCGTTATAAACTAGTCTCTAAAATGTAATTTATTTGTATTTTCAGCTAGCTAATGAGGTGTTTATGAAATTATTTAATCGTTTTAGAAAGAATGTAATAGCAGGCAGCGGTCTTAAAAAGTATCTTTTATATGCTGTAGGAGAGATCATATTGGTCGTTTTTGGGATACTTATAGCACTGGGTATTAATCAGGCGTCTGAGGAAGGTGATAAGCGCAAGGAAATGTACCGCATTGCAGAGTTAGTACAATCTCAAATGAAAGATGATGAGAAAAACATAGAGAAGACTTTAAAAGAACTGGATGTACTTGAAAAAATGATTGATACGGTTTTATATAAAACGCCACAAAATAAGTCTATAGATGCAAACTGTGAGAGTTGTTTTCAAGTTTTATTAGGATCGCCAGTGCCCAATACATCTGTGCGTGTTCCTAATCTTATAAGACAGAATCCCTTAGTTAAGGGAAATATTGAAAAACAGTTACATAAGATAGAACTTCTTTATAATGATGCTTTACAGCAACAGGAGCTTTATGATCAAGTGGTGTATGATCAACTCACAGAGAATATTAATCATTGGAAAAATAATTTTGACTGGTTTGCCGGATACTTATCTAGAGGCAGCTGTGAAGGAGATTGTTTAGACTATTTTCAAAATAGTCCCGATTATAGAAACCGTGTAGCATATTTTGAGTTTACTATTGTTATAGCATACTATGCAGAGCTTTATACTTTAGGAAAACAGATTAAAAAGGAACGCGAAGAACTAGAGGCCTTGTTGTAGGTTTTTAAAAATTCTATTTGACATAATATAAATTATAATACAAAACTAACACATTGTAACTTATAGGGGAAATCTCGTTTGTTAGCTATAATGATATTATGTAAAATATCCCTGACGCTTTGAGAATTGATTAAAACTAACAACAGGGTCATCAACTTCTTTTAAGCGGTGTCTGCGACGCATATTTTCATTTGTTCCATAATTTGTCGTTATGTAAAATTGCCGCACAGCCAACCGCTGGATTGCTTTTTAAAACTAAACGCTAAATGGCGTTCATTTTAAAACACAATTTGCCAACGCTTGGCCAGCGCCAAAAAAAGCTAACCTTTTAGATTCATTCATAATTCTGGTATTCGATAAAATGTACATCATATTTTTTTCTACAGCATTCTCGGCAGCTTGCCGCAACAGTCAGATTATCAAAGCTCTTAAGGAAAATGAACAAGGAAGATCTGTAAGCGATATATCCAGAGCACTAGGAATTGACAAGAGTACATTTTACTATTGGCGTAAGAAATATGGAGGTATGGAAAAACAGGAGCTCAAACGTCTGAAGGATCTAGAAGCAGAAAACCTTAAACTCAAACAGATGTATGCTGAT
>NZ_JBHSHB010000039.1:0-2500 GCF_042652845.1 Dokdonia genika | reverse complement strand
ATCTTCAATATACCGGGTTGCCCCATTCGGATATTTGCGGATCAATTCTTGTGTGCAGATCCCCGCAACTTTTCGCAGCTTATCACGTCCTTCATCGCCTCTGAGAGCCTAGGCATTCCCCATACGCCCTTAATTAGCTTATTGTACTTAATTGCTCTTTTAAGGGCTTATGTATAAAATACATAAACCTTTATATTATAATGAGTTATTCATATTATTATTAATTTGCGTATATAGCGGCTAAGCTATACACGACTTCTCGTATTCTTTAATTATTTCCCAATATGTCAATGAACAGTATTAATTACAAGTAAACTCATAACTAATCGCCAACAATTTAAAATTGATAGCTGATGTGGAGAATATCGGAGTCGAACCGATGACCTCCTGCGTGCAAGGCAGGCGCTCTAGCCAGCTGAGCTAATCCCCCATTTCTATGAAATCAAGATGATGACATCAGATTTCGAATGACGAAGTAATGATTCTCAACTTCTAAAATTTCCTTCAAAATGTAATACGTATGAACGTCACGATTTATAAAGCTTTCGCGAAAGCATAAAAGTAGTCTCAGGCAGACTCGAACTGCCGACCTCTACATTATCAGTGTAGCGCTCTAACCAGCTGAGCTATGAGACTGTCTTAATAGTCTATAGCAATTAAGTGTAATTGTTAGTAAAAACTAATTCTTACTTACTCAATTCCTACTTCCTTATTAATAATTAAATCGACAGCTATTGAAAACTAAAACCTATTACTAACCATTCGGTTGTAAGTCGTTTGCTGTTTGTTAATGATATCGCTAAATAATAAATTACATAACTCACAATAACAGGGACAAGCTCTAGAAAGGAGGTGTTCCAGCCGCACCTTCCGGTACGGCTACCTTGTTACGACTTAGCCCCAGTTACCAGTTTTACCCTAGGCCGCTCCTTACGGTGACGGACTTCAGGTACCCCCAGCTTCCATGGCTTGACGGGCGGTGTGTACAAGGCCCGGGAACGTATTCACCGGATCATGGCTGATATCCGATTACTAGCGATTCCAGCTTCATGGAGTCGAGTTGCAGACTCCAATCCGAACTGAGATAGGGTTTATAGATTCGCTCCTTATCGCTAAGTGGCTGCTCTCTGTCCCTACCATTGTAGCACGTGTGTGGCCCAGGACGTAAGGGCCGTGATGATTTGACGTCATCCCCACCTTCCTCACGGTTTGCACCGGCAGTCTGGCTAGAGTTCCCGACATTACTCGCTGGCAACTAACCACAGGGGTTGCGCTCGTTATAGGACTTAACCTGACACCTCACGGCACGAGCTGACGACAACCATGCAGCACCTTGTAATCTGTCCGAAGAAAACTCTATCTCTAAAGCTGTCAGACTACATTTAAGCCCTGGTAAGGTTCCTCGCGTATCATCGAATTAAACCACATGCTCCACCGCTTGTGCGGGCCCCCGTCAATTCCTTTGAGTTTCATTCTTGCGAACGTACTCCCCAGGTGGGATACTTATCACTTTCGCTTAGTCACTCAGTCCGAAAACCAAACAACTAGTATCCATCGTTTACGGCGTAGACTACCAGGGTATCTAATCCTGTTCGCTACCTACGCTTTCGTCCATCAGCGTCAATATATTGTTAGTGATCTGCCTTCGCAATCGGTATTCTATGTAATCTCTAAGCATTTCACCGCTACACTACATATTCTAACCACTTCACAATAATTCAAGACATACAGTATCAATGGCAATTCTATGGTTGAGCCACAGACTTTCACCACTGACTTATATGCCCGCCTACGGACCCTTTAAACCCAATGATTCCGGATAACGCTTGCACCCTCCGTATTACCGCGGCTGCTGGCACGGAGTTAGCCGGTGCTTATTCTTATGGTACCGTCATCGATCTACACGTAGATCTTATTCTTCCCATATAAAAGTAGTTTACAACCCATAGGGCAGTCTTCCTACACGCGGCATGGCTGGATCAGAGTTGCCTCCATTGTCCAATATTCCTCACTGCTGCCTCCCGTAGGAGTCTGGTCCGTGTCTCAGTACCAGTGTGGGGGATCTCCCTCTCAGGACCCCTATCTATCGAAGTCTTGGTAAGCCGTTACCTTACCAACTAACTAATAGAACGCATAGTCATCTTATACCGCCGAAACTTTAATTATTTAATGATGCCAAAAAATAATACTATGGGGTATTAATCTTCGTTTCCAAAGGCTATCCCCCAGTATAAGGTAGATTCTATACGCGTTACGCACCCGTGCGCCGGTCGTCAGCAAATAGCAAGCTACTCCTGTTACCCCTCGACTTGCATGTGTTAAGCCTGCCGCTAGCGTTCATCCTGAGCCAGGATCAAACTCTTCATCGTGTGTTGTTAATAATATTAACTCCTCACAACTCGAAATATCCGGTCAATAATAAACTTCTAGTTTTCAAATTCTTTGTAATAATACCCGAAAGTATTAATACGCGCTGTCAATTCAATAAGTCAATGAACTT
>NZ_JBHSHB010000038.1:0-3983 GCF_042652845.1 Dokdonia genika | reverse complement strand
GACATTTTTGAAAGCTCTATGCGCGGCGACAGATTCACAAATAAGTGTATATTTAAACAATCAATTAAAAAACAAAAAACAGGCACACCAGCAAAATGCCGCACTCGCTTTATGTAGTGGCCTGTTACCCAACATTTAAGACAAACATCGAGAATGATACGAAATTATTGGAATGAAGAATGGAAAGAGATTGAATTTGATGATAAAATTTCCGAAAAAGAGAAGTTTAAAATATCAAATTACGGTCGAATAATAAACTGCAAAACGGAGGAGGAATTTATTGTAAAAGAATATTTCATAAACGGATACCAAAATTTACCTGTGAAACAAAAAAAAAATGGAAAACAAACAAGCAGATACGTTCATAAACTTGTTGCGGAACATTTTCTTGAAAAAAATAACGGAATTTGTGTTATTCACTTGAACTATGACAAAACTGACAATAGAATAGAAAACCTAAAGTGGGCAACGAAACGAGAAAAGGAACTTCATCAATTTAGCCATCCAGATTGGGAAGAAATCGTTAAAAAAAGGAGTAAAAATATTGGTAAATTGAACGCGGGAAAAGTAAAAATTATCAAACGTCAATTAAAAAATAAAAAAAACAGACTGAGTATGATTGCGAAACGTTTTGGAGTTTCTGATATGCAAATTCACAGAATAAAAACTGGCGAAAATTGGAGTTCTGTAACCGAATAAAAAAACGTTGGGTAACAACGTATATAGCTCATAGCTAATTAGTTGCTTAATAGAAGTTAAGGCATATTTGGAAGTCCGCCAAATTTTTAAATTTGACTTATTGAAAAGAAAAGGTAGTAAGAAAATTAAAAAATTCGGCTCGTGCTTATCCGAAAGGTTATCGCTAATTTGCACGCTACGAGCCATATACAAAACCGTTCTCTACAAGCTAAAAGCCACAGCTAAAACAGCACATTTATTTTTCCAAACGCATCACCCAAAGCTGAAAAAATAAAAGAGCTGTTTCTGCCTTTGCGCTCGAGCAAGTTTGTCTACAAAAGAATGTGAACAAAAAAACGCACAAACCGAACAAAGCGTAAAAAACTTTTTTAACTTGTGAAGTTGAAATCACATTGATATGATAAAAGAGAGAATTGATATAGAAAACATTGACGGACAGCTATTTGAAATTAAAATAGTTGAACCTGATAATTCTAAACCAGCTTCTTTTACACATTATTTGCATAATCATAAAAACGGTGTTTCGCAGTTTTACAAAAAAGATGCACTTGCTTTCGTAAAAGAAAGATTGACTAAAGAATATCCGACTGAACAAATCACGAACAAAGTCGCGGAAGAAGCACTTCAATATTTGATTTTCGACCTAAATAAATCAATACCTTTTCCAGCACCAGAAAAACCAAAATTCAAATTCATTGACCTTTTTGCAGGAATTGGTGGTTTTAGAATGGCATTACAAAATCTTAATGGGAAATGCGTTTTTACAAGCGAATGGGACAAATACTCAAAGCAAACCTACAAAGCTAACTTTGGCGAAATCCCATTTGGCGATATAACTAAAGATAAAACCAAAAGTTATATTCCAGATAATTTTGATGTGCTTTGCGCTGGATTTCCTTGTCAAGCATTTTCAATTGCAGGAAGGCGTGGCGGATTTGAAGATACTCGTGGAACACTATTTTTTGAGGTTGCAGAGATTATAAAAAAGAAACAACCAAAAGCAATCTTTCTCGAGAATGTAAAAGGCTTAAGAAATCACGATAAAGGAAAAACATTATCGACAATTTTAAATGTACTACGAGAAGATTTAAATTATTATGTGCCAGAGCCACAAATCCTAAATGCCAAAGAGTTTGGCGTTCCGCAAAATAGAGAACGTATATTCATTGTTGGTTTCCGAAAAGATTTGGGAATAACGGATTTTCAATATCCTGAACCAACAAAAAAAGAAGTCGTTTTAGATGATATTTTAGAGCAAGAAGAAGTTTCAGTAAAATATTATCTATCTACAACTTATGTTCAGACTTTAAAAAACCACAGAGCTCGACACGAGAGCAAAGGAAATGGTTTTGGGTACCAAATTATCGCAAATGATGGAATCGCTAATGCTGTAGTTTGTGGTGGAATGGGAAGAGAACGAAATTTAGTTTTAGATGATAGATTGACAAATTTCGTTCCCGTGACTCACATTACTGGCGAAGTTAATCGAGAAGGAATTAGAAAAATGACACCACGAGAATGGGCAAGATTACAAGGTTTTCCAGACGATTTTAAAATTGTAGTTTCTGACGCTCAAGCATATAAACAATTTGGAAATTCAGTTGCAGTTCCAGCAATTCAAGCGACAGCGGAAAAAATAATTGAAAAACTTAACTGCAAATGATTACAGGAAATAAAGGCGAATGGAGTGAAATTTATGCTCTTTTCAAATTATTAGGCGACAAACAACTATTTCTGGGCGATAAAGACATTGAAAGACTTGAAGGGTTAGTTTACCCAATTATCAAGATTCTGCGTTCAGAAAACAATGGCGACTTTGAATACTCTATCAAAGACGAAATCATATTAATTTCAGGCGATGAACAAGTTTTGAAAATTCCAATAGAACAATTCAAAATCAAAGCTCTGTTTCTTCTCAATGCAATTAAAGAAAATCGAGAAAGAACATTTTCTGTTCCAGAAATTGAAGACTTTATGCAATCGATAAATTGCATTTCCTTAAAAGCAAGTTCGTCAGCTAAAACGGATATTACAATAGTCGTTCACGACCAAAGAACGAACCAACAACCAACTTTGGGTTTTAGCATCAAATCGCAATTAGGAAGTCCTTCTACTCTATTAAACGCTGGAAAGACAACTAATTTTATTTTCAAAATAAATGGAGTTGACTTTACTGACAATCAAATTGATGACATTAATTCGATTTCTTCTCGAAGTAAAATAATGGATAGAATTTCAGAAATTCAAGCTAATAGTGGCTCATTTGAATTTGTGAAAACAGAAAGACAAATATTCTCTAATAATCTTGTTTTAATAGATAGTTTGTTACCACAAATTCTATCTCAAATTGTATTTGACTTTTACTCGAGTGAGTATTCTCATTTGACAGATTTAGTAAATCAAACTTCAGACAAAAACCCTTTAGAATTTGATGTTGAAAACGAACATAAATTTTACGAATATAAAATAAAACGCCTCTTAACTGATGTTGCGCTCGGAATGATGCCTTCGAAAGTTTGGAGCGGAAAATATGATGCGACTGGCGGATATTTAATTGTCAAAGAAAATGGCGATGTTTTGTGTTATCACATTTACAACAGAAATGAATTTGAAGATTATTTGCTGAATAATACAAAACTCGATACTGCAAGTTCATCAAGACACGGATTTGGCGAGATTTATAAAGAGAACAACGAATTCTATTTTAATCTAAACTTGCAGATTAGGTTCACGAAATAGCCAACGCTACGAGTCATACACTTTCACAGTCGCGCCATCCAAGTTACGCCCAAACTGTAAAAGAGTATGTCTCTGCCAACGCTGAAAACCAATCTGAACGCAGAAAGCCAGTAGAGAACAATGTATATAAAAAATAGGGCGATTTTGGCTTAATCGAAAGGTAGTTGCGTGTTTACAATGCCACCACATTTTTAATTTTGTATTTTTATAACTGAAAAGTTAAAAAAGAAAAATTAAAAATATGGCTCGTGGCTCAACCGAATGAAAACAGCTTACTTACTGCCCTACTTTTCATATACCAAACCGTGGCGGCTGATTGCCCAAGGGCTTGCAGTTCACGATAAAATAAGCTACACAAAAGGCAGTTGCATACTTGGTAATTACCGCAATCGTATGGCTACGCTTCAAAATCGGTTTAAGAGCGATTGTAAGCGCTATAATCAAGGATCTGGCACAGATAGATCATAGAGCAAATCTGCTAGGATTTTAAAGCTCCCACCCTACTCAATCAGCCGCCACAGGCCACTACTCAAAAATGCCTAAAG
>NZ_JBHSHB010000037.1:0-2115 GCF_042652845.1 Dokdonia genika | reverse complement strand
GACATTTTTGAAAGCTCTATGCGCGGCGACAGATTCACAAATAAGTGTATATTTAGACAATCAATTAAAAAACAAAAAACAGGCTAACCAGCAAAATGCCGCACTCGCTTTATGTAGTGGCCTGTTACCTTGAATTAAAAACAAATATTATGAAAGAAAACAAATTAGAAGAAATTATTGAAAGAATATCAGAATTATAAAATCAAGTTTTTGAAAATGAGAATGAAACTAATTCAGATGGCAAAAAAATGGAGATTACAGAAATTTTTAAAATTAAGGATTATAAAAATTTAGAATCTATCTCTATTACTGATGCCAATGTAAATTTAAGAACAGCAGGAAATCCTATTTCTGGAAATACTGGAGGTATTGACAACAGAGGTTATTGTAAATATAAAGGAAGTGCTTGGGTTCAAGACAATCTAGGCAATATTTTGAATTGGCATTATATGGAATCTTGTTCGAGAAAAAAAGAAGTCATTAAATATCCAACTGGAAAACCTAATTCGAGAGGTTATAAAGAAAAAAGAAATCACAGCCAAGTCCCAATGGGATGGGCTAGTCGATGGTTTGGTGGTAGTTGTAGATATGTAGGATGTTGGGCTAGATTTATTGATGAAACTGGAAGTGGATAGATATTTCACTGGACTTGGAAATAACAAATCCTTACAAGATGATAACTAAAGAATATTTTATTCTAGAAAGAAATGAAACTTACTCGAAAGTAGAAACTGAATTTATAGAAAAAATAATATCTGATGGTTTTACAAATGGAAATATTCGTGTTCCACCAGTAAAAGCTCTAGTTCCAATATTTAAAAAGTACAAGAGGAGTTGCAAAAATAAGTTATCTATATTATTGTCATTTGAAGAAAACTTATTTCATATTGTTGAAATGAAAAAATTGGATTACTTAATTAATAATCAATTAAAAGAATATTTAGAAATTAATGTAAATGAAAATATTGATTGTTTAAGTTTTGTAAAAGGATTGATATACATAGAATTCAATACAAAATATAATAAAATTGATTACGAAATGAAATCTACGAGTGAAAATTGTACAGAATGGGTTCTACATGAAACTATGCACACAAACTCAAGGTAACACCGTATATAATTTATTGCTAGCTTATTCCCTACTTACGAAAGTCCTCGCGGACTTTCGTTGTCGGCAATTATTTCCTAAATTAATTACTTGAAACACGCAACAAACCATATACAACAACGTTGTACACAATTATGAAAAAACTGCTTCCAATAATATTTTTATTCTTCAGCCTAAATTTTTGGGCTCAAGAAAGTTGGAAACCAAACCCTGAAGTACAAAAGAAAACTTTTGATAAAGCATTAAATCTTCTCGAAAAATTGGACAATAAAGAAACGATGAGACATTTTTACTATGCATATAAAATGGGAATTGATACCGAACTCGGAAAGTTAGCTTTAACCAAATTTGATTCAATTTTAGCAATTGAAAAAACAAAATTGTTAAAAGGTATTCAAGGAACTTGGATACTTAAAGAAGTTGGCTCTAATTGGGGATTTGACAAAATTAATTCTGATTCAGAAGAAAAAAAATTGGTAATTAACCAAGATTCAATTTCGTTTTATGAAAACGGAAAATTAATAAAAAAGGAAGAAATAAAATTTACAGAAACTACATATTTCGGAGTTCCGAGTTATACGACTTTTGACTATTCAGATGGTCAAATCTGGAATTATGAATTAAAAGACCGAAAACATAACGAAAATGGAAATGTTCTTCATCTAAAAAATGAGGGATATTTTAGAGAGAATGGTATTCGAACAGAAATTTCGTGTGGAAATACGGAAATGTATTATGAACGAATAAAATAACTGTGTACAACACCGTATATAATTTATTGCTAGTTCTAGCCTACTTACGAAAATCCTCGCGGATTTTCTATTCGGTTTGTATTTGCTAAATTAGGTGCTTAAAACACGCAACAAACCATATACAACAACGTGGCGGCTGATTGCCCAAGGGCTCGCAGTTCACGATAAAATAAGCTTCACAAAAGGCAGTTGTATACTTGGTTATTACCGCAATCGTATGGCTACGCTTCAAAATAGGTTTTAGAGCGATTGTAA
>NZ_JBHSHB010000036.1:0-1367 GCF_042652845.1 Dokdonia genika | reverse complement strand
GACATTTTTGAAAGCTCTATGCGCGGCGACAGATTCACAAATAAGTGTATATTTAAACCATCAATTAAAAAACAAAAAACAGGCTAACCAGCAAAATGCCGCACTCGCTTTATGTAGTGGCCTGTTGGCAAACATTATGAGAAAGATTCTGCAAATAATTATACTTCTGACTTCTATTATGACTTTTTCTCAAGAAAAGTTAAGCGGAAAATATTGTTCAATTCCAATTGGAGAATCGGATGTTACCTGTATTGATTTTAAAAAAAATAATCTCTTTGAATATTCTGTTTCCGGTTGTTTGGGAACTTCTCAAATTGGAACTGGAATTTTTGAATTAAAAAACGAAACTTTAAAACTGAAATTCGACAAAAAAGAGCAGACATCAAAAGAATCAATAAAAATTACTGAAATAAAATCGAGTTCTGAAAAAACCGTTGAATTTGAATTCATCATAAAAGATGAGAATGAATCACCACTTTATGTAAATATTGTTGACATAAGCAATGTTAGCGGATTTGAAATTTCGGAAGAAAAAAATAAAATTGAATTTGAGAAAAAAAACTTAAAGGTAAAATATCAAATTCTCTCATTAGGTTATGCTAGTATTGAATTAGAATTAGAACATAATTCAAGTAAAAAAATTGAAATTACTATGTATCCTGTTCAAGCAAAAGTGATTTCAGAAAAAGTGTTTGAATGGAATTTGACCGAATTGAATGAAAACGAATTTAAAGTAGGTACAGAAATTTGGAATACTTTTAAGAAAACAAAATAACGATTTGCCAACAACGTGTATAATTAATTGCTTTGGCAAGTGCTTATTTGGAAAATTCCTTCGGAATTTTCTCGCGTTCGTTTTTGTTTACTAAATTAGTTGCTTAACCACGCAACTAACCATACACAACAACGTGGCGGCTGATTGCCCAAGGGCTTGCAGTTCACGATAAAATAAGCTACACAAAAGGCAGTTGCATACTTGGTAATTACCGCAATCGTATGGCTACGCTTCAAAATAGGTTTTAGAGCGATTGTAAGCGCTATAATCAAGGATTTGGTACAGATAGATCATAGAGCAAATCTCCTAGGATTTTAAAGCTCCCACCCTACTCAATCAGCCGCCACAGGCCACTACTCAAAAATGCCTAAAGGTTACAAATCTCAATTATTGAAAGCTCACACGTAGTTGCAACCAGCCACAACTATTACATAACGCGAATACGACATTTTTGAAAGCTCTATGTGTAGGCTTCCCCTTTTTAGGACACCTTAAAATTCGATAAATAATTATTATTTAGATCAGGTTTGATGAAGAATTTAAATTCTTCATCAAACCTGGGCATATATTCTTTAGGAGATATGTTACCTAA
>NZ_JBHSHB010000035.1:0-1359 GCF_042652845.1 Dokdonia genika | reverse complement strand
TTGTGAAGGTTACGTTTCCGTCAGTTTCATCAGAGATCGTAGTAACTGTTTCAGCAATTGTAAATGCTGTTGCGTCTTCAGCGTTATAGGTAGCAATGGTATTTGTAACTGCCGCTGTATTTAAGTCTGTAACGTCTGTGATTGTTTCATTAATTTCAACTGCTGTTCCATCTGCGTTTGTTACTGTTGCGATAAGGTTACCAGCAATGACATCTGTGATAGCTACACCGTTAGTATCAATAATTACATCAGACCCATCATTATTTGTGAATGTGTACGTTCCATCTGCGTTATCTGTGATGTCAGCTTTTGCTACGGTGATTGTTGCACCTGCTTCGTTTGTGAAGCTTACGTTTCCGTCAGTTTCATCAGAGATCGTAGTAACTGTTTCAGCAATTGTAAATGCTGTTGCGTCTTCAGCGTTATAGGTAGCAATGGTGTTTGTAACTGCCGCTGTATTTAAGTCTGTAACGTCTGTTACAGTTTCCTCAATAACTTGATCGTTTCCTTCCTCATCTGTGTAGGTTGCAATTGTTTTCACGGAAGTGGCAGTGTTATCATCAGAAATTGAAGTTATAGTTTCTTCAATGTTAGAAACAGTGCCATCGGCTTCTGTGATAGTTGCAATAACCTTTCCATCATTAATATCTGCAACAACTATCCCATTTGTGTTTATGACTACATCAGATCCATCATTATTAGTAAATGTGTAAGTTCCGTTTCCATTATCTGTGATATCTGACTTAGCTACTGTTTGTGGATCTCCATTTTCATCAGTATATGTGATTAAACCATCCATTGCGTCTGCAAAGGTTGTTACAGTTTCATTTATATCTGTTGCAGTGCCAGCAGCGTCAGTAACCGTTGCAATTGTATTACCTGCTACAGTGTTTGCTATATTAAAGCCGTTGGTATCAATTACTGTGGTTATTCCAGTTTCATCGGTATAGCCATAAGTTCCATTGCCATTATCAACTAGCGTTGATACAGAAGTATCTGCGATGGTCGTTGTTGTTCCGCTTGCGTCTGTGAAGTCATACGTTCCGTCGCCATTATCTACTAGCGCTACTGTTCCTGCTGCTTCGTTGATTTCGTCTATAGCGTCTTGCACATTTGTTGCTACGAGTCCTGAAGTCGTGTTGTCATAAGGATTGGCGGAAGCGTTTGTGTCGATTATTTGTGTTGCTCCTGTTTCATCTGTGTAGGTGTATGTTCCGTCTGCGTTGTCAACAAGTGTCGAGATAGAAGTATCTGCGATGGTCGTCGTTGTTCCGCTTGCGTCTGTGAAATCATATGTTCCGTCACCGTTATCTACTAGCGCTACTGTTCCAGCTGCTGCGTTGATTTCGTCAATAGCGT
>NZ_JBHSHB010000034.1:0-1191 GCF_042652845.1 Dokdonia genika | reverse complement strand
GACATTTTTGAAAGCTCTATGCGCGGCGACAGATTCACAAATAAGTGTATATTTAAACAATCAATTAAAAAACAAAAAACAGGCACACCAGCAAAATGCCGCACTCGCTTTATGTAGTGGCCTGTTGTAGCCAATTTGAGAAAAACCCAAATGAATAGAATAATCCTCTTTTTAATTTCACTCTTTTTTCTGTCTTGTCAGTTTGATTTGAGTGATAAAGCGAATGTGACAAATCTTAAATTATATTATGACAAGGAGAACACCATTATAAAAGAAGATAGAACAACCTATAAAGTTGGAGACAATGTCAAAGGAAGTACAATATTGTACCATGAAAATGGGAAAATAATGGGAGAAGGAAGTGTTAAAGGAGATTTGGAAAAATCTATACGCTATGGAGATTGGAAATATTATCACGAAAATGGAAAATTACTTTCAAAAGGAGAATTAGAAGAGGATGAAAAAATCGGATATTGGGAGCAGTTTTATGATAATGGAAATTTTGCTTCAAAAGGTAACTACAAAGCTGGAAAAGAAACTGGCAAATGGGAATATTATTATGAAACTGGACAACTTCAACAAGAGATAAATTTTGCAGACGGAAAACCAAATGGACTTATCAAAGATTACTTCCCAAATGGAAAAGTTAAAGCCAAAAGTGTTCTTGTAAACGGAGTAGAAAATGGACTAACTACTCAATATTGGGAAAATGGAAATGTCGCCTCACAAATTAGTTACGTGAATGGAGAAAAAATTGGAGTATTAAGAGAATATCACGAGAACGGAAAACTATCTACGGAAGGACAATGGAACATTGACAAACCTATTGGAGAAATGAAAATATACACCGAAAAAGGCGAATTAAAAGCCATTTATGTAATTGATAGCATCGGAGAAATAACCTCTGAAAAGATATTAATCGAAGAATAAAAACTGGCTACAACAACGTGTATAATTAATTGCTTTGGGCGTTGCCTACTTGGAAAATTCCTTCGGAATTTTCTCGCGTTCGTTTTTGTTTACTAAATTAGTTGCTTAAACACGCAACTAACCATACACAAAACCGTGGCGGCTGATTGCCCAAGGGCTCGCAGTTCACGATAAAATAAGCCACACAAAAGACAGTTGCATACTTGGTTATTACCGCAATCGTATGGCTACGCTTCAAAATCGGTTTAAGAGCGATTGTAA
>NZ_JBHSHB010000033.1:0-1151 GCF_042652845.1 Dokdonia genika | reverse complement strand
CTTATACTTGCGGTCGTGTGATTTTGAAGCGTAGCCATACGATTGCGGTAATTACCAAGTATGCAACTGCCTTTTGTGTAGCTTATTTTATCGTGAACTGCAAGCCCTTGGGCAATCAGCCGCCACGTGGTTGTGTATGGTTAGTTGCGTGTTTATGCAACTAATTTAGTAAACAAAAACGAACGCGAGAAAATTCCGAAGGAATTTTCCAAATAAGCACTTGCCACAGCAATTAATTATACACGGTGTTGGCAACTGGCTTTATTTTTAATTTATCTAATATATTCTTTTCGTTCTCCGAAAATATTTTGTCTATTGTTTCCCAATCTTTGTTTTCAGTCAATTTTTTTAATTCTTTCCAAGTCACTTGATTTAAACTATCTGAACCAAACTCAATTTCGTTTTCCAAAATATCAATTGCTTTATTAGTCTTATGTTGCTTTAATTCCGAGAATAGAATTAAATATTGAGAATTTCTAATGTCATTTCCTCCACATTTTGTGTGATAAGGAAAAATATACGGTTGACTTGTTATTTTTTTTGTTGAGTTATATTTCTCAAAATATGGAAGAACATTCTTAATAATTCTTTCCGATAAATAATCTGCTAAAATCAAAAACTCTTTTGAAATTCTAAAATGATTTCTAATTGTTTTGTCAATTTCCTCAAGCGGTTTTGAACCAACTAAATAATATTCGTTCGTCAGACCTTGCCAGCAATATGGAACTAATCCAATTCGGATTTCAATATCGTCTTTCGCTCCAGACCAACTTCCACGATTATCAACGTCAATAATTTCCAACAAGTCATTTGTCAGTCGATAATGTTTTCTGCCTTTTTTTTTAAATCCGTATTCTTTGAGGTTTGCTCCAATTATTTTATTCAACTCGTTATAAGCTGGTTTCCATTGTTCTTTAGGTAAGCTTTTAAAAACTTTGATTTTCTCAAATTCCGACTTTTCAGATACTGGGTTTGAGCTCTGTCCTTTGGTTTTTCCAAAAAGATTGAAGTACTTCATTGTCGTTTTTTCAGCTTGTTGCCAACAGGCCACTACATAAAGCGAGTGCGGCATTTTGCTGGTGTGCCTGTTTTTTGTTTTTTAATTGATTGTTTAAATATACACTTATTTGTGAATCTGTCGCCGCGCATAG
>NZ_JBHSHB010000032.1:0-946 GCF_042652845.1 Dokdonia genika | reverse complement strand
TTACAATCGCTCTAAAACCGATTTTGAAGCGTAGCCATACGATTGCGGTAATCACCAGGTATGCAACTGCCTTTTGTGAAGCTTATTTTATCGTGAACTGCGAGCCCTTGGGCAATCAGCCGCCACGGTCTCGTATAACCGTCAGTTACGGGTTAAAATAGCGTTTATTTTCGGTTTGGCACAGACTTTAGCAATTCCGAGTGGATTCGGACGTAGTCGAATCCGCCGTAATTGCGGTTATACATTGTTGTGTGCTGGCTTCTTTCTCATCAAGCTTTTTATTCGATTCGGATATTTATGATTTAGGTAAACTCCAACTCCGAAAAATCCCATTGCCAACAAAAAAGGAAAGAGAAATTTCAATTCAGATTTCACATCATTCATATCATAGAGTACATTGTTTTCTCCAGTTGCAATTTGAAATACTTCAGGTTCCATTTCAGATTGTTCATTTTCCTTAATCCAAACAATAGCCTTTCCAGATTTCTTTAATTCTCTCTCAATTAGCTCATACTTTTCGTTATTCCAACTCTGCTCAATATTTTTAGCTAATTTATAATTTCGAGAATCATTTTTAAGATTCAATATTAGTTCTGACTTTACGCTTTTGTGACCTTTAGAACTAACTCTTGTGTAAAAAGCCTTCACATTTTCTACTTCTCCACGTTTTTCAATTAGAGACTTTTCTGTTGTAAATAGGGTAGGCGCGAAAAAATAAAACGCACAACCAATACAAGCAATTCCGAACCAAAGTAATTGTCCAGCGTAATAATCTTTCCACCATTTCTTTTTACTATTCATTCGGTTTTTTAGCTTGCACACAACAGGCCACTACATAAAGCGAGTGCGGCATTTTGCTGGTGTGCCTGTTTTTTGTTTTTTAATTGATTGTTTAAATATACACTTATTTGTGAATCTGTCGCCGCGCATAGAGCTTTCAAAAATG
>NZ_JBHSHB010000031.1:0-882 GCF_042652845.1 Dokdonia genika | reverse complement strand
CAGTAACCTATACTCCAGATCCTGATTTCAACGGAGAAGATACTTTTGAATACACAGTAACAGTAACCAACCCTGATGGAACAACAACTACTGAGACTGCTACTGTAGTAGTAACAGTAACTCCAGATAATCCATCACTAGATGTATTTAAAGAAGGTAACTATGAAGATACAAATGAAGATGGGGTGGTAAACCTTGGAGATTCTATCATATACAACTTTATAGTATTCAATAATGGTGATGTTCCACTTAGTAATATTACTCTAACTGATGAATTAGTTGACGTAATGGGTGGACCTATAGATCTTGAAGTTGGAGAAAGTGATTCGATGACATTTACAGCGATATACGCTATAACTCAAGAGGATATTAATACAGGAGCTGTATACAACCAAGCAATTGCTACAGGTCAAGATCCAGCTGGAGAAATAGCAACAGATGCGTCTGAAGATCCAACTGGTATAGATCCTAATAATCCTCTTAATGATCCAGATTGTATGGAATGTACTATTACAGTTCTTAATCAGGATCCGGAGATTGCAATTGTTAAGACTGGAACGTTCAATGATGAAGATGGAGATGGTTTTGCAGAAGCTGGTGAGACAATCACTTATAACTTCACAGTGACAAACACAGGAAATGTAACGGTAACAAACATTATTGTAACAGATCCATTAGTAACAGTAACTGGCGGTCCTATTGATTTAATACCAGGAGCTAGTGATGCGACAACGTTTGTAGCTGAGTATGTATTAACACAAGACGATGTAGATGCAGGAATGGTAGAAAACCAAGCACTTGCAACTGGTCAGAACCCAAGTGGAGATGACGTAGAAGATACATCAGATGATGATAGTACAGTAGAAGGTGACGATGATATAA
>NZ_JBHSHB010000030.1:0-858 GCF_042652845.1 Dokdonia genika | reverse complement strand
ATGCAGGAATGTGTGGTGCAGAGACCACGGTAGACCTACAGGTAAATCCGCTACCTGTCATTGGAGAACCTTTACCAGAGGCTATAGCCTGTGATGAAGACAATGATGGTTTTGGAGCCTTTGACTTACAACAGTATAATGATGATTTATTAGCAACGCTTACAGATATCACCCTACGTTTTTATGAAACCCTAGATAATGCCACGGCAGACACGGGAGCAGGGCAGATAGATATTACCGTTCCTTATAACAACATCACAGGGATGACCTCACTGTATGTGGTAGCACAAGATACCAACCCTGCTACGGTAACAGCTTGTACTAAGATTTATGAGTTTGAGCTTGTGGTATATCCTATCCCAGAGATTCCTACGGCTCTTGAAACACTTACCGAGTGTGATGATGATAACAACCTGATGGAAATCATAGACCTTACTCAAAACGAGGTTGCCATCATAGGGACACAAGATGCAACCACGCTTGTCATCACGTATCACAACACCCTGGCAGATGCAGAAACGGGGAACAACCCAATCTTAGATCCAGCCAACTATAACGCAACACAGATGACACCACTTGAGGTAATCTGGGTACGTTTACAAGTAAATGATGGCAGTCCAAATATGTGTGCTGCAGTGAGCTCTTTTGAAATCTCTGTAGAAAGCCCACCTACGGCAAACCCAGCCAATGATGATCTAGACCTAATGGTTTGTGATGATGATGCAGATACCTTTAATGTGTTTGACCTTACCGTTAATGAGGCAAGTCTTACCGGTGGTGATCCATTATTATCTGTGACCTATTATGCGAGTCTTGCAGACCAGATGAGTGATACGCCTATTGCAGACCCTACGGCTT
>NZ_JBHSHB010000029.1:0-791 GCF_042652845.1 Dokdonia genika | reverse complement strand
CAGCAGAATGCGATGATTACTGGAGGTGTGACTGCAACCTCTGTAACTTACTACACGAGCCTTGCAGATGCAGAGGCAATGATTAATGCGATAGACACGCCTAGTGCTTATGTAAATACAAGTAATCCACAGACTATATATGCCAGAGCGGTTAATACAGCTAGTAACTGTGAGAGTACGATGGTGGTAGATTTTGAGATTTTTGTACAACCACTACCATATACAGACCTTAGCAATGAGGGCGGACAGATTTGTGTGGATGAGATTACGGGTGAAGCGCTTGATCCATTTACGATAGATGGTACGGTAGAAGATCCTCAGATTGGGGTGAACTACAGCTATGCGTGGACGCTCGATGGTGCATTGATATCACTAGACCCTGTGGTGACTGTAGATGCTGCAGGAACCTATCAGGTGCTGGTCACAGCTACGTATGTGGATGGTACGGAGTGTGATTACCTAGCAGAGGCGGTATATACGGCAGAGAGTGCGCCGGTGTTTGAGGCGATTGTACTAGAACCTTCTTTTAATAGTAGCGGATTGTACACGGTAGAGGTGATCAACATAACGGGGGTAGATCCTACCTCTGAGTATGAGTTTGCACTAGATGATGGCCCATTCCAGAGTAGTACGACTTTTACAAATGTGACTCCGGGGACGCACACCATTTTTGGAAGACTAGCAAGTGGTAACTGTTCGATCTCTGAGTTTGAAATAGGGATTATAGATTACCCACGTTTCTTTACACCTAATGCAGATGGTTTTCACGATACGTGGAATATTATAGGGCT
>NZ_JBHSHB010000028.1:0-749 GCF_042652845.1 Dokdonia genika | reverse complement strand
GACATTTTTGAAAGCTCTATGCGCGGCGACAGATTCACAAATAAGTGTATATTTAGACAATCAATTAAAAAACAAAAAACAGGCTAACCAGCAAAATGCCGCACTCGCTTTATGTAGTGGCCTGTTATGCAACATTAGAGAAACGTATGGCATCGCTTGCCTCTCTTAAAATTTGCATATATTCGTACATTCCTATTTCATCACTTTTTTTCTTGTCCCAACCCCATTTAAAATTTTCCTCATACATTTCAGTAAGTTTTTGCCAATTATCAATGTAGGGTTTCCAATAAGGTAGTTTTTGGCTAATCACATATAATTCTGGAAATGTTAAATTACATTTCTTAACCAATTTGTAACATCTACTAAAATCGTCAGGGTCATAAGGTTTATCACCATATTTTTCGGTTACATCAATGTTTTTAAGGCAAGCCCACATAGTTTTAGAACTAATACCTACACTTCCTGTTACTATCCATTCATCTAAAGTCATAATTAACGTTGCATAACACCGTATATAAATAAGTGCTATGGCTTTTTAAAATTGTTAGTTTTTAATTCAATGTTCTGTTATTTTTTACACGGTGGAAATTCTGCCGAATTTCGCACCTATTCATATACAAACCGTGGCGGCTGATTGCCCAAGGGCTCGCAGTTCACGATAAAATAAGCTTCACAAAAGGCAGTTGTATACTTGGTTATTACCGCAATCGTATGGCTACGCTTCAAAATAGGTTTTAGAGCGATTGTAA
>NZ_JBHSHB010000027.1:0-627 GCF_042652845.1 Dokdonia genika | reverse complement strand
TAGCTACTACTAGACTACAATTATCATTAGGATCTGTACCATCAAGCGCTTCTTGACCATCTGTTACGCCATCACCATCACTATCAATATCTAATGGATCTGTAATCTCACCATCAGGATCTGCAGGAGTGGTAGGGTCGTCAACTCCAGTAAGCTCTTCATTGTTTGTTAATCCGTCATTATCACAATCATAATTAGGAAAATCAGTACAAGTTCCAACATATATTTGAACAGATGCAGTATCACAATTTGTTGGCACCGCAACCTCACATATCGTATATAAAGCTGTGTAGTTTCCAGGAGAAGTCCCTGCAGGAACTATCAAAAGCCCATCTGAATCAATTATTAGCCCGTTTATTCCACCATTACTAGCAATTGAAATTGAAATTTCTGTATCACTTACGGGCACATTATTCATTAAATCATTTATGGTTATATCACCTACTACTACATCTTCTAAACTTGTATCAATAGGCGTTTGGCTATAATCATCATCAATAGCATCGATTGGGTCTGGTGCGCTTACTACTACTGTAGCTGTCGCAGTATCACAGTTGCTATTAGGTGGTGCTGTACCATCTTCACAAACTGTATAATCTACTGTATAAGTACCAGGTGCAGTGTTCG
>NZ_JBHSHB010000026.1:0-560 GCF_042652845.1 Dokdonia genika | reverse complement strand
TCAGTGAGTGCATCACTCATAAAATCCATACTCCAGCATTCATTAAGTACAGAAGGTGTTTCTAAAGGTTGTTTTACACGTTTTACTAAACGTTTTTTGTGTTTACGCCTAAGACTAAGCTTCATATCACGATATACCCGTAATACACGCTTTCTATTCCATTTTAGACCTTCACGACGGATCTTGTAATAATATTCATCAAAACCACGAGTCGGATAGGATTCTGCTAGTTGAGTAAGTTTGTCAATTACTTCACTATCATCCTTTTTACTCTGGTAGTACCACATCGACCTGGTCAGACCAGCTACTTTACACGCTCTAACAATGGGTACAAGATATTCCTTGATGAGATATTTTGCTCGAACTATTTTGTCGGAAGGTCTTAGAACTTTTTTGACAGTATATCTTTGAGCATCTTATTATCTAAACTTACATCAGCATACATCTGTTTGAGTTTAAGGTTTTCTGCTTCTAGATCCTTCAGACGTTTGAGCTCCTGTTTTTCCATACCTCCATATTTCTTACGCCAATAGTAAAATGTACTCTTGTCAATTCCTAGT
>NZ_JBHSHB010000025.1:0-540 GCF_042652845.1 Dokdonia genika | reverse complement strand
GTGCACTGGCAAGGTAGTTTACAGGATCTGCAATAGGCATATCTGCCGCACTGCCTACCATTGCTTCTGCACTGGCAAGCGTCTCGTGGTACGTAAGAGTTATAGCTGCAGGGGTTTGTGTCCCGTAGATCACTGCATCGTTTTGTGTAAGGTCAAACAGCGCTTGCCCATCCCCATCATCATCACACTCAGTAAGGTCTGGGATGGTGGTAGGTAGTACTGGTGCAGGTTGCACGATAAGTTCTAACTCCACGATACGGTAACACTCAGTGCTGGTAGCTGGGTCTGTATCTGTTGCACGTACATAGATAGTTCTTGATACCGTCTGGTAGGCTGCTGGGTTTGCAATGGCTGGTGTGCCTAGCTCTGCAGCGGCAATTGTCTCGTGGAAACTAAGTCCCACAAAGGCCTCACCATTTATAATATCTGTCGTTACCTGGCCGGTAAGATCAAAAATAGCATCCCCATCATTATCTGGGTCGCCATCATTTGCCATTGTATCACATTCCTCTACCGGTGCTATGGTGGTAGGTGATGGTA
>NZ_JBHSHB010000024.1:0-372357 GCF_042652845.1 Dokdonia genika | reverse complement strand
TAGGTAACATATCTCCTAAAGAATATATGCCCAGGTTTGATGAAGAATTTAAATTCTTCATCAAACCTGATCTAAATAATAATTATTTATCGAATTTTAAGGTGTCCTAAAAAGGGGAAGCCTACAATAACACCGTTTCTACTATGAAGGATACTATGGGTGAATACACCATACCGGCCATTGCTGAGTCGCCTATAGAAGATGTCTTTCCATACTTTTCTGGTGAAGAAGGAGATCTAGAGCGTCTGGAAGAGTTTACAAGAGTAAAAGATTCTGTTCCTGCAGATAACAGTGAAAACGAAGAGCTGGCAATGGCAGACTCCCTTACTGGCGAAGAAGAATAAAAGATGTATATAACTTAGATAAAGGCGGTTTACATCAAGTAGACCGCCTTTTTCTATTTACTATTAAAACGTATAAGTACGCTTTCGCGAAAGCGTAAAAAAAAACTCCATAAACACTATTGTGCTTATGGAGTTAATTATACAGATCTTATAAAACGAATATTACTTTTTTACTCGCTTTACATTTACAGCGCTAGGTCCTTTTTCTCCGTCTTCTACTTCAAATGTAACTTTGTCATTCTCTCTCAATCTTCCAGTTACGTTTGTAGTATGTACAAAAACCTCCTCGTCAGAATTGTCTATGGCAATAAATCCAAATCCTTTTTTTGTATTGAAAAATTTTACCTTTCCTTCTTTTCGTATCGATGCTTTAGTAGACCCGAAGAGTCTATTAAAAAATGCTTTAATCATTATATCTTAATTTTATTTTGGTTGTTTTAATTAAGTCCTAGTGATTGTAATCTCTTCTTCCTCATCACTATTTTTAATTTTTTACGTGGCAAATATCGTAAATACAAATCTCTTGTAAATCGTATTACCAGATTTTAATTCTTTCTTCTGGTGTTTTAAAGTTTTTTTGCCCCTCTTTTACATCAAAAGCTTCATAAAATGGAGTGAAGTTCATAAGTGGTCCATTTACACGCCAGATAGGTGGTGAGTGTGGATCTGTAGCTACATAATTTCTTAAATACTCATCTCTTGTCTTGACACGCCAGATACGTGCTACAGATAAAAAGAAGCGCTGGTCTGGAGTAAAACCTCCTATTTTTGTAGTGTCTTGACCTTGTTTTGTTCTTTTAAATGCATCATAAGCGATAGAGATTCCGCCATTATCTGCCGTGTTTTCTCCTACAGTAAGTGCTCCTTTAAGGTGCACGCTGTCAAGAACAGTAAAGCTGTCGTACTGCTCTATAATTTGCTGTGTTTTTGCTTTAAACTTGGTGTAATCTTCTTCTGTCCACCAGTTTTTGACATTTCCTTCTTTGTCATATTGGGCTCCTTGGTCATCAAAAGCGTGTGTAAACTCGTGACCTATTACCATCCCTATACCACCATAGTTTACAGCATCGTCTGCATATAGGTCAAAGTATGGCGCCTGTAATATTCCTGCAGGAAAAACTATCTCGTTAAGTGATGGGTTGTAATAAGCGGTAACTGTAGACGGTGTAGTACCCCATTCATCACGGTTAGGTGCTTTATTAAGTTGTTTAAGTTCGTGCTGGTAACTGTCATTAAGTAAGGCAACTACATTCTCAAAAAACTGATCTCTGTTTATCTCTACGTCGTAAGTTCTCCATACATCTGGATAGCCAATTTTTTTATTGATAGCAAAGAGTTTCTCCTTGGCTTTTACCTTTGTACTATCACTCATCCACTCAAGGTTCTCTATACGTTGCTCGAGTGATTTCTGAAAATTGTTCACCAGGTCAAGTGCTCTTTCCTTTGCTTCTTCATTAAAATATCGCTTTACATACAGCTGGCCTAAGGCAAATCCTATTTGTCTATCTACATTGCGCACCATACGTTTAGTACGTGACTGTTGCTCGCTTTGTCCAGAGATCACCTTAGTATATGCAAAAGAGGCATCTTGAAAAGGAGTACTTAATATATTATCGTGGTTACTTAAAGACTTTGCTTTTACATAAAGCTTTAAATCTTTGAGAGAAGTACTCGCAAGTACGTCATTTACTTTATCATAGTATGCCGGCTGTCTCACATTTAATGAGTCTATATCTGTACCTAGCGTTGTAAAAATATGTTTCCAGTCTATTTGATTATGTCCATTATCTAGATCTACTACCGAGACTTTGTTGTAATTATCTTTTATAACGCGACGCTGTATTCTTGTTTTATGAGAATCTGCAAGTTCTTTTTCTATGGCGTAGACTATTGCAGCGTTTTTAGTTGCCTCTGTGTCACCTACTAATTCAAAAAGTGTAGTTAAATACGTTTTATACGCATCTTGTATGGCTACAGATGAAGGATCTTCATTAAAGTAGTAATCACGATCTGGTAGACCTAATCCCGTTTGAGCTAAATGCAAGATGTTAAGCTTGCTGTTTTTTTGATCTGGTGAGATGTAAGGTGCTAGAAAGGAATAATCACCTTTTTTGATTTGATTTGCTACCACATCCATCAGCTCCTCTGTAGTAGAAGTACCATCTATCTTTTCTAGCAGTGCTTGTATAGGCGTGATACCACGCTTATCAATACTGAGTGTATCCATACCGGAAGCATAAAAATCTCCCACTAGTTGCTCAACACTACCCTTGTCGTGTGATTGCTCAGAAACCTCTTCGAGTATATTTTTAAGAAGCTCTTGTTGTGGTATGTTGAGAAAGCGATATGCCCCTACTCCTACTTGATCATCTGCAATGATAGCATTATCATACCAAGTTTTATTTACGTGATTATAAAAATCATCACCTGGAGCAATTTGTTCAGATATTCCGTCAAAGACTACCTCAGGGTGTGTTTCGTTTTTTTGCTCAGACTGCTCACAGGCTATAAAGCTAGCAGCAATCATTGAGAGATACCATAGTTTTTTCATAGTTGGTTGTGTTTGTTGTAATCTCGTTATTATTTAATCTTTCCAGCCCCAAGGCGCTTCTGGTGTGGCAATAGGCTTTGTGATGTCCATCACTACTTTAAAGACACTATCACGGCCTAGTCTTCTTAAGTTATATGTAAAGGTGGTGTCATCTAGAGTTACCCACCAGACGTTTGTTGCTGCGGCAGGTATAAGTTGTTGTGTATGTGGATCTGCAGGAAAGAATTGAATATCTCCCTTCCCCATATTACTTGCTGTACCTCCATATTGAGTTACGGCATCTTCACTACCGTCCTCGTGGCGATGATCGTGTTTTAAAGTGATAATACCATCCTTCTTTGTAAAGACCCAAGTACGCGATCTATCTTCTCCTACAAAGAAAGGAACCTTTATCTCGTTATCTGAGCAAGAGCGCACGTGCATTACGAGCTCTTTACCGCCAAAGGCTTCATCATTTTCTGGTAAAGCAAGATGACCCTTGTAAGCTTTACCGCAATGACTTGTGAGTGTTTCCCAAAATATATCTGAAGGTTGCTTTTCTTGAGCAAATAGGTTACTAGTTAAGATAAGACTTACTAGTAAAAGGCTTTGTTTTAATGTCATAGCCAAAGCTAAGTAATAATAACAAGGCTATAATTATTTATCTGCAGTAAATTTGAAAATGAAAAATTGCTTTTATATACTACCTTATCTCTAGTTTATACCCAACTCCGTGTATGTTTGTTAGCCTTATAGAAGGGTCTGTTTGCAGTTTTTTTCTAAGTTTTGATACATAAGTGTCTAGACTTCTACCCACAATCACTCCATTATCTTCCCAGACCTTTTTTGATAACTCTTCCCGTTTAATTATCTCATTAGGTTTTTGAGCAAATAGGGTTAGTAATTCACATTCTTTTTTTGATAAAACAAGTTCATCGTTATCTCTCATAAGCTTATGCTCTTCTGGGTAGAAATTAAAACTACCTAGGCTCACTCCTTTTTTAGAAATTGAAATGGTTTCTTTTTTGCTTTCGCGAAAGCGGAATCCTAAAAATAATAAGGCACCACCTGCTATAAATAGTAGTCCCATCTTTGAATAAGATGTTTGAGAAGGGGCAATATTTTCTTCTATAAATTGAATTTTGATTGTATAACAATCTAATGGCAACTTGCGGCCAGAGCAGGGAACAATCGTATTTTCAATGGTTTTATTGATTTCAAAACTATAAGCTACCTCATTATCATAGCACTGATAAACTTCGATAATATAATTTTTAGGAAACTGAGCTCTAATAAATTGCTCACTAGCGATGGCTACAAGCTGTTCTGGTAAGAAGGATAAATCACTAGAGAAAGCAAGTACGTAAATGTCGCTCTCAAGTTGACGCACAGGTAGTATGCGAGATATAGTGTCTCGTTGTGCAAGTAATAGCTGGTTACCCACTTCGCGTATAACAATCTTACTGCGTTCTTCACGCATAGTAGCCGGCATATCGGCTTGAGGTAATAACCAAGATATGCTTGCACACATTACAAAAAGACATACTAATAAGAGTCGCGTTTTATTCATCTTATCACAAAGAACCGCCAAAAAATCGAGATTTTACAACCGTTGACAGTTCTTTTACATTCTTTTGACACTTTTGTAGCGGTGTGCTTCTAGTTTTACTTCCAAAATATTAAACCTATGTATAAGCTCATAAGCACACTCATTATTTTAGTAGTAACTTCTCAAATACACTCCCAAGTTGTCGCACCAGAAACTCACAATCTCGACACGGGTAAAAGCATCTTGCACTGGAAGGGGTCATACGTTTTTAACGTAAGTGAACACAATGGCGAGGTATACTTTAAAGATGGTTATCTCAACAGTATAAATGATAATGTGATAGGTGGTTCTTTTACGATAGATATGACGTCTATTACTAATGAAGACCATTTACATAACAGAGGTCCTGTGACGCATCTCAAAGATGAAGACTTCTTCTATATAGAAAAATACCCAGAGGCGAGTCTAACCATTACTTCTATTAGATATTTTGAAGATACTAATACACACGAAGTCTTTGCAGACCTTACTATTAAAGAGGTTACAAAAAATATAAAGTTTTATGCAATCATAGATGGTCAAGCAAGATCCTTTAAAGCTCATTTTAAAATAGATCGTACGCGCTGGGGTATTACTTATAATAATGAAGTAAAGAACAGAGCCATCTCTGAAGCAATAGAATTTAAGGCAGACTTACAGTTTTAAGAGGTCTGCCTTGCGAGTAGTTTATCTATAAGTTCTTCCTTAGTAAGGTGGTGAAAAACCTTGTGTACTTTGTCTCTTAGCTCTGGTGAGAGCTCACGATTAGGCTTTGTTTTAAAGATTTTACGAGCCCAGAGTATGAGATTATTATCTGCGATTTCTTGAGGTGACGCTTTCGCGAAAGCGGAAAAAGTGATTCCCAGCTCTTCTTCAAATTCTGGTATTTCTGCAACCTCTTCTTGTTGTAAAACAGTAAGCGCATAGCCTGTTTTTCCTGCTCTGGCAGTACGTCCCGTTCTATGTACATACATATCGTAAAACTCTGGTAAGTGGTAGTTAACCACATAAGAGATTTCTTTTACATCTATACCACGTGCGGCAAGATCTGTCGCTACGAGTATGTCTATATGACCTTCTCTAAACTGTCCCATCATACGATCACGTATCGCCTGGCTCAAGCTACCGTGTAATGCCCCAGAAGAAAATTTATTAATAGCCAGGTTTTTTGCAAGTTTATTTACAGCTGCCTTGGTCTTACAGAAGATAATACCACGCTCCCCTATTTTTGAGTTTAAGAAATGCATTAATACATCTAGCTTCTCAATAGGCTCCACCACTACATAATCGTGTGTGATTTTGTGACTAGCAAGGTTTGCTCGCTCTGCAGTAATCTCTAGCGGATTTTTAGACAGATAATTTTGCACAAGTTGTTTAACCGTACCAGGCATCGTTGCCGAAAATAAGAAGGTACGCCTATTATTAGGCATTGTCTCTACAATGACATCTATACTATCTTTAAGAGCGCTTACCATCTCATCTGCCTCATCTAGCACAAGATAATTGGCTTGAGAGATGTTTATTGCCTTACGCTCCATTAAGTCTATAAGACGTCCAGGCGTTGCAATTACAATCTGAGCAGGTTCTTTAAGACGTTCTATATTTTCTTTTACAGGTATCCCTCCATAAAACACCGCTGCCGATACTTCTGGTAATTGTGCCGCATAGGCTACAATGTTTGAGTATATCTGTTGTCCTAGTTCTCGTGTAGGGACCAGTATAACAGCCTGCACCGTAGGATTAGTACGATCTATAAGTTGCAATAAAGGAACCCCAAAGGCTAGCGTTTTACCAGTACCTGTTTGCGCTAGTGCAACTACATCCTTTTTTGATGTGAGCAACGCCGGGATGGCCTGCTGTTGTATATCTGTAGGTTGTACAATATCTAGCGTAGCTAGAGCTTCTTGTATTCCGTTTGTTACTCCTAGAGCGGTAAATGTACTTGTCATATATGCTGGCGCTTTGTAATCTGTAAACTTGATATTGCCTTAATTATGCTTCTTGTAAGTGTCTTTTTGACTTACGGTAATTATGCTTAGGGTAAATACTACGTTTTGCAAAACGGTTAAGATTACCTGCATTAATCATTTTAATATACGTCTTTTTTGTCACCCCAAAGTACTCGTAAGTAGTACCATCTGTAAAAGTTACCTCAAGTAGTAAACCTTTATGCTGGTAATCTGCAATGGCCGCATTTGTAATGGTTTCTGTATATGCTTCAAGATTTGCCTCCTTAGTCTCTGGCGCCATACTTACTAGAAAGTGGTAACCATCTATGATGCGACGGCTTTGTATCTCTGCCTCCTCTTGTTTTGGGTCTCCAGCTTGAAACTTATCTGGATGCCACTCTTTTACAAGATTTCTATAGCTCTTTTTGAGCATTTTAAGATCTATTTCTTTCTCAACTCCAAAGAGTTTTTTGTATTCATTTATACGCTTCATAATCAGGGCTTTTATCAGTGCGCGAAAGTACGCCTAATTAATGGTTTAATTAGAACCTTATGTAAAAGAAAACTTCTTAAAAAAAGGCTTGCTCTTGAGATCCAAACCATAAATCTCTTACGTATTACTTATACCAGCATAGTATACCCTATAGCGTAGTAGTGCAAAAGTTAAACAATTTATAAAATGCTGACTATTAGATTTTTATTAACACTTTAGATTTTATTTTTATGATGTTCAAAGAAAAAAACCAAACGCTATGATCCAATCAAACAACAACATTGTAAGAAGTCTCAATAATCTTATAGAGTACTCTACAGATTTTCGCTTTAAGCGCAGAGCAAACTTTAAGCAGTTGCACACGGCCATTATAAAGAATCACTTTAACGCTTCATCGGTGGTGCTTGATATAGAAAAAGGAACAGTTTTACTAGGTATAGATATGCTAGAACGAGGTGCCGAGGTAGAAATTACGTATAACAGCCTTGAGAAGTTTTTAAAGTCTTGTATACGTGAGACAGAAGAAAACATTTCGTTTTATAAAAACATCTTGCATTATTATGCAATGACAGAGGCTGTTGCCTAGTAGTTTTTTTGATACGCTTTCGCGAAAGCGTACTCATATCCACCATAAACAGTATATCTTAAAACAGTGAGTGATTTTACTAAAAGTGTATTAATAAAATACTAATATCGTGGTAGCCGGAGGTATTTCAATACAGATAACTTATATTTAGTAAGCAACCTAAAAACAAGCTATACTATGAACAATAACACAAAAGGAATACTAGGATTACTTGCAGTAGCTGCGGGTGCCCTAGGTTTATATAAGTACAATAAATTATCACCAGAAGAGAAAGCCGCGCTTAAAGACAAGGCAAAAAGAGCTGGAGACACGCTTAAGGAAACATATAATGATGTAGAAGAGCAAGTGTCTGAAAAGCTCACGAGTTTAAAAAATGCCCTTGACAAAGAACTCTCAAAGGCTGATCAAACTACAAACCGCAGAGCCACTCATACAGATGATATAGAAGATGCTACTATTGTAGACGCAAAAGAAGCACTAGATAAAGGTGAGACCACCTTTGTATAATTAAACATAGCGACATAAAAAAGTCCCGATATAACTCGGGACTTTTTTTATGCCTTACAAGTACCTTAAACGCTAGCCTCTACCTCTACGCCAGGGCTTTCTTAGGGTTGTTTTGTCATTTTTCTTCACACTGTTTATAAAATAAACACCGCTTAGAAGTACTACGGCAGCAATCATAGATTGTAAGGTGACCTGCTCATCAAGAAAATACCACCCTAAAAATAATGCAACCACTGGATTTACATAAGCAGAGGTAGCAACCTTCTCTGTAGATACCTTTTTAAGAAGATAATTAAAAGATGTAAAGGCGGCAATCCCTCCAAAAATTACGAGACACACCATAGAGATTTGTGCACGTGTACTCCAGGAGTTTGGAAAGCTCCAAGGTTCATTAATCACAAAGCTTGCTGTCCATAAAAGTATACCGGCGCTTACCATTTGGTAACCCGTTGTTATAAAAAAGTTTTTAGGAAGATCTGCTTTAGCCACAAAGAGGCTCCCTATGCTCCAGCTCAAAATACAGGTAAAAATCATCCCTATACCGAGAGCAGCTCCTTCTTGCATTGCAATCTCACGTTGTGATACTAGTAAATACATCCCTATGAGACCGAGTACAACACCTACAATAGATTTAGGTTTTAGACCCTTTTTCTGAGTAATTCTCATCAATAGAAGTATGGATAACGGTTGTAGTGCAGCAAGCAATGCGGCAAAACCGCTATCTACATAGTTAAGTGCCCATACAAATACACCATTACCATAGACTAAAAAAAAGAATCCTGCCAGTACAGAATTGCGTAATTGCTTAGGAGTAATCTTAAGTGACTTGCCTGTGATTTTTGCTATAAAAAAGATAAGAAGGCCTGCCGTGGTAAAGCGTAAACCAGCAAGCATAAAGGCAGGAGCCTCACTTACCACAATTTTGTTCCATAGATAAGTAGAGCCCCAAAAGACGTAAATAGAGAAAAAAGCCAGTATAATTAAGTAGATTTCTTTTTTCATAATGATTGCAATTATTACCCGTTTTTAAAGGCCGTACGAACTTAGCTATAATAAAACAATAGTAAAACATCTTTAGATAACGATTTTAAAGAGGTTGCTGAGTAGTATCTTTGTAAAGCAAATTTGTAAAGCATTGACAGAGATACGTAATTATATAAATAAATTTTCACCCGTTTCAGACAGTGATTGGGAGCTCTTTAGTTCAAAGCTAAAAGAGCGTACTTTTAAGAAAAAGGACATCATACACAAAGCTGGTGTGGTAGAAAATTATATTTCATTTATCACCTCTGGTACAGTTAGACTGTTTATACCTAAACCAAAGACAGAAAAGGAAATCACCTTTGGCTTTTGTTTTGAAAATCAGTTTGTAAGTGCTTATGACTCATTCTTGCTTCAAAAACCTTCTGAGCACGCCGTACAAGCACTCTCTAATACAAGTATGCTTAGTATCTCTTATAACGATCTTCAAGAAATTTACAATAAAACAGCCATAGGCAACCTTATAGGTAGACTCACTGCCGAAAATCTATTTATTACTAAGTCAAAAAGGCTACAATCGCTTCTTGATCAAACGGCAGAAGAGCGTTACCTCAGTATTTTTAAAGAGCGCCCACAACTTCTCAAGGAGATATCTCTCAAGTACATAAGCTCTTACATAGGTGTAACGCCTCAAGCACTTAGCCGTATACGCAAGCGCATTAGTTAATGTAGGTTCATTGTGCGAGTTTGCTCACGAGAGTACCTTTGCATAAAAAAGAAATGCTTATTCTCCTCTTTGTAATCGTAATGTGGTATAGTGGCCTGTTTTTTCAGTCATTTTTTCTACATAGATATGCGGCACACCAGACATTTACAATGTCAAAAACAGCCGAAAAAATAACTTTCGTACTAACTTGGATTTTTCAAGGCCCCAGCTACCTGAGTGCCTATGGCTATGGTATTATGCATAGAATGCATCACGCCTATACAGATACAGATAAGGACCCACACTCCCCTAGCTATGATGAAAACCCATTTGCTATGATGTGGAAAACAAAAAACATTTATCAAGACATTAATAACGACCGAGTTGAAGTAGATGCAAAGTTTAAAAAGAACGTCCCACAATGGAAACGTTTTGATGCATTTGCCAGCTCTCGTTTCTCTAGAGTGCTTTGGGGAGTGTTGTATATTACTTTCTTTGCTGTATTTGCAACCGCCTGGTGGCAATGGCTATTTTTACCAGTAGTACTAGCTATGGCCCCTATACACGGTGTGATTATTAACTGGTTTGGTCATATTTCAGGTTACCGAAACTTTAAAACTAAGGATACTTCTAAGAACCTCTTTCGCTTTGACTTCTTGATGATGGGAGAAGGATATCATAACAATCATCACAAGTTTGGGTCTAGACCTAACTTTGGAGGGGTGCGTTGGTATGAGATAGATGTAACCTATCTTATAATGCGTTTTTTACATCGCATTAACCTTATCCAGATGAAACCCATTAAAATAGATGTGCAAAGACATCGCTAATTTTTTAGAAAGCTCAGATTGATATTTCTTTCTGAGCTTTTCAAATTTTGGAGAGATATAGCATTTACAAAACGGGCGGTTTGGATCTGTTTTGTCATCATTTGTTATTTCATCACAAGATGATTTAAATGCACAAAAGTCTAGCACCCTGGGATGATTTTTTCTTCACTTTGAAGTGTAACTTATTTAATTCCGCTTTCGCGAAAGGGTATTGCTCCACATTACACGCATAAATGGCAGAGATGTATTGTAAAGCAAATCTGCTAGGATTTTAAAGCTCCCACCCTACTCAATCAGCCGCTACTTTGTGCCTTCCTCTCGGTCGTTCCTCTCTCGTCGGAAGCAGGTTTGAAAGCTCTATGCGCGGCGCAAAAATCCAAAATTCATTGTATATTTAGTCCAAACAAATCAAGAACACAAAGTAAAGCTAACCAGCAAAGCTTGTGCTGAGCTTGTCGAAGTATACCGCACTCGCTTTATGTAGTGGCCTGTTGTAACACATTTAAGATACTAATGAAAATTGAACAGATAAAAGAAAAATTTGATATAGATGTTGGTGCACCAATGCCAACAATATTATCGAATGAACATAACCTTTATCTAATTTTTTATATAAGCAATGTTGACCCAAATTGGGACGGAACAACTGTTCATATGCGAACTGAAAATGATGACGGAATAGTAACTGTAAAATTCGACCGATTTGCTCAATTCAAATTTGGAAGTCCGAATGACGAAGCAATGGAAGGACATCCACTGTATGATTTAGGACTTGAACCTTATTCAATTCAAAAAGTAATCGATTCTCAATGGATTAAGGAATTGACTAAAATGAATTCAGTTCATCCATATCATAAAGATGAACAATTTGAGAAATATGAGCATTTCATTTTTTTCTTTCACGATACTTGCTTTGAAATTGTAGCAGAAAGCTACTCGATTGTCAAAAACTCTGAATCAAATATGAGAGCCGAAATTCAGAGAATTGGAAAGCTAATATGATTAAGTTCCTAAACAACTCGACTATAAACGGAATAATCCAAATAATAGCTTCTCTATTTTGGGTATGGCATTTTGGAGAATTATTATATCTATATCATTACACAAATATTTTGTTTTACTTTATGTATCCAAATTGGACACTCGTTCTTTTTATTTTAATGGGTTTAATAGGAACTTTGATTGGCTTGTCAGTATTTTTAAAGAAAAGTAAAATTAAAAATGGATATTTTTTATTAATTGGATTATTTGTTATTGGGCTTATAATCGATTTAATTGTAGTATCATAAAGGAATAAAAACGTGTTACAACAACGTATTATGCAAATAACACTCCGTACATCTTGTTATTATTGACTTTACAAATGGTATAACAAAAAAGGTACAACATAGGTACAACTTTTTAAACCTTATATCATACCCTTGTAAAATACTGTGCTAAAACAAAAAACCACTCCTATTGAGAGTGGTTTTCTTATGTCTATTTAGTAGTTTTTAACTTGCCGTACCAGAGCCTAAATAGATACTATTTGATACTTGACTACCATCTGCCGAAACAAAAGCCATAAATAGCTCTACTGTGTCTCCTGCGTATGTGTTTGGTATTGTTACTGTCTGTGCTCCAGCTGTTCTAACTGCCCCATCAAGTAGATAGATGGATTCCTTTTTTGATGGGTTGTAAACCAACACCATTGCTTTATCTGTTGCATTTGCATTTCCTTCCGCTGAGTTATCTCCCCAACTAAAATCAACTTGCCCCGCATTTGATAGGTCTGTAACGCCATTTAAAACGCCTGAGAGACTTCCTCTACTTAAAAGAGCGTTAGTATAGTCAACCGTAAAATTGGGTGCTGTACCGGTAATGGCATTATTTAGCAAATAAGACATCGCAGAGTTAAATTCCGTCCTCTTATTAGCGAAATTCTTGTAACCGACCTTTAAAAAAGCTTTATTCGGTTGAAGAAATTCCAACACGCTTGAAAATTTGGTTCTTTGATTTACTTGCCCTTCCGTTCTTGGATTCGCAACACTTGAAGGCTTGATTCTGATGTAATCAATACCTTTCCAATTACCACCGATAATGTTTCCAACTTTACCAGATAGTCCTCCTAAAATTCCTTGAGAGATTTTGCCCATAACATATGTAGATTTAAAAATTACTTATTCGAACCTGGTACGGACTTAATTCGGACATAACAATATTTTGGTTTTGACCTTTAAGCAAATATAAAATCTTCTGCAAGGCTTTTACATCTTCTCGTTGCGATTGCCTTTGGTTGCCCTCTATTACTTTGCCCCTATATATTTTTAAAAGAAAAAATGAAAAAAAAGAAAGCAAAATAGAATTGTGGCGTGGGTAATGGCGACAAGGTTTTTGGGTAAAAGTTTTTCTTAGCAAAATGTATCAAATTATACTCAATAGTATATTAGAAAAAGTTTTATCCAAAACCCGTAGGGCTTGACCTTTTCGGCATTGTGCGGTGGGCGAAGGAAGCCAAATATCTTTGATTTCTTTTTTATTATTTTTTGAAGCTTGAATTTAAATCGAAGACTATGGAAAACCCTTTTGAAATTATCAATGAAAGATTAAAACGTATTGAAGCATTACTTGACAATATTTACAGAGCAAGTAATATCAATGAAACAGGAATTGCCACGACACCAATTATGAACATAAAGCAAGTTTCAGCTTATTTAGACCTATCTGTATCGGCTTTATACAAAATGACAAGTACTAAAGAGATACCGCACGCAAAACGTGGTAAAAGGCTTTATTTCGATAAAAAAGATATTGATGCGTGGGTATTGGAAAACAAAGTAAATACTACAAGTGATATTGAAAGAATGGCTACTGAGTATATTCTCAAAAATCCTGTTAAGTTTCCTTGATGTTCCGCTTTTCTGGGGAATTAACACTTAAAAAAATAGGTCTATTCCGAATTGAGCATTGGGTGGTGCGTTTGTAAGTGTAGCGTTTTAAATAGTTGTTTGATAAAACAGCATTTAAATAAGCTACTCTTACAGGACTTATAGACGATAGCGTATTGCTTTTTTGAGGTACGATAAAAAGTAATGTGCTATGGCGTATGACTACACTTTATAGACCTATTTTTTTATATCCTATTTCTTGGGTGGTGGGGAAAAGTGGACAATTAATGTGCTTAACGAAATGAGACAAACAAAGACTTGAGCTAAGGAATACTTGGACTTAGTGATGGTTTTGTGCAGTTCGAATGAGTTAAGTGCTTTAATTGATGAGTACGGATGTGCGCGTTGGCTGAGCGGATATTTTACATAATAGCAGTTATAGCTACAAAATGCATTATCACTGCGTAGCAAACCTATTAAAGCGCCGTTTGCTACTATAACTTCTATTATGTAAATATAGCTTAGGGTTGTTTTTGTGGCGCTGTAATTGTTTGAGCGTTGGCAATAGCTCTTTACTTTTTTGAGGTACGAAGAAAAAGTAATGTGCTATTATAGCTGTGGTACAATTACCGTGACATAAAAACAACAAGGCGGTGGCGAGCGGAACACAATAAAATACAGAGGCTTATTGCCTTAGCAATAAACTGGATTTTATTGTGTGGGGCTTTTTGGAATCAATGTGGCAATATGCTTGTTGAGAAGAGTTTCACTCATAGTCACTACTTGAACATCTTTAACCCAAAAATCTTTATCATCGGTAACTAAAATATAACCTTTCTTTTTACATAGGTTATAATAGTAGTAATCGTTAAAATCAAGACTTGTTGGTGGGTTAGACATTACGTGCTTAAATTTAAAAGTAGTACCAAACTCATCGTTAACTAAATCTATTGAAGTACTATAACTCTTAATATCATCACAAATTAAATTGTATGCTATCCTGTAGTCTTCTGTATTTCTGAAAACATTCTTGTAATACCCATCTGGCTCAGTAAAACCAGGTGTCTTTTTTGCCTCCGCTATAAGATGTTTTTTGTAGTGAACTTCTCTTATTATTCTATTAATAACCTCCGAAATCACTAAAGCCGGAACGATAATGCGCACTTTGGTATTGTTAACCAACTTTTCGAAAAATGAGAGATAACCTTTGTCCTTGTATGTCAACTTATTTTTAGGCGCTAACACCTTTAACCAGATATTTGCGTCTAAAAAATACTTTTCTTGATTTTTTATAGAATGACTTGATGCCTTAGAATAAGAATAAGACATAGAGTACTACATTGAAAGAAGAGCGTTATCAACAAAGGTGTCGTACTCATCTCCCAATAATGCATTTTCAATTACATCTTCTACCTTGAGACTAAAATTTTCTTTATCAGCAGGGTATTCAAATTTAAGGTCGTTAATTGTCTCAGGATTATTCATTGCATACTGACCAATACACTCATTTAAAAACAAAGTAGAAATGCGTCGAATACCATTAAAAGATATGGTAATCTCAGAAGGTTTATATGATTTGATAGCTTCAAAAAGAACACTACCGTCTGTAAGATTGGTAGCAAATTCTGACTTAATAATATCTAAAACATTGATATTCATATATAATGATAAATTTTAGAACACGTATAACGTGACTGCAAATATACTTTATTTGTATTTGAAAAACAAATTTAATATTGAACCTACATATGGGTTGGGAAAATGGAACTTTTTCATTACTGCGTTCTCTAATTCTAAACTCCAAAATGTATCTCCTGTAATAATTTGCAAGTCTCCATTGGTTTTACCAAAGTATGTATTTAAATCGAATAAACCTAAACCTCCTGGTCTACCTACTTTAGTAGTGTTTTTCTTTTCAAGTGCCCATTTAATAGCATCGTAGTCATTATTAACAACGCCCTTTGTTTTGTTTTTAATCGCAGGAAGAAAACCAACACCTAAATCCACCATAGAAAATGTTAAAACACCTTGCTTTGGATAATATTGACCACAAACGTAAAAAGGCTCATCAGTTTTAGAATGAATTTGGATGTTACAAAATACCTCAATTAAGGAATCTATAATGTTGTCCTTTTCGTCCTCCGTCAAATTTGGCATACCTCTATGAGTGAGTAAATCATTTTCTACATAGTTTATAAAACCATCTTTATCGTCAATAGAAAAACTTTTAAAAGACACTGTAGATTGTTGTTCATCACTTACTACTGAATCTGACCGAAGAAAACCGTTTCTATATAACACATCAAAATGCTCTTCTAAGTACTTTAAATCAGTAGAGAATTTTAAGTTATTTTCTTTAGTAAGCTTTGCTAAAATGCTTCCAAATAACGCACTTAAATTGGCATCAAACCAATTGAGATGATAAAAATCTATGTATATAGTTTCATTATAATAATCTGAAGCTGTTTTATAAAAATCAAATAACCGTTTAATACCAGAAAAATTAGTGTAAATATTATCTGAAAGGTGTAATACTATTTTGCTATCCATAATGTAATCTAAAAGCTAAGTTATAGCCTTATTTCATATCCTTTAAAATGTCTATCAACTCTGCTACAGTTCTTGCTCCGTCTAACCTATCACTTTTGAATACCATAAAGTAGCGATAATTATCTCCAGCTTTACTTGCCCATTTTTCGCCTAAGCGTAATTTCTGTTGACTATCTGAGCCATCAAGGTGTTCTCCTTTAGTTTCAATCAATATAGTCTTACCATTCTTCATTTTTACAATGAAATCTGGATAATGATTAACAAAACCGTTTATCAACAAGCCTTTACCACGTTCTAAATTTCTATGCCAATACACTACACTATCAAGGTTTGCCACCTCATTAATGACTTGCTTTTCAAAATCATTCATTTCGCCCTCCTCGATGTAAAGGTTTTTAGTAATTCCTTTTAGTGTGTTTTTTGGACTAATCTTTTTAGAAAACGTAAATGATGGTTGACATACTACTGTTCCTTTATCTAATAGAATATCAAATTGTTTTTCCATATGTTGATTAGACAATTCTGTAATTCTATTTTTTATCAGCTTAGCATAGAAAGGTTCATTATTAGTGATTTCAGCAATCTTATCACTGTTTAAATCGCCAATTATCTTTTTGACATAAGCTACAATTTGAGGTTCTGGTATTTGGTCTATCTTCTTTATGATTTTAGTAATACGACCTGCAATTTGATTTATTTTTTGCTCTGGTGTAAGAGTTGTTAGGTATTCTGAAAAAGCTTCTTTTACGTGATTATCTACGTACTTATACTCTGGTACATATTCATCCTTTCTGCCTTCTGCAAGGTCTATACTTGCCATTTTTGAAGCTGTACGAGTTAAATCTATATTACTATCCTGCTTATCTAATTCAAAGCCTTCTAACAATAGATTTTTAGTAAGTGGTATCAAATTATCAGGCTCAATAAGTGAAGGTGCTGTTTTAATATGAAATGTTGGTATCATTTCTTTTTCTGCATCTTCTTTAAAAACCTCTTTAATTGGGAATGATTTTATCTTTTCTTTCAATTCGGTTGGTATTAAATTATCATCTTTATCCAATTCTTGCATTTTCTTCTCAAACTCTGCATTGGTATCTCCTGCGAGTTTTAAAATGTCTTCTAATTGGCTTGTTCCTTTTTCTGAACCGGTAAGCTCTTTTACATCGTCTACTTTTATTTCTACTTCATCTTCATCATTAGCAGTAGTTGTAGGTGTTGGTTGTTCTTTCTGTTTTCCGAATAAATCTTCAAAACTACCTTTACCAGTTGTGGTATCGATTTTAGATTCAATTTGCTGTTCTTTTACTCTGTAATCCTTAGCACTAAAACCTGATTTATTTAGTCCTAAGATTATCTTATCTAAGGTGTTTAAGAAGTTATTGGAAGATGTAAATACATACGAGTAATTCAATAAATCCTCTTGATGTTTAGTTACATAAGGTAAGCGTAATACTCTACCTAAAATCTGCTCTACATCAACTGAAGAAGATTTGTTTGCTAAGGATGCTAAAACATAAGCGAAAGGACAATCCCAACCTTCTTTTAAAGCATTTACTGTAATAATGTAACGTACTTCACAATCACGACTCATTAAGTCTATTTTCTTAATCTCGTCTTTATTGGCCGTCTTAATCTTGATTTGATTTTCTGGAATACCTATCTCAATTAAACTATCCTTAATCTTGTCAAAAGTGACGTTATCATCACTTGTTTTTGGTTGTGCTTGGAATAATACAATAGGTCTAATATACTTACCACCATTAGCTTCTTGTACTTTTGCTTTAGCTTCTAAAGTCTTTTGCATTTGTATAGCACTACTTAATACCTCTGTAGTGTCTTGATGATTATAGACAATAACAGGTAGTTTTACCATATTGTTTTTCTTCAACTTAATAGCATCTACAAAACTTATGATGTTACTCTTGTTTCTTGGTGTAGCGGTTAAATCAAAAATGAAACTTGGATTGATATTGTTTAACATATCTACCCTTAAATCTGCTTCAAAATTGTGGCTTTCATCTATTACAATAACAGGATTAAGATATGCGATTACTTGAATTAATGCAGTATCATCTACATTATCGAGGTTTGCTTTTAAGTCTCTGAAATGAGATGAAAATTCTGCTAAGTTTTCATTCTCTCTATACGCTCTTGGTAAGCCTTTTCTAACTGTTTCTACAAAGGATTGAACACTTAATACTAATATGCTTAATTGCTCTTTTACCTCTACAGGATTAAACCCTTGACCAAATAATAATGCCTCCTTATCATAGACTTTTACGTTGCCATTAAAATGTGCATCAATCTTTTGCCTATAAGGATGCGAAGTATCATTTAGGTTTTTATAGGTCTGTTTTAGAATTGTATCTGAAGGTACAAACCAAACTACTACTTGCGGTTTATCTAAAGGAAAGCTATCGAAGATAGGTTTCAACGCATTACAAGCTATAAATGTTTTACCACCTGCTGTTGGTACTTTTACTGTAACTCTTGGCACTCCTTTTATAGAATTATCATAAGGTCTTAGAAAATTATCCTCTAAAGTTTGTAATGATATTCCTTTACTTTCCCAAAAGGCAGAAAACGCATTACTAAGATGCCTGGTATCATCCAGCTGTTCTATAAATTGTGTGAGGTCATTAATTACCTCTTGTTGGTATTTTTTTAATTCCATTCTTAGAAACGTTTTATATCTCTTGGTATCTTTTTGAATATGATGTTTTTATTGAGCATATATTGTTCATCTAATAAACAGATGTCTGCATAAATAATGTACTGCTCTTGTAACTCTGAAATGATGCCTAAACTATTATTATCTAAGGTTGTTAAGCTGTCCTTTTCATAATAGAAATAGTAGCCCGTATCTTGATAATTATCTAATAGGTATTTTGCATCTTTAGATTGTGGCCTTATTAAAGGTTGCTTTGTCTCAGTGTAATAGATGTAGTTTCTAATCTTATCTTCTCCTACTTCTTCATTTAGATTTTCGTTGTCCTTAAAGATTGGTTGACCTAATTCGTAGAAGTCAAAATCTGATTTAACACCTTCTATAATTCCTTTTTTTCCAGAATAACCACTAATAACCGCTTTAGTCCTCTTTGCAGTTAACTTTTCAGCATATTCCTCAAGTTCGATTAAAATAAATTTTCTATTACCACCATCATCATTATTTAAATTCAAAACTGCGTGAGATGTAGTGCCTGAACCCGCAAAAGAATCTAAAACGTAATCATCTTTTCCTGTAATTGAACTAATTAAAAAACTAACCAGTTCAACTGGTTTGGGAAAATCAAATTTAATATCCATATCTTCAAGCATATACTTATTTCTTTCAGTAGTCCCCATATTTCTTAAAACAGAAGGAACAAAATGGCTTGCTCTACCTTCTTTCCTATAGTAAATAACACCATTCTTTGATAAATAAAATGATAACATTGCTTCATCTTCAGAGTATGGCTCACAATTATTATCTATGAATTTTTTTAGCTTATTAGCTGCTGACCAGCCAGTATAAACAACTGCTTCATTTTTTAATCTATATTCCTCTATAATTAAATTATCCTTTTTCAAAGGATACTTTGCCTTGTGCTTTTTAGAGAATGACCTATCAATAAATCCTATTGTTTCTATTTCCGACAAAAGTTCCTTGTAATTATCAGTTTTATCAAATTTTATATTTTCGACTTCACAAGGAAATCCTTTTGGTAACAAAATTTCAGAAGGTGGATTTTTATAACCATTTTTAACTAAAGAGTTTTCAACAAAATTTCTACGAATTTTGGATTCTTCAGGAATGTTTGGATCGACAACTTTTTGAAAACTTAGACTATTAATATCTTTAGCATAAAAAAGCACATATTCGTGAATTAGGGTAATGTCCTCTTGATTTTCAGTATTTCCTTCATTATACCATATAAAACATTCTCTAAAATTCTTTCTTCCAAAAATTGTATCGCAAAGCACCTTCAAATAAGCAAATTCATCTTTACCTATGCTTATGAAAATACCGCCATCTTCTGATAATAATTTTTGTAATAATTTTAATCTTGGATACATCATACACAACCACTTGTCGTGACGTGTAAAATCATCATTATCTTTACCGACAACTTCTCCTATCCATTTCTTAATTTTAGGATGATTTACATTATCATTATAGACCCATTTTTCATTACCTGTGTTGTAAGGTGGATCTATATAAATACATTTAATTTTACCTTCAAATTCTGGTAATAGACTCTTTAAAGCTTCAAGGTTATCTCCGTGTATTATTTTATTTAGACCATTCTCTTTCGATCCTTGGCCTTTCAACGATGAAAAGTTATATTTATGTTGAAAAACACGAAAAGGCACATCTTGATGATGGCTTACTACCTTTTCTTTTCCAATCCAATTTAAAGTTGGCATTTGTTCAAATTTATTTTTTAGTAACTAATAATTCTTTTGCATCTATATTTAAGATTGAAGCAATCTCATATAAGGTTTCTAAGCTTGGTTGTGTGCGATTTTGCACATAACCATTCACTGTATTAAAACTCTTGCCTAATCGCTCTGCAAGCCACACTTGCTTAATCCCTTTATCTTCCAGAACTTCTTTTATTCTGTTCATAATCTTATCTTTTAGACACTCTAAATATACACCTATCTGCTTATAAACACACCGTATTGCGTTATATTTATATACAAAATATGCTATTATACTATTGAATTGTAAGATTGATAAGGGTTGTAGAGGTTTGTAAGATTGGTTGTTACGCTTTTGCGAAAGTTTTATATAAATACACTTATACTTTTTACCCCTGTTTTAGACTATACTACACGTCTTAAAACAGGCTCAATTTCTTATCGAGAAATCTACTTTCGCTTTTAGCTTATTGAATACTTTTTTTTCTTGTTCAGCATCTTTATATTTAGATAGCAATTTTAAATACTGACCACGTTCTTTTTTATGAGTGTCTTTGTGATGTAATTTCATTGCTTGTGCAGAATCGGCATAATTCATATAACCGTATAGACGTGTTTCTTTAGCTGACCAATTAGAAAAATCAAGATTGGTTTTTTTATTTATGCTTGCATAAAAATTGAGCAATTCATTTGCAAGTAGATTGTATTTAATAGGGTCTATTAAATCTTGTACCGTATGGATTCCTAAAGGATTAGCACGATTATTAAAGTATCGGTTATTGCCTTTTAATTCTACACGCATCAACTGTTCTTCCAGTTTTACATCTGCGGTCTTTTTAGCTTCAAACGTCTTGTTATAGGCTTTAAATTTGTAATTGGTTTTTCTTATTTCTTTACCATAAATAACATTCCCTTTTATCATAGGAATAGGCAAAGTGCTTTTATAATCTATCCACCTATCTGTTTCTTGTATGGTATCGTGATTAATAACTACACCAACATCTGCCCTTGAAAGTGAGGTTTTATAAATATCTACAGGAAGATGATTATTGAGCGTGTCAAGCGCAGTCAAAACCTGTGTAAAAGTGAAATCTTGATAGTTGTTGCCCATAAAGAACTTTTGTAATGAGTTCTCAATTTGTAATTCGCTACCGTATAATTTTAGATGAATATTTTGCAACTCACTTTGGAAGCCTATAACATTTGCCTTTTTGTTCTGAATAGGACGCCATAAGAAACCTGCCCAATCTACATTTTGCAACTTGTTTGCAAAAAAGACTTTAGGTAGGTTATCTATAACCGTTTTTGATTTAATGGTATCGTACAAAGTAGGCTATGCATAAGCATAAGAACCTCAAAAAGAAAAACGCTAAAAACCGAAGTTATTAGCGTGCCTTTTTGAATGCCTTATTATAGTTCTTATTCAAAAGCGTTTGTACGTCTGACATACGGTAATATATTTTATTCCCTATTTGAGAGAATGATATTTTACCTTCATCACGCCACGTTTGAGCGGTACGCTTGCTTATATTCATAAGCTGTAAGAAGTCTGCATTGTCTAAAAATACATCTTCTGGTTTTTTAGATGTATCTGTAATAGTGGATTTGATTTCGTCAATACGCCCTATAAGTTCTTGGTATTGGTCTTTGGATAAAATGATTGCTTCCATAACTGCTGTTTTTAAGTGTTAAACAAATTATTATGGTGCAAATCTGCGTTAAAGAGTAACGCTAAAACAGTTACATAGGGTTATATAACCCCACCTAAAACCCTTGCTATCATTGGGTTTATGGAAAATAAATTATTTCATTTTTTTAATTTCGGCTAACATTGTTCTTAGGTGTTTCTCCCAAAAATCAATTGCTTTATCATCTGGTTGATTAAATAATATTCTGAGTTTGTTCTCACTTATACCATTCTCAACACTTGAATTTTTTGTTTGGAAATTGGCAGAGATAAATCGTAATAATTCAGCCTCTGTAGAGACGTTTAAAACCGAAGGTTTTAAATCATTAATCATTTTGAATAGTAACGCAAGTTGCGGTACTGAAAGATTTACTTTTAGTCGTTCATTGCTTAGGTTGTTGCTTTCTTCATTTGTTGGTTGCTTTTCGTGTTTAGCTAATTCTGTTTTTATTATTCTCTGCATTTCGTAGATAGAATAAAACTCAAACGGAAAGAGTAATCTTTCTTTATTAATAGAAGTGATTATATCTCCTTCTTTTTCATTCAAAATGCCTAATGATTTACGCTTAGTGATATAACCTAAACGCAATAAATCTTCTTCAGAATATCCTTTGTCTTTTAGTTCCTGTATAGCTTCATCCACTTCTTCTGGACTAAAGTTAGATTCATAATCGTCCTTTTCTGAAAATAAATAGATTTCTACATCTTTAAAGAAATACTTAAGTGATGCTGGTTCTAAATTGGTTTGTTCTTTTACGATATTGAATAATTGTAGTCCTGTATGGTCTTTTGCTCTAACATTATCAAGCAGTTTATAGATTTCATTATCATCATCTTCAATAAGCTTATTATATTCCTCTAAAGCACGTTCTGCATCAATAGATTCAAAGATAGATTTGTAACCTTTTAGCCTATCTGCTACAATCATATACTTAATAAAATCTCTTATGCTATCATCGTCAACTCCGTAATACTGAGAGTCAATAAGTAATTCCCAAAATGATTCTTCTTCCGCTTCTATTTCTGCAATTGTATTGAACTTATTTTCTAATAGGTTTTCGCAAACTTCAACGAAGGTAGAAGCCACATAATTCCTAATAATACGCTTTCTATATTGGTCTAAATTTTCATCTTTGGTGTCATAGCTATTCGGATTTATAAATGCAGTAATATAACCCGCTATATTAGACGGACATTTTGCAAGTTTCTTTTGTTGCTTTTTGATTTGTCTTTTGGTAAGCTCCTCTTTTTCTTCATCATTTAGACAGGATGCATAGAGCATTCTATCTTTGTCTGCGTTTTCCTCGTAACCCGATAAGATTTGTGATTCTATTTGCTCTATACTCTTATCAAGTATTAATGCTTCTTCTTTTGTAAATTTTCCCATAGCTTAATTAAGATATTGGTCTACTGCTTTATCCAGTTCTGAGTTAATAATTTTTGCGTAAATCTGTGTGATACCAATATCACTATGGTCCATTAATTTTGAAACGTGCTCAATGCGCATCCCTTTATTTAATGCCCTGGTAGCAAATGTGTGTCTGCTTAAATGAAAAGTTAAATTAAATGGTAAGTCTATCTTATTACCCATTGCCTTGAGATACTGACCTACAAGAGCTGTTTTTCTGCGTATCTGGTCTGCTCTATATTCTCTATCCTTAAAATATCTTTCTGTAATCTCTCCAAAAGGAAATACAGTATCTTCTGGACTTGCATCTGCTGTATGATACTTTTCTAAAATATCAATAGCAGTACTACCTATTTTGAAGCTGTGCGGATTGTTAGTTTTACAAATGGTTTTAGATATGCGTTGCTCTTTTTTATTGTAGTGCTTCCATTTTAATTCTAATACGTCACTAAACCTTAAACCACCTGCAAAGACTGAAAAGATAAACATATCTTTTACTAAAGGTGCTTGCGCTCTTTCAGATACTTCTAAATTGATTAAGGCTTGTAGCTGTTCTTCATTTAGATAACGCCTATTGGTCTTTTCTTTCTTAACCTTATACTTATCAAATGGAAATAGACTTCGTGGTATTAAATCCTCTTTCTGTGCGTTACGGAACATTAAGTTAAGTATGCGCAAAGAAAAATTTATAGTTGTATTGTTATTGCCTAAAGTAGTACCGCAATAGCCTGCATAATCTTTTATCATCGTTACCGTAATATCCTCAAAAGCTACATCTGTATGGCCAATAAAAGTTTCAAACTTTTTGAGATAAGTAATGTAATTACGATATGTGGAATATGACAAGGTGTTTTTCTGTTTCTCACATCTGCCATAAGAGTATTCAAAGAAATTTGTAACAGGTTTACCCTTTACAACTTCTTTTAACTTGCGAGCTGAAACACTTATGTTTCTGCGTTCTATATCTGCTATCTCTCCTTGTGCATCTGCAACTTTAGTTGCGAGATATGCGTTAAGCCTTGTAGAGCCTTTATGATTCTTTTTTACACGCTGTTTGGTTTCATCCCATTCATTTAACGCTACCTTTATACCCAAGGATATAAATTTAGTTTTACGGTTTTTGATGAGCCTAAGATAAATAGGTGCTTCTCCTGAAGCATCTACCTTTTGTTTCTTTAAAATAAGTTTTACTGAAGCCATAATGTACTCTGGTATAAGACTGTGCAAGCAAGTGCAATAGAGTACTAAGGTACAACAATTGGTACAACAAACACTGCATTTACGTGTTTTTATTTGCACTTTGTTGCACTAATATTTGATGTAAAACGCCTATTTATAGGCTATTGAGAGTATAAGAGTGAAGATAGGTACAACAATTAGACAACAACGTATATAAAACATAGCTAGTAAGTGCTTATTCGAAAGATTTGTGCTTATTTACAAAGACCGCCAAATTTTTAAATTTGGCTTTTAGAATAGAAAAATTAAAAACAAAACATAAAAATTCGGCTCTGTGTTTATCCGAAAAATAAGCGTCTTTTTATACGCTACTTTTCATACACAAGACCGTGACGGCTGATTGCCCAAGGGCTCGCAGTTCACGATAAAATAAGCTGCACAAAAGGCAGTTGCATACTTGGTTATTACCGCAATCGTATGGTTACGCTTCAAAATAGGTTTAAGAGCGATTGTAAGAGCAATAATCAAGGATCTGGTACAGATAGATTATAGAGCAAATCTGCTAGGATTTTAAAGCTCCCACACTACTCAATCAGCCGCTACTTTGTGCATTCCTCTCGGTCGTTCCTCTCGTCGGATGCAAGAACTATTACATAACGCGAATTTATGCCTTCCTCTCGCTACGCTCGTCGGAGACAGTTTTGAAAGCTCTATGCGCGGCGACAGATTCACAAATAAGTGTATATTTAAACAATCAATTAAAAAACAAATAAATACAGGCACACCAGCAATCACGATAGCTATCGGGAGCCGCACTCGCTTTATGTAGTGGCCTGTTACCCAACATTTGACCAAACAACAATGAGAAGGAAAAGACTACAACATAATGCTGATATTTTTTGTGATATGTTCGCTGGTTGGAAAATAGTGAATGATATGAAATCTTTGGTTGAATTGAAAAATGGAATTATTGAATTTGATTTTCTAAATAGAACTCAAAAACTCAACAATGCGGAATCGAAAACTGACTTTAATATATTTCACGAAATTTCGGAATGGTTCGCTGATGATTTAAAAAAGCACAATATCGAAACAGAATTAATTAAAGAAGCCAAAGTAAAGGCGGAATTTAAAGTTGAATTTACTACTGGAAAAAAGAAGTCTCGAACGAAAGGAATTACTGAATTATATCTGAATTTAAACTCTTGGATTTTAACAGACGAAAAAGAATATAAATCGGAAAAGGAACAAACTCAAGAATTTCACCATATTGAACGGAAAGAAAAAAACGTTGGGTAACAAAGAACTGAGTTAAAAAACAAGCCTTTTTAAGCTAATTTTGATCTATAATTTTCATCGTAGGGTCTTCCTGATTTTATGATGATGTAGGCTTGTTTTAAGAGCTTATTTACCACTCCGATGATGGCTAATTATTTATAACTTAACTCGTGTTATTCTTTCGTGAAAGCGTATTTCTCACAATTAATTTATAGACCGCTGTGCGAGGCGCTTAAATCCACAGATAAGCGTATATTTAGACAATCAATTAAAAAACAAAAACAGGCAAACCAGCAATCCCGATAGCTATCGGGAGCCACACTCGCTTTATGTAGTGGCCTGTTGTACATAATGCTGAAAAAACTGAATTACATATCGATTTTCTTTCTGATTTTAATCAGTATTTCGTGTAAAAACGAAAAGAAAAATGACGGACTAAACTCAAGCACGGAACCGGAATTAAAAACTGATTCTATGAACGTTTACAACGAATTAGCTAATACCGACAAAAAAGAAACGTTTACGATTTCGGAATATAATACCGACAATCCAGAAATTGAAAACATAAAACGACCTGAAAAAACAATCATACGGAATTTAGCAATTGACACGACCCAAGCTTTCGGAATTTGGACTCAAGACCCAAACGGACCTCACGCTGATTTTTGGTTAACCGCAAAGGATTTCCTTGTTGCGGACTACGATGGCGATGGACATATGCCATACATTTTGGACGGAAATAAAATCACGATATTTTATAATGACTTTGTTCAAAAAGGAACAATAACTTCAACAGAAAATGACACGCTAAAAATTAAATGGGCTGACTTTGACGTTGAAACCAAATATGTGAAATTTGAAAACTAAAAAAGCACTATGTACTACAAAGAACTGAGTTAAAAATAACTCTACCTCAATTACACTCAGCATATCATCACATCTTCATCGCTATCTGTAAATAATTGTATATTTAGGTTCATTAATATACACAACACTATGAAAGTTACTGCCGCCAAAGAAGATAAGGTTGCACAAATGATATTTGCATCCATATACCCACACTACTGGAATAGACTAGAAAAAAATGGACGTACCAGGGAGGAGTTTCATCAAGTTATAGAATGGTTTACCGGCTATAATGAGGCACAGCTACAGTCACTTATAGACCAGAAGGTGACATTTCAAACCTTTTTTAAAGAAGCAACCATTCACCCTAACGCCCATCTCATAAAGGGTGTTGTGTGCGGTTACCGCATTGAGGAGATAGAGGATGAGTTTGAACTCTACAGGCAGTGCAGGCAGATGGAAAAGCTTATAGACGAGCTGGCAAAAGGTCGCAAGATGGACAAGATATTAAGAACGTCTTAATAGGTACATCGCATCCCTAAACACATTTTTACTACTTATTATGTACTCCAGCGGTATAATGGTATTAAGTACGCTTTCGCGAAAGCGTAATCACATTACATTAAGATCTTTTAAGTCTAGAATATAGCATACCTGAGTAACAATTATCTCCTTAAAATACAAACCAATCTATTGTTATTCAGTTAGTTAAAAATAATTTTAAAATTTTTACAAAAAAGTTTTTTGATTTGTTTTTTTCACTATGTTTACCGCATAATTCGAGCATAGTTAAATCGAATTGTCATAACGATGAAATCTTTTTTCATATTCGGGCTTAGAAGGATAAGGAAGTCTACTTCGAAAGCTGCTCTAGGGATAGAGACCCGAATTTTTAGGCTGACTTCTGAAATCATTACTACCCTTACTTCATTAAAGCTTCTAAGCTTTGATCCTTATACGGTATTCATTTTCCGCATCTGAATGTACTAGAAGATCACTCCACTGCCCTATTATCACTGGGCCCACATCTCTATTTACATATTTTACAACTTTATAATGAAGACAAAATACTTTGATCTTATTGATCAAACTTTTGATTTTCCGCAGGAAGAGTTCACCCTAAAAACAAATGAGCTCCAGTTCCACGGGATTGATTTAATGGCACTTATAAAAGAACACGGTGCACCACTTAAGTTTACATACCTACCTAAAATCTCTGATAATATAAACAGGGCAAAAACCTGGTTTGCAGCTGCTATAAAAGAACATAACTACGCCGGTAGTTATAATTACTGCTATTGTACTAAGAGTTCGCATTTTAAGCACGTGCTAGACGAGGCTTTAAAAAATGATATCCATATCGAGACATCCTCTGCTTTTGATATAGATATTGTAGAAAATCTCAAGGCACAGGGCAAGATCAATGACGACACCTTTGTGATAAGCAACGGTTTTAAACGTGACCAGTATGTTCAAAACATTGCGCGTCTCATAAACAATGGTCATAAAAACTGTATCACGGTTATAGATAATTATGAAGAGATCACCCTGCTGAGTGATGCTATAGATGGTAATTATAACATAGGTATACGTATCGCCTCAGAAGAGGAACCTAAGTTTGAGTTTTACACCTCTCGTTTAGGTCTGGGTTATAAAAATATTGTGCCCTTTTTTAATAAAGAGATAAAGGATAACCCTAAGGTCACCCTTAAGATGCTGCACTTTTTTATAAACACGGGCATACGTGACACCGCATACTACTGGAACGAGCTTCTTAAATGTATGAAGGTGTATGTCTCTCTTAAAAAGGTGTGCCCATCACTAGATAGCCTTAACATAGGTGGTGGTTTTCCTATAAAAAACTCACTCGCCTTTGACTATGATTATGCATATATGGTGAGCGAGATTATAGGCCAGATTAAGCAAACTTGTGATGAGGCTGGCGTGGCGGTGCCTCACATTTTTACAGAGTTCGGCAGTTTTACCGTAGGAGAAAGTGGCGGTGCGATTTACCAAGTGCTATATCAAAAACAACAGAATGATCGCGAGAAGTGGAATATGATTAACTCATCATTTATCACCACCATACCAGATACCTGGGCGATTAATAAACGTTTTGTAATGCTTGCTATAAACGGCTGGCAAAAGGAGTATGAGCGCGTTTTACTAGGTGGTCTTACCTGTGATAGCGATGATTATTATAACAGTGAGCAGCATATGAACGGGATTTATCTACCTAAGTACAATAAGGATAAACCGCTGTATATAGGCTTTTTTAATACGGGTGCTTATCAAGAAAGTATAGGTGGTTTTGGCGGGTTGCAACACTGCCTCATCCCTACCCCAAAACACGTTTTAATAGATCGTGATGAAGATGGTAAGCTGGTAACTAGCGTTTTTGCAGAGCAGCAAACCTCTGAGCAATTGCTATCCATTTTGGGATATGACTATGGGGTTAATGACGCTTTCGCGAAAGCGGAATCAAAAACTACCTCACAAACCAAAGAAACAATAAACTAACACAAGTAACAAAACTTAAACAAATTACAATGAAATCTCAAAAAACGTATGCCGGTATAGATGAAAAATATGCCAGCGCCGAATCTTCAAAAATCGTATTAATCCCTGTCCCTTATGACGGTACTAGTACCTGGGGAAAAGGTGCAGATAAGGGTCCTGAAGCCTTTTTACACGCATCTGAAAATATGGAGCTGTACGATATAGAGACAGATACAGAGGTTTATAAACAAGGTGTATTTCTTGCAGAAGCTCTTACGGGTCATGACACGCCAGAAGAAATGGTAGATGAAGTACACAAAGAGGTAAAAGCTGCTATTTTACGCAATAAGTTTGTCACTATGATGGGTGGAGAGCACTCTGTATCTATAGGGTCTATACGCGCTTTTAATGAGTGTTATGATGACTTAACTGTACTACAACTAGATGCGCACACAGACCTGCGCAGGGAGTATGAAGGATCTGTATATAATCACGCTTGTGCGATGTATGAAGCAAATGAGACTACAAACCTTGTGCAAGTAGGTATACGCAGTATGGACGCCTCAGAAAAAACAGTTCTCAATGAAGAAAACGTGTTTTATGCACACGATATGAGTACAGATGACTACTGGATGGATAATGCCATAGAGCTTATGACAGATAATGTATACATCACACTAGATCTTGATGCCTTAGACCCTTCTATTATGCCATCTACAGGTACTCCAGAACCAGGTGGACTTTTATGGTATGAGACACTTGAGTTTTTAAGAAAGGTTTTTGAAGAAAAGAATGTGGTAGGCTTTGACATTGTAGAGCTATGTCCTAATCCCTCAGAAAAATCTTCAGACTTTCTAGCGGCTAAGCTTTATTACAAAATGTTGAGCTACAAATTTATGGAGCAAAGTGCAGATGAGGATAATGATAATCTCTATGCAAAAAATCAAAACACAATCACAAAGTTAAAATACGATCAAGATGAAGACTAAAGGAGCAATCTCTCAATTTATAGAGAAGTACTACCTACACTTTAACGCAGCCTCTGTAGTAGATGCAGCAAAGGCCTACGAAGAGCAACTTAATAAGGGCTCAAAAATGCTTGTATCTCTTGCAGGTGCTATGAGTACGGCAGAGCTAGGTAAAATATTTGCAGAGATGATACGTAAAGATAAAGTACAAATCATCTCTTGTACTGGTGCAAACCTAGAAGAGGATGTAATGAATCTTGTAGCGCACAGCCACTACGAGCGCGTGCCTAACTATCGTGATTTAACCCCACAAGATGAGTGGGACCTATTAGAACGTGGTTTAAACAGAGTTACAGATACGTGTATTCCAGAAGAGGAAGCCTTTAGGAGAATACAAGAACATATTGTAAAAATCTGGAAAGATGCAGAGGCTGCCGGTGAGCGCTACTTCCCACACGAGTTTATGTATAAATTATTACTCTCTGGCGTGCTTGAAGAATACTATGAGATAGACATAAAAGACTCGTGGATGTATGCTGCCGCACAGGCAAACCTACCTATCATAGTGCCAGGTTGGGAAGATAGTACAATGGGTAACATTTTTGCTAGCTACGTGATGAAGGGTGAACTTAAAGCAAGTACCGTAAAATCTGGTATTGAGTATATGACCTATCTAGCAGACTGGTATACGGCAAACTCAGATAACGGTATAGGTTTCTTTCAGATAGGTGGTGGTATTGCTGGCGATTTTCCTATTTGTGTTGTGCCTATGCTTTATCAAGATATGGAGCGCACAGACACACCATTCTGGAGTTATTTCTGCCAGATAAGTGACTCCACAACTAGCTATGGCTCTTATAGTGGCGCTGTGCCTAATGAAAAAATAACCTGGGGTAAACTAGATATGAACACGCCTAAGTTTATTATAGAAAGTGATGCAACTATCGTAGCACCACTCATATTTGCTTACCTTCTAGATATGTAATTATGAAAAGCTCAAATAATCCAAACCTCAATAGAGTAATCGTAGACTTTAAGAAGTTAACTCCTGAGATACTTGCCTTAGTGGTCGAGAAGTATCCGTACGGTTATGATGATAGTGATATCATACGTTTTAGAAACGTAAAAGATGAACTCGTAAAGTGTATTGAAATTATAACAGAAGACACAAAGTACCTAGTAAAAATAAGTGCAAAACTAGAGCGTGTGATGGAACAATATGATGAAGATGATTACGAGTCATACCAAGATAATGACCCCACAGCTGTACAAGATCCTTTTGACACAGACGAGGATATAAAAGAATAATGAAAACTGGAGATATACAACACATTGAGCTCAAGTATCTTGAGCTCAATGACTATCAAGAACTTAAAACGGCTATGATATCTGCATATACAAATATGCCAGATTCATACTGGGAGGAGAAACATATATCAACTTTGATTAAAAAGTTTCCAAAGGGACAAGCCGTCATAAAAATTAATGGGGAAATTGCCGGCTGTGCACTATCTATCATTGTCAACTATGATGATTTTGAAGATGACCACACGTATAGAGATATTACTGGCAACTATACATTTTCTACCCACTCAAATGATGGTGATGTTCTTTATGGTATAGATGTATTTATCAAACCAGCATATAGGGGTCTGCGCTTAGGCAGAAGGCTCTACGATTATCGCAAAGAGCTATGTGAAGAACTTAACTTAAAAGGTATCACCTTTGGCGGTAGAATGCCCAATTACAATCTTTATGCAGAAGACCTGAAACCTAAAGAATATATTGAAAAAGTAAAGCGCAAAGAAATAAATGACCCAGTACTAAATTTTCAAATCTCTAATGACTTTCACCCAGCAAAAGTTATGAGGGGATATCTAGAAGGAGATAAAGCATCTGGAGAGTTTGCTATACTGATGGAATGGGATAACATTTACTATAAAAAACCATCTAGAAAAGCAGCTACAAAAAAATCAAATGTTCGTCTAGGGCTTATACAGTGGCAAATGCGACCTTATAATAGCTTAGAGGAGTTACTTAATCAAGCAGAATATTTTATAGATGCTGTTGCTGGTTACAGATCTGACTTTGTGTTATTTCCTGAGTTTTTTAATGCACCCCTTATGGCAAAAGATAATCATCTTAAAACATCAGATGCAATAAGAAAACTTGCAAGGCATACGGAAGCTATAGTTCAGCAATTTTCAGAATTTGCTATAACCTATAATATCAATATTATAGCCGGTAGTATGCCTGAGATACGCGATGGACGCTTATACAATGTAGGTTATCTATGTAGACGTGATGGCAGTACAGAGCGTTATGAAAAACTACACGTTACTCCAGACGAGGCTAAAGTATGGGGTATGCAGGGTGGTACTGAGCTTAAAACATATGATACAGATTGTGGAAAAATAGGAATATTAATATGCTATGATTCTGAGTTTCCAGAGTTAAGTAGACTACTTGCAAATGAAGGAATGGATATACTATTTGTTCCCTTTCTTACAGACACACAAAATGGATACTCAAGAGTGCGCCACTGTTCACAAGCAAGAGCTATAGAAAATGAATGTTATGTAGCAATTGCTGGTAGTGTAGGTAACTTACCTAATGTAGAAAATATGGATATACAGTTTGCACAATCTATGGTCTTTACTCCTTGTGACTTCTCCTTCCCTACTAATGGCATAAAAGCAGAAGCAACACCAAATACAGAGATGATATTAATAGCCGATGTTGACTTAGATTTACTAAAAGAACTCAATCAATTTGGCGCAGTAAAAAATCTACGTGACAGACGTACAGATCTTTTTGAAGTAGTTAGAAAGTAAGTATCTGTTATGATATGCAACACTTAGGCAACCTTAACTCTGCTAGTTATTAATTGTATAATAATACCCTAGACTAAGACCAAAAATAGGTTTTTCATAGTTTTTTACATCTAAGCCTAAATCTATATTAAAGATTCCAAATTTGTCGGTATTATATTTCGTGGATAAATAGCCTAAAAAGCTTTTCTGCTTTGGTTCAAAGGGAGCTGCGTATGTACCTAACCTCTCAAGATATGTTAGTTTTGCTTGAAAATAAAAGTTATCTGTGGCTGCACCTGCGCCAAAATGGTGAGCGATAACCCTATTATTTGTAATACCTAGTCCTGTCTCTGGATTAAGTTCAAAAAAAGGCAAACCTATTATATCGCTCTCATACGTCCAGCCGCTTCTATATCCTTTATTACTAAAGTAATTATCACGACCGCTTCTCCCTGAACTTCCGCTTTGACTTCGAGTATCTACGTACTCGTATAAAAGGTTTTTAAAAAACTTATTATTTTTAAATGCATAGTTAATTCCCCAAACACCATCTGGAAAATTTTTGAATGCCGTTCCAGAACCATCATCAAAAAGGTGTAAATGATACATTTTCAAAGTTCCATTCTCAAAGTTTCTTTGGTATGAAAAATCAAAACTCCCCAAGTGGTTCCCTAAGGCATTTACTTGTTCGCCTTCATCAGAATTATCCCCACCTGATTGAGCTAAGAATATTTTAAAAAAATCACTTGCACTATTGGGTAAATCTCCATCAATTGGGCTTTTACCTCCCCACTGAGCATAATGTTGCACTCCAGCGGTAAATATGCCATAAGATTCCGTTGTATATTTTACATTAATACGCTTATAGTGTACTCGAGTATTTTTTACATAGCGCATATCATTTAGTACGTAATGCCCTAGTCCATAATCTATATAAATATTCTTTAGAAGAGGAATAAATTTTGGTGACTCAATAACTAAACCTGGAAAAGGACGTGTATTTCCGCTGTTTAAAATATTATTATTGGTACTTGAGAGACTATTTACAATATCTGCACTTTTAGAACCTAGTGTAATTTGATAATGTTTAGCCTTAAAACGTACATATAAGTCTCCACGTTGTAAACGTTCTAGACTGCCATCCCTGTAAAACAATGATATGCCTCCTTCTAACTTATATAATGGGGTTAATTTGTATTTATAGCTAGAGAATGCACTCAATGCAGCGTTTGAGTTAGATTTAACAAGACCTTCAGTATTTCTGTAAAACCAGAAAGGCAATTCACTTTCACTTAAATAAGTGTTTACGTTTATAGCTCCATTAATTTCTATATTTTCTTGAGCCTCAAGTTGGGTTGAAATTAATACTAATAAAAACAATAATTTCCCAAACTTCATAAAACTACTTTTGTGTATAATTAAAGCTATAGCCTTTGAAATATTTAGCTAAAGATATTCTCTGGATTTACAATAATTTCCATTACTCATATTGCCTACTTAAAAAGATCTTGAGGCAAGTCTTCTCCTAGCCCTAAATTCTTTGAAATATCTTCTGTAACTTCTACATCAAGAATCTCATATTCAGAATTATTACTTTTAAACTCAGGAACTAAAGATTTAAGCTTTGCTACACTTATTGTGTTATTATTTTTTATTGCGGCTTTGATAATAGAATTTATGACCGTATTTACCTGCTCATAGTCATTCTCTAGGTCCTCACTTATCATTATTTTATTATGATGAGTAGGCAAGGTTTTACTTTCATTACTTAACAATTCCTCATAGAGCTTTTCTCCAGGTCGCAGTCCTGTAATTTTTATTTCTATGTCCTCATTAAGAGTGTGCCCCGCTAGTTTAATCATCTTTTCTGCAAGATCCATAATACGTACAGGCTCTCCCATATCAAATATAAAAATCTCACCTCCTTTACCCATTGTTCCAGCTTCCAAAACTAGTTGACAAGCTTCAGGTATGGTCATAAAATAGCGTATGATATCTGGATGTGTTATCGTAACTGGCCCCCCACTCTCTATTTGCTTCTTAAATAATGGAACCACAGACCCATTAGACCCAAGTACATTACCAAACCTAGTTGTAATAAATCTGGTGTTCTTCTTTTTTCCTTTGGCTTGTAAGTTAAAATACTTAGACTGCACATACATTTCGGCAGCTCTTTTTGTTGCTCCCATCACATTTGTTGGGTTTACAGCCTTATCTGTACTCACCATTACAAAATGACTCACTTTATGCTTAGCTGCGATGTCTGCAAGGTTTTTTGTACCATAAATATTTGTGAGTATAGCTTCAGAAGGGTTATTCTCCATTAAAGGTACGTGCTTGTAAGCCGCTGCGTGATAAATTATATCAATTTTAAAAGCATCAAAGAGAATTCTCAACCTATTTCTGTTTGCGACATCACATATTACAAACTCAAAATCTATATCTGGAAAAGCTCCTTGTAATTCTAAACTAAGAGAATGCAAAGGTGTTTCTGCTTGGTCTAATACAATTAATTTATTTGGATTATAAGAAGCAACTTGCCTTGCTATTTCGCTACCTATAGAGCCAGCTCCTCCCGTTACAAGAATAGTCTTACCTTTAATCTTACTGGATTTTACGTTATCGTTCAATTCTATAGGGTCCCTATTTAACAAATCTTCAATTTGAAGACTTCTTAATTGATCTGTAACAGTCGTCGTCTCGCTCCAGTTTATAACCAGAGGCGAATTAAATACCTTAATATCGTGCTCTAAGCACTCTTTAACGATAGAGAATCGTTCTTCGGCAGTCATAGAATTACCTGCAAAGACAATTGCTTCTGCTTTGAGTTTTTGTACTAAATGCTGAATGCTTTTATCAAGCTCCAGTACAGGTTTGTCAAGAATTCTTAAACTCTTATTCTGCCTTTTTGAAATAAACCCTTTGATTATAAAACGCTGTGGATGCTCAATATCTAGGGCAGCTGCAACAGATATTGCCCCATCATCTACACCTACAATAACTGCGTTAATTATCTCTGCATTGTTTTGAGCGATTTTAAAACGTTCATACAATTGTTTTACTGCAAGCCTAAAAGTAAATAATGCTGTAAACGATATAAATGAAAAAAGAATAAGACCCGTTGTAATAAAAACTTTCAGGTCATATATATATTGCCAAGTCAAATTGAAGACCATCAATGTAGCAAAAGTTGCAACAGTTGCAAACAAAAGCTTCATAGCATCCATAAAAGAAGAATGTCTTATGAGACCAGCATATGTTTTAAAAACAAGTAAAAAAACAAAATTGACTCCTATTACTAAACTTAACTGTTGTCCACTGCTTATAACGCTTAATGGCTTTATATGCAGATCTGATAATAAAAAATACGTAATAAGTGTTGATACTAAAATCAACGAAGTATCAATAAACAGGACTGTCCATCTAGGTAAATAGCGTACATTACGAATATCTAACTTGTTTTCGTCAGAAAACAACCTATTTATAGCGGCTTTTAATCTACTTAACATTCGTTATTTGTTGTTGAATAATTCAAATATAACTTTTTGAATTCGTTCTCTATCGTCATTTGTCAAATTTGATCCAGAAGGAAGACATAATCCCGTCTCAAATAGTTCTTCTGCAACACCCGTACCATAATAAGGAGCATCTTTAAAAATAGGCTGCAAGTGCATAGGTTTCCATAGCGGTCTTGACTCTATATTTGCTTTCGCGAAAGCGTGACGTAAGTCCTCTCTACTTATCCCGTTTGTTTTATTTGTATCAATTAATATAGCACTTAGCCAGTGATTGCTATAATAATCTTCTGATGGTTCTTGAAAAACAGTAACACCATCAATATCCCGAAATGCATTAACGTAAAAAGAATTCATAGCTCTACGTAGACCTATATGCTTATCGAGCACTTCCATTTGACCTCTTCCTACTCCGGCTGAAATATTACTTAGTCTGTAATTGTATCCTATGGTTGTATGTTCATAATGGGGAGCGTCATCACGTGCTTGCGTTGCAAGAAAAACGGTTTGTTTCTTATCTTCTTGGGAATGACAAACCATTGCCCCACCACCACTTGTTGTGATAATCTTGTTGCCGTTAAATGATAATATCCCAAAACGACCAAATGTACCACACTTTTGGCCTTTGTAGGTAGACCCCAAAGCCTCTGCACTATCTTCAACTACAGGGATATCATATTTGCTAGCAACTTCATTTATTAAATCAACCTGATAAGGCATACCATATAGATGTACAGCAATAATTACCTTAGGTTTTTTACCTTGCTTGATTCTATCTTGTATGGCTTCTTCTAGATGAATAGGGCACATATTCCAGGTAGTAGACTCACTGTCGACCAGTACAGGCTTTGCACCTAAATATTTTATAGGGTTAATACTACCACAAAAGGTAAATGACTGGCAGACCACCTCGTCTCCTGCCTCAACACCACACTGTATTAATGCAAGGTGAATAGCCGCAGTTCCAGAGCTTAAGGCAGCAACGTGAGTATCCTGCCCTTGATATAATTCAAGGTCACTTTCAAAACCATTAACATTAGGTCCAAGTGGAGCGACCCAGTTTGTATCAAAAGCTTCTGCTACAAAGTTGCGCTCAGTACCTCCCATATGAGGAGATGAAAGCCAGATTTTATTTGAACTTGACATTATTTATATAGATAATTTATTTTTTACAAATATACCCTTTAGGGTGAGACCTATGATATAAAGATCATACCATAGACTCTTTTTATTACAATAATCGAGATTCATTTGTACTTTATCTGGAAAGATTATAGTGTCGTTGTAGTGCTGAGCATCTTTTTGTCTTTTAAGTAAAGATTCTTCATTTACATATTTAATAGCCGCTAGACTAGTTAACCCAGGTTTAAGTTTAAGAACTTCCCTATCTGTACCTTTAAGTTTATCATAATACCCAGGTATATCTGGTCTAGGGCCTACAAAAGACATATCACCCTTTATGATATTGATAAGCTGCGGAAGCTCATCTATTTTAAATCTTCTAAGAAATTTTCCTATTCTGGTAACTTTACCATTATGCATTGTTCTTACCTTGTAGATGGTGAATGGGTTGCCAAATTGACCAATTCTAGTTTGTTTAAAAATTGTAAAAGTTGGGGCAATAATCATAATAATCCAAAATGGTATAAGACCAAAAATTATCACAGTAGCAAATAAAAAATCAAAAATAGATTTAATCAATTTCTTTAAATTTTATTATGCGACCAGGATTGCCCACCACAACAGCATAATCTGGAACATCTTTTATAATAACTGCGCCAGCTCCAATAGTACACCATCTACCTATTTTTATACCGGGTATAACTACTGCTCCAGCACCTATATGTGTTCCTACATCTACGCTTACGCCGCCACTTAAAGTAGCGTTAGGAGAGATATGTACGAAGTCTTTGATAATACAATCGTGCTCCACAACAGCACTCGTATTAATAATGCAATGATTACCTATTGAAATGGATTCATTAACCACAGCATTAGGCATTATAACAGTTCCAAACCCAATCTCATCTTGTAAAGAGACAATCGCCCTGCTATGTATTATAGCTTTGTGCCACTGATTTTTATATTTATCTGCAAGTTTCTTTCGAATACTATTATCTCCTATACCAATGATAATTTCATCAAAATCTTGAATCTTACATATAGGTAACCCTAAATAAGTATCTTTTTGATAATTATCGTCTATAAATCCCTCTACAACAATACCATTATCAGTTGCGATGGCATTTACTACTTTACCGTGACCACTTGCTCCAAAAATTTTCATTATCCTTTAAATCTAGTCGTTGTAGCTTCTCCCTCTTGCGATATCCCTTCAGAAATAAAGACCTTTTTAATAGTCATTAATAAAATTTTTATATCAAGTAAAAAATTTTGATTATTTACATACCAGACGTCTAGCTCAAATTTTCTTTCCCAGCTTATTGCATTACGCCCATTTACTTGAGCCCACCCAGATATGCCTGGTTTAACAAGCCCTCGCTTACGTTGTTCTGGAGAATAAAGCTCAACATACTCTGGCAGTAAAGGGCGCGGCCCTATAAAACTCATATCACCTTTAAGTACATTTAAAAGTTGTGGGAGTTCATCTAGTGATGTTTTTCTTATAAACTTACCCACTGGGGTAAGCCTTACAGCATCTGGTAATAAATTACCAGATGTATCACGTTTATTATTCATAGATCTAAACTTTATGATTCTAAAAATCATATCGTTCTTACCCGTTCTTAATTGTGTGTAAAAGGGTTTTCCGCCATTTGCTATTGTTAATAGCAACGTGATTAATAAAAAAACGGGGGCAATGACTATCAAACCTATAAAAGCACAACTTATGTCAATAAGTGGTTTGAGAAAATTTTTATACCACATATATTATTTTTTTTTGGTCTTTAAGCTGTTTAATAGTTCTCTGTACTCTTCTAGCAATGCTTGCCATATTTCCTTTCTCTCATAACTATCTGTAATGACGCTTCTTGCATTTGCCTTAGTACGATCATAAAGTACCTTATCTTCTATAAGTTTACACATTGCTACTTCTAGAGCGCTACTACTCTTTACTGGAACAATTAATCCATTATGATTGTTTACTATAATCTCATTACACCCATTTATATCAGACACTATAGACGGTAACCCCATTGCTCCTGCTTGTAATACGACATTAGGAAAACCTTCTCTATATGATGGAAAAGTTAACGCTTTCGCGAAAGCAAAATAAGGCCTCACATCATCCACATAGCCAGTTGTATAAATCTTACTATGCGTTTTAATTGTTTGTTGTGTAGAAGGCATAAGCGGGTCTAGCTCTTCTTCTAAAGGGCCAACAAGGAGAAGTGAGGTCTCTGGGTGTTTCTCTTGAACGGTAACAAATGCTTTTACCAATTCATTTACCCCCTTATCTCCTACAAGTCTACCTACCAGTATAAATGTAAAATCACTCTGCGATATGTGAAGCTTCTTTGCTACATCTACCATATCACTTGATTCATAATCTGGGGAGAAGTACGTAGTATCAATACCATTTGAAGAGCCTTTCCCTATCACTTTGAGCTTAGTATTCTTTGTAAAATTTAACGCTTCAATAATGGTTTTTAAACCTTGTGCATTAGGGTACACTTTTGTGGCACAACGGTAAGTAAGCTTTTCAACTACGTCTAGTATTTTTCTCTTTGCACCGGTTGCCTCAAGTAAAGGGAGACCCGCTACTGTATGTAATCGCAAGGGCACGCCGGCAAGCCTTGCTGCAAGCATACCTACAATACCAGCCTTAGGTGTATGTGTATGTACTATCTCTGGTTTTTCCTTTTTTAAAAATTTATAAAGCCTATATACCGCTTTGAGATCTTGTATAGGCGTGATCTTTCTGGTTAAAGGAAGAAAAAAATAAGGTACACCTTGCTTGCTTGCTACTCTTTTAAGCTCTTCCTCTTGTGATGAAACAGCTGTAACCTCGTAGTGCTCCTTCATAAAAGCAAGTTGCCCCTCTAGAAGCTTATCTAAAGAAATGGGAACGGTGGTAATTCTAATAAGTTTTGTTATGGACATCTTATCTCTTGAATATATTAATTTTTGACAATAAATCCATAATAATTAATTTGCATCTTTAATAAGCTTAGCTGGATTACCTCCTACAATGGTATTTCTTTTAATATCTTTATGTACGACACTATTTGCCGAAATAACTGCACCTTCTCCAATAGTAACTCCTCCTAGAATAAAACAGTTTGCACCAATCCAGACATTGTTCTCAATAATTATAGGTTTACCCATATCTGTTGTGTGAATCCTATCCGCTGTATTATTAAATGATAATTGATGTCCATTACCATCGATAATTTGAGTGTTTGCAGCAATTAATACATTATTGCCAATTGTAATTGAATTATAAGCGTGTATACAAGTGCCGTGAATTCTACAATTTGAACCAATGCTAATTTTAGCATCATTCCTATCAGCAAGTAACTTACAAGATGAATGCATATTTATATGGTATCCGTAATTACTAGAGTTTAATAAAGTATTATTTCCAACCTCAATTATTGCAGACGTCTTTTTAATAATTGATGGCAACCCTTTAAAAAGGACGCCATTCCCCAATTTAACACCTTTAACAATACACTTAAATCTGGATAAAAGAGTAGTTAATCCATAATATAATTTAATCATCATATTTCAATTGGTAATTTGCACTTTCTTATAACCGCGTTGAATTTACCATTTTTTCCAAGAGGGATATCATCTAAATATTCCATTTTAACATTGGCTTTTTTTCCAAGGCGTTCTTCTAGATTTAGAATAAATTTTCTCTCAACGGCATCTGTATAATCATCATTAACAACATTTTTTACAAGAAATTCATTATGATCCACTTGTATAATTTGGCTTTTATTAATTCCTACTAGTCCTTTATAAGCGGTGTCCATTCTACCAATGTAACCCTTCTCACTTGTCCATAGTAAGTCATCTTCTCTACCTATTATTTTCTCTATAACCGGCATACTGCATCCACAATCACAAAAATAATTTTCTGACGGCATTAAGACTGTATCTAGAATGTCATAACGAATTAATGGAGTTTTGTAGTTTCTAAAACTAGTTACTACCATTCTACCTATCTCGTTGGGACCAGCAGGTTCATTATTCTTATTTAAAAATTCAAATACACCTGAATCTTGATTTACGTGTAGATTTCCATTTATACATTCAGTAATAAACGGACTGCCTTCGCTAGAGGCATATTGATTAAATACTTTACATTTAAAAACTTTTTCAATCAAAATTCTTTGATAGTCGTGAAGCGTTTCTGCTGTTGTTGTAATTCCCTTTAACTCAAAATTTACATTTAGATCATTATCATCAATAAATTTAGCTATGATATAAAAAGCTGATGGATAACCATCCATATAGGCAGGCTTAAACTTATTCATTTTTTTAACATAGTGAACTATGTTATCTTCAGTCAAATGATAAGTAGACATAAACAACTGATTTTGAACATAATTAGTAACCCAAAATGGTGGTTTAATACTGGATGGTTTAACAATAATCCTTCCTGAAAATCTAATACTTTTATCTTCTTTTTTTATACCTATACTATTTTGAAATCTTGTCCATAAAGCAAAAGCTCTTTCAACAGATTCACTATCTAAATAATTTACTGTAGGCGACCCTGACGTACCACTCGTATAGCCCACTTCAATTAATTTTCGTTTTGGATTACTATTTATAAGTTCCTCAACTTTAATCTTTCTATCTTTTTTTGAAAGTAGTGGTAGACGTTTTAATACAGTGTATGGGTCTTTTAAAATATCTTCTGTAGTAATGTTGATTTTTTGAAATCTATCTCTGTATAATGGTACATATTCAATAACTTCTAATAAAAGCTGCGTTAATCTTTCCTTCTGGTATCTTTTTACTACATCAACATCAGAATTCCATAGCTTATTATACTCATCTAAATAACTGTAATAGTCATTGGTATATCTTGTACGCGTATTTAAAAAGGCTTTTAAATTGAGTAAAATAACCTTTATAAAATAAGGACTAAGCTTATATATTTTGTCAATCATTATAATGATTTATAATTAGTAAAAATTGTATCACAATTAATCTAAAGACTCTAATATTGATTCTAACTTTTTAGTTTGATTCTTTCTATTAAATATAGTTAAAACATCTTCTTGTGAAGAAATCTCTAATTGATTCTTCTTCCATTCAGTTAAAATTGCCTCCCATTTTTTCATTTGAGCTTTTTTAGAGTCATTATTTATATCAAAATTAGCTCCTAAGTTAAATTGATTAATAAGTGCTGATGGCTCTGAAGCATTTGGCGCAAAATTAATAATGTATTTATTTGCTGCTAGGTACTCATAAAACTTTAAAGGAACCCCAGTATAATGTGAGAGCTTCTCCCCTACTATTAACCACAGTATGGTAGACTGTTGGTATTGTTTTAAGACTTCATTGCGCGGTATTTTACCTATATAATCTACTACTGCATACGATTTAAAACTTGCCATTTCATCTTGTAATGATTTTTCAAAATTACCAGCAATCACAACTTCAACATCATCTAGAGACATCAGTCCCTCCTCTATTGCCCAATCTAATAATTGTAAAAGCCCCTTCGGTGACCTAATACCACCATAAAAGCTACCCGCATAAAATATCCTTATTTTCTCTGAGTTACTCGTTACTGCATTTGTCTCAACGTTAAAGTCATCAGCATCAAACCCATTGTAAATCACAGAAAATTTTTCGGCATTCTTTTGATAATGTTTTGCATAAATATCACGCATTGCATTTGAAATAAAAGTAACCTTATCGGCTTTATTAAGAATTTTATTTTCAAATCTTTTATGCAATAAAGAAAGTGGCCAAGGTGAGTGTAATTGATGTCCACCGATATAATGGTAATCACGTAAATCACCAATTAATTTTATTTTAGGAAAATTTTCTTTTACAAACATACCTATAAGATGATTAGTCATAGCAGGAGATGTAGTTATTACCACATCCATATTTTCTAATAATCCAGCATTTGCACTTAAATATTTCTTAACATTAGAATACCAAAATATTGCCTTATCTGGTATCAAGAAATACGATCCTACTTTTACTACGTAACCCTTAACCTTTGTCTTTAATCCACTACTATTATGTATTGTATTAGAATCACGTAAATCCTTGCTTATATTACTTTTTAGAGAACTTTTAACTTTCACCAATGTTACATTAGGAAGATCTACATTCATAGACCTATCCATACCAAGTGAACTATCTGGGTTACTACACGTTAATACAGTTACCTTATACTTACTCTTATCCAGATATTTTGCCCAGCTATAAGGTCTTCTAGCTGCTGGGGCATTATATGGTGGGTATATGTAACTTATGATGAGTATGTTTTTCATTATTAAAAAGTGTAATTAGAGCCTAAAAGCAGTTTCAGTAATTATATTAAATCAAAAACTTATAAATATATAAACTTATAGTCCCAGCCTTCATAGAGTAACCAAAAGAAGTTACCATACCATATAGTATGACTTGTTATCGAAATGCTTAGAAAAATAACATTAAAAAAGAACGTGAATGAATAGGCAGGGATTAATAACAATACAAATCTACTATTTAAATAATTTTCATATTCTCTCAGAATCATTAAAATTACAATCAAAGCAAATAAATAACCTACCATAAGAAATCTTCCACCAGAGGGCATAGTTGCAATAATGAATGAAAAAATGAAATAAAAGAATACAAAAGCCAACATCTTATTTATCACTAAGTCTTTAACACTATTCTTTTGTAATTGACGCTTCAAATAAACAAGTATGGTAAAAAAGGCTATTTTTATAAGATTCTGAAAGAAATTAGAAACCATTAAAAACGGAGAACTTGAAGCTCTCTCTTTATAAATATCAGCTACTTCGGAGCTATTATATGTGCCTATTTTATTTGATATACTATCTGAAGGCACAAAAGACCCTATAAAGTCTAAACTTATAATATTAGATTCCAATACCCAAGAAGCGATGAAACTGACAATAAAAGAATAATATAATATGTTATTTACACCAGTATTACTGTAGGTGAATTTTTTAATCACTACGTATAATAGAATAACTATAACACCAAATAAGAAAGAAAAATGGACCAAAGGTGCGCACAGAACTAATAATAAATATCTATTCTTATTATAAAGCACGACATTAATAACTCCATAAAAGAATACCCAAATAGCAGTATTAAAACGAGCACCATTAATATTAGTTATTGGATTGATTATTATAAATAAAAAGAATAATAAAGATGCGTAGAACCCAGAATAATTAGCTTGTTCTTTTTTAAAAACACGAATAGAAAAATACCAAAAAAAACCAAAAACTAAACCAAAACTCGCAAAAAGTATCTTAGGATTGTCAGTAAAAGACTTTAAAAATGCATAAGTTAGAAATCTATAAAGATCTGGGGCTCCACCTAATAAATACAACTGATATATATCATAAATAGACTGATAATTAAACTCATTAAAAACTAGTGCTACTCGATAAGAATCTGCTGAGTCATTTGAAAATGCAAAGGAAAACCCAAATAAGGTACAGAATGCAATAAATACTACCCCATTTGTTCTAGATTTCAAATTTCGTATTGCAATCAAAAAAGACACAAAAGGATAAATGAAAAATATAGGGATGTTTAATAATGAGTTTTTATTTTTCATTTAACAATAACAAACAAGATTATTTCAAATTAATTAAGAGCTACAACTACAATTACTATTTACCTTATACTTTTTTTCGCATTTAGAACAAATATATGCTATAACTTTAGCTGGGTTTCCTACTGCGATTGAATTACTAGGTATATTTTTAGTAACAATAGCACCAGCACCAATTATGGAATTATCTCCTATATTAACTTCTGGAAGCACTACACAATTACTACCGAACCACACATTTTTACCTATAATAATTGGCTTACTTAAACTATGTTTAGTTAAATCATCACTTGAATGATTTGCGCTAATAAAACTACAATTATATGCCCATATGGTTCCCTCGCCAAATTCAATACCGTTTATTGCCTGATAGTAACACCCGCCTGAAGTTGCGAGACTTAAATAGACACTCTTAAGATTATTACCCGTTAATTCAATATTAGATGCATTATTGACCCTAGAAGTAAAATGTAATAGAAATGGACTAGGCGCATTAATACGCAGAATAACCTTAACAAATGAATTTAGAAGATAAGTTCCTATACCTGTTGCATAATACTTTCTTTCAATTAGTCTATTTACGAATGGAATAAACGCAAACATCTTAACAAGTTTCATCATCTCAAATAAGCTATTATAATTAATATTTGTAATACAAATATAATTTTGTTAAAAGTGACTATCTGCAAATATCGCATTAACATATCTTCTTTAACTAAATAGATGATCCACATTATGGTGGTAGAAAATAGAGTACCAAAAACAACTCCCCTAATACCTAAGAAGTAATATAAGCCGATAGAAACTATTAAATTTAAAAATAAGACCAATAAACTAATTTTTGTAATCAATTTAGTTTGACCTTTTGCAGTTAATAAAATACCATAGTTATTATTTCTAAAAAGTAAAACCAATAAATATGTTTTAAATAATGTTACTGATGCAGTGTAGTCTTTACTATAAACAAAGAAAATAATATCATCAGCAAAAAACATTACTATTAATATAAAAGGATAGGTTAGAAAAGAAACCTTTTTTGTAGTTAGTAGCCACAAGAGTTTTGCCTCAGATTCTTTATTGGACTCAATTAATCTAACCATTTTTGGAAATATCTGCTGCGAAAATGCCGCACTAAGCATTGCAAATATTGGTATCTCAAAAGCACCCACAGCAAAAATTGCAAATGTGCTATCATCTTCAAAAATATTAACTATGCCCTTATCTAGATATGCACTAAAGAGGCCTGTAAATGTAGCCAAGTACAGTGGAAAACCATAAACCCATAACTTTTTTAAAATACCTTTATCAATTGATAAAACCTTAAATGTTAAACCAGAATTATAGAAGTAAAATAAACTAGGAAAAAAAAACACAGAAAAATAAGTGAGTATAGCAACTCCAATATAATATTCGGGTTTTAAATCTAAGATATACCAGCCCAAAAATATAATACACAAACTACTCAATGCTCCGAAAATAGATAACATTGTTAACTTTTCCTCTTGATTAATATTTATATAAGTATATCGAAGAATTTTATTAAAAAGATATGCTAGAAGTGGTAATGGAAAAAAAATAGAGTAGAGATAATAACTCCCAAGATTTACTAATTTAAAAAAATGAAAGAGATTGAAAACACACAGTGTCCCAAATAGAATAATACCTATTCGGAAGAAAATAAGTACTACATTATTTAGATAATACTGGACATTAACTATGTCTTTAGCAATGAAAAATTTATAACTTTCTGCAAAACCAAATGATACTAATGGAATACCTAAATTGAGTAGAAAAAAAACTTCTTTCCATAATCCAAAATCACTCACTTCGAGTTTTTTCGAAAAAATAAAATCAATTGCAATAAAAAGGAAGGCTACAAAACTCTGTGATATCGCAATGTGAAATGATTTAACTGTTGTTCCACCCTTATATTTCTCCAATATTGAAATAACTTTCTTGTACAAATTCAAAATAAATTAAGGTTATTCTATAAAAGGTATTAAAATTAAACTTCAGTCCACAGACTCCTTATATATTTTTTTGATACAATAAACACATACCTAAATACTGCAAACATAAATCCTATAATAGCAAATAGAATAATTTTAGTTAACATATTACCATTTTCCGGTTGTAGAGGAACTACGGCCGGATTAATTAATGTGAAATTGGGAGTGTCCTCTTTTATTTTTAGGCTTTGAGAAATTCTTTGTTGTTCAAGATCTGAATATAAAGTGTAGAGTAAAGTAGCCTCATTTTCGAGCTGTCTTTTCCTTATAAGAGATGACTCTGTAGCATTAAATCTATTGCGGTCTGTGTAGCTCGCTAGTCTTATCTGAGCATCTTTATATTTTTGCTTAGTATCTTCATATTGGACTTCTATAAAATTATATTTCTCTCTAGCTTTGGCTATTCTATATCGTATAATTTCTTTCTGTAAACGAACTTGAACTTGTTGGGCAAGCTGTGCAGCTGCAACCGGTTCTTCCTCAAAAATAGTTTTTATTTCTAGCGTACCATCCTCTTCACTTATACTAAAAGAAAGCTTATTCTTTAGTGATTTAAGTACTCTTTTATCATTACTAGATATATACTCTAGTGAATCTAATTTATTAACAACTCTTTTTGGAGAAGAGTCATCACTAAAGATTAGTTTAGGTAACCCTATCGTATATTTTACAATATACTCACTTAAGGATAAACCCTCTTTATTTATAACATATTCTTCGAAAGTTATTAAAGAATCTTCATTTTTAAGTTTAATTGGAATATCAAAAAGTTGTTTTCTAAATTCCCAACTATTTATTATTTGTGGATACAAAAATGTTGGTATATCACTAGAACTTGAAGACTTAATAGATCCTCCACTAATTAGGGAAGCTATACCCCCAAGGCCACTAGATTGCGCACTACTAGAGTCTTGGGTAATAAATAACACCCTCGAGCTATAAGTTTTTGGGGTAAACAATACCACCACAATACCTAATAGAACAAATATTAAAATAGATACAAAGATAAATTTCTTAGTTTGCAGAAAACCTTTAACTAAGCCAAGGATGATTTTGTAATCATTCTCATTTGAGTGATCAATTCTTTCTTCCATATTAGTTTGAAAATAATCTTTCTATTAAAAGTGCTACTGTTGCAAATCCTGTAGTTACACCTAACACCTCTTCGGTACTAATACCTCCTGTACGCTCAGCTTTTGATGGTACTACCACTAATGAACCTGGTTGAATCGTTGGATATGTCTTAAAAAACAGAAAACTCTTGGTCGCTGCTATATCACCATTAGGATAAATCACATAAGATTTTCTTTTCTTAGCTTTATTATTAAAACCTCCAGATTTGCTTATGTAATCTTTAAATCTTAGTCTTTTATCATATCTCACTAGTGATGGAAGCAACACCTCCCCTTCTATCTTAATAGTCTCCTTTATGGTAGGGATAATAATTCTATCACCATCCTTTAAGACCATATTTTGTCGAGATTCTGCTCCTTCTTTAAGTAATTTATTAAAATCTATAGCAACACGGTACTCCTCAAGATTATTTAAATCAATATTTACGTTTTTTGTTGACGTACTGTCATTAATTCTATCTGATGTTAATTGTTGTATAACTTCCTTGTAATATGGATTTCTTCTCACAAGGCTTACTCCTTGCTTAAAAGCATAAGGAGATAAACCTCCTGCCTTCTCTATCAGATCAAGGATACGTTCGTTTCTATAAGTTACATCATACGCTCCAGGAAACATCACCTCACCCACTACTGAAATACTTATTTGATCTCCAGAACCTTTAAGGTATCTTACAGTAATCTTATCATTAGGCATAAATACAAAAGGCGTATTTGTATTCATATCTAGATTCGTATTGCCAGATATTTTAAAAGTTTGATTAATTGTTTTATAATCATCATCAATAATCTCTCTTGTAACATCTATTACTCTAGGGTCTGCATCTTTTTCATAACCACCAGCTAGAAGAACTAGTTCTTCTAGTCCTACTCCATCTATGTAAGACATAGTTTGTGGATTCTTTACTGCTCCACCTATAGTGAGTGTGCCTTGCTCTTTTAAATTATACTTATCAAAAACACTTACGACATCATTAACCATTAATGTTATATCTACACTACCGTCAATTACGTCTTCAAGTGAGTATGATGATGAAGTACTATTTTTTCCTTCTGGATTACTTGTTATCACAACCCTATCTAAATATGCCGTTTCCAAAACTCCACTCGCTTTATCTATAAGTTGCTTTAATGACATATTAGGCGTAAACTCATAATCACCAGGCCTATAAACAGCTCCATTTATCGAGACTCTATTTTCTACCTTATCAATAATTTCATTGACTACAATTGCATCACCATCACGCAAGCTAGCATTTCTAAAATCTCCGATATTCAATTCTTTTAAAACTCTTCTATCACCTTCTATACGTTCTAATTTTATTACATCCTTAAAAGCATTTGATGTAAAACCACTTACGTACTTAAGAAGGTCTCCAAAAGTTTCATTTGTCTTCATCTCATAGACTCCTGGACGTTTTACCATCCCACTAACATTTACTTTAGATATATATGGTTTGACAATAATAACATCTTGATCCCTCAATGTAGCATTTCCAGTTTGACTTCCATTTACTAAATAATTATAAATATCAAAGTACGGAAGTTCAACACCATTACGCACAAGCTTTATTTCTCTAAAAGTACCTTGATCTGTAGGGCCTCCAGCTGCATATAATGCATTGAGAACTGTAGACAATGCGCTTAAAGAATATGTACCAGGTACTGCCACCTCTCCTATTATATTAACCTGGACTGTTCTCACACTAGATAAAGAAATATCTGTAAAAATTTTATAAGGACTACTAGCTGGTGCAGAGATACCTCTATATACGTTAAGTAACTTACTTTTAATTTTAGAGCTTGCCTCATCCATAGTTAGGCCACTTACTAATACTTGACCTATATTTGGAATTTTTACACTTCCATTTCTATTAACCTCTAGATCAAAAGTATTTTCGGCAGCACCCCATAAACTCACTACAAGTCCATCACCAGGCCCTAACTGATAATTTACAGGAGTTGCAAGATTTAAATTAGGTTGAAAGCTAATGTTTGGGTTATTAAAAAAATCGTATCCAAATAAGGTAGACTTTTTCGGTACTCTTAAATTTGTCTCATTTGTTACTACAGATGAACTATTATCGATAGTTAGATTGTCTTGAACGTTCTGACTTACATCTTGCGCACCTTGCATTTTACCTGCAAGTGCGTTTACCTGTTCTGGTGACAACCCTTTTGAGGCTGCAAGCGCCCTAAGCTGCTCTGGAGTATATCCGCTAGCCTTGGCTTTGGAAACTAAGCTTTGCACATCTTGTGACGGCATAGCGTTTATATCTTCTACGGTCTGGCTGTAAGAATTTGTTGTTAGTAATATAATAAAACAAAAAACACAAAGAGAACGTAAATTCTTAATTATTGTCATATATCGTAATATGTTATTCGTCAAAATTTATAAATCTAAATCAATTACATTTTGATTTAATTATTCATTTATGCTTAAGTAAACCTTCTATAATTTTTTTACTAGCCTCTCCATTACCATATAGATCTAACGAAAAATCTGGTGATTGAGAATGAGCATTTTTAAAGGCAGCCATAATAGTTTCAAAATCGGCTCCTACAAGCTTGTTAAAACCATTATCTATCAATTCAACCCACTCGGTTTCATCACGTAAGGTTAGGCAGTATTTCTTAAAAAAATATGCTTCTTTTTGTAAACCTCCACTATCTGTTAGTACAAGAGAGCAGTTTTTTAGTAAATACAACATTTCAACATAACCCACAGGGTCTATACAGTGTAGATTACTTCCTAATTGTATATCATATTTTTCTATAAAACTTTTAGTTCTAGGGTGCAATGGTAAGACTACAGGAGTCTCTTGAGATATGGTGTTTAGTGCTTTAAAAATATTCTTTAATCTTTCAGGGTCATCAGTGTTTTCTGCCCTATGAACAGTTGTAAGTATAAAGTTAGATGGAATTTCTTCTTGTGGTGCTTTCGCGAAAGCGGAAAACATAAGACTTGCATCCATCATCACATCACCGTTCTTTACAATAGCGATATCAAGATCATTATACCCTTCTTTTTCTAGATTACTTATTGCCGAATCTGTGGGGCAAAAAAGCACACTACTTACTCTATCTGTCAGAATACGATTAACCTCTTCTGGCATACGCATATTAAAAGAACGTAACCCTGCTTCTATATGAGCTAATTTAATATGCAGTTTTGATGCAGCTAGAGCTCCAGCAAGTGTTGAGTTAGTATCACCATACACCATCACCCAATCTGGTTTTTCTATAAGTAATACTTTTTCTATTTCCTCTAGCATTTGTCCCGTCATAGCTCCGTGTCCAAGTCCATTTATATCGAGCTGATATGCAGGCTTTGGAATATTCATTTGCTCAAAAAAGACATCACTCATATTGCTGTCGTAATGCTGTCCGGTATGTACTATAACCTCACTTATAGATTCTTTTGGATTGGTTTGATTGTACTCTATAAAAGATCTACTAACCGCTCCAGATTTAATAAATTGAGGTCTAGCTCCTATAATTGTAACGACTTTCATTATTTATTTTTTTCTAAATGGGTGTATAGCCAGTGCTTTTTTTGCAAAAGGGTGATATTCTCCTTTGAGACCTATTGCATCAGAATTACGAATGTCGTAAACAATATCTATGGCTTGCGCAGCATCTTCTATACCATAACCGTTACCATTTAATATCTCTTTGTAACTGGTAGTATGCAAATCTGTAAAGCCTCCACTAAACTCTAATTCTTCCCCCTCGATGGTAATAGATCTATATGTTCTCTGTCCTTTCTCTACAACCTCCTTTGGTAAGACTTCATCATTTATAGACAAAAACCACCTTACTCTTGCACGCTCAAGTTCTAGATAACCAGAAGCTCTATCGTGCTCATAGATATGCGTGATATTTTGTTTTACACCCCCAAAAATCCAAGATAACATATCAAAGAAATGTACACCGATATTTGTTGCTATACCGCCAGATTTTGACTCATCACCTTTCCAAGATGTATAGTACCAGTTACCTCTTGAAGTTAAATAAGTAAGGTCTACATCATAAATTTTATCTTTGGGCCCGTCATCTATTTTTTTCTTAAGATCTATTATACTATGATGTACACGAAGCTGAAGAATATTATATATTTTTTTACCTGTCTCTTTTTGTATATTTTTTAATGATTCTACACTCCAAGGATTTAAAACAAGAGGCTTCTCACATATGGCATCTGCTCCCTGTCTTAACGCAAAACGAATATGAGCATCGTGTAAATAATTCGGTGTACAAATACTTACATAATCTAAGTTTATATTTTTATCGTACTTAAGCTTAGAGATATGACGATCAAAACGCTCAAACTCAACAAAAAAATCGGCATTTGGAAAATAACTATCTATAACCCCTACACTATCAAAATTATCTAAGCCTGCAATTAAATCATTACCAGTTTCCTTAATGGCCTTCATATGCCTTGGTGCAATGTATCCTGCAGCCCCTATTAATGCGAAATTCTTCATAAAATTTATGCTATGCGTTTAACTTTATTATCATTTAGACTATACTGCTGACTAGTCTCAGGACAGATAGCTATATTATTGTTATCAAATGTCAGTCTATGACCATATTCACTTACCCAGCCAAGTTGTTTTGCGGGATTACCTACTACCAATGCATAGTCAGGAATCTCTTTTGTAACTACCGCTCCAGCTCCTATAAATGCAAACTTACCGATATCATTACCACAAACAATTGTTGCATTTGCCCCAATTGATGCTCCTTCCCTAACAATGGTTCGTGCATACTCAGATTTACGGTTTACTGCACTTCTAGGATTTATGACATTTGTAAAAACCATCGATGGCCCTAAAAAAACATTATCCTCACAAATGACCCCTGTATATATTGAGACATTATTTTGAACTTTCACGTTACTACCTAATATTACATCTGGCGAAATAACAACGTTTTGTCCTACGTTACAATTCTCTCCTAGTGTAGAATTTGTCATAATATGTGAAAAATGCCAAATTTTACTTCCATCACCAATGGAACAATTATCATCTATAACTGCCGTTTCGTGGGCAAAATAAGTTGTTTTTGACATCGATAAAAATTATTTTTCTAAGCTTTGTTTAAGTTGCAAATATAGTTTTTCTGTATCGCATCTACTAATTAAAAGATTGGCTAAAATTCTAAGCATTTAACTGTTATACACTTCATTCAAAGTTTAAAACTAACCTTTGCCTATTGTGTAACATTCAAAACCTATATTCACAATTTTTTGAGTGTCGAGCAGTCCCCTTCCATCAAAAATAAAAGCGGGTTTATACATATTATCATAGATAGTTTTCCAGTCATAATTAACAAACTCATCCCATTCTGTCATAATAGCAATGGCGTGCGCATTATAACAGGCTTCCATAGGGTCGTTAACTACTGTAACCAAAGCTCTATTTTCAGCTTCAGAACGCGTGTTTAAATAATCGAGATCTGCTAGAATCTGTTCCTCAGAAACCTTTGGGTCATATATCACTACCTCTGCTTGTTCATTGAGTAAATAATCTGCCACATATATCGCTGCAGACTCGCGAGTGTCATTAGTATCCTTTTTAAATGCCCAACCTAATAATGTAATCTTCTTACCCGAAACGGTGTTAAAAAGCGTCTTTACTATCTTTTCTGCAAATCGTCTTTTTTGGTGGTCATTCATAATAATAACCTGCTCCCAATAATCTGCCACCTCATTAAGTCCATATGACTTTGCAATATAAACAAGGTTTAAGATATCTTTTTGAAAACAAGATCCGCCAAAACCAACGGAAGCCTTTAAAAACTTTGGGCCTATCCTTGAGTCTGTACCAATTGCTCTGGCAACTTCTTGAACATCTGCTCCAGTAACTTCACAAAGCTCAGACATCGCGTTAATAGAAGAAACGCGTTGCGCAAGAAAGGCGTTTGCTGTGAGTTTAGACAGCTCTGAAGACCAAACACTCGTTCTTAAGATGCGCTCTTCTGGAATCCAATTTGAATAAATGTTTGCAAGAGCTTCGGTGGCCTTTTGACCATCAGGAGTATTTTCTCCCCCTATAAGTACACGATCTGCATTAAGTAAATCTTGAACAGCAGTACCCTCGGCTAGAAACTCTGGGTTTGATAAAATATCAAAGCGTACACCTTTACCCGTATTGTGAAGTATATTCTGCAACGCCTCGGCAGTACGTACAGGTAACGTAGATTTTTCTACTACAATTTTATCTGTAGTCGCTACTCGTGCAATCTGGCGAGCACATAATTCTATGTACTTTAGATCTGCTGCCATCCCTTTACCTACTCCATACGTTTTTGTAGGCGTGTTTACAGATATAAAAATAAGCTCTGCTTCATCTATCGCCTTATCTACTTCTGTAGAAAAAAATAGATTTCTCCCTCTAGCTTCTTTTACAACTTCAGCTAGGCCTGGTTCATAAATGGGTAGGTTACTTACATCATCATCATTCCAAGCGGCGATGCGCTTCTCATTGAGGTCAACTACGGAAACTTTTATATCTGGACATTTTAACGCAATTACAGACATTGTAGGTCCTCCTACATAGCCTGCTCCAATGCAACAAATGTTTTTTATGCTCATATTTTTCAAATTATTGGCAAATCGCAAATATAGCAGTTTGCATACTAATGACAGGGGAATCTTACGCTTTCGCGAAAGCGTACTAATCCTTATAATAGCTTTTATACCATTTTACAAAGGCCGCTATCCCATCTTCTACACTTACAGATGGCTGATAGTTATAATGTTTACGCATAGCCTCTACACTTGCCCAAGTCTGGTTTACATCACCATCTTGCATAGGAAGCATTTCTTTTTTTGCTTTTTTGCCAAGCTCCAGCTCTAAGGCTTCTATAAAGTCTAATAGCTTTACAGGCTTGCTATTACCTATGTTTAAAATTGTGTTTCCGGGTTGTACTTCATTCTGAATTACAGCCGTAACACCGGCAATAATATCTGATATATATGTAAAATCACGTGAGAGATCACCCTCGTTAAAAACCTTAATAGGTTTATTATTTATTATCGCATCTGTAAATAAAAACATTGCCATATCTGGTCTTCCCCAAGGACCGTACACTGTAAAAAAACGTAAACCAACAGCATTTATACCGAATAGATGTGCATAGGTATGCGCCATCAACTCATTAGATTTTTTTGTAGCGGCATAGATACTTATGGGCTCGTCTACATACTGTTTTTCTGTAAATGGAACATCTAGACTATTGCCGTATACACTAGAGCTACTCGCATAAACAAGTTTTTTTATATCGTTATTACGACAGCATTCTAAGATATTTAAAAAGCCTACAACATTTGTATCTATATATACCTCTGGATTTTCAATAGAATATCTCACACCCGCTTGAGCCGCAAGATTACATACGAGGTCGAAAGACTCTTTTTTAAAAAGCTCAGGCAACGCTTCCCTATCCTCAAGATTCATACGCACAAATTGCAGTGATTTATGCTTGTGGCTTGCCACTGTCAAATTCCAGACTGATGCTTCTGCTTTTGATATACCTAATTGCGATAATCTATCATACTTGAGATTAGGGTCGTAATAATCGTTAATATTATCAAGAGCCACTACAGTATGTCCTTCCTTGAGCAATTGCTCACAAAGATGATACCCAATAAAACCAGCGCCACCTGTAACAAGAATTTTCATAAACAGTATTAATAAGCTTCAAAGTTAGGGCTAAATAAGGACTTCTTATTATATGTTAATTTCTCCGTTGTTCCTGCAATAAAAACAGTAATTCCAGCGGTCTCACATATAGCATCACCAGCAGCCGTATCCCACTCCATACAAGGAGCAAATCTAGGGTATCTATCTGCATTTCCTTCTGCAAGTAGACAGAATTTAAGCGCACTACCAGCAGGAAGTAAGCTTACCGAAGTGGTATTTTTTTTTAAATCCTCTATATACGCTACTGTTTGCTCATTGAGGTGAGAGCGACTTGTCACGACTCGTATCTCTTTTTGTGATTTTAGCTTATTTGTAAAAATTATATGCTTATCATCCACTACTTGATTCCACCCCATCTCTATTATAGGATTTGAAATTTTATAGCTTTTGCCTAGTGAGCTTCCACCTAGATATAGTGTATCAGACACAGGGATATAGATAATACCAAAAACTGGCCTAGCTCCTACTATCAATGCAATGTTTACAGTAAATTCTCCATTGCGATTTATAAACTCTTTGGTGCCGTCTAGTGGATCTACGAGCCAAAAGATATCCCAAGTACTTCTTTCTTCATAAGGGATTTCGGCGGCTTCTTCACTTAAAATAGGAATGTTTGTAGCGCTCAGCTCCTTACAGATTACCTCGTGGGAACGAGTGTCTGCAACTGTAAGGGGTGAATCATCACTTTTAAGAACGCTATCAAATGCGGTCGCATACACCTCTCTTATTACGTCACCAGCTTGAAGCGCAGCTTTGACAGCGATACCTTTAAATTCATCACTTATCATAATCTAACGAGCATTTTCTCAAGACTTTCTTCCCAAGGCACATTTTCAATCCCTAAAAGGTTGATGATTTTAGAACTTTCTAATTTACTATTTTTTGGGCGCGTGGCCTTTGTTACAAAGCGGTCACTGGACACAGGCAAAACGTTTACACTCATTTTCTTATAGCTGAATACCGCTTTCGCGAAAGCGTACCACGTAGTGACACCCTCATTTGTATAATGATATACGCCTGCATTATGTGTAGTAAGCACGTTTGACAACTGTAAAATAATAGAAGCTAGATTATTTGCCAAGGTAGGAGACCCATATTGATCGTTTACAACCGAAATCTCATCTTTCTCATTACCTAATCGTAACATTGTCTTCACAAAATTACGCCCGTAAACACTGTACACCCAGGAGGTTCTTATAATAGCATAGTCAAGAAGCCCTGAAGCAATTATGGCCTGCTCGCCAGCAAGTTTAGACTTGCCGTAAACCGTTGTAGGATTTGGAATATCTTCCTCTGCATATTCTTCTGGTTTTACTCCGTCAAAGACGTAATCTGTAGAGATGTGAATGAGTTTTATTCCATTATCCTTACAAGCTTGAGCTAGATTCTTTACTCCTATTTCATTTACTAGGAAAGCTTTCTCTTTATTATCTTCGGCAGCATCTACAGCGGTGTATGCGGCTGTGTTTATTATAACATCTGGTTGATGTAAATCAAGCGCTTTTTTAATAGAAGATGTTGATGTGATGTCTAACTCAGATTTTGACAAATGTAAACTCGTAACATTCTCAAAAGTAGCTTCTTCCTCCTTTATGGCTTGAGCAAGCTGACCACCACCACCTGTAATAAGTAATCGTATATTTCGCGAAAGCGTACTCATTTAAAATAGGTTAGAAGGTAAATCTGCAAGCATCGTATTTTCCTTATCTTTTTCTGAAAGGATGATATCCTGCTTATCTAATAACCAATCGATTTGCAATGATGGATCGTTATATGCCAGACCACGCTCGCTCTCTTTGTTATAGTAGTTATCGCATTTATAAATAAACGTTGCGGTATCGCTTAGTGTTATAAAACCGTGCGCCATCCCTTTTGGAACGAAAAGTTGTTTTTTATTTTCTGCACTGAGACGTATGCTGTAAGCTTTCTTATAGGTAGGTTCGTTTTTTCTTAAATCAACAACTACATCAAGTACCTCACCTTCTACAACCCGTACGAGCTTAGATTGTGCAAACTCCCCTATTTGAAAATGAAGCCCACGCAAGACACCATATGTAGACTGCGACTGATTATCTTGAACAAACTCTGGCTCAAATCCTGCAAAGCTTTGAAATGATTTTGCATTAAAGGATTCATAAAAATAACCTCGATCATCTTCAAACACCTTTGGAGTGCATATAATTAAATCTTTGAATGCTGTTTTTTGAAATTCCACTAGAGTGTATTTATGTACTGTGCATATGCACCTTTACCATATCTTGATGCACTTGCCTTAAGAGCTTCGTATGATATCCAATTCATCTTGTAAGCAATCTCCTCAAGACAAGCTATCATTGTGCTTTGATTACGTTGTAATACTCTTATAAATTCTGTCGCATCATCTAGCGCATCTACCGTGCCTGTATCAAACCAAGACATCCCTCTACTCATAACTCCTACAGTAAGCTTTTTACGAAGTAAATATTCTTGATTTATTGCTGTAATCTCAAGCTCTCCTCTATGAGAAGGCTTAATTTCTTTTGCAATAGCAACTACATCATTATCATAAAAATAAATACCTGGTACAGCGTAATTAGATTGTGGACTCTCTGGTTTTTCTTCGATACTCGTGACATTCATATCCTTATCAAAAGCGACAACTCCAAAACGCTCAGGGTCACGCACGGGATATGCAAATATGGCACCTCCATCTACTGTTACTTTGCTTTGTAATAATTTACTTAGACCATTACCATAAAAGATATTATCACCTAGTACAAGAGCTACTTTATCTTTCCCAATAAAGGATTCTCCTATAATAAATGCTTCTGCAAGTCCATTTGGTTGTTCTTGCACCTCATAAGAAAAAGAGCATCCAAGTACTGATCCATCACCTAATAGCCTTTTAAATAAATGACTGTCTTCTGGCGTTGTGATAATAAGAATCTCACGTATACCAGCAAGCATAAGCACTGATATAGGGTAATATATCATAGGCTTATCATACACCGGCAATAACTGCTTACTTACAGCAATGGTAAGTGGTGACAGTCTAGTTCCAGATCCTCCAGCAAGTACAATACCTTTCATTAAGTATACATTTTATTGTAATATTCTTGATATGCTCCAGAAGTGACATTCTCTAGCCAAGAACTATTGGCAAGATACCAATCTATTGTGAGTTCTAGCCCTTCCTCAAAAGTAACAGATGGTTTCCACCCCAGTTCTTTTTCAATTTTTGAGGCATCTATAGCATATCGCTTGTCGTGACCTGGTCTGTCTTTTATAAAGGTAATAAGAGATTGAGAGGTATTACGCTTTCGCGAAAGCTTCTCATCCATCTTGTCGCATAATAACTTTACGAGATCAATATTTTTCCATTCATTGACCCCGCCTATATTGTAGGTCTCGCCAAGTTTTCCTTCTTTAAATATACGTGCTATAGCTCTTGCGTGATCTTTTACAAATAGCCAATCTCTTGTATAATTTCCATCACCGTAAACAGGAAGCGCCTTGTTTAAAATAATATTATTTATAAATAGAGGAATGAGTTTTTCTGGAAATTGATTAGGTCCATAATTGTTAGAGCAATTACTAATAATATATGGCAAACCATAGGTCTCACCATAAGCTCTAACAAAATGATCTGAGCTTGCCTTAGACGAAGCATAGGGTGAGTTTGGGGCGTATGAGGTAGTCTCTGTAAACAAGCCCGTCTCACCAAGTGTACCATACACCTCGTCTGTACTTATATGGTAGAAAAGCTTATTGTCAAAATTCCTTTTCCATATTTCTTTAGCTGCATTGAGCAAGTTTAATGTACCAATAATGTTAGTCTGCACAAAAGCTAGAGGGTTTTTAATACTTCTATCTACGTGAGACTCTGCCGCTAGGTGTATTACCTTGTCAAATTGATATTTGGAAAATAAGGTCATCAAAAAAGGGGCATCATTGATGTCCCCTTTTATAAATGTATAATTACTAGACGCTTCTACATCTGCTAGGTTCTCTAAGTTACCTGCATAGGTAAGCGCATCAAGATTGTAAATATGACTCTCTGGAAAAATTTCTAGAAAAAGTCTCACCACGTGAGAACCTATAAAACCTGCTCCTCCTGTAATAAGAATGTTCATTACAGCTTACCATCTGCTTTAGACCCTAAAACTCCTTTAACATCATATACTACAGATTTATTATTTTTAAGAGCTCCTAAATTTAATTCACCAAATTCTTTGTGAGAAACTGCCTGTACAATTGCATCAAACTTTTGGTTAGGTAATTCTGTTAGTGCTTTAAGACCATACTCGTGCTCAACTTCATCTGCATTTACCCAAGGGTCATAAATAGTAACGTTAACACCAAAATCTTCTAAATGTTTTACAACATCAACAACCTTCGTATTTCTAACATCCGGGCAGTTTTCTTTAAAAGTTATACCTAATAATAATAAAGAAGCACCTTTTACTTTTATATCATTTTTAAGCATAAGCTTCACAACCTCTGCAGCTACATAAGCTCCCATACTATCATTAAGCCTTCTACCAGCAAGAATAATTTCTGGATGATATCCTAGCTCTTGCGCTTTCTGAGCGAGATAGTAAGGATCTACACCTATACAGTGCCCCCCTACTAAACCTGGCTTAAATGGAAGGAAATTCCATTTTGTTCCAGCAGCTTCAAGTACATCGTGTGTATTGATTTCCATAAGATTAAAAATCTTAGCTAGCTCATTTACAAACGCAATGTTTATATCACGTTGTGAGTTTTCAATAACTTTTGCAGCCTCAGCCACTTTTATCGTAGGTGCTAAATGTGTTCCTGCAGTTATCACAGAAGCATATAAATCATCTACTTTCTTACCTATTTCTGGTGTGCTTCCAGAAGTAACTTTAAGAATTTTTTCTACAGTATGCTCTTTATCTCCTGGATTGATTCTTTCTGGAGAGTAGCCTACATAAAAGTCTTCATTAAATTTGAGTCCGCTCACGCGCTCTAAAACAGGAACACACTCATCCTCTGTTACTCCAGGATATACTGTGCTTTCATATATAACAATGTCACCTTTTTTAAGCACCTTACCTACAGTCTCGCTACTTTTATAAAGAGGCGTGAGAACTGGTCTATTGTTTTTATCTACCGGCGTAGGTACTGTAACTACATAATAGTTACAATCTTCTATATCCTTACTATCTGCGCTACAAAAAAGTCCATTGGCATCATTTACTTCAGTTTTCAAAACGCTTTGAAGAACTTCATCAGATACTTCTAATGTACTATCAGTACCAGACCTTAACTCATCTATACGTTCTTGATTAATATCAAAACCTACCGTATTGTATTTTGTTCCAAATAACCTTGCTAATGGAAGACCTACATAGCCTAACCCTATAACTCCTACTTTAATTTTTGTCATATATTGTTGTATTTACGCTTTCGCGAAAGCAAAAAAAATTATTTTAAATTCTTCCAGTACCAAGCCATTGCCTCTTTGAGACCATCTTTAATACTAAATTCTGGATTATAACCTACTCGTTCTCTAGCTCTATCGATACTTGCTAAACTGTGAGGTACATCGCCAGCTCTTTTCGGTCCATACTTCACCTCTACTTGTGCAATTTTCTCATCAAATTGACTTAATTCCTCTTTTAAAATATTTACAAGTTCATTGAGGTCTGTGCGCTCTCCGAATGCAACATTATAAACAGTATTAAGTGCGTCTTTGTTGTCAGTAAGCATTGCGCGTATATTCATTTCGATAACATTATCAATATACGTGAAATCTCTAGAATAGCTTCCATCTCCGTTCATAACAGGAGAATCGTGATCCATTAATAGTTTTGTAAACTTAGGGATAACAGCCGCATAAGCGCCATTTGGGTCTTGTTTTCTACCGAAAACATTAAAATATCTAAGCCCTATACAATCTATCCCATATGTTTTATGAAACACATCTGCATACAACTCATTTACATATTTTGTTATTGCATAAGGAGACAATGGTTTCCCTATGATATCTTCTTGCTTTGGTAATCCTTGAGAGTCTCCGTAAGTCGAAGAACTTGCCGCATACACAAAACGTTTTACACCTTTATCTTTAGATGCGATGAGCATATTCAAAAATCCACCTACATTGACTTCATTACTCGTTGCAGGATCTTTTATTGATCTTGGTACAGATCCTAATGCAGCCTGATGCAATACATAGTCACTCTGAGACACTGCTTTTTTACAAGTTTCAATATCTCTTATATCACCTTCTATAAAAGTGAAATTTGAATGATCTATGATAGCATCTAAATTATGTTTATGCCCTGTAGCAAGGTTATCTAAACAGGTTACAATTGCACCATTCTTTATAAGAACTTCACATATATTAGAACCTATAAAACCAGCACCTCCTGTTACTAAAATTTTCTTATCCTTTACTTGAGACTGTATACTCTCTAACATTCGTCTAATTTTTGGCAAATATAAAGTATTTTCTATGCCGTCAGAACATTGTTTTTTATAACAATCTTAGCATATCGGGTTAAACTTATCCCAAACTAACCCGCAAATAATCCTCAGACCTTTAAGCCTTTGTAATTTTATATAAAAACCAAAGAACTATGAATTATTTAAACTTAGACACAAAAAAAACCAAAGAGACAGTTACAGAGCTCAACATACTTTTATCTGACTATCACGTATACTACCAAAAACTTCGCAATTTTCACTGGAATGTTTCAGGTGAGAACTTTTTTGACTTACACGAGCAGTTTGAACAACTTTATGATGATGCAAAAATTAAAATCGATGAGATTGCAGAACGTATTCTAACATTGCGTTTTGCACCAGTAAGTAATCTCTCAGATTATCTTGAAGCATCAAGCATTAAAGAATCAAAATCTGATCTGTCTGACAGAGATATGGTAGACACTATACTTGGAGATCACGGAAAAATTCTCAAACAACTAAGCGCTGTTGTGAAGAAAGCAGACGACGCTGGTGACGAAGGTACAATAGACCTTATAGGAGCTTACATACGTGAATTAGAAAAAACTAGCTGGATGCTAGACGCCTGGAGAAAGAAAACTGCAGGCACTTACAAAGAAGCATAAATCCTAATCACTTTTACAAATAAAAAATGCCTCAATACTTTAAATAGTAATGAGGCATTTTATATAAGTACTTATAAAATTTCTACTCATCTGGAGTAAAACTATACTCAGGCACCTTACCTACAGCTCCCTTAAAGAACTCGTGTATAAGTGCAAGGTCTTCATCTATATTACCAGACGGATATAAAGGCTTAGATATACGTTGCTCCTTTCTACCAAAATCAAAAGCAACCATTATAATAGGCACCTCTGCTGCAAGAGCAATATAATAAAACCCCGTTTTGAGCTTATCAACTTTTTTACGTGTTCCCTCCGGGGCTATTGTGAGTCTAAACTCCTCTTTATCCTTAAAGACATTTGCGATAGATTGTACTTTATCTTGACCTGGTGTACGATCTATAGGCGCACCTCCCATTGCTTTAAAAATAGGTCCCATAGGCCATTTAAAAAGCTCTTTCTTACCGATGAAGCCTATCTTAACATCAAGCATTGTACGAAGTAAAATACCCATATAAAAATCGTGCCAGCTGGTATGGGGCACAGCGATTACTACTGCCTTCTTTACTGTGTCTTGAGAAAAGTCACCTTTTACCTTCCAGCCTAAAATATTTTTATATATAAACTTTGCAAGTCCCATATGCGCTAATTATTCAAATAAATTTTAATTGCTTTTTCTAGATCTTCTGGAGTATCAATACCTATTGCAAGTCTTGATGAACGTACCATTTTAATTTTCTTACCATACTCTAAGAATCGTATGCACTCTATTTTTTCGGCCTTTTCAAGGGGTGTCATATGCATAGATGCAAAGTCAAGTATCGCCTGCTTTCTAAAGGCATAAATACCTTTATGCTTATAAGTAATTATACCAGCTTCATTATCGCGCACATATGGAAGTGGTGACCTAGAGAAGTATAATGCAAAGTCAAAATTATCCACAATAACCTTTACATTATTAGGGTTTACAATCTCTTGCTCCTCCTTCATAGGCATCATCACACTAGCAAGATCTATTTGTGCAGCATCATCTCCATAAAACACGTCTAGCACGGGTGCTAAGTCCTCCCTACTCGTAAAAGGTTCATCTCCTTGTACGTTTACAACCACATCTACATCTAGAGAAGCCACTGCCTCTGCAATTCTATCGCTACCGCACTCGTGCTCTTTAACACTCATAATAGCCTTACCACCTTCGGCTTCTATGGTGTTATAAATAACATCACTATCTGTAACTACATAAACTTCGTCAAACAACTTTGTGGCTACAACACTCTCATAGGTGCGCACAATAACAGGCTTACCTGCAAGATCTTTCATCATCTTACCTGGAAACCTAGACGCCGCATAACGTGCGGGTATCATTGCTATAATCTTCAGATTTTCTTTCAATATATTGACGTTTTGATGTCTTTTCTGGTTATAATTACGCTTTCGCGAAAGCATAAAACATCATAAAACAAGTTGCAAAGTTACTTAAAAAGAAATGTAAAACTTATGCCCTTCTTAGCCTTGAAATAATCTTCCAGCCAAGACCTATAAGTAACAATACAATCACTAGTGCAAGTATAGGCGAAAAGATACTCGCTACTGAAACTGTAGTCGCTGCAATGGTTTCTGTACCTGCAACGAGTGGGTTTGCAATACCGCCTGTAGTTGCTGTACTCCCTAATCTAGTGGCGCTCGTAGTACCAGAAACAGCTGCTGCTGCTCCGCCACCAGCGATGATGGCCAGTGCCCAAGTAATAGTAGGATCCATATCTCCCATAGTCGCTACCATAAGTAATGTACCCGCGATTGCAGCTAGTGGTACAGATATCGTATCCAGCAGGTTGTCAATCCAAGGAATAAAATAGGCTCCTACTTCAAATAATGTAGCAACACCAAGTAAAACTAGCGCCGGAACGCTACCTACCCACTGCCAAGTATCGTTTACTGGAAACCAACCAAAGTGGGCAGATAAACTTAAAACTAACAAAGGAACAAATACTCTAAAACCAGCAGCGGCGGCAAGTGAAAATCCTAATATGATACTTACTATTAATTCAAAACTCATAATTGTTTACTTATTTATATACAGACGTTATAATCAAAAAACTAGCCATAAATATATAACTATCTAATCCATAGCCCCGATTGTAGTGAAAATCCCGCAAGAGCTGGCGTAGCCGCGATGAGGAATTGTAGCGTAAAGCGGGAAATAGCTCCTAAAGCAATTTTATATAACAACGCTACTCTGCTTCTACAAACATTTCGTCTTTAAAACCTATTAAGTACAACTTACTTTTTGATCTAGTTATCGCTGTATACAACCATCTTAAATAATCTTTATTCATCCCGTCTGGAAGGTAGGGTTGCTCTATAAATACATTTTCCCACTGCCCACCTTGTGATTTATGACAGGTAATAGCATAAGAGAATTTAACCTGTAAGGCATTAAAGTATTTGTTGTTTTTGATTTTTTGGAATCGCTTGTAATTAGACTTCTCGTCTACATAGTCTTTTTGGACTTCTTTATAGAGACGATCTCCATCTTCATAAGGTAGTGCTGGTGTCTCAAGTGTGAGTACATCCAGCATTACTACAGTCTCAAATGGTTGCATTTGTGGGTAATCTACCATTTGCACTTTTACCTCTGCAAAGCGAAAGCCGTAGAGTTCCTTGATGGCTAGTATTTCTAATACTTTTACAATATCACCGTTTGCAATAAATCCAGCATCGCTTTTTGCATCTAGCCAGAAGTAATTATTTTTTACCACCATCAAGTGATCTCCTGCAGAGATTTCTTCTTCTTGAAATAGAATTCGATTTCTTATTTGCTGGTTATATAGGTTTGCTCTCTTGTTAGATCGTACAATGATTGCAGTTTCTTCTGTACCTACAGAGCTGTAGCAATCATTTATGGCATCCATAATCTCGTGACCGTCTACTAGTCTAACAATATCGTTATACCTGTCTAATTCAAATTTAAAATCTTCATAAAACCCTTCAGAAAGCTGTTCTCTTAGAGCGGTTGCATTCATAAGTATGCCACTATCTTCTCCTTGACGCATTACTTCGTCTAGCTGTATAGTCTCTACGGTTTTATTAAACTGCAATGACAACATATCAATATCTAAAGCTGGGGACATCTCAAGCTTTACAGGGGGTAACTGCGCCTCGTCTCCTACTAATATGAGTTTACATTTGTAACCACTATACACGTATTGCATCATATCATCTAGCAGAGATCCATTGTCAAAAAACTTGGAGTTAGTTGCTTTATCAGATATCATAGATGCCTCATCTACTATAAAGAGACAGTTTCTATGTTTATTAGGCTGGAGCGTAAAAGAAACGCCTCCTCCACGTTCTTTTTTTGGGAAATAAATTTTGCGATGTATAGTATACGCCTGTTTTTTACTATAATTACTGGCAACCTTTGCAGCTCGACCCGTAGGTGCCATAAGAACTGATGACATCTTTACGTGCCAAAGATTTTTTACAACCGTTCCTATCACTGTAGTCTTACCTGTACCTGCAAACCCTTTAAGAACGAATACTTTATCCTTAGAACTACTAAACAAAAAGTGAGATAACTGCTCTAGTAGCCTATCTTGTTTTATGGTAGGTTGATGTTCAAAATCTTTTACTAATAGCTTATAAAATGCTCGGGCGTCTTTAATCATAGAAGGCTTAGAATGCAACGAAATTAAGCAAACGAAAAATGAGATAATAAATTTTTGTGTGTAAAAAAAAATTGTAGATTTGTTGCTCACCATAACTAATTTAAACATCATTACATGAAACTAGTATTACAGCTTGTACTTTGGGTAGTAATTGCCGCATTAGGTTACCTTCTTTTTAACGCAATTTGGGGAGAGGTAAAATTTAATGAAGTTAAGGAAGCGCGTTACAGTGCTGCCATAAAAAATATGCGTGATCTAAGACAGGCGCAACTAGCTCATAAAACAGTTACAGGTACTTACCAGAAAGATTTTGATAAGTTAGTACGTTTTATTGATACTGCAGAGTTTACAATTACTCAACGTAGAGATACAACTATACTAGACGAAGAAAAAACAAAACGTTTCCGTGTAGATACATTTAAAGAAATAGTAGTAGTTGACACACTAGGTACTCGCCCAGTTAAAGATTCACTATTCAAAGGGTCTGAGCGTTATAAGACTATGATCAATGTCCCAATAGAGGGAATAGATGCAAAGTATACTATGGATGCTGGTCAAATAGAAAAGAGTAACACAATGTACCCTGTGTTTCTTATCTCTATTGATAAAGATGTCTTACTTGCAGATCAACCTAAAGATTATGTTGCAAAAGAAAAGCAAGTAGTCTCAGTAGATGGGGTAAATGGGGACGCACTTACTGTGGGATCTATGGAAACCATCAACACAAACGGTAACTGGCCTAAGAGTTATGGGGCTAATGACTAGTCAAGACAACACAAACTCATTATATAGTCTGTCCATCCAAATACACTTGGATGGACTTTCTTTTTTTACCCAAAACAGCCATAGCAAAGAAGTAATAGCCACACAGACTATAAAATTTACAAATAATGTAAATCCTACTTCATTAAGTAATGAGGTAGAAAAGGCTTTTAAAAAAAATGAGATACTCTCCCAAAATTTTGCAAAGGTAATTGTAGTCTATTCTAACGAGCTATTTACAATGGTTCCAAAGGCACTCTTTGATGTCGAAAAAGGTGCAGATTATTTAAAGTTCAATACAAAAATTCTTAGTACAGATCACATCTCGCACGATGTGATAGACTTTTATGACCTTGTAAACGTATATGTGCCATACACCAGTGTAAATAATTTTCTTTTTGAAACCTTTGGCTCTTTTGATTATTACCATAGTACAACGGTTTTTACAAAATTTCTATTAAACAAGTTTGTAAATAGCACAGAACCAAAAATCTTGATAAATTTTCAAGACTCATACTTCGAAATGGGTGTTGTAGCAAATAAGAAACTGCTCTTTGTAAACCGTTTTGAAATTAGAACTAAGGAAGACTTCATCTATTATATGCTCTTTACAATGGAGCAATTAGAATTGAGTCCAGAAACTATAGAAGTAGTGCTTACAGGTACTATTACAAAGGATGATCCTTATTATGAGCTAGCACACACTTATGTACGACACCTTAGCGTTCTAGAAGCAGTACATAAACTAATACCACAAGACCAAGCTATACTTGGCAGTTTATTATGACACGTATCATATCTGGAAAATACAAAGGCCGAAGAATCGCGGCACCAAAAAAGCTACCCGTTCGCCCTACTACAGATATGGCAAAGGAAGCCCTTTTTAATATTATAAGAAGCAACTATCACATAAGCCAGCTTAGCGTGTTAGACCTCTTTGCGGGTACTGGAAATATAAGCTATGAGTTTGCCTCTAGGGGTACAGATCAAATCACTGCAGTAGATGGTCATTATGGCTGTGTACAGTTTATAAACAAAACGTCACAAGAATTTGATTTTTCCATACACGCTATAAAAAGCGATGTCTTTAAATATTTAGAACGGGCTACAGGAAGTTACGACATCATATTTGCAGACCCCCCATACGATATAGACATTAAGGACTTTGAAAAGATTGCAACACTGGTATTTAAGAATAACCTCTTAGAGCAAGATGGTGTACTCATCATCGAGCACGGTAAGTATTCAAAACTTGATGGTTTTATAAACTACGTGCAGACCCGTCATTATGGTGGTAATGCCTTTAGCTTTTTTGAACTCCCAGAAAGTGATGAAGAAGAATAAGAACGCTTTCGCGAAAGCGTAACAACATACACTAAAATTAATAAATCCCGCTAGTTGCGGGATTTATTGTTATTTAGATTTATTTGTAATCATAAAATAAGCAGGCCTATAAGCCGGATTCTGTTCAATCTAGATGCTTCTAGAAATTCCTTATTATTTATCTGGGATTATCATTACTAATAATCTCTATCTGTCTACCCTCCCACAACGCGCGGATCGCACTTAACTGTGAGTATACTTGACATTGCACCGCATAGAGTTTACCTGGGTTCGCTACAGCATTACCTGTACATTCTTTCTGTTGCACTTGTCCTCTCCCAAAACGAGTTTGGGATGACGGCCGTTAGCCGCTATGCTATCCTGTGGTGTCCGGACTTTCCTATCCATTGATGGATCAATAAGGCGGCCTGCTGTCGCAAAGGTAGTCTAAGTATAACAAGGGAGCAATACTTACTCCCTTATCATTACTAGTTTATGCCGAATTTCTACTCGCATTTATGTTTCCAAAGAGTGATCTTGTAACCATACGCTCGTATACCTTTGCCTTATCTGTTTGCTCTCCAGAACGTTGCATATCTTGTATGGCTCTAAGCGCATACTGCTGTATAGTCAATAGTGGTAGTACAATATTCTCTCTTTCTTGAATGGACGCTTTACCTGCCTTCTCATTTTCCATTAACTCCGTAAGTCCCGCCACTTCTAGCATTAATCGCTTGCTACGCTTATACTCTTCAAAGAGTAACTTCCAGAACTCGCCAAATTCTTGATCTTCTTGCATATATGCTGTAAGTCCAAAAAATGATTTTGTAAGACTCATCATACTATTCTCAAGTAACGTTCGGAAGAATGAACTATTTTTATATAGCTGCTTGACATCCTCTAGCTTACCAGCATCTTCAAAAGAGGCAAGTGCTGTTCCTACTCCATAAAAACCAGGTACATTTTGTTTAAGCTGGCTCCAACTACCTACAAATGGAATCGCTCTAAGATCTCCAAAATCTAAAGTGCTTTTTTGAGATCGCTTGCTAGGGCGGCTACCTATATTAGTTTTTGCATAATACTTAAGTGTAGACATACGCTCCAGATATGGCAAGAACTTATCGTGTCCTTTAAAAGCGGTATAAGCCTCATAGCTCTTTTGTGCGAGGGCTTCTAGCGTTTCTCTATCTGATGGTGATATATCATTATGTGCTCCCTTGAAGACCTCGTTATTAACACCGCTACTAAGCAGTTGCTCTAGATTGTACTGGCAAGAATCTACCGTTCCAAAATTAGAACTTATAGTTTGTCCTTGTACCGTGATTTGAATTTCTTGTGCTTCTATATTAGGTCCTAATGATGCATAAAATTGGTGTGTTTTACCACCTCCACGTGCTGGTGGTCCTCCTCTACCGTCAAAGAAAATTACGGTTACCCCATACTTTCTAGACATAGCTGTCATTGCCTCCTTAGCCTTAAAGATACTCCAGTTTGCCATTAAATAACCACCGTCTTTTGTTCCGTCAGAAAAGCCTAGCATTATAGTCTGTCGCATACCGCGACTCTTTAAGTGTTTACTATATGTAGGATTTGTATACAGTGCTTCCATCACAGCGGGTGCAGCGATAAGATCTGGTACAGTTTCAAATAGTGGTGCTACATCTGCCGTAGGAGATTCCCAGTCACATAGTCTTAAAAATGTAAAGGCTTGCATCACGTGCAGTGCGCTTTGTGAGTTACTTATTATGTATCTGTTTGAGCCACGCTCACCATTTTCATCTTGAATGGTTTTCATCGCATAGATAGAGCCAAGAGTCTTAGTCACTACTTCCTCTTCAAAACTTTCTGGATCTAGCGCTCCGTGCACGTTGTTTAAGAAGTCTATTTGCTCGTTTTCGCTTAAAGCGAGATAACCCTCCGGAAAAATCTTTGATCCATTTATAGTTGCATTTTCAACAATTTGCTCAAAAACTATTTTATGAATACTACTATCCTGTCGTATATCTAACGATGCAAAGTGAAGTCCAAAAAGTTCTACCTTATGAATAAGACTATCTATTTTATCTAAATATAAACTCTGGTGCTTATCTCTTACAATATCACGGATATCTTTAAGTGTTTTGAGAATAGAGGCTTGTGAAATGGCTGGTTTCTCTTCAGAAAAAATAGCTGTATATACTTGATCTTCTAGTTCTGAAAGTGGTGCCTCAGTACCTCTAAAGGTGATTCTCCTACGTAATTGCTTTATCTCTCTATAATAATTTCTCAGTACAGAACTACGCAACTTTCTGGCAACCTTAAGTGTTATAGCTGTGGTAACAAATGGATTACCATCACGGTCACCACCTGGCCAAAAACCAAGATCTACAAGCGTATTACTAAAGCTTTCATCTTGTATTAAGTGCCTATGCAGGTAGTCATATATAGCCCCTGCACTGTGATAAAACACATTCTCAAGATACCAGATAAGACTCACAGCTTCATCATATGGTGTAGGTTTTTCTTTTTTAAAGAATGGAGTTTTACCTAACTGTGCTAGCAGCGTCTTTATATCTTCAAGTCGATTATCTCTTATTGCAGCACTTAGATCATTTATGATACCTAGTACTACGCCTGGATAAAATTGAGTAGGGTGTGCTGTAAGTACGGGACGTATAGTAAACCTGTTTAAGTAAGAGATGAGCTCTTCCTTTTTACCCGTTGCCTCTGCTTCTTCTTTTATATTACGCAGGGTGCCTCGACCATCCATATTATTTACGATACGATATGAAGCGTCTTCAATCGCGTCAAATAGCACTACTTGTCGCTCGATATACTGTATAAATTTAAACAATATGTCTTCGCGTTCTTTTTCTGTAGCATCACGCATATAACGCTCAAAGAAGTACTCAATAATTTCTGTCGGGTTTTTATTGTCTTTATACCCTTCCTTACATATAGAATGAAACAGCGGTAAAAGGACCCCCGTGTTTGAGATACCATCAAAGGGAAGCGTCATAAATATCCCATTATAGACTTCGTATTTTGACTTTACATTTGCGTTAAATCTCTCTATTTTCGGTTCTCTTGACATCTGTTAATATTTTTACTAAAAATACGTAAACCTCAAGTATTGCAGGCTCTACAATACTAGTTTTGGCGATCTCATAAAAAAAGACTGTCTTTGGTTTAAAATATATTATTTGCAATCGTTTTCGGGCATTTTTATTTCATTATATCTAACTATAATTTTTACTAGATATGAGTACGCTTTCGCGAAAGCGTAAAACTCCCCCTTCATAGCAGCTTGGTTTTATTACATTGTAGTGTATTGCATTTTAAAAATGCAGCTAGCAGTGTAATATTGAGACATAAAAAAGGCCAGCAAAAGCTGACCTTTAATAGTAGGTTATAGAATGAAATTACTCAAAATCTGCATTTGTGATGCCTTCATTTACCTTAATTTCTGTCACATTAAAATCTATAGATTGTGGGCCAAATGACTGACTTAACACAAATGGAAATTTGATTCCTCCCACATCTTGATATTTGCTCAAAGTGATAGACGTTTTTACAGTCTGACCTTGCATTTCTTGTATAGTTACCTCCTGAAGTTTAAGCCCCGTTTTTGTACTGTAGTAGTTCATTTTACCATCTGCTACTTTAACCACATAAGCATCTTCTCCATTTACTTTTTCTATACCTTCTAGGCTCGCTCCACCGTTTAACCAGTTTACTTCTGGAAATGGAGATGACTCAGCTTTTACCTTCTCTACATCTTCTCCTTCTAGATCTTTGCGTTGCCCTTGTACAACTACATATCCCTTATCTCCATCAAGTACTTGTTTTGAAACTGAGTTTCCTCCCATCATAATGTTTTGTACAAACTGCTCTTTTGTAGTTTTTTTAAGTTCTAAATCAAGCGTCATACCTTGCATAGCTCCTTGTGCTTTAATATAAACCGAGTTTACCGCAGCAAGCTTATCTTTACCACCTATAGCAGCAATGTAAGATTCTAGCACCTTATTTACCGTAAGATCTGCAGGTAGTTCCTTTTTGAATTCTGGTTTTTCTATTCCTTCACCATATACGTCAAAGTACTTTACAGGGATAGTCTTACCGTCTATAACCACCTTACTTAGATTATCTATTACCTCACTACCCTTTCCAGTTACAACGATTCTCGCGTTATCACCTTTAAATAGTTTACTAGCTGCATTTTGTACATCTTGTTGAGATACCTTATCTATATTAGACAAGTAGTTCTTGTAAAAATCTTTAGGGAGCCCTTTACTCTCAATGTTATATGCATAGTTTGCAATAGTTTGTGGTCGCTCTAGGGCGAGTACAAAACTTCCAGTGTACTTTGCTTTTGCATTTGCTAACTCTTCTGGCGATACTGGCTCAGACCCTATACGGTTAATCTCTTTTACGATCTCTACCACAGAGCTATCTGTAACTGCATTACGCACGCTTGCTGTAGCGCTAAAACGAGTTACTGTCTTTTCATTAGAACCTATTCTTGAGTATGATCCATAAGTATATCCTTTATCTTCACGTAGGTTATTAAAAAGACGTGCTTCTCCTCCACCTCCTAAGATGTTATTTGCAATAAGAGCTGGAAAATAATCTTGGTCTGTCATTTTAAGCTCAACAGTATTTTGAACTGCAATTTCTGACTGAACGGCATTGTCCATATTAACAAAGTTGATTTCTGTAGTAGAAACATTTTGCTTTTCAGAAAATGGTGTTTCTGGTATAGTTCCTTTTTTCCACTTCTTGAAGTTGTCTTTTACTACCTTCTTTACAGTGTCAAAATTTACATCACCTATAATGATTAAGTATCCATTATTAGGTCTAAAGTAATCTGAATGAAACTTCTCAACATCTGCAAGTGTTACATTATTTACAGTCTCTTCTGTAGTGAACTCTCCATAAGGGTGGTCTGCACCATAAGCTAGTACACTTTGCACACGTCCAGCGATAGCTGTCACACTCTTCTCATTAGATTTTAATCCTTCTATGAGACGTTCCTTTTCTTTATCAAACTCTACTTGTGTAAAATTTGGATTTATACCAGCATCTGCAGTAAGTTCAACTAGACGTTCAAAATACTTAGATAGACCGCTTGCAAATGCGCTCTGAGAGCCAAAGCTTATGTTTGCTCCAAGATAATCTACCTCTTCTTCAAACACATCTTTTGCAATACTCTTAGACCCTTTACCTAACATAGATGATGTAAGGGCAGCAACTCCAGCCTTTTCTCCCTCTACAATAAGAGGGTTATCTATAGTAAGTTGTATAGATACTCTAGGTAGCTTTTTATTTTCTACAACTAGTACTTTAAGACCATTTTTAAGCTCAAAAGATGCTGGGTCTTTAAGATTAATCTCAGGAGCTGGACCCGGCTCAGGTTGTTTACTTCTGTCCACTTGTGCATAACTAGCTGTTGCTAGCAATAACATTGCACCTATTATTATATTCTTCTTCATTATTTTTCTTTTTGAGATTCTGGTAAGTACTCTAATATGACACGCTCATTTGCTTTAAGATATTTAATAGCAGCTGCCTTAATATCTTCTCTAGTTATTGACCTATAAATATCAATCTCAGTATTAATAAGATTAGTATCATCATATAACATATAATTGCGCGCCAGTGAGTTTGCAATACCCTCTACACTGCTATTAGAGTTTACAAAGCGATTTTCAAATTTATTCTGAAGCTTCTGGTAATCTCTTTCTGAAATTAAAGTTGTTTGAAGCTTTACAATCTCCTCATCCATTTCTGTAATTAAATCATCTAGAGAGTTATCACCTAATGGTAAAGCACCTATTAAATATGATCCATAATCTTCTTGAGCACCACTAAAAGCAAATACTTGTAGCGCCTTTTTCTTAGTGTCTACTAACTTTTTGTAAAGTCTAGAACTCTTACCATCACTCAAAACAGATGATACCATATCGAGCACATAAGCATCCTTCTCTGTTTGAGCAGGTGTTCTATATGCTAGAAAAATTGCTGGTATCTGTATATTAGGATCATAAAATGTCTCTCTTACAGGTACGACTGGATCTTCTTTAAATGTATTACGTACAATGTCTTTACCTCTAGGTATAGGTGCAAAATACGTGTCAATCATCTTTTTTGTCTCTGCAACATCAATATCTCCAGCCACAACGAGCACGGCATTATTAGGCACATAATATGTATCACTAAATTTTTGAAAGTCTTCTAGTGTTGCACTAGCGAGATGATCAAGAGATCCTATGGTAGTCCAACGGTATGGGTGCTTCTTAAAAAGCATCTTACCTATTACTTCTTGAAAACGGCCGTAAGGCTGGTTATCTACTCTAAGACGCTTTTCTTCTTGAACTACTTCTTTTTGAGTATCAACACCTATTTGATTAATAATAGGGTGAAGTAAACGCTCAGACTCCATCCACAGACCAAGCTCTAGGTTATTAGAAGGAAAGACTTCATAATAATAAGTACGATCTTGTGTTGTATTTGCATTGTTTTTACCTCCGTTAGAAGTAACTATTTTAAACCACTCACCACGCTCAATGTTTTCTGTCCCTTCAAAAAGAAGGTGTTCAAAAAAGTGAGCAAATCCTGTTTTACTTGGATCTTCATCTTTTGCTCCTACGTGATACATAACAGATGTTGTTACTACAGGTGCGCTGTTATCTTGATGTAAAATAACGTGCATACCGTTATCAAGATCATACTCTTCAAAGCTAACTTCTTGTGCTGTAAGGACTACGCCACTCAACATAAAAGCTGCCAAAGCATACATTTTCTTTTTCATATTAAAAATTAAAATTAGTGTTAGTACGTAAGTCGCAATCGTTGTAAATTGTTACAACTTACTAGAGTAAATTTAAGAACTCATTGTACTAACAGCAAGCCTAGGCAGTAGTTATCATCTCACTGGGAGCTGGATTTTAGAACTTTATGATTTCTGTTTAACTTTAATATAATTTAGTACACTCATAATTTAAGTTATCAGTATTTTTAATTTTTATAAATTCATTTATGCATCGCACCTTACTAGCAGTCATTATACTATTGTTAACCAGCGGGTTTATAACTGCTCAAGATCTTGCAGTACTAAAATATAAAGGAGGTGGAGACTGGTACAGTAATCCCACAGCCCTGCCTAATCTTATACGTTTTTGTAATAAGAATATAAACACAAAGATGAATGATAAACCAGAATCTGTAGATGCTGGTAGTATCGACGTGTTTCAATACCCACTGCTGCATATGACCGGTCACGGTAATGTACTTTTTACAGACGATGATGTAGAAAACCTTAGGTATTACCTCACTAGCGGAGGCTTTTTACACATAGATGATAATTATGGAATGGCGGAGTATTTACCTAAGGAACTCAAAAAGATTTTTCCAGACCAAGAGCTTACGGAGCTCGCTGCTAGCCACCCCATTTTTTCTAGTGCTTATAAATTTCCGCAGGGACTACCCAAAATACACGAGCACGATGGAAAGAGACCACAAGCACTAGGGCTCTTTTATGAAGACAGACTCGTCGTATTATTTACAACAGAGTCAGACATAGGAGATGGCTGGGAAGATCCAGAAGTACACGGCGACCCAGAGAGTGTGAGACAAAAAGCACTCCAAATGGGTGCAAACATTGTTAAGTATGCTTTTGAAAATTAAAACACTAACCCCTTGCAATTAACTCATACACATCACACCCCAGCTTCTCATAACAAAGAGATTATCATTGTATGCGATCACGTTTCTGGTCCGGCAAATGCGGGTAGCATTTTTAGGCTGGCAGATGCTTTTGGAGTACAAGAGATCATTTTTTGCGGCAACGCTCCAGATGTTACAAGTAGTAGACTACGTAAGACGGCTCGCAATACAGAACGTACGGTCCGCTTTCGCGAAAGCGAGAATATAGCGACTACACTTATTAATCTAAGAGAGCAAGGGTTTAGCACTATCGCACTAGAGATAGATTCTACAAGTATTCCCATTGCCGAAGTTCATATTGCTAATATGTCAAAAATTTCACTTGTCATAGGAGCCGAAAGTACTGGCGTCACTCCAGAAGCTTTAGAACAATGTGCCGTAATCGCACATATACCTATGCACGGCATTAATAGTAGTATGAATGTAGCACAAGCCGCAGGCATCGCACTTTACGAGCTCACACGATAATAAAACCAGTATCTTTGACCTTAATATGAAGCCACTAAAAGCAAAAGAAATAAGTTATGGAATCTTACGCGCCGTAGGTGTCGTTGTGGGTATCTTAATCTTACTCTGGCTTCTTTATACCATACAAAGTGTGCTTGTTTATCTAGCCGTTGCAGCTGTACTATCACTAGTGGGTAGGCCTGTTGTAAAGTTTTTAAGGTACACGCTTAAGTTTAGCCCTACCTGGGCAGCGATAGTCACAATATTTATATTATTACTGGTAATACTAGGTGTTTTTATGCTTTTTATACCGGTGGTTATAGACCAAAGCCAGCATCTGGGTCAGATAGATTTTGAAGAGGTAAAAATTAATATAAATAGGCTCTTTGGCGAGATTGCAACTTATTTTGGCCTCGATAAGATGACTATAATACAAGGAGTTCAAGAGGCAGAGCTCGTAAAGAATTTTGATTTTAGTATCATCCCTGCATTTTTAAACGGAATTATAGGTAATCTAGGTGCCGCAGGCATTGGTACATTTGCTATTATATTTATTACTTTCTTCTTTTTAAAGGATAATAGATTGCTTGTAAATAGTTTACTCGCTTTCGCGAAAAAAGGCAACGAGGGCAAATTCTTACGCGTGTTTGAAAAAATAAAATACCTTCTCTCTCGCTACTTTATAGGGCTCATAATACAAGTATTTACAATGTTTGTCTTATACGCTATAATACTCCTATCATTTGGTATAGAAAACGCGCTTGCCATAGCGCTCTTTTGTGCAGTACTTAACCTGGTTCCATATTTAGGCCCTCTTGTAGGTGGCGCTGTTATGCTATTACTGGTTACCTCGAGTAATATTGAGATGGATTTTAGAACCATTATTTTACCTAAGTTACTCTGGATCTCCTTATGCTATGGCGCAGCACAAATGGTTGATAATTTTGTGATACAACCTTTTGTTTTTGGTAACAGTGTGAAGTCACATCCGCTGGAGATATTCTTAGCTATCATTATTGCTGGATTGTTATTTGGGGTATTTGGGATGATACTTGCCGTTCCTGTTTATACCGCACTTAAAGTGATCTCAAAAGAATTTTTGAGCGAGTATAAGATTGTACAAAAACTTACACAAGACTTATAATGAACACCGCGCTTTTACAGCCCGAAGTGCGTGCTTATTTACAAGAGCACGAGCATACACCACTGCACTCTTTTATTTTAAAAGGAAGCCCTTTTAAAGATATTACAGTGCAGGAGCTTGCTCAACAACTTGAAGGTAAACGTAAAGCCAAAGGAAAATTACCACGCTGGCATAACGGCGCTGGTATCTTATTCCCGCCTAAACTCAATATGGAGCAAACCTCTTCTGAGGCAACGGCAAGTTACAAAGCCAGTATTATGCAAGGTACTACCCTAGCAGATGGTACAGGTGGCTTTGGTATAGATGCTTATCACTTTGCACAGACTAACAAGCAGGTAACGCACATAGAGATGGACGCCAGTTTATCAAGACTTGCACAGTCTAATGCAGAAGTTCTCAAGCAAGACAACATTGAGTTTATAGTAGATGATTCAATGCATTATTTTGAAACCTGCGATACTCGTTTTGATACCATTTTCTTAGACCCAGGGAGACGTACAGATAGTAAGGGCAAAGTTTTTATGCTTAAAGATTGTCTACCTAATGTACCGCTTTACAAAAACCTGTTATTGTCAAAGTGTAACACCCTCTGGATAAAAACATCTCCCATACTAGACATAGCAGCAGGTATAGAAGAATTGCGCAGCGTGACCGAAATACACATTGTAGCTGTAAAAAATGAGGTGAAAGAGTTGTTATGGAAACTTACTTCACAGCGTTGTAAAAATATAAAGTTTACTGTTGTAAACTTACAATCATCAGATCCTGTAGTGAGTTTCTCTCATAGTGATGCTCTTAATGCGAAAGCCATAATAGACACACCTCAAAAGTATCTTTATGAGCCTAACAGTGCGCTTATGAAGAGTGGCGCCTTTAACTGGGTGAGTACGTATTTTAATGTTTCAAAACTACACGAGCACTCACACTTATATACCTCAGAAGAGCTCATCTCATTTGCAGGCCGTCGTTTTGTGATAGAGCAGATTGTTCCTTACTCAAAAAGAATTGCAAAGGAATTAGGGATCACAAAGGCAAATATCACCACTCGCAACTTCCCTATGCAAGTAGATGCGATACGTAAAAAGTTAAAGATAAAAGATGGTGGAGACGTATACCTATTTTTTACCACGCTAGAAGATGGTAAGAAAGTAGTTATCTCGACTAAAAAAGTGGCACAATAGCCCTACTTCTTTTTAGGAGGCATAGGTCCTCGCTTGTGTATTACTAGACCATTTAAAAAATTACGTAAAAACTGGTCACCACACTCCATAAATTTAGGATGATCTGGCTTACGAAAAATTGCGCCTAGCTCACTCTTAGAAACTTGGAAATCTACGAGCTTACAAATTTCTATAATTTCGTCATCACGTAGTTGAAGTGCTACTCGTAGTTTCTTAAATATATCGTTGTTTGTAAGTGCCATTTATTTCGGTTTTAGGCGCAAGTTACGGGTTAACAAACAAAATATCCCTACTTATTATTTGCAAAAACACCACAACACATACCCATAAGACTAAGCTTTAAAATTGTTACGCACTATAAACAATGGGATGAGAGGTGATTACGCTTTCGCGAAAGCGTAAAAAAGTATTTTAAAACAATAACACACAATTGTGATTTTCTGGATTAAATAGCAGTAAGTTTGCAGCTTAACATATTTAAATTATTATAATGCACAAAGGAACAGTAAAATTCTTCAATGAAACTAAAGGTTTTGGATTTATCAATGAAGAAGAAGCAAACCAAGAGCACTTCGTACACGTAACAGGACTTATCGATGAGGTAAGAGAAGGTGATGCTGTTGAGTTTGAATTAAAAGAAGGTAAAAAAGGATTAAATGCAGTAAACGTCAAAGTAATTGACTAAGCACATATAACTTTTTAGTTCACTTTTATGAACTTGTAATGCCAGTCTCGCGACTGGCATTTTTTTGTTCTATAAATAGTACTTTTGCTCCTAATGGAAGAGAAAAAACAAACCCGCATCAATAAATACCTCAGCGAGGCTGGCTATTGCTCACGCCGTGCTGCAGATAAGCTTATAGACCAAGGTCGCGTTACCATAAACGGTAAGGTGCCAGAAATGGGTACAAAAATTACAGAAGGTGATGAAGTGCGTGTAAATGGTGAACTTATAACAAGCTCTACAGAAAAGCCTGTGTATATCGCTCTTAATAAGCCTGTAGGTATCGTCTGTACGACAGATACTCGGGTTGAAAAGGATAATATCATAGATTTTATAAACTATCCTTCTCGTATCTTCCCAATAGGTAGACTTGATAAACCTTCTGAAGGTCTAATCTTCCTTACTAATGATGGTGATATTGTAAACAAGATATTACGAGCTCGTAATAACCACGAGAAGGAATATGAAGTGTGGGTAGATAAGCCTATCACACCCTCGTTTATACAGCAAATGAGTAATGGTGTACCTATACTAGATACCGTGACACGTAAATGCCACGTAGAGCAACTGAGTAGGTTTTCTTTTAAAATCATACTCACACAGGGCCTCAACAGGCAAATACGTAGAATGTGTGAGGCGCTAGATTATGAGGTTACTCGCTTAAAGCGAAATAGGATTATGAATATTGAACTCGATGTACCGGTAGGTAAATGGCGTTACATTAGTGATACAGAGATGGAGGAGATTAATAGACTTGTAGAAGACTCTGCAAAGACCCATACAGATACTCCTAAAGAACCTAAACATCCCAACCTACGCAGAAACAGGAATAGATAGTAAGCGGTAAGCGACATCATAAAAGTAAAAAGGTCAAGGATAAATATCCTTGACCTTTTTCTTTACACACAAATAGTAACTAGTTTTTTTTCGCTCTTTGCTGCGCTTTATCTTTTGATTCTTTCTTTGCGAGCTTTGACCGTTCTCTATGAACACCGTTACCTATAGATATAGGTTGTGGGTCATCTCGTATGATACGTGCATCTATCTCTTTTTCTCGCTCAGACTTGTTGTTTTCTTCTTCTTTCCTTTTCATATCTTAAAGATACTTTGAGAAAGCTTTAAGAATGGTTAACAAGTCGTTAATCTTAGTTAAGCTTATTTTAATTCAAAACTTACAGAGATTTTTGTAGTAATCGTAAGCTCTCCTGGAGCGATGGTCTCTCCTCCTGCAGCGTTATCCATCTCCATAGACATCATTCTGGCCTTATACATAGGTGGTTGTGGTGAAGCACTACCCTGCTCACTTATTTGTACTGCTTTACCTATAGTTTGACCTAATGCACCAGCATATGCTGTGGCCTTATCTTTGGCATCTTTAATGGCTTTCACACGCGCGTCTGCCTTAAGAGCATCCATCTGTGAAGAAGTAAACTGTACATTATCTATACGATTTATACCAGAATTGAGAAGTCCTGCCATTACACCTTCATACATCTTTAAATCCTTGAGTTTTATGGTAAGGGTTTGGTTTGCATTATAGTTGTAGGTCTTGCTGTTATAGTCATAGTTTTTATTAAGATTTATGTACTCTGTCTGTACATACTTACTATCTATACCTTGACTACGTAAGAACTTTATAACATTATCTATAGCTTGATCATTTTCTGCTTTTACTTGCTTTGCTTCCTTGCCTTGATTTTCTACGCGCACACGTATGTTTACACCGTCTGGCACTACCTTAACAATACCTTCTCCGGTAACATTTACTAGGGGTTGCATTGTGTTGTTTTGAGCAGATATAGACATTGTGATTAATAGAATTAATGCGGTTATATATTTCATAATTACTGTTTTTTTTGTTTCCCTCAATATAAAAAAGAATAGAAGAGGTTTCCTTAAATCTTTCCTAATTTAAAAAGAATAAAGAAAGCAATAATAGGTAAAGCTAGGGCAATAACTATTAAAGGACGCTCTTCTAAAAGAATTGGAGCAGACACAATGGCAATTATATACCCCGCAATAGCTCCTCCAAAATGGGCATCGTGCCCTATATTATCGTTACGCTTCACCATACCATAAATAGAGTAAATCATATACCCTACTCCAAATACCCAACCTGGCATAAAGTAAATTTCTAACCTTGGATTGAGAAGTATCCCAGCATACACTACACCCATTACTGCACCACTAGCTCCTACTGCAGAGTAGTGATACTCATCTTTATGTAGAAAATAAGAAAGTAAATTTCCTAATAGTAAACTAGAAACATACACCAGTAAAAATCTAGGTACGCCTATAGTGTAGATAACAGCATTTGCAAAGAAATATAGCGTGAGCATATTAAATAGTAAGTGCTGCGTGTTTGCGTGTAAAAAGGCAGAAGATACCATACGTACTTGCTCTCCTCTACGTATAGCTCCTACGTTAAATTTATATTTTTCAAACATTGAGTAGTTTTTAAAACCACTCATAGAGAATAAGACATTTGCTAAGATAATTGCAATTGTAACTGGATGTAAATCCGCCATAAATACTAAGTTTTACTTGTAAAGATAGCTATATTTGTGAGATTAATATCTTAACTATATCTGAATGAAAGCTATTGTTTTCTGGTTGTTTTACCCGCTATTATGGCTCATCTCCATACTCCCTTTTAAAGGGCTTTACCTGCTTTCAGATTTCTGTTATTTTGTTATTTATAAAGTTATAGGCTATCGTAAGAAAGTAGTTAGATATAACCTAAAGACTACCTTCCCAGAAAAATCTAAAGAAGAACTCCATACCATAGAACGTAAATTTTATAGCCATCTCTGTGATATGTTTCTAGAGATGATAAAATCTATGAATATAAAAAAGGAGGACCTCCTTGAACGTTACCAATTTTCTAACAAGGAACTCATCACAAAATATGATAAGGAAGGACAAAGCTCACTCCTTATGATGGGACACTACGCAAGTTATGAGTGGATATTTGCACTACAACTATCTATGGAAAATCCGGGTTACGGAGTTTATAAGAAGATAAAACACAAACAGTTTGATAATCTCATACGCAAGATACGTAGTAGATGGAACACCTACCTTATAGATTCTAAGGATACTATGCGCTTTATAAGAAAAAATGAGAGTGAGAATAAAACAGGCTGTTACGGCTTTGTAGCAGACCAATCGCCTAGATTTCACCGCGCTCGCTATTGGACACAATTTTTAGGTCACGAGTTACCTTTCTTTACTGGAGTAGAACGTATTGCAAAAGAGTTTAAGCTGCCTGTACTCTATTACGGTACAGAAAAGATAAAACGTGGCTACTACAAAGGATCTTTCCAACTCATTACACCAGATGGTTCTCAAACAGAAGATGGCGAGATTATGACAAATTATGCCGCCGCTCTAGAAGCTCAAATACGTAAAAATCCAGAGTATTACCTCTGGACTCATAAACGTTTTAAGCTCTTGGGCAAAAAGGAGGAAGTCCTTTCTGAAATAAATAAATCTAAGAAATAGCATTAAAATTCAAACCAAGAGTCTATAGCCGTACTACGACTCAAAGAGGTAGCCTTATCGTCTTTATGTAAGTACTCATTTGAGTAAGGTTGGTATATATAATCTTGAGACCAGTCTTTATGGTGTAAAGCTAGTTCTTTTATACACGCGCATACATAAGCTATTTCCTCATTTGTGATGGTAGGGTGAATAGACATACGTATCCATCCTGGCTTTTGTATTAAGTTACCCGCATCTATCTCACAAGCGAGCGAGTTTGATGTTTTTTGATCTACATTGAGTAAATAATGCCCATAAGTACCTGCGCAGCTACAACCGCCCCTAGTTTGTATCCCAAAACGGTCATTGAGTAATTTGACCGCTAGATTAAAGTGCAACTCTTCTATATAAAAAGAAATAACACCTAGTCTATCCTTATGATCACCTGCAAGAATTTTTACGTTTTCTACCGCTTCTAGTTCATTCCAAATGATGTCTATAAGTTCGTGCTCACGAGCGAGTATATTATCTACGCCCATCTCTTCTTTTACTTTAATTGATAAGGCGGTACGTATGGTTTGCAAGAAACCTGGAGTACCCCCATCTTCACGCTCTTCTATGTTATCTATATACTTATGCTCACCCCAAGGGTTTGTCCACGATACGGTGCCTCCTCCTGGGTTATCTGGTACCACGTTTTTATATAAATCTTTATTGAAGATTAAAACTCCAGAAGAGCCTGGCCCTCCTAAAAACTTGTGTGGAGAGAAGAAAATAGCGTCTAGGCGCTCTTCTTTATTCTCTGGGTGCATATCAATATGAACATAAGGCGCACTACACGCAAAATCTACAAAACATAAACCACCGTGAGCGTGCATAAGTCTCGCCACATCGTGATATGGTGTCTGTATACCTGTTACATTACTACAAGCGGTTATAGATGCTATTTTAAAAGGGTGATCTTCATATTTGAGTAGTTCTTGTTCAAACATCTGTATACAAAAGCGTCCATCTTCTTTGGCAGGCACGACCACTACTGTTGCCGTGGTCTCTAGCCACGTAGTTTGATTACTGTGATGCTCCATATGTGTTACAAAAACAATGGGCTTTATCTCTGCAGGTACTTCTGTAAATTTCTTTATGTTTTCTGGCACTTTTAATCCAAGTATGCGCTGAAATTTATTGATCATACCCGTCATACCATTACCACCCACTATGAGAACATCATTCTCATCTGCATTTACGTGCTCTTTTATAATGTGCTTTGCTTTATGATAGCTCATTGTCATAGCAGTACCTGAGACGGTCGTCTCTGTATGCGTGTTTGCTACATAGGGACCAAAGTCGCGTAACATCTTCTCCTCTATGGGACCATATAACCTTCCTGAGGCGGTCCAGTCTGTATATAAAAGCTGCTTTGTTCCGTATGGAGATTGAAAACTTTGGTTAATACCAATGATGTTTTCGCGAAAGCGTGAAAAGTAATTCTCTAGTTTACCGCTAGGCTTAGTAGACTTTAATGTATTCATAATCAATAGTTTGCACTGTAAAGATATTTAAAATTAAGCACAAAAAAAGAGGGCGATTGCCCTCTTTTTTTAATAACTATATCTGTCTAGATACCAGCCACTTCCTTTATAGTAGCAATCATATCATTTGCAACTTGGTCTGCTTCGCCTTGTGTGCTTGCCTCTGTATAAATACGTATAATAGGTTCTGTATTAGACTTACGTAGGTGTACCCAGTGATTTTCAAAATCTACTTTTACACCATCTACCGTAGATACGTCTTCATTTGCATATTTGGCAGCCATTTTTTCTAGTAATGCATCTACGTCAAGACCTGGTGTGAGCTGAATTTTTTGCTTACTCATAAAGTATGGAGGATAACTAGCTTTGAGTTCGCTCACAGAGATTTTAAGCTTTGCAAGGTGTGTAAGGAAAAGGGCCGTACCTACCAGGCTATCACGACCGTAGTGCGATGCTGGGTAGATAATTCCACCATTTCCTTCTCCGCCTATTACAGCGTTTTGGTCCTTCATAGTTTGTACTACGTTTACCTCTCCTACGGCACTTGCAAAGTATTCACCGCCGTGTTTTCTTGTGATATCACGTAGCGCACGTGATGAAGATAAGTTTGACACCGTATTACCCTTAGTCTCTCCTAGTACATAATCTGCACAAGCAACTAGGGTATACTCTTCTCCAAACATTTCTCCCTTATCATCTATAAAAGCAAGACGGTCTACATCTGGATCTACTACGATTCCAAAATCTGCATTTTCATCTACCACCATCTTACAAATGTCACCTAGGTGCTCCTTAAGCGGTTCTGGGTTGTGAGGAAACTCCCCGTTAGGTGTACAGTATAATTTTACTGCCTCTACGCCTAGCTCTTCTAGTAATCTTGGTATGGCAATACCTCCCGTAGAGTTTACACCATCTACCACTACTTTAAACTTGGCATCCTTAATAGCGTTTACATCTACAAGCTCAAGGTTTTTTACCTCTTCTATATGCAAATCTATGTAGGCATCATTTTTTGTGATTTTACCAAGATCATCTACCTCTGCAAAGGTAAAATCTTCATTATCTGCATAATTTAAAATTTTCTCCCCTTCTACTCCATTAAGAAACTCTCCCTTACTGTTTAATAGTTTAAGCGCGTTCCATTGTTTTGGGTTATGCGAGGCAGTGAGTATAATCCCACCATCTGCGTGTTCCATAGGTACGGCAACTTCTACCGTAGGTGTGGTAGAGAGGCCAAGGTCTATAATATGGATTCCCATACCCACGAGCGTGTTCATCACAAGCTCTTGTATCATAGATCCAGATATACGTGCATCACGCCCTACTACTACTCTGTAGGTTTCTTTATTACGATCATTTTTAAGCCACGCACCGTATGCTGCAGCAAATTTTACTGCATCTACTGGTGTAAGGTTTTCACCCGTGCGACCTCCTATGGTACCACGTATTCCTGATATAGATTTTATTAATGTCATATGTAAATTTTGAGTACGCTTTCGCGAAAGCGTAATTAATCTTCGTTTTTTTGATTGTTAAACAAAAGTACTAAAACACATACGTACCAGCCTAACAAGAATGCATTGCTTCACAATGCCTCATAAAATCTTTGAACAGGTTAATTTTTCCTATTAACTTCACCACTATGAATTTTCTCGCACACATTTACCTTACCGATGGCTTACCTATGGAAACTATAGGCAACTTTATGGCAGATGGTATAAAAGGTAAAAGGTACCTCAAGTATAGTGATGATATACAGCGAGGTATACTCGTGCATCGCTGGATAGATAGCTACACAGATAGTCACCCTATTGTAAAGCAGAGTACAAAACGCCTGCACGCAAAGTATGGTCACTACTCTGGTGTGATAGTAGATATTATTTATGATCACTTTCTAGCCAAAAACTGGAACAATTATCACGATACAGCCCTAGATGTGTACATAGATGACTTTTACCAGCTACTACAGGACCATCACCACTTGCTCACGGGTCGCATACAGAAAATGATGATCCCTATGATGGAGCAAAACTGGCTCCTCAGCTATGCAACTATGGAAGGTATAGGCACTGTGCTTTACAATATGAACATACGCACAAAACGCCGCGTAGCAATGGATAAAGCCATAGAAGACCTGGCCGAACATTATGAAGCCTTTGAAGATGAGTTCACACGCTTTTTTAAAGAATTACAAGCCTTTGTTGCATTAAAACTAGAAGAACTTTAAGTTTATCATATAATTACAAATCCAACCTATGAAGTATTTACTCTTACTCTGCATTCCCCTATTATTTATAAACTGTAAGACAGAAGCACCTGCTCCCGCCCCCATACAGGGACTCATTGCTCAGGAGGCTATGGTCGTTTCGGCGAGAGAGGAGGCTTCACGCATAGGCGTTGAGATTATGAAGAAAGGTGGTAACGTTTTTGACGCAATGATTGCTACAGATATGGCGCTCAATGTGACATACCCGTTTGCCGGTAGTCTAGGTGGTGGTGGTTTTTTAGTATACCGTACTAAAGATGGTGATATAGGAGCGCTAGACTATCGCGAGATGGCACCTGGTGCGGCTACAAGTGATATGTACCTAGATGAAGACGGTAATGTGATACCAGGTTTAAGTACAGAGGGAAGTCTCGCTGTGGGTGTGCCAGGTGGTCTTGCAGGTATGTTTGCCGTGCACGAGAAGTTTGGCTCACTACCTATGGAGACCATTCTCAAGCCCGTAATAGACCTTGCTCGCAATGGGTATGTGATTACAGAAAAACAAGCAGGAAGGTTTAGCGCTTTACAAGATAAATTTAAAGAGCTTAACGGAGATAGTATTATATATGTAAACGCTTTCGCGAAAGCGGACACCCTTAAAAACGAAGCTCTCGCACAAACACTAGAGCGCATCGTAGCAAATGGTAAAGACGAGTTTTACAAAGGTGAGACGGGCCAAAAACTGGTAGACTTCTTACAATCTAAAGGTGGGATCATCACAATGGAAGATCTTGCGGCATACGAAGCAAAGTGGCGCACACCAGTAACCTTTGAGTATGATAACTTAAAAATGATCTCTATGAGTCCGCCTAGTTCTGGTGGGGTTTGTTTATCACAAATTATGCAGATGATAGAACCGTATGACATCTCGCAATATGGTCACAACAGTGTGGAGAGTATACAACTACTTACAGAGGCAGAGCGTCGCGCGTATGCAGATAGAAGTTTTTACCTAGGAGATCCAGATTTTGTAAACATCCCTATAGACACACTCATCTCTGATGTGTATGCAAAAAACAGAATGGAAACCTTCTCTTGGGACACCGCTACAAAGTCTAGCGATATGACACACGGTGCCTTGCCAGGTTATGAGAGTATGGAAACAACACACTACAGCGCGGTAGACCAGTATGGTAACGCCATTGCAGTAACAACCACGCTTAACGGCGCTTATGGATCTAAGTTATATGCGAGTGACATAGGCTTCTTTTTAAACAATGAGATGGATGACTTCTCTAGTAAACCTGGAGTGCCAAATATGTTTGGGCTTATAGGCGCCGAGGCAAATAAAATTGAACCAGGAAAGCGTATGCTATCTAGTATGACTCCTACCCTAGTAGAAAAAGATGGCGAGTTCTGGATGACCGTAGGTACGCCTGGAGGATCTACCATTATTACCTCTGTGTTACAAACGGTACTTAATGTACACGAGTTTGGGATGACAATGCAGGAGGCGGTAAACGCGCCACGTTTTCACCACCAGTGGTTACCAGATGTGGTATTATTTGAACCTAACAGCTTTGATCCAGCCATCATAAGCGGACTGCAAGAAAAGGGTTATGAAACCAACGAGGAGCGCTCTCCCGTAATAGGTAAAGTAGACGGTATTTTAGTCCTCCCTAATGGTACACTAGAAGGCGGCGCAGATAGACGTGGTGATGATACTGCAGTAGGGTTTTAGTGATTTTCTAAGCGTTATTTAAAAATGGATATAACAGAAAAGCCATAGTAATCATACAAACCTAACTACATAGTTTTCTTGATCTTATACGCTTTCGCGAAAGTGTAAACTCTCACAAATACTCGTATATTTAAACCATCAATTGAAAAACAAAAACATAGGCGCTATCGCAAGGCTTGTGCAGAGTTTGCCGAAGTATGCCACACTTGCTTTATGTAGTGCCCTCTTATGCATTATTTGAAAAAAACGATTTGTTAACCGAAATTTATGAGCGAAAAGAAAACGAAATATTCCCAAAGATATATTTTAAGCTCGTCTAATATTGACAAGCACGGGCATATAATAACTAAAGAAGCTTTGGAAAGTTCTCTCAAGGTCATAAACGGAGAAAGAAAACCAAGATTGGGTCTTGACCATAATCGGAATTTTCCACCAATGGGAAGAATAAACAATGGAGAGGTCATTGAAAAAGATGGAGCATTTTATTTAGTTGCAGACCAAGAGTATTTTGACGTTTCTAAAACAGCAACATTAGAAAATGGACTTGAACTTATCGAAATGTCTTTTTCAGATGAAAACTTTCCATTTATAGAGTGTGAATTTGAACCGATTGAAACTATAGAAGTCCAGATTGACCCTATCAACCTTGGTTCTTTTGAAAACGGACAAAAATTTCTAAATGAAATCAAATCAGAATCGGATTTGGAAATTAAAGGTTCCGAATTCATAAGAAAATCTGAAATACCTGATCCTGAAATAGTTATAAAACTAACTGAAATTATTGGAATTGCGCTCGGAATTGGACTTAGAAAGATACCTGAAAAATTAGGAGAGGCTATTGGAGAAGATTTGGTAAAATTCTACAAACTGATTGGAAAAACTATTCGTAAGTCAGTTAAGGAAATGTATCCTAAAAACAAACCAATTCATTTTGTGGTAGAAATTCCAATCAATAAAACTAAAGTTGAATTAATAGTAACTACAAGAAACCCTGACATTGCTATTAGAGCTTACAAAAAGGAGAATATCGAAAAGTTAAAACAAGAATTAGAAACATCTATCAAGCATTTAAAAGCAGAAAAAATCCAATTCTTTTATGAAAAAGAAAATAAATGGGAAATCAACTATATTTTGGCTTCAGATGGAAAAGTAATTGGAACCAAAAAATCATTTAAAAAACGAGATGAATACTTCCAAAAAATGGTTGAAAAACAGAAAAAAAGAAACAAGAAAAACAATGCATAACAATGGCTATAAGTAATCGCTTATTTTCGCATACTTCTGAAAATTCTTGCAGATTTTCAGTTTGTATGTACTTGCAAAATTAAATACTAAACCACGCAATTACTCATAGCCGAAACCGTTACCAAACATTATGAAATGCAACAAAAATTAATAGTACAAGTCGTAATTGGATATATGTATAAGGTCTTGAAAAACAATCTTGACACTTCTGATTTTAAAAATGAATTTGCAGCAATAAGACACGGTGACTATTTTGATTTCATTAAATTAATCGGAAAGAAAATTGACTTTATAGTAGTCTATAATAGCGGTTTAATTGATAATGATGTAAACATTAAAAAAGATGATATTGATTATGTTGGATTAATTAAATCTGGAGAATCATTAATAGAATTTTATAAAAAATGTTATCTAAAATTTGGAGAGATAAATGATAGTGATTTACCTGATTTGTATTTTGAAAAAGCAACAAAATTTGAACTTGGTTTACGAATGTCTTTAAATAATAAAAAACTAAAAAAAGAAAGAAAAACACTAGAAAATGTAATAAATGAGATTTCTACATTAAAAAGGTTAACAGATTTAGAAACTAAAAAATTACACAAAGGAAGAAAATTCTTGAATTTTATAAAGAGACCTCAAAAATTGAAATCTGACTGGAAAACTGTTTCATCTGATTTTGATAATGCTTACTCAATATTAATAGATAGAGGTTTAACGATTGAATAAAAAACATTACGTAGCAAAAAAACTGAGTTAAAAAAACAAGTCTACTTAAGCGACACTCAGCATAAAATTCTAAGCTCTTTTTAATCTATAATTTTCACTATACGAGCTTTCTGATTTTCCACTTTCGCGAAAGCGTAATTTATCAAATACCATCTACAACAAACCCAATTATAGAGCGTTAATATCTTAACAAACAAGCGCTGTAAACATTAACAGTTTGGGATGGAATTAACAGTAATACTAGCTATCTTTGGCAGCCTTTTTGTATACTTAGGTTGAACTATAAATACATAGAATTTTATGAAATATATCACGCTTATAGTGTGCGTTATAATGTCTTCTGTACTTAGTGCTCAAGAGCTTCCTATACAGATGGACTCTGTAGAGCCTCTTGAGACTCATACGAGTCCTATATTGAGAGAGCTTTTAATACAAGAGATTAATAAAAACTCAAAATGGAAAAATCTAGTAAAGTCTAATAGAATGTCTATAGGCGTTGTAGATATGTCCAACTTAGAGAATATAGAGTATGCAGGTATCAATGATGAGTTTATGATGTATGCCGCAAGTTTACCTAAGATTGCCATACTTCTTGCCGCAATGGATGCTATAGAAAATGGCGAACTACAAGACTCTAGAGAAATACGTAAGGATATGCGACTTATGATAAGTAAGTCTAATAACGCTGCCTCTACTCGTATGATAGACCGTGTGGGCTATGATAAAATAGAACAAGTACTGCGCAGTGACCAGCTCAAGCTTTATGATGAAGAAGTAGGCGGTGGTTTATGGGTAGGCAAGAGATATGCCGCTGGCGGAAAACGTAACCCAGACCCTATGAAGGGATTAAGTCACGCGGCCACAGCTAGACAGGTATGTAGTTTTTACTACCAGCTTGCAATGGGTAATCTAGTAAGTACAGAAAAGTCTGAAGAGATGCTGGATATTATGAAAGACCCAGCACTACACCACAAATTTGTAAACACGCTAGATAAAATTGCTCCTAAGGCAGATATCTACAGGAAGTCTGGATCGTGGAAGAATTGGCACTCTGACTCTGTATTGGTATGGGGACCTGAGCGCAAGTATATACTAGTGGCTCTTATAGAGGATGCACAGGGTGAGCAAATTGTAAGAGATTTAGTAATTCCTTTAGAAAAAGCAATGAAAAAATCACGAGCTTTAGCCTATAACTAGGGAACCTCATTATAAACGCAATAAATGATTAAAAGTCTTTACAAGAAAGCCTTTGATATAAGAGATGGTGAGATCACCATCTCTTTTTTTATGCAGCTGTACATCTTTCTGGTGATTACAGTGCTACTTATTGTAAAGCCTACAGTAAACGCATTATTTCTATCTGCACTTGGTGCAGAGCGTTTGCCTTACGGGTATCTTCTTGTTGCCGCTGTGGCTATTTTAAGTTCTTACTTTTACAACAAAGCTCTAAAACGATATTCTTTTAAAAAGGTCGCTACGATAACCTTATGCGCTTTTGGCTTCTTTTTTATGTTGCTTTCTGTCGCCTTGCATTATAAATTTCTTGAGGTCTGGCTGCTTTATTATTACTACGTTCTCATATCCTTATTTGCCGTGGTGGTTACCTCACAATTCTGGATACTAGCAAATATGGTTTACAATGCGAGAGAGGCAAAGAGACTCTTTGGTTTTATAGGCTCTGGCGCTATTGCTGGTGGGATTTTTGGTGGGTACTTAACGACCTTAATTTCGGCGGCTTTTGGTAATAAAACGTCTATTCTTATTGCAGGGATTCTCATTTTATGCTGTGTGCCTATACTCTACCGTATTTGGAATTTAAGGTTACGCACGCTTTCTATGTACACGAGAAAGAAAGAAATTCACCAAGTGTCTAACCCAGATCGTAATGCTTTTCAAATCATCTTAAAATCTAAGCATTTACTGTATTTGGCATCTATTATCGGGATAAGTGTGCTGGTGGCAAAGCTGGTTGATTTTCAATTTAGTGATTTTGCGCACAAGGCCATTCCAGACTCAGATGAGCTTGCTTCGTTTTTAGGGTTCTGGTTCTCATCCTTTAATGTGGTGGCTTTACTCATACAGCTTTTTGTTACCAATAGAGTCTTAAGCTATCTAGGCGTAACCTCAACAATGCTTATACTACCACTAGGTATTGCCTTAGGCTCCCTCCTATTTTTTACGGTTCCTGAGCTTTGGGTGCTTATTATCATAAAAGGGTTAGACGGTAGTTTTAAGCAGTCTATAAACAAAGCAGCTGCAGAGCTTTCTATTTTACCCATACCGTATGCTATAAAGAACCAAGCAAAATCATTTATAGATATAGTGGTAGATAGTGTAGCCACAGGTATTGCTGGTTTTCTGCTCATTTTTGTAATCAAGGGTATGGAACTAGACACCAAGTTTGTGACCATTCTTACTATCTTCTTCTTGTTTATATGGCTCTTGTTAATCTACAAGCTTAGAGATGCCTACTTTGATTCGTTTAGGTCTAACCTCAAGAGTTTACTGCTCAATAAAGATGAGTCCAAACGAAACTTCAGAAAAGAACGCACCATCGCTACTGCAAGACATATTTTACAAAATGGTGAAGAAAGCGAGATTCTCACTTTATTATCTAGATTATCATCGGCTCGACTTAATCCCTTAAAAAAGCAAATAGTAGCACTTCTAGACCATCCTTCTAATGCTATAAAAATAGCGGCTATTGAGGAGCTGTATTATTATAAAGAAGGTACGGCATTACATAAAATCAAAGCCCTCCTTCATACTAGTGACAGCGCACTCATTATAGCCACATTACAATATTTACTACATCACACCAAAATAGACGATCAAGAATTATTTACAACCTATCTAGATCATCCAGAAAAGCCCATTGCAAATGCTGCGCTGTTATGCCTGGCACAAGATGCACGCCTTAATACAGATCTTGGAAAGCAGTTTAATTTAAGAGACCGTATCGCGACTCAAATAGAACGGCTAGGCACACCAGAAGGTCTAGAAAATGTTGCCGAAACTTCAGATCTGCTTCTTAGCATTGCCTACTCTGGACTTAATGAGTTTTACTACTTTATCTCTATACATTTTAGCAATAAAAATAAAAAGGTAGCAAAGAAAGCTATAGAAGCTGCAGGCATTACCACAGACCCACTCTTTGTCGGGAATCTCCTCCAGTTTATAGAAAATAAAAAACTACGTAAAGCAGCCATAAAAAGCCTTACTCAATATGGGCCAGAGATTACAAAAACACTTCTCAGGCTAGAAAATGAAGATGCCTTTAGTCTAGACATAAAAAGAAATCTACCTAAGGTTATCGCAACATTTAACTCTCAAAATGCGGTAAAAATCTTATTCAAATTTTTAGGTAGTAACAACCTCATCGTACGTAAAAATGCCTCAAAATCATTACTAAAACTAAGTAGTAAAAACCCATCGCTTACCATAGATAAGCGCAAAATCTCTAGATACATATTACTAGAGAGCAACTACTACCAAAGCACGCTTAACGCCCTTGCTACCTTCACAAAACTTGTAAACAATCTGCCAGCAGACTCACAAGAGGAAGCTAAAGAAACAGAGGTTTTACTCGCCCGTGAAGCCATAGTGCTCATTTTAAGAGAACAAGTAGATCAAAGTCTACATAGCGTCTTTACACTATTAAGTATACGTTACAATCAAGAAGATATAAGTGCTGCGTTTTTGGGTATTAAAAGTAAAGATGATACAGCGAGAATTAACGCCATAGAGTTTCTTGACAACCTCTTACATATCAAACTTAAAAATAAGATCCTGCCATTGCTCGAAGTACATATCATTGACACAGATGTTGATAATCTACATTCTCAAGAAATGGTAGAACAAACAGAATTTGATGCTGTGCGAAGCTTAATTCGTAATCGCAGCAGACAGATGAACATCGCTATGCTCCACCTTATTGAGATACTAGAAGACACAAAGTATATTGCCATTACTCAATCTTTTACAAAGCATAAAAACACAAACATTGCAAAACTTGCTACGCGTGTATCTACAAGTCTACAACGGGTAAAACAGCAACAAAAGTAAAACGCCTTCTAGTAACAACTATAAGGCGTTTTAATAGAACTGTAAATGCTTTTTATGTGGGATTTACCACCTTATCAATACTACTTGCTAGGTACATATGCGCACCTGCAGAGTTTTTATTAAGTACGTTAGTCATCAAGCATACGATGTACTTTTTACCATTAGGCTGCTCTACAATAATCACTGAGTTCATATAGTTGAATACATTACCCGCATAGTCACTACAGTTAGGATTTTTCTCTCGATCACATTTATAAAACGAGCCAGACTTAAAGTACACCGCCGCATCATCTAGTCTATTAGAGTGTGCATAACGTATACGTCTGTCTGTCATATATAACAATCGCTTCATTTCAAGCGAGCTTTCCTCATCTATTACATTTCCTTGCTCTAGGGCTACTAGAAATTTCATAAGCCCTTTAGGAGTTCCTAAACTTCCACCCTCACGACCTACGTACTTACCAGCAGGACGTGTAAACATCCCTCCTAGTCTCCAGTCGTCTTCTGCAATTCCTAGATCTCTTAATGGCTGATTCACCACTCGGTTTGCTTGACTCGTAAGAGAGTCTCTATCGGTCTCTACAAAGTAATTTTCTGCTTCTTCTTCGGTGAGGTCTGCATACTTTCGTCCGAAGGCGTCTAGCAACATTGTCTCTCTATACAGCACACTCGCAGCTCCGTTATTACTCACAGAGACCATATGATCTGCCCACTCATACAGTGAGAACTCATCACTAGCAACCACTTGTCGCTTTGTTAACTTATCACTGTCTATATCATACACAGGTATTGTGTGGTGATCTCCTGTTCCCCAGTAGCGAGCCTTCACTCGTTTATTACACATAAGCCCCGTACGCAACTCAAAGTTATCTGGATATACCTCTGCAAGCTCTGTAAAGAAACCGTTAAGGACAGCAATTTTACCTACACTTCCTGGCTGGTACCCTACGTTTTCTCTGTGAGCCGCATATTTTAAACTATCTGGATTAGTCATATCAAGTACCGCAAGTGAGTAGTTTCCGCCGGGTGTAATTCTCGCAATCTTTCTAGCAAAATCATTGTCTTCTACTAGTATTGCTCCAAGAGAATCACGCTTTCGCGAAAGCAAATTGAGCTTGATATCCTCTAGTTTTAAATAAGCACCATTAGGAATACGCTTGTTTCCAATACTATCCATTTCCATTTTCTGAAGTCGGTACAATCGTTTTATACCCGTCGTATCATAGCCGTCTATAGGATAAACCATCGCTGCAAATAAGGTCGATAAAGCGATGAATGTTAGTGTGATATATGTTTTCATTAGTTTATAGGTGCATCAAGCGTTATTAAAAAGTCTTTGTCAATTTTTGGTGAGATTGCCTCAAGATATTCTGAGGACTTCGCCGTTTTATTTTCTACAAATGGTCGTATTTGGAACAGCCATAGTTTGTCATTTTCAAAACCAAGCTCCACATCATAAGCCCCATCATAGTCAGAACCTGTCATTTCTGGTAATCGTGTTCTTATAGATTGGGCAATGGCACGTATATCCTTTATGTTTTTCTCATTGAGAATCTCTTCGTCAAAGGTTGCGATGTTTCTCTTCACACCTCCCGTTGCTGGCAGTCTAATAAAATCTCCCTGTCTCGCTGGCGATAGTAGGCGTGCATCTGTAGCGGTAACAAGTCTCGTTTCGGCAGCTTGTCCATCTACAGCCCCTCCTGCCCCACGACTAAAGGCAATAGTAAGATCCTCATCTGTACCTTGATTAATACCCTTTGTAATCATCACACCGCTATACTCCACATCTACCGAAGGAATGATAAGTATAGAAGGAAACACATTTTCTGGGTTGCTTAGATACTGCTGGCGCCATTTAAAACTACGCTCCGTATATGGAGAAGCCCACACATCTTTAATTCCTTTTAAGATTTTATCCTCATCAAGAATATTAAAAAGCGTCAAGTTCAATCCTGCGCCAGTAAATTCTTCAAGGTCTTCCATATTTGTATCACTACGCAAGAATACGGGAGTTTTACCCATAGGCGATTTAAAGACTTTTTGGAAATCTGAACGCAGGCTAATTACAAATGACGGCTTGAGCGTCATCACATTTATGGCCTCTCGTAAACGCTTCAACTCTTGCAGTTGGTACGTCTCTATCTCTTTTGATGACGCGCCGTTACTTTTCATTTGTTCCGCTTTCGCGAAAGCGTTATTTAAAAACTCCCAGTAAGAACCCTCATAATTAGTCATTTTTTGATCCATATGGTCCTTAAAAATGCCGAAAGGAATAACAAGGCCTTCTACCACCTGCTCTGGAAACATCTTTTTGAGCTGCCCAAGGTTTGCTGCCTTAGGGCCAACAAGCTTGCCAGACGCGCTTGCATCTAGATCACGCATATTTATGATGTCCTTCTTATCGAGCGCAATCTTCTCTACAGGCACGGTCACCTGACTTGTAGAACGTTGCTTCTTTGAGAATAACTCACGCTCCTCATTTGTAATATCGTCCTCGCCTTTTATGATAACACTTCCTTTATTTGAAACAGCATAGAAGACCTTCTTGCCGCTATACTTGCTCAAATCTTGAAGGTTCTCTTGAGACAATGCCGCATTAGGGATTCCCAAATTACGAGCTAGTAGCTGCACGTGTGAAACCAGATTACCTTCTGATACCGTCATAATACCAGCCACAGGCTTGAGGTCTGACGGCGGTTTTTCAAAGACGTATATCTTCTCTGTATCCACTTCTATACCTTCTGGAGAACCTTCTATAACAACAAGTTCACCGTAGGCATAACCAGGGTTTAATCCTCTCACAGAAGACTGTCCATCTATATCCATTACCTTATTTTCAAGCCCAGAATGCTTTGCTATAAACGCACCTAGCGTGCTCACACTCTCACCGAGATCTAATGCAACAGAAGATCGCACGCGGTCATCTATAAATCCATAAGCCTTAGGCTCAAAAGTTGCGTAAGTGTCAACTACTTCTTGATACTTTGCCTTTACTTGTGAGGCGCTCCACTCTACAACACCTCTAGCTGTCGCCAGAAAATCGTTAAGCTGCTCGACACTCTTATCATTATGGTAACTATCTGCTTGTAAATACGGCTCTACAGCTGCCCACTCATTTAACTCAATGAGTCCTGTACCTGTTGCTGCATATGAAAGGGTTTGTATTTTATAAAGCAGCTCCTTTAATGTTTCTGGTTGCCACTCTTGTGTCTTTAGGAGTAATATATCTTCCAGCTCATTAGATAAATCTAGCATCGCAAGGCGGTCACTAGATCTACGTAAAGTAAGTACGTCTTGACGTATGTAACAGAGCACATCTGCAATTTCTGGCACAAGTATTTGCGCAGAAGTATCCTGAGCAGCTGTTTCTAAAAACGTGCTAATGCGTTCTGTTAGATCATTTTTTACAGAGATAGCATTTACTTGGCTCTGTAGTTCCTTAAAATTGATAGGTGTATAAAATTCGGCGAGCGTTTTTTCTAGTTGATCAAACTGCTTTTTCACTTCATCAGAGAAATCTCCCTTATGCTTTGATCTAAACTCTTGAACCATCTGGATGTCACTCACACTGGGCTTGCCGTGTATTTTAATGCGAGCATCCATAAACTTTGGGTAGGTCTCTGCGAGTATTTTTGACTCACTGCGCATACGCTGGGCAATGTTGCTATCTCCATCGTGAGGAATATCACGTAAGGTCTGGCGTAATAAATAGTAGTTTTGTCTAAAACGAGTATCGCTACGCAATAACCATTCATAAAACTCAACACCCCACGCCTCCTCATCTTCAGACTGAATGGCACCACGGTAAAACTGTGACTTGCGCTGTACCCATCCGTTATCTACACTTGCAAGGTATCTCGCTAGTTGATATTGCTTGATGCGGCTATTATCATTTGTTACATCCCAGAAAGCTACCTTATCTGTGTTTGCAAGTATATCTGCAAAAAAGAGGTGATACTTAGTACCTAGCGTTATTAGATCTTCACTATAACTTGCGTGCTGCACACCACCACCTATATCATCTGGACAAGGGTCACGTGCTTCTCGCATCGTACCATCTTCACAAAACCACTCTATTTTTTTATAAGGGCCTCGCGGATTTTCTTTAAAAGATTCGATATTCTTCTGGATTGTTGCAACGGGTAAGTCTTGAGCAACAAGTTGACTCGTGATAGTAAAAGATAGTATCACAAGAAATGCTTTGTAAATTTTGATCATTTATTGGTTAGATTGGATAGTGTGACCTAAAGGTAATAGAGTAAACAGCAACATCCATATCTATTAACGCTTTACTAACAGAAGAAGCGCACCAGAACCGAATATTTAATATACTTTAACTTTTGGCAACTGTAAACGTAAATGTTGTGTACTCACCTAGCACTGAGGATACACTTATGGTACCACCTAGATTATGTACTAATTTTTCTACCGTAGATAATCCTATACCGTGGCCTTTCTCTCCATTTTTATCTAGGTGCCCAACTGTACTAAACAGGGTAAAAATACCTTCTAACTTTTCTTCTTCTATACCACGCCCGTTATCTCTGATGGTAAACTCATAATAATCATCATATTCTGTAGCATCTATATCTATAATAGTATGGTCTTTATCATTATACTTTATACTATTACCTATAAGGTTTAAGAATATCTGGTCAAGTGCAGACCGGTTACATCTAAGTTCTATATTTACCTCTGGAAAATGAAATTCACACTCAAAGTTTATATTTAATAGATCTACTAGATCTTCTAACATATCGTTAAACATAAACTCGTGGGCGTCTTCTCTATCATATGCTGTGCTCTCATAATGGGCAAGTATGTTTGTTATATAGTTGCTCATAGAGAGTGAAGACTTCTTGAGATACCCAAGGTAATTTACTCCAGACTCATCTAGTGATGCTGTATACTTCTTTTTTAATATATCTGAGGTAAGTATCAAATTTGCAAGGGGCATTTTTAAATCGTGCGATACAGTACCTGCAAAATCCTTTAGCAATGTATTATGTTTTGTAAGACTCGCCTTGGTTTGCTCTAGTTGATTATTAACTAGTCTTAACTCAAATAATCTTTCAACTTGTTTTGCGAGTGTTATGAGGGCATTGCGCTGTTCATTACTCAATTTATTAGGTTTATGATCTATGACGCATAAAGATCCCATTGTCATACCATCTGTGGTGCGCAGGGGTACTCCGGCATAAAAGATAACTGGATCATCCATTTTAGTAAGTGGATTATCTACAAAACGAATGTCTTTTGTTGCGTCTGGTATTTCGAGTATCTCATCTGGAGTTAAGATGGCGTGCGCACAAAATGAGCTTTCACGTGAAGTCTCACATAATGCCATACCTACTTTACTTTTAAACCACTGTCTATCTTCATCTACAAGTGTTACTAAAGCTACTGGGGTCTTACAGATGTAGGCTGCAAGCTTTGTTATGTAGTCAAAATCATCTTCTTGTTCTGTATCCAGTAGACCTAAACTTAATAGCGATAGCATACGCTGTTTTTCATTCTGAGGAATGTCTGGTGCAATCATATAACTTGTAAACTTTTTAAGTATTTAAGATACAAAAATACTATTCAATCGTAAATGATGTTGCTTTATTACAGAATATGTTAACGTTATTGATTGTACTTGTAATTATCTAAATGGTTGACTTCATATTTATTAAATAATATGGCTTATATTTATGATGTTCTCATTTTCGCGAAAGCGGAACTACCATATTCTTAAAAGTTTCATATAAATTTGCATTAATTACTGTGCGTGCATAGTATATTTTATTATCTTTACAATCACTTTGTGAAGCACTATATGAAAGATAAAACTATAGACTACTGCTTAAGAGCCACCTGGCAAGCAGTTATGAAAATGTATAATGAACAGGCTGCCGAGTATGATGTTACTATGGCAGTAGGGTTTGCACTACTTAGTATAGATCCAGAAGAGGGTACGCCCTCTACAGCACTGGGACCTCGTATGGGTATGGAAGCTACTTCCCTATCACGTACACTTAAAACTATGGAAGAAAAAGGTCTTATAGAACGCAAACCTAATCCTGCAGATGGCAGAGGCGTTCTTATACATCTTACAGAATTTGGGCTAGAAAAAAGAAATTTCTCAAAAAACCGCGTCGTAACTTTTAATGATGCTGTGCGCGGTAATATATCTGAAGAAAAGATTAATAATTTTTACGAAGTCATTGAAACCATTAATGACTTGATTCAAAATAGAAGAGTATTTAACCAAAAAGAAACCGCAATAAAATAATGGCAAAACGTAGAATAAAGAAAGTAGCCGTCATCGGTAGTGGAATAATGGGAAGTGGTATTGCTTGCCATTTTGCAAACATAGGTGTTGACGTTCTTTTGCTAGATATCGTTCCTCGTGAGCTTACTGCAAAAGAAGAAGCTAAAGGACTTACACTTCAAGACAAAGTTGTACGTAATAGAATGGTAAATGACTCGCTTACTGCAGCACTTAAGAGTAAGCCGTCACCTATTTATAACCAAGCTTTTGCAAAAAGAATCTCAACGGGTAACCTTGAAGATGATATCGCAAAAGTAAAAGACGTAGACTGGATCATTGAGGTTGTAGTAGAGAGACTTGATATTAAGAAACAAGTTTTTGAAAACCTTGAAAAGCATAGAACTCCAGGTACACTTATTACTTCAAACACATCTGGTATTCCTATAAACTTTATGTCTGAGGGACGTAGTGAAGATTTCCAAAAGCATTTTTGTGGAACTCACTTCTTTAACCCAGCACGTTACTTAAAGTTATTTGAAATCATACCTGGACCTAAAACAGACCAGAGCGTTCTTGATTTTTTAAATAACTACGGTGAGCAATACTTAGGTAAAACCTCTGTTGTTGCAAAAGATACACCTGCCTTTATAGGTAACCGTATAGGTATCTTCTCTATTATGTCACTTTTCCATACTGTAAAAGATATGGGTATGACGGTAGAAGAGGTAGATAAACTTACAGGTCCAGTTATAGGACGTCCAAAATCTGCAACCTTCCGTACGGTAGATGTCGTAGGTCTTGATACCCTTGTACACGTTGCAAACGGTATTGCAGAAAACTGTCCTAATGATGAGCGCAAGTCTCTTTTTGAGCTTCCAGGCTTCATTAGTACAATGATGGAAAACAAATGGCTAGGGTCTAAAACTGGTCAAGGTTTTTATAAAAAGAGTGTAAATGAGGCTGGTAAGAAAGAAATTCTTACACTAGACCTAGACACTATGGAGTACCGCTCTAACAAGAAAGCAAAATTTGCTACCCTAGAGCTTACTAAAAATATAGACAGCGTTTACGATCGCTTTAAAGTGCTTGTAGGTGGTAAAGACAAAGCTGGTGAGTTTTACCGCAAGTCTTTTGCACACTTATTTGCTTATGTACAAAATCGTATTCCTGAGATTACAGACGAGCTTTACAAGATAGACGATGCTATGAAGGCTGGTTTTGGCTGGGAGCACGGACCATTCCAAATTTGGGATGCTGTAGGTGTAGAAAAAGGAATCGAACTTATGAAGGCAGAAGGTCTTGAAGTTGCCACTTGGGTAACAGATATGATTGCTGCTGGAAGTGAGACTTTCTACTCTGTAAAAAATGGTGCTACTTATGTGTATTCCGCTTCCGCGAAAGCGCACGTAAAGAAACCAGGTCAAGATTCATTTATCATTCTTGATAACATTAGAAAACAAACAGAAGTATTTTCAAACACGGGAGTATCTGTACAAGATCTAGGAGATGGAATCTTAAACGTTGAGTTCCGCTCTAAGATGAATTCTATAGGAGGTGATGTACTTGCAGGAGTTAATAAAGCAATAGATCTAGCCGAAAAAGACTTTGATGGTCTAGTAGTAGGTAATCAAGGTACAAACTTCTCTGTAGGAGCAAACATTGGGATGATCTTTATGTTTGCTGTAGAGCAAGAGTATGATGAGCTTAATGCTGCTGTAAAATATTTCCAAGATACGTGTATGCGTTTACGCTACTCTGCTATCCCTACAGTTGTTGCACCTCACGGTATGACACTAGGTGGTGGTTGTGAGATGACACTACACGCAGATAGAGTTGTCGCTGCTGCCGAATCTTACATAGGACTTGTAGAGTTTGGTGTAGGTGTAATACCAGGTGGCGGTGGATCTAAGGAAATGGCCCTTAGAGCATCAGATAAGTTTGATAAAGGTGATGTACAACTTAACGTATTACAGGAGCACTTCCTTACTATAGGTATGGCAAAAGTATCTACCTCTGCACACGAGGCGTACGATCTTAACATCCTTAAACACGGTAAAGACCTTGTAGTTGTAAACCGCGATCGCCAGATTGCTACGGCAAAGGCTGTTGCACGCCAAATGGCAGATATGGGATACACACAACCTGTAAAACGTAACGATGTACTAGTATTAGGTAAGCAGGCACTAGGTATGTTCTTAGTAGGAACAGACTCTATGCAAGCATCTAACTATATATCAGAGCACGATAAGAAAATTGCAAACAAGCTTGCTTATGTAATGGCCGGAGGAGATTTATCTGAGCCTACAAGAGTTTCTGAACAGTATTTACTAGATCTAGAGCGTGAAGCGTTCTTATCTCTAGCTACTGAGAGAAAATCACTTGAGCGTATACAGCATATGTTACAAAAAGGAAAACCATTAAGAAACTAAAGTTTCTGTAATACGCCTTAAGCGCTAAGCTATAGGCAATGATAAACCGCTTAAAGCTTTCAGCTTATAGCCAAAAGCAAACTAAAATGAAAACAGCATATATAGTAAAAGCATATAGAACAGCCGTTGGGAAAGCTCCCAAAGGTGTCTTTAGATTCAAGCGAGCAGATGAGCTTGCTGCAGAAACGATTCAGTATATGATGAAGGAGCTGCCAGAATTTGATAAAAAGAGAATAGATGACGTCATTGTAGGTAACGCAATGCCAGAAGGATCTCAAGGTCTTAATATGGCGCGTCTTATATCTCTTATGGGACTAGACGTAATAGACGTACCTGGTGTAACTGTAAACCGTTTTTGTTCTTCTGGAATAGAAACTATAGGGATGGCAGTAGCAAAGATTCAAGCTGGTATGGGTGATTGTATTATCGCCGGTGGAGCAGAGTCTATGTCTTCTGTACCTATGACAGGATTTAAACCAGAACTTAACTACGATACCGTAGTAAAGTCTGGACACGAAGATTACTACTGGGGAATGGGTAACACCGCAGAGGCAGTAGCAAATGAATTTAACATCTCTCGTGAAGATCAAGATGAGTTTGCATATAACTCACATATGAAAGCCCTACGCGCACTAGCCGAAGATCGTTTTCAAGACCAAATTGTACCTATAGACGTAGAGCAAACGTATATAGATGCAAACGGAAAAAAAGCTACAAAATCTTATACAGTAAACAAGGATGAAGGTCCTCGAGCTGGGACTAGTAAAGAAGCACTAGCAAAGCTTAGAGCAGTATTTGCTGCTGGAGGAAGTGTAACTGCTGGTAACTCTTCACAAATGAGTGATGGTGCAGCCTTTGTAATGGTTATGAGTGAGGAGATGGTAAAAGAACTTAACATCGAGCCTATCGCACGTATGGTAAACTATGCAGCAGCAGGTGTACCACCACGTATTATGGGTATAGGTCCCGTAGCTGCGATTCCAAAAGCGCTTAAACAAGCTGGACTTAAGCAAAATGATATTGAGCTTATAGAGCTTAACGAGGCATTTGCATCACAGTCACTTGCAGTAATACGCGAGTTAGGACTTGATCCAGATATTATAAACGTAAATGGTGGTGCGATTGCATTAGGTCACCCACTAGGATGTACTGGAGGTAAACTATCAGTACAGTTATTTGACGAGATGCGCAAGCGTGATATGTCAGGTAAATACGGTATGGTTACAATGTGTGTAGGTACCGGACAGGGAGCTGCAGGGATTTATGAATTCTTGAAGTAATTCCGCTTTCGCGAAAGCGTAAAAACAAAAAATTATAGTACATATTTCTAAAAGAGAAAGAAAAAAATTAATTAGCAATAGCAATGAGCACAGAAACAACAAAAAATGATATCCTACGCGGTGGTCAATTTATCGTAAAGGAAACAGCTTGTGAAGAAGTCTTCACAATGGAAGATCTTAATGAAGAGCAAAAGATGATGCGTGAATCTACAAGAGAGTTTGTAGACCGCGATCTTTGGGCACACTGGGAGCGTTTTGAAAAGAAAGATTATGCATACACAGAGGAGACTATGCGCAAAGCTGGTGAACTAGGTTTACTAGGTGTTGCTGTACCAGAAGAGTATGATGGTCTTGGGATGGGATTTGTATCTACAATGCTTGTTTGTGATTACATTTCTGGAGCTACTGGATCTTTTAGTACTGCCTTTGGAGCACATACTGGAATAGGTACAATGCCTATCACACTTTATGGTAACGAAGAGCAAAAGAAGAAATATGTGCCAAAACTTGCTACTGGTGAGTGGTTTGGAGCATACTGTCTTACAGAGCCTAGTGCAGGATCTGACGCAAACTCTGGAAAAACAAAAGCCGTTCTATCTGAAGATGGAAAGAGCTACAAGATTTCTGGACAAAAAATGTGGATTTCTAACGCCGGTTTCTGTAACCTGTTTATCGTTTTTGCTAGAATAGAAGATGATAAAAACATTACAGGATTTATCGTAGAAAATGATCCTTCTAATGGAATCACACTAGGTGAAGAAGAAAAGAAATTAGGTATACACTCTTCTTCTACTCGTCAGGTATTCTTTAATGATACAGTAGTACCTGTAGAGAATATGCTTTCTGACCGTGGTAACGGTTTTAAAATCGCGATGAACGCACTTAACGTAGGTCGTATTAAACTTGCAGCTGCTTGTCTTGATGCACAGAGACGTGTGATAAATGAGGCTGTAACGTATGCAAAAGAGCGTGTACAGTTTAAAACTCCTATTGTAAACTTTGGAGCAATTAAGCAAAAACTTGCGCTTATGGCTACAAACGTATATGTAGATGAGTCTGCATCTTACCGTGCTGCCAAAAACATTGAAGATCGTATCGCTATGCGTCAGGCAGAGGGTAACTCACACCAAGAAGCAGAGCTTAAAGGTGTTGAGGAGTATGCTATAGAGTGTTCTATCCTTAAAGTTGCAGTATCTGAAGATGTACAGAATACTACAGATGAAGGTATCCAGATCTTTGGAGGAATGGGCTTCAGTGCAGATACTCCTATGGAGTCTGCTTGGCGTGATGCACGTATCTCTCGTATCTATGAAGGTACAAATGAGATTAACCGTATGCTCGCTGTAGGTATGATGGTAAAGAAAGCAATGAAAGGGCACGTAGACTTTATGGGACCAGCAATGGCTGTAAAGGATGAACTTATGGGTATCCCTTCTTTTGACACTCCAGATTACTCTGAGACACTTTCTGAAGAAAAAGCACTTATCAAGAGCCTTAAGAAAGTATTCCTTATGGTTGCAGGATCTGCAGCTCAAAAGTTTGGAACAGAGCTAGAGAAAAATCAGCAACTACTTATGGCAGCTGCAGATATTCTTATAGAAATCTATATGGCAGAGAGTGCTATACTACGTACTGAGAAAAACATTAAGCGCACTGGTCTAGATAGTCAAGCAACACAAGTTGCAATGTCTCAACTATACCTATTTAACGCTGTAGATATCATCCAGACTAAAGCAAAAGAAGCTATTATCTCTTTTGCCGAAGGTGATGAGCAACGTATGATGCTTATGGGACTTAAACGTTTTACAAAGTATACAAACCAGCCTAATGTAATCGCACTGCGCAACCAAATTGCTGCAGATGTTGAAGAAAATGGTAAATACCGCTTTGACGGATAATATATTTTTTTAAGTCACTAAAACTATGTGTACTAGATTACGTATTGAAAATGACTTAAATGTATTTGTATTCGCTTGCGCGAAAATTTAATATCAACAGAAGCCACTTCCCTATAGAAGTGGCTTTTTTTGTACCCTACTACTACAACGATTTCGTAACACAACAACCTATTTTACACAATGAAAATTAAAAAAGTCCTCGTCGCAAATCGCGGGGAAATTGCAATTAGAGTACTACGTGCCTGTACAGAACTTAATATTGCAACCGTAGCTGTCTACACCTATGAAGATAGATACTCACAACATCGCAACAAAGCAGATGAGTCTTACCAGATAGGAGCAAATAATGAGCCGCTCAAACCCTATTTAGATATGGATCAAATCATTGATCTAGCAAAATCTAAAAATGTAGATGCCATTCACCCCGGCTACGGCTTCTTATCTGAAAACTCAGAATTTGCAAGAAGATGTGCAAAAAATGGTATTATATTTATTGGCCCTGAGCCAGAAGTAATGGATGCACTAGGTGATAAAATCACCGCAAAAAAAGTAGCACAATCTTGTGGAGTACCTATAATAGAGAGTAATAAAAAAGACTTAGATTCACTAGAAACTGCCCTAAGTGAAGCTAGAAAAATAGGATACCCAGTAATGCTTAAAGCTGCCTCTGGTGGCGGTGGTCGCGGTATGCGTATCATACGTAAGGAAGAAGATTTACAGCTTAGTTTTGACTCTGCACGTAATGAGGCGCTCAACTCTTTTGGAGATGATACAATGTTTTTAGAAAAATATGTAGAAGACCCAAAACATATAGAAGTACAAATAGTAGCAGACACACACGGTAATATAAGACACCTTTATGAACGTGATTGCTCTGTACAACGCAGGCACCAGAAGGTTGTAGAGATGGCTCCTTCATATAACTTATCACAAACGCTACGCGATAACCTTTATAAGTATGCTGTAGCTATTGCTACAGAGGTTAATTATAACAATATAGGTACCGTAGAGTTTCTTGTGGATGCAGATGATAATATATACTTCATCGAGGTTAACCCACGTATACAAGTAGAGCACACAGTAACCGAAATGGTTACAGGCATTGACCTTGTAAAGACACAAATCTTTGTGGCTGGCGGTTATAAACTATCAGATAAGCAGATAAAGATTTATGGACAAGAGTCTATAGGTACTTACGGCTTTGCCATACAGTGTAGACTTACTACAGAAGACCCTACTAATAAATTTACACCAGATTACGGAAAGATAACAACCTACCGTAGCGCCTCTGGTATGGGTATACGCCTAGATGCCGGTAGCATTTATCAAGGGTATAAAGTGAGTCCGTTTTTTGATTCAATGCTTGTAAAAGTATCTGCTCACGGAAGAACGCTGGATGGTGCAATACGTAAGATGGTGCGCGCCTTAAAAGAATTTAGAATACGTGGTGTAGAGACTAACATTCATTTTCTGCAAAATGTCATACAGACAGACGTTTTTAAAAATGGAGAGACCACGGTAAATTTCATTCAGAATACTCCTTCCCTATTTAATATTAAACTCTCTCAAGACCGTACGTCTAAGGTTGTTCAGTTTCTGGCAGATGTGAGTGTAAATGGCAATAGTGATGTAAAAACAAAAGATCCAAAAAAGGTATTTACAAACCCTAAAGTACCGCTCTACAGTCTGTCTGATCCGTTTCCAAAAGGGACAAAAGATATGCTTACAGAGCTAGGTCCAGAGGCATTTTGTAAGTGGTTACTAGAGGAGAAAAAAATACACTTTACAGATACCACAATGCGTGACGCACACCAGTCTTTACTGGCAACGCGTATGCGCTCTTATGATATGCTCAAAGTAGCATCAAGTTTTGCAAAAAATCACCCTAACACCTTTAGTATGGAAGTATGGGGAGGTGCAACCTTTGATGTATGTATGCGATTCTTACACGAGAGCCCTTGGACACGTTTACGAGAGTTACGCAAGGCAGTACCTAACATCTTGTTCCAGATGCTCCTTCGTGGATCTAATGGAGTGGGTTACAAAGCATATCCAGATAACCTTATCGAAAAGTTTGTAGAGAAGTCTTGGGAGAATGGTGTAGACCTCTTCCGTATTTTTGACTCTCTTAACTGGGTAAAAGCGATGGAACCTAGTATACAATACGTGCGTAATCTTACAGGAGGAATAGCCGAAGGTGCCATAAGTTATACGGGAGATATTCTAGATACTAAGCAAACTAAGTACAACCTCAAATATTACACGCAACTTGCAAAAGATCTAGAAAATGCTGGGGCACATATGATTGCCATTAAGGATATGGCAGGATTATTAAAACCATATGCAGCGACAGAACTTGTTACAGCGCTTAAGGACACGGTAAATGTACCTATACACCTGCACACACACGACACATCTTCTTTACAAACAGCTACTTACCTCAAGGCCATTGAGGCAAATGTAGATGTGGTAGATGTAGCTCTAGGAGGACTTTCTGGATTAACTTCTCAACCTAACTTTAATGCTGTAGTAGAGATGCTTAAGTATCAAGATAGAGAACACCCATTTGAGATGGAAAAACTCAATCAGTTTTCAAATTATTGGGAAGATACGCGTGAGCTCTACTACCCTTTTGAGTCTGGACTTAAAGCCGGAACGGCAGAAGTCTTTCAGCACGAGATTCCAGGTGGGCAGTACTCAAACTTGCGCCCTCAGGCAACTGCTCTAGGTCTTGCAGATAGGTTTACTGAGGTAAAAAAGATGTATGCCGCTGTAAATAAAATGTTTGGCAACCTAGTAAAGGTTACGCCTAGTTCTAAGGTGGTAGGTGATATGGCCATTTTTATGGTGACCAATAACCTCACACCAGAAGATGTGATGGAGCGTGGTGATACCATTTCCTTCCCAGAGTCTGTTATAAACTTCTTTAAAGGAGATCTAGGTCAGCCAGTAGGTGGTTTCCCAAAAAAGCTACAAGCTATTATCTTAAAAAATAAAGAAGCTTATACAGATAGACCTAATGCACACCTAGCACCAGTAGATTTTGATAAGAAGTATAAAGTCTTTACAGAGACCTTCCAAAAAGGGTTTACCAGGCCACTAGAGATAGAAGATTTTCTATCATATATGCTGTACCCAAAGGTTTTTGAGCAAGCACACGAAAACTATAAGAAATACGGTAACCTAGCGCTCGTACCTACTAAGAATTTCTTCTTTGGTATGAAACTAGGTGAAGAAACACTTATTGAGCTAGAACCTGGAAAAACGGTGATCATCAAATTACTCTCTATTGGTATTCCTAATGATGAGGGGATGCGCACGGTATTCTTTAAAGTAAATGGAGAAAACCGTTTTGTAGAGGTACACGATACTTCTCTTAATATCAAAAAGGTAGAAAACATAAAAATCGATCCAGATAATGAAAACCACATAGGCGCTCCATTACAAGGCTCTCTTTACAAAGTACTGGTTAAAAAAGGGCAAGAAGTAAAAGAAAATGACCCACTTTTTATAATAGAAGCTATGAAAATGGAAACTACCGTTGTTGCCTTTAAAGATGGTACAGTACAATCTATAATCGTAACAGATGGAACAATGGTGTCTCAAGATGATCTCGTTGTAACTCTTGAATAAGCCACCACCTGCATCTCACAATTTTTAGTGAGATACTTGCTAAAGCCGCCTCTTGACAGGCGGCTTTTTTGTTCTCAATAGTACAATTACTTTTATAGGTTGTGAGTCCGCTTTCGCGAAAGCGTAATAAAACCCCATCTCAAAAGTACCTTAACTTCATATTTACAACCGGCGTTAAATAAAACCTAATATCACCTAGGGAATAGGAATTATACAACACAACTTGTACTTTAAATTAAAACTAAATAGATATGAATACTACAAAAGTTATACTACTTAAAAATAGACCGAGCGGCAAACCGTCATCTAGTGATTTTGAATTTACAGAAGAGCAAGTGCCAGAAATAAATGATGGTGAGATACTCTTAGAAACTGCATACGTCTCTGTTGATCCTTACTTAAGAGGAAGAATGCAAGATGCCAAATCTTACGTGCCGCCATTTGAGCTTAATAAGCCTATACACTCTGGTGTAGTGGCAAAAGTTATAGCGACCAAAAATGACAACTTTAAAGAGGGAGATTATGTATCTGGGATGCTAGACTGGAAAGAGGTACAGAAATCTACTGGAGAAGAACTACATAAAGTGTCAAAAGACAATGCTCCCCTACCCGCATATCTTGGTACTCTAGGTATGACCGGTCTTACTGCATACTTTGGCCTTAAAGAAATAGGAAAACCTAAAGAAGGAGAAACCATACTCGTATCTGGTGCAGCAGGCGCCGTAGGAAGTATCGTAGGGCAAATAGCAAAAATAAAAGGCTGCCGTGTGGTAGGTGTTGCAGGCTCTGATGAAAAGATAGAAAAGCTAAAAAAAGATTTTAGCTATGACGATGGCTTCAATTACAACACAGAAGATGATCTAAACGCTGCTATACAGAGAACCTGCCCAGATGGTGTAGATGTATACTGGGATAACGTGGGAGGAGAACTCTCTGACGCTGTATTCTTTAATATTAACCAGAAAGCACGTATTATAAACTGTGGTGCAATTGCCGTGTATAATGACAATAAAGTACCTACGGGTGTGAGTCCGCAGGTATTTTTAATAAAGAATAGTGCCTTAATGCAAGGATTTATAGTGTCTAATTATATGGATTCTTTTCCAGAAGGGGTACAACAACTTAGTAAGTGGTACGGAGAAGGTAAACTGCACCACGAAGATACTATTGTAGAAGGTTTTGAAAATATACCACAAGCGTTTATAGACCTCTTTGATGGTAAAAACACCGGTAAGATGCTCGTTAAGATATAGCCGAGATAACACCTATTATTATTGCACCCCTATGTAAGGCACAATGTCATACATAGGGGTGTAACTTTTTGTGCAAAATAACGAGACTAAGGTGTATTAAAATTATCTTCGCTGCAGATACTAGTTTTAATGAGTTACCACCTCCTTTCTTCGCCCTTGCAGGGCTTTACAGATTTTCGTTTTCGCAATGCACAACAAAAATATTTTGGAGGTATAGACACTTACTATGCTCCTTACATACGACTTAATAAAAAACAAGTTATAAAAGGCTCTTACCAGCGAGACTTAAATCCAGAAGTAAACACATCGCTAGAGGTCATCCCGCAAGTAATGACTGCAGACCCAGATGACTTTATTTTTGTAATTAAATATATACAGTCGCTAGGTTATAAAGAACTTAACTGGAATCTAGGCTGTCCCTATCCTATGGTCACAAAAAGCGGTATGGGATCTGGACTTATTTGCAATACAAAAAAAATAGACCACATACTAGACAGGGCGCATACGGAAACAGATGTTACCATCTCAATGAAAATGCGACTAGGTTATGAAAGTCCAGAAGAGATTATTAATTCTTTTCCTATTCTTGAAAAATACCCGCTCAAGAGTGTGGCTATACACGCACGTCTAGGTAAGCAATTATATAAAGGCGGTGTAGATCTTGAAGGTTTTCAAAAATGCATAGACACGGCAAAACACAAATTATATTACAACGGTGATATCACGACGGTAGCACAGTTTAGAAAAATGAGAGAGCGCTTCCCTTCTATCGAACATTTTATGATAGGTCGCGGTCTTATCGCAGATCCTTTTTTACCAAGTATGATTAAGGTAGATACTACTGCCTACCCAGAAAATAGATGGGCAATCTTTAGAGAATTTCACGATGAGATTTATACACAATATGATGCTGCCCTCTCTGGTCCCACTCCTATCAAAATGAAAATGCAAGGCTTCTGGGAGTTTTTTGCACAATCTACACACAACCCACAGAAGGTTTTTAAGGCTATAAAAAAAGCAAGCAACCCTATGAAGTATCAAAAAGCCGTAGGAGAAATAATCTCAGCCCAACGATAGTAAGATATTAAACTATCTTTGCACCTCACAAAAGAGCCTCTCAATCTATTGGAAGACGTATTACTCATAACACCACCCTTTACACAGCTTAACACGCCATACCCGGCAACAGCATACATAAAAGGTTTTCTTAATACTATAGATATTACAAGCTACCAGATGGATTTGGGTATTGAGGTAATACTCAATTTATTTACCAGTGATAGTTTTCAAAAAATATTTGATAGTGTAAAAACACAAGACCTATCACTCTCAGAAAATGCACAGCGCATACTCGCACTTAGTACGCAGTACGTGCAACCGCTAGATAGAATAATTGCCTTCTTACAAGGTAAAAACCAGACGCTTGCTAGACTCATTTGTACAGATAACTTTTTACCGCGTGCCTCTCGTTTTGAGCAACTAGATGATCTCTCTTGGGCTTTTGGTGAGATGGGAATGCAAGACAAAGCAAAGCATCTTGCTACCTTGTATCTAGAAGATTTATCAGATTTTCTAGTAGAATGTGTGGACCCAAATTTTGGCTTTAGTAGATATGCAGAACGTCTAGGTCAAAGCGCAAATAACTTTGATGAGTTATATAATGAGTTACAGCAAGAACTCACATATATAGATGAGATAACAATTGGGTTGCTAGAAGCCCGCTTTCGCGAAAGCGTTCCAAAACTAATACTACTCTCAGTACCTTTTCCCGGAAATTTATACAGCGCCCTGAGATGTGGTGCTTACATCAAAAAAAATTACCCGGAAGTAAAAGTGGCTATGGGCGGTGGATTTCCTAACACAGAGCTGCGCTCTATTACAGATACTAGAGTTTTTGAGTTTATAGATTTTATCACCCTAGATGATGGCGAGCTACCTGTTGCACTGCTCATAGATGCAGTGATACATAAAGTAGAAAACCCAACCTATAAACGTACGCTTCTCATAGAAAATGCTGCTGTGGTTTATAAAAATAACACGGCAAGACAAGACTATAAGCAAGCACAAGTAGGAACTCCAGATTATAATGACTTACTACTAGATGAGTATATCTCTGTGATAGAGATTGCAAACCCTATGCACAGCCTGTGGAGTGATGGCAGGTGGAACAAGCTCACAATGGCACACGGCTGCTACTGGGGTAAATGTACTTTTTGTGATATCTCACTAGACTACATAAAGATTTATGAACCTGTTGCAGCACGCACGCTTGTAGACCGTATGGAAGCGCTTATCACTCAAACGGGCGAAAACGGTTTTCACTTTGTAGATGAAGCTGCTCCTCCAGCTCTTATGAAAGCCGTAGCATTAGAAATACTGCGCAGAGGGCTTGTAGTAACCTGGTGGACAAATATTAGATTTGAAAAAAACTTTACTGCAGATCTATGTCTACTTCTTAAAGAATCTGGATGTATTGCCGTGTCTGGAGGGCTTGAAGTAGCTTCAGATAGGCTACTTAAACTTATAGACAAAGGCGTGACGGTTGCACAAGTGGCACAAGTTACTCGTAATTTTACAGCGGCAAACATTATGGTGCACTCCTACCTTATGTATGGATATCCCACACAGACGGTACAAGAAACGGTAGATAGCCTTGAGATGGTGAGACAGCTCTTTGAACTAGGTATTATACAATCTGGATTTTGGCATCAGTTTGCGCTCACAGCTCACAGTCCTGTGGGGCAAGATCCAGAAGCATATGGAGTGACACCCCATTATAACGAGATTACCTTTGCAAATAATGATGTAGACTTTACAGATAGCACAGGGATGGACCACGCTAGCTTTAGCTACGGACTCAAGAAATCGCTCTTTAATTATATGCACGGTATAGGCTTTGAGATGCCGTTACAAGACTGGTTTGATTTTCATATCCCTCCATCTACTATAGATCCATATTACATAGAAGACTGTCTCAACACAGAGGCAAAACTAAGTGTAAAACCTACGGCAAAAATAGTTTGGATAGGTACAACGCCTATCGTGAGTTACTTCTCAAAGAAAAAGAGACAGCTTGCCACACTCCTATTTCACACCACAAGTGACGAGTTTACGATTACTCTCAGTGAGGAAGAAGCGAGATGGGTTATTGCTATACTACCGGCTCTAATCCCTCAGAGTGAGCAGTTAATGACTTTCTCAAAACTTAAAAGCTCGTATGAAGAACAGTTTGAGCACTTTGAGCTTTTTTGGTTTTCAAAACCTCTGGAAACACTTAAAGAAAAAGGACTTTTAGTGCTGTAACTTCTTTTTATAGCTTAGTACGGGTAAAGTAGCATACAAGATTATAATTGTAGGTGCATATCTATTTGTGACTAGCTAAGATTCTTTATTTTTAGCTACTCAAACACGGTCTTTACCTGTTAACACAAAGAACTACCGATATGGCAAAAAATACTTCGCAAATCCCTAACGGCGTTATGCTTAACGCATATCCAGATAGCATAGGTACTAACCTCAGTGATATCGTAACATTGCTTCAAAAACCAGCGCTTAAGGATGTATTTTCACTATTTTACGTCTTACCTACCTTTTTTAATAGTGATTTAGACAGAGGGTTTTCTATCGTAGATTACAATATTAATAAAGAGCTTGTCTCTCAAGCAGATCTTGACGCACTTAAAGAGCTAGATATTATGCTCAAATTTGATATTGTGCTCAACCACCTTTCTGTGGGTTCTCCACAGTTTAAGGATATATTAAAAAACGGTGACGCATCACCTTATAAAGACTTCTTTATAGACTGGAATAACTTCTGGAAAAATCATACCGCAAGTTATAAAGATGGCGTTGCAGTTCCAGAAAAACAATATCTCGACAAGCTATTTATGCGTAAGCCAGGCCTACCTGTGCTTAACGTACTTTTTCCAGACGGCACAGAGCGCCCTTACTGGAATACTTTTTACCAAAAAATCACCCTACAACCCATTACTCTTGAAGACATAGCACATCTAGATCTATCACAAGATGATAAAGATCACGCTATAACACTTATTAATGATACCATTGAGGCAGGAGGAATACTAGAGGAATTACGCTTTCGCGAAAGCGTACAACCCCACAAGCAAGATGTATTAAACATAGTACATAAAAATAGATCATACCTGGGCCAGATGGATGTAAATGCAAATGCGCCAGAAGTATGGGATTTTTATGATGAAACACTGCGCAAGGTGGCAAGTTTTGGATGTAAGATACTACGCCTTGATGCCTTTGCTTACTTACATAAAGAAGTAGGACAGACTAATTTTTTTAATAAACCCGGCACCTGGACCTACTTAGAGCGCATACGCCAGATTGCCGAAAAGTATGATCTTACCCTTTTACCAGAAATACACTCAGAGTATGGACTAGGTCTACACGACGAGGTGGCAAGCGAGGGATATCAGATTTATGATTTTTTCTTTCCGGGTCTAGTGATTCATACCATTGAGACTGGTGATAATACGGCGCTCACAAAATGGGCAACAGAAGTTGTTGCAAAGGGCTATAAGACAGTAAATATGCTAGGTTGCCACGACGGGATTCCTGTTTTAGACCTTAAGGGCATCATAGATAAAGAAGGAAATACACACCAAGGACTACTTAAAGACAAAGAAATTGAGCATATTATAGATACGATACTTGACCGTGGTGGTCGTGTTAAAAATATATACGACCCAGAGGGTAATAAAATCTCATACTACCAAGTAAATGCAACCTTTTACAGTGCGCTAGGTGAAGATGATAATAAGCTACTATTGGCAAGAGCGTTACAAATTTTTATGCCAGGTATCCCACAGGTGTGGTACCTAGACCTCTTTGCAGGTAAAAATGACTATGCCGCCGCAGACGCTGCCGGCACAGGTGGTCATAAAGAGATTAACCGTACAACTCTTACTCAAGAAGATATTACATCTGGCTTACAGAAACCAGTGGTACAAATGCAACTAGCGATGCTACGATTACGTAACACATCTCCTGCATTTAATGGTACGATGGCTATATCAAACAGTACTGCAAGCGAAATGCATATCACGTGGTCAAATGATGTAAACAAGGTGGTATTACAAGCAAACCTTAAAACAAATCGCTTTAAAATCTCATACCAAGAGAATGGTGAGAACGTGATTATCACTAATGAGTAGGGCGATTTACGCTTTCGCGAAAGCGTAAATTTAATCCCTTAAATTTTAAGCACCAGCTAGTCATTACAAAGCATATATGAGGTTAATTGCCTCTTTTTCTAATTGAGTTTGATTTATCATTCGTAACTTCTACGTCTAAAATCAATCCAAATGAAAATACGTATTACTTCACTTGTACTTTGTATGCTTATGGGCTCAATACTCACAGCTCAAAGAGACAATGCTACGGTGCAGGCTTTAATAAAGGAAGCCACACAAAATTCACAGTTAGAATCGCTTGCCCACCAGATCACAGATGTACTTGGCCCAAGACTTGTGGGTACACCACAAATGCAAGCTGCAAATGAATGGGCTGTACAACAATATGCATCTTGGGGTATAGAGGCTCGCAATGAGCAATGGGGAGAATGGCGAGGATGGGAACGAGGAATTTCTCACATAGATATGCTTGAGCCCAGAGTACAGAGTTTAAGAGGTACGCAACTAGCCTGGAATCCAAGTACTTCAAAGGAAGGTGTTACTGCAGAGGTTATCACCCTACCTACTATTAAAAACGCAACGGAGTTTAAAAAATGGCTGCCAACAGTAAAGGGTAAGATTGTTCTTATTTCAAAACCGCAAATCACGGGACGCCCAGATTATAACTGGGAAGAGTTTGCTACCGAAAAATCGTTTGCCAAAATGAAAAAACAACGCGACTCTCTATCAAACTTATGGAATGACAACATACAGCGCACGGGATACACTAGTAGAGGTTTACCAGAAGCATTAGAAAATGCAGGAGCCGTAGGTATCGTGACTTCTAACTGGTCAAGAGGTTTTGGAGTTAATAAGATATTTAGTGCTAGAACAAAAGAAATACCTACCGTAGATCTTGAACTAGAAGATTACGGTATGCTTTATAGACTATCTGAATCTGGTAATACTCCTAAAATAAATATTACAGCAATCTCAAAAGAACTGGGCACCGTGCCCACATTTAATACCATAGCAGAAATAAAGGGGACAGAAAAGCCAGAGGAGTATGTCATATTATCGGCACATTTTGATTCTTGGGATGGCGGTACAGGAGCTACAGACAATGGAACGGGTACTCTTGTAATGATGGAAGCTATGCGTGTACTTAAAAAAATCTATCCTAACCCAAAACGTACTATACTAGTAGGTCATTGGGGAAGTGAAGAACAAGGGCTTAATGGCTCAAGAGCCTTTGTAGAAGATCACCCAGAAATTGTGGCAAAAGTGCAAGCATCATTTAATCAAGATAATGGCACAGGTCGTGTTGTGCGCCTTAATGGTGGCGGTTTCTTACGTAGTTACGATTATTTAAACAGATGGCTAAATGCTGTACCTAAGGAAATAACAGATGAGATAGAAACTACATTTCCTGGTGCGCCAGCACGAGGAGGGTCAGACTACGCTTCATTTCAAGCTGCTGGAGCTCCAGGGTTTAGTCTCAGTAGTTTGAGCTGGTCGTACTGGAATTATACGTGGCACACTAACCGTGACACTTATGACAAAATAGTTTTTGATGATGTACGCAATAATGTAATCCTTACTGCAATACTTACATATATGGCTAGTGAAGATCCAGAATTTACCTCTCGTGAGCAAGCAGTGCTCCCACTAGATAGAAGGTCTGGTAAACAAAGAGAATGGCCTACGCCTCGTTCTCCAATAAGAAAAGGAGGACTCGATTAACTCATAATAATTAAACACCTATTATATGAAACCACTACGCAAAGAAGATATCTCACAAGAAGTTTTTGACCTTTATGATGACTATGCTCACAATAAAATAGATCGCAGAGTTTTTATTGAGCGATTATCGGTATTTGCTGTAGGTGCGGTGACCCTTCCAGCGCTCTTGAGTTTTATAAGTCCAGATTATGAGACTACACAAACGGTCCCAAAAAATGATCCTACCATAGAAAGTGTATTTATAAACTATGACTCACCAAAGGGAGGTAAGTCTATCAAGGCGCTATATAGTAAACCTGCAAATGCTTCTGGCAAATTACCAGGTGTGATAGTGGTACACGAGAACAGAGGTCTTAATCCTTATATAGAAGATGTAGGCAGGCGTACTGCAAAGGCAGGGTTCTTATCGCTAGCTCCAGATGCACTATCACCACTAGGTGGCTATCCTGGTAATGATGATGAGGGGCGTGCAATGCAACGCAAGAGAGATAGACTGGAAATGCTAGAAGATTTTATAGCAGCATTTCACCATCTCAAAAACCACAAAGATTGTAATGGCAAGGTAGCAGTTGTAGGCTTTTGTTTTGGAGGATGGATTTCTAATATGATGGCAGTACTCGTGCCAGATCTTGCTGCTGCTGTCCCATTTTATGGTAGACAACCAGAAGATGAGCAAGCGGCAGAGGTAAAAGCACCTCTACTACTTCAATATGGTGGTCTTGATGAGCGTGTTAACGCTGGATGGCCTGCTTATGAAAAAGTACTCACAGCAAATAATATCCCGCATACAGCACATTTTTATGAAGGTGCAAATCACGGTTTTCATAATAATACAACACCTAGATATGATGAGAAGGCCGCAACCCTAGCCTGGGATAGAACAATTGCCTTTTTTAATAAGTATCTTACAGCCTAATCGCTGTATACTTAGAATGCAAGAATAGCAAACCGCTATAGTTGTTATATAACCTTAATGACGCTTTCGCGAAAGCAAAAAAATATGAATATCATAGAGACATTTTATCAATCATTTCAAGAAGGTAATGCCAGCGGTATGACTGCTTGCTATCACGATAATATCGTATTTTCTGATCCTGCATTTGGTGAGCTTCAAGGCAATCGAGCAAAAGCTATGTGGCATATGCTTATAGAACGCTCAAACGGCGCTATTACTATAGATTATAGTGATGTCCAAGTTTCTGGTAATACAGCAACAGGAAAATGGACGGCTCATTATACCTACGGCCCAAAAAAGCGAAAGGTTGTAAACCACGTCCAAGCGGCGTTTGAGCTTCAAGATGGAAAGATTATAGCACATCACGACACCTTTGATATGTATACGTGGTCAAAACAGGCACTGGGCACTCCAGGTTTACTACTAGGCTGGACAGGCTTTATGCGTAAAAAAATCCAACAGAAAACAAACGGATTGCTCTACGCTTATATGAGGCGTAATAGTTCTAAAAACTATCAAGCTATTTAATACACAGCTCTGTGCAAAGTACCACACGTTATCAATCTCCTTTTTACATTATACTACTTGTACTAGCTGGCGAGGCAGTATTTATACTTCCTTTTGTACTAGCAAGAGTTTTTAGAGCAACAGTGCTTGACGTATTTCAAATTACAAATACAGAACTAGGCTATTGCTTCTCCATTTATGGGATTGTTGCTTTAATATCATACATAATAGGCGGCCCACTAGCCGATAAATATCCGCCAAAAAACCTAATGGGCATAGGTCTTATACTCACAGCTCTGGGCGGGATCGTGTATGCTAGTAATCCATCATTGCTCACGCTGCAGGTACTTTACGGTTTCTGGGGATTTACGACTATATTTTTATTTTGGGCTGCGATGATTAAAGCTACGCGTGTATGGGGTGGAGCTAGTAACCAAGGTAAAGCCTTTGGTTTTCTAGACGGCGGTCGTGGTCTGGTAGGCGCATCTTTTGGGTTGCTTGGGGTTGTTATCTTCTCACTATTTATAGTAGAAGATAATGTAGTGCTTACAAGTGCACAGCAAGTAGAAGCTTTCCAAACTATTGTATATGCCTCTTCTGCAATAGTAGCTCTGGTAGGTATTATTGTACTCTTATTTTTGAAAACTAATGTGGCTCAACAAGAAAATAACACGCAAACCATTACGCTAGATGCTATAAAAACAGTCCTTAAACTCCCATCTGTGTGGTTACTTATGGTCATCATTTTATGTGCCTATGTCGGTTATAAAATCACAGACATCTTCTCTCTATATGCAAAAGATGTTATGAATTATAGCGAGGTAGACGCCGCAAAAACGGGTACATTTTTACTATTTATAAGGCCGCTAGTGGGTGTTATCGTTGGTTTTCTGGCAGATAGGTCGCGTGCCTCACTTTACCTATGTATGGGTTTTGCACTATCAATTATAGGAGCCATACTTTTTGCCTCAGACATACTTAGTGAAGATACTACCGTACTTTTCTTCTTAACCATCATCATCACAGCTCTTGGTATTTATGCAGCACGAGTACTATACTTCGCTGTTATGCAAGAGGGTAAAATACCGCTTAAGTTAACCGGTACGGCGGTGGGTATTATCTCATTTATAGGCTATACTCCAGATATTTTTGCAGGACCTATGATAGGTTATTACCTTGATGGTATTCCTGGTAAAGAAGGTCACTTTGCTGTTTTTTGGATGCTAGCCATCTTTTCGGCAGTGGGACTTGTGGCGTCTATTGCCTTTTATAGATTTGCTCGTAGGGAGTAAGATTACGCTTTCGCGAAAGCGTCCTTAAAACTATTTTCTTCTAGTGATATTTTTGAAATATTTTGAGCGCCTCGTTATAGCTGCTCTCAAAACTCATCGTGTTGATGTTATCATATGCTTGTACAGAGGCAAAGTAAGAAACTAGCTTCTCTGTAGGCATATTACCGGTAAGGTCATCTTTTGCCATTGGGCAACCGCCAAAACCTTGTATTGCTCCATCAAAACGCACACAACCTGCCTTGTAAGCGGCATCTACCTTTTCGTGCCAGGTAGTAGGTGTAGTATGTAAATGTGCCCCAAATTCTATATTTGAGTACCTTGGTATTAAGTTAGAAAAAAGGTAGTCTATAGTTTCTGGGTCTGAGGTACCTACCGTATCTGATAGTGATAATATTTTTACTCCCATCTTACTTAGTCGTTCTGTCCACTCCCCTACGATATCTACATTCCAAGGGTCTCCATAAGGATTTCCGAAGCCCATTGATATGTAAACTACAAGCTCTTTATTTTTTGAGTCTGCGAGCTCGATAATGTCTTGCAGTAAATCTATAGACTGGTCTATGGTTTTATGCGTGTTACGCATCTGGAAGTTTTCTGAGATAGAAAAAGGATAACCTAGGTAGTCTACCATCTCGTGTTGTACAGCATCTTGCGCACCACGCAGGTTTGCGACTATGGTAAGGAGTTTACTATCTGTTTTTGAGAGGTCAAGGCTATGCAATACTTCTGCAGAGTCTTTCATCTGCGGGATTGCTTTAGGAGACACAAAGCTACCTACGTCTATCGTATCAAAACCACAACGCAGTAGCGACTGGATATACTGGATTTTAGACTCCGTAGGAATCCAATCTTTTATGCCTTGCATCGCGTCACGAGGACACTCTATTATTTTTACCTTTTTACTCACTTTGTAAAAATAGGATTTTAAAAACGGACTTGTAAGAGTTGTGTTACTTTAGGCCTGCTTCTTTTCAATAATCTTATCAACACAATTTATGCCATCTATAGCTGCAGAGATGATACCCCCAGCATACCCAGCTCCTTCCCCGCAAGGGTAAAGACCTTTTACCTCTACGTGCTCTAGGGTTTCCCACTCACGTGGTATGGATACGGGTGATGACGTTCTACTCTCTGGTGCGTGTATTACGGCATCATTAGTAAGGTAACCCTTCATCTTTCTACCATAAGCTCTAAACGCCTTCTTTAAACGTTTAGATAAAATATCTGGTAAAACTTTATTGAGATCTACAGAAACAATACCGGGTTGATACGACGTTTTTGGGAAGTTTTTTGAGACCCGACCGTCTACAAAGTCGCGCATACGCTGTGCCGGTGCTGCTTGCGTTTTTCCTGCGGCTTCCCAGCACGCACGCTCTACAGACTTTTGAAAATCAAGGCATACAAAGGGATCATCCTTTTTATAATTAGGCAAATCTTCTGGAGTTACACTCACGACAATACCTGAGTTTGCATAAGGATTATCACGCTTAGAGGGACTCCAGCCGTTTGTCACTACTTCTTCTTGACTTGTTGCACAAGGTGCTATAATACCCCCTGGACACATACAAAAAGAGTAGACCCCCATACCGTCTACCTGCTGTACCAGACTATATGACGCGGGAGGTAAATAAGGATTATCACCATCTGAGTGATACTGTATATCATCTATAAGTTCTTGCTGGTGCTCTATACGTACACCTATGGCAAATGGCTTTGCCTCAATCTTAATATTACGCTTATGGAGTAAGTAAAATATATCTCTCGCCGAGTGACCGGTCGCTAGTATTACATTATCAAAATCTAGCCAGTCTGTATCATTTACTTGTATAGCCGTAATCTGGTTATCTTCCACTTTGAGATCTGTGAGTTTCGTATCAAAACGTACCTCACCACCGTGTGCAATAATAGCCTCACGCATCGCTGTAATAATTTTAGGAAGCTTGTTTGTACCTATGTGAGGATGTGCATCTACCAGTATATCTTCTACCGCGCCAAAATGTACAAACCACTCTAGAGCTTTAAGGACATTACCACGCTTTTTTGATCGTGTATAAAGCTTTCCGTCTGAGTAAGTGCCTGCGCCTCCTTCTCCAAAACAATAATTTGAATCAGGATTAACAATATGATCTTTATTTATGGCCGCAAGATCTCGTCTTCTAGCTCTTACATCTTTACCTCGCTCAAAAATTATGGGTTTTAGTCCGCCTTCTACGGCGCGTAATGCGGCATACAGTCCAGCAGGACCAGCTCCTATAATGGCTATCTCTGGAGCGTTAGAAACATCTTGAGGTACAAATGGAGGAATACTAGCTCGCTCCTCGCCTTTTTTCCAAAACTCTATTTGTAGTGATATTTTTACCGGTGATTTACGAGCGTCTATAGAGCGCTTACGTATATCCCACTCACGCACATCGTCTGCACGAAGTCGGGCTTTTTTAAAAGCAACCTCTGCGATGTAGTCATCATCTTCGGCTTGGTGTGGGAGAACATTTATTTGTACAAGTGTAGACATAGCGCAAAGATAAGTGCTTTGCAATCTTGAAGTGCGTAATGACTCTAAAAAATGGCGGTAGATATATGATTTTACGCTTTCGCGAAAGCGTACTCAATATTAATCTATCTCCTCATAATCTACATACTCTCCTACTACTTTCGAAGATTTTTTAGGAACATCTCTTGTAGGCTCTTTTTGTGATTGCCCATATTGTTGCGTTTGTTGCTGGAAGCCTTTAAAGGCATTTTCCATTTTCTGACCGGCTTTTTTTGTAATGTACCGTACAATGTATGGCCAAGCTAATTTTGCCAAGAAACGAAGCCCAAAATATACCAGAAGTATGATGGCAATCGTTTTAATAAAACTTGGAATTTCTGCAACTAGCAGCATAATCTTTACTTTTTTTTCAAAATTAGTAATTATAGCTTGCAACAAAGAGATGTAGAAGCCTAAAAAAAAGATAAATTCTTCTATATTTGAACGACTAACCCATAACCTTTATGCACACCGTACGTATTATTGTTACTCTATTAATTTGTGTCGCTACAACAAGCTCCATTACAGCACAATACACAGAGACAATTAACTCAAACAGACCTGGAGAATCTCAAGGCGCTTTTAGTGTAGGGACTCGTGTTTTACAGGTAGAAACTGGTTTTGACATAGGGAATGACACCCACTCGCTTTTACAAACAGATACAGATATACTGGGGTATAACCTCAATTTACGTTACGGTTTATTTTTTGAAAAACTAGAGCTTAACGGATTGATGAGATACCAGCGCAATGAGGTATCATTTATTTCTGGATCTGCCTCGCCAGATGTTATCGCAGGACTAGAGACGGTACAAATAGGTGCCAAATACCTTATCTATGACCCATATAAATATGCTAGTGACGAGGTAAATCTATACAGCTACCACGCAAATAGACGTTTTAAGTGGAAGTCACTCATCCCTGCTGTGACAGTATATGCTGGAGGTGTTTTTGATTTTACAAATAGTCAGTTTAATTCTATTCGTGAGGATGGTATAAGTCCTAACTTAGCGCTTATACTACAGCATAACTGGGGTCGCTGGGTGTGGGTAAATAATATTATAGTAGATAGAGCAGGTACCACATACCCTACTAACTCTTGGATTACAACCTTAACACACTCCTTTAATTCAAAATTTGCTGGCTTTGCAGAGTACCAGCTTATAGATGGTGATCTCTATGCAGATTATCTAGTACGAGCAGGAGCTGCATATCTTATCACAAAAAACCTACAAGTAGACCTTAGTGGTCTAGCAAACTTTAAAGACACCCCTACCCGCTGGAACGTCTCTGCAGGAGTTTCTTATAGACTAGATTTACACGAGAAGGATGAGATCATAAAAGATAGAGATGCAGATGGTGACAAAAAGAGCTCATCAAAGCGTCAAGCAGAGCGCATAAATAAAAACAAAAAACGTAAAGATGCAGTAGATCCTGACGGTGACGGCATTAAATAATACCCCCTAAATATTGCAGATGATTACGCTTAAGGAAATGATTACCCCTAAAGAACTTAAACAATTTGTTAAGTTCCCATTTTCCCTATATAAAGATGAACCTAAGTGGGTACCTCCCATCATAGCAGATGAGCTAGATAGTATGGACCCTGCAAAAAATCCTGTGTTTAAAAATGCAGAGGCACGTTATTTTCTTGCTTTCGCGAAAGCGGAAAACGGAAAACAAGAAGCCGTAGGAAGAATTTGTGCTATCATCAATCATATAGAAATCAACGAGCAAAAGAAACCTAAAATGCGTTTTGGCTGGTTTGATGTAATAGATGACATAGAGGTGACTAAAGCACTGTTATCCAAAGCCTCAGAGATAGGAAAAGAAAACAATCTTGAGTTTATAGAAGGGCCGGTAGGTTTTTCTAATATGGAGAAAGCAGGATTGCTTATAGAGGGATTTGAGTATCTCAACACAATGATTACTTGGTATAACTACCCGTATTACAAGGATCACTTTGAACAACTAGGTTTTGAAAAAGCTGCCGAATGGGTTGAATATAAAATTCAAATAGACCCGCCAGAAAAGCAGAACCCTAAAGTGAAGAAATTTGCAGATATTATTGCAAAGCGCTATGAGCTTAGCCCACTAGAGTTTAAAACCTCTGCAGATGTAAAGCCGTATGTAGATGAGATGTTTGGGTTGCTCAATAAAACATATAATACTCTTAGCACCTTTGTACCTATACAGCAGTATCAAATAGATCATTATAAGGAGAAATATATAAAATATATTCACCCAGATTTTATAAAGTGTGTACAAGATAAGGAGGGTAAACTAGTTGCTTTTGCTATAACAATGCCATCTTTTAATGAAGCGCTTAAAAAAGCAAATGGATCGCTCTTTCCTTTTGGGTTTTATCACTTGCTTAAAGCAAAAAAGAAAAATAACACTGCTGCCTTCTACCTTATAGGTATTGATCCAGAGTATCAAAACAAAGGGGTTACGGCTGTTATTTTTCAAAAAATGCAGGAACTATTTAACTCTAGAGGGATTACACAAGTTGAAACAAATCCAGAACTAGAAGAAAATAAAGCCATACAACAGCTCTGGAAAAATTACGAACACAAGCTTCATAAACGTCGAAGAACGTATCGCAAAGATTTATAGTACACTTTTATAAGGGTAACACAATTATGATAGATTCACTAAGCCTCATAGGTCTTGCTGTAGATGCGGCTCTAGTCGTACTTATTCTAATTGTACAGCTCATAATTTACCCTAGCTTCTTATATTATAACCGTGATAATCTTGTTACCTGGCATAACAAGTATACAGGTAAGATTGCTGTAATAGTGGGGCCACTTATGGTCATACAACTTTTACTAGCTGTTTATACGGTAGTTACTACTGGTATATATATGATAGGGACTATTTATCTAGTCTTTGTATTATCTACTTGGGCTACCACTGCACTTATATTTGTACCGTTACATAAAAAAGTGACCCAAAATACTCACACAGATGGAGATCTTAGGTCACTTGTTTCAAAAAACTGGATACGTGTTGTTTTATGGGTTATAATTCTCTCTATAACGGTATTAAAACTTAATATACTCCAGCTGTTTTCTTTTTATAATTAATAGTGTTGCTACTTGGCAAGTATGTGTTCTTTATGATGCGCAACGAGGCCATCTATAGGTCGCTTAAGAATCTTACCAGCTGTAAGTCCAAAACTATTCAATACTTCTTTGAGTTCGGCTTGTAAATAAAAACCTATAGAACCTACAAAGTGTATAGGTATGTCTTTTGCATCTGGAAATTGAAGAACAATCTGGTGTTCTACAAATACAGAAAGCCCTTCCTTTATAACTCCTTGGCAATACTCCTCATCTTTATTCTCAATAATGAAACGTGCAAAGGTTGCTAGATATGTATTAGGGTTAGGATTTTTATAAAGGTGATTCTTTATATTTTCTGAGCTTAAATCATATTCTGACTCAAATTTTTGGGCTAGCGCAGCCGGTATTTTCCCGAACTTATAATCACGTATAAGTTGACGTCCAAAGTAATTACCACTAGCATCATCCATTACTACATACCCTAGAGATACTACTTTTTGGATTATTTTTTCTCCATCAAAATAACTGCAGTTAGAACCTGTACCTAGTATACAAACTATACTTTTCTCTCCCTCTGTAGCGGTAGCATATAATGCAGCAAAGGTATCTTCTTTAAGTACTATATCTGTAGCTTTTGTAAATATCTCATCAAAAACACTTCTCATTAAAACACGAGGGCGCTCTGTACCACAACCAGCACCATAGAAGTAAAGTGCTTTTACATCTTTTCTATGTTTATAAAGCTCAAAGTTGTTTACAATACGTTCTCTCAATATCTCTTGAGACAATACTTGAGGGTTTAACCCTAAGGTTTGTGTTTGGAAAAGACTTTTACCATCATCAGTTAGCGCAATCCAATCTGTTTTTGTCGAACCGCTATCTACTACTAAAATCATATAATACGTGTATGAAGAAAAAAATAAAAAACGCTTTTGCAGCAATATATACTCAACCTAATATTCTTAGATTGTTACATATATAACTACAAAAGCGCGCTAATGCATCTTAAAGTGTATTTACTTTTTCTGCAAGGTCAACGAGTTTGTTTGAGTATCCAAACTCATTATCATACCAAGATACAAGCTTGAAAAAAGTTGGGTTTAATTCTATTGCACTATCTGCATCAAATACAGAAGTACGTGTCTCGCTTACAAAATCTTGAGATACAACTGCATCTTCTGTATAACCTACCACACCTTTCATAGATCCTTCGGCAGCATCTTTAAATGCTTTTTTAATAGCTTCTACAGACGTTGCTTTTGAAGTCTTCACAGTTAAGTCTACTACAGAAACATCTGCCGTAGGTACACGGAAAGCCATCCCTGTAAGTTTTCCATCTACTGCTGGTAGTACTTTCCCTACTGCTTTTGCAGCTCCTGTAGATGTAGGTATAATGTTATTTAAAGCACTACGACCTAGACGGTAGTTCTTGCGGCTAGGTGCGTCTACTACAAATTGTGTAGAAGTACCTGCGTGTATTGTAGTCATAAGCGCCTCTTCAAGACCAAAGTTATCTTCTATAACTTTTGCCATAGGTGCTAGACAGTTTGTAGTACAAGACGCGTTAGACACTACGGTGTGTTCTGCCGTAAGATCTCCATCATTTACTCCCATCACAAACATAGGTGCATCTTTAGAAGGCGCAGATATTACAACTTTCTTTGCTCCACCCTCTATATGGTAATTTGCAGTTTCTAGAGTCGTAAAGATACCTGTACACTCTGCTACAACATCTGCTCCAGCTTCATCCCACTTAAGGTTTTTTGGGTCACGCTCTGCAGTAACACGTATCGTTTTACCGTCTACAACAAGGTGTCCATCTTTTACCTCTACAGTTCCATCAAAACGTCCGTGTACAGAGTCATATTTAAGAAGGTACGCTAGGTGATCTACATCCAGTAAATCGTTTATTGCTACTACATCTACATTATCACGCTTTACTGTCGCTCTAAATACGATACGTCCAATACGTCCAAAACCGTTTATTCCTAATTTTAAATTTGCCATTGTTCTTCTCTATTATTATGTGGTCATTATCTCAGACACACGGATTAATTCTTTATTTATTTTACTCTCACCTTTAATTGCTTGTTCTAGCGGTGTGAGTGTCATTTTATCGTGTATGGTACCTACCATAAAATTGCTCTTACCTTCTATAAGACTTTCTACAGCTTTTACACCCATACGGCTAGCTAGCACGCGGTCATAACAAGTAGGAGACCCTCCTCGTTGCATATGTCCTAGTACAGAAACACGTACGTCATACCCCTCAAGATTTTCATCTACATAATCTTTAAGTTCAAAAACAGATTTACCTATTTTATCACCTTCGGCTACGACAACGATACTTGATGATTTTCCAGATATTTTAGACCGCTGTAGTGATTCTACTAGTCGTTCTATACCCATATCTTCTTCTGGTATTAAAATCTCTTCGGCACCAGCACCTACTCCAGCGTTAAGAGCAATGTGACCTACATCGCGGCCCATTACTTCTACAAAAAAGAGTCTGTCGTGTGAGTGTGCAGTATCACGTATCTTATCTATAGCATCTACAGCGGTATTAAGTGCTGTATCATACCCTAGTGTGCGATCTGTACCACTTATATCATTATCTATAGTACCAGGTATACCTATCACTGGGAAGTCAAACTCAGCGTTAAAATGAAGTGCTCCTGTAAATGTACCGTCACCACCTATTACTACAAGTGCATCTATACCTTCCTTTACCATCTGGTTATGAGCAATCTGCCTACCATCTGTAGTTCTAAAACGCTCGCATCTGGCAGATTTTAAAAAGGTTCCGCCTTTATTAATTATACCACGTACACTTCTTGCGTCTAGCGGAATAAAATCACCCTCAATCATACCGTCATACCCTCTGTGTATCCCTACACATTCTAGCTCGTGATAGGCACAAGCACGTACAACAGATCTTACTGCAGCATTCATTCCTGGGGCGTCTCCTCCAGAGGTCATAACTGCTATTTTGGTGATTTTTTTACTCATATAAGCACAATTTTAGATTAAATTTAGCAAACTTAATGTAGAAAAATCAATGAATTGGGGTGTAATTTATTGGATTGTCAATTTCAAACGTTTTCGGTTGAAAAGTTTTTTGGAATTCTTAATAATGACACATCAAAAAGAAGCTTAAACTGATAAAATGAGGAAGAATTACGCTTTCGCGAAAGCGTAAAAAAAGACTTTTCCTATTTATTAAATTGAACGCCGTCTGGTCCAATCTTTTTTGGGACGTCTCTTTCGCCTTGAGCTTGAAGAACAGCTTCTTCTACTTTGCCTTTAAATACTTTACGTAGTAGTTCTTTAAAAGTATTAAAATCTACAGCATATGAAAGTCCCACTCCTTGGGTATAACCTTCTATCTCTCCTATAAACTGAATATCTGTCTGGCGATTGAAGACTTTTGCTCGTAACGTTCCATCTTCATTAAGTAAGAAATCTATCTCTACATCACCCACAATCACACTCTCACTAATACCTCCTGTAGGCACTCCTACTTTACCATTTATAAGAACTCGGTTTGTAATTTGAGTAGACAGGGTCACTCCCACTCTACCTGCAGACTGGATATTTGCCGTAGGGTCACGCTCTGCTTGTACAAGATCTACTCCCACGTCAAAAATACTATCGTCATCATTAAAGAGAATACCAGATAGTATAGAAGATGTAGTCTCAAGTAGATTATTTACAGCCGCAGTAGCGGTATTTACACTAGCCGAACTTAGGAACGCTCCCTGTGAAACAAGAGATATAGCGTTAAGCTCTTTTGCATTACGGTCTTGTAATAAAAATTCTAACTCTGACACCACGGTACTACCGGCACCAGGAAACTCAATATCAAAAGTAATATCTGGCTTTAACAGCTCTCCTGCTAGGTTAATAATTACGTTTACTGGTATTTTTCTATTTACGGTAGAAGTTTCTAGTAATGTACTTGGGTTAGCCTGCGTTCTATAGATTGCGCTTACATCGAGTATAGCTTTTGCTGGATCACCATCCCAGCGTATGTTTGCATCCTGTTGTAATATAAAGTCTTTTGTTACAATACCTCCGTAACGGAAATTAAAAACCCCTTCGGTGGCAATAAAATCCCCATTCATTATAAACTTACCATTCGTATCAAGTTGTATAAGTAAGGTACCTACTCCTCTCCCTCTCAAGGTACTTCCATTAGTTTTATCTACAACCACCTCTACCTCTGCATCTGGATCAATATCTAAATCAAAGTTTACAGAAAGACCTTTTACCGCTTCTGTGATAATTTTCTCACCGTTAATACGAGCTTCTTTTTCTTCTGGACTTAAAAACTTAATGTAGGAGTTGTCACCTAGAGTTTCTGAGTCATCTATAGGGATTTTAAAAACGGTACCCTTTGCAGTTTCTCCAAAAACGTCTATCACTAGATTATCTGTAGGGCCTTTTATAAATGCTTCTCCTTCTAGAAAAGCTGTACCATAATAGAGCGACTCTAGATCTTCTTCGGTATCGAGTACGGCAATTCGAGAGGCGCTTATACCTAAATCAAGTTTCCAATCATTAAAGGACTTGTGGCTTATCTTACCATTAAGAACACCTAAGGTTTTATACTTGATATCTTCCAGTTGTACAGCTTGAAACTCGAACTCTTGTTTTCTTAAAACTACATTTGAGATACCCCTAAAATCATAATCCACATTGAGATAAGGAATTTGTAAACCTGCATCTTTTAAGGTCAAATTACCATTTATCTCAGGGTTGCGATAGTCTCCCTCTACTTTTGCATTACCACTCACTAAGCCACGTATTCTATCTATCACGCCCTGTCCCATAGGATTAAATGGGCTTAAATCAAGATCTTTAAGGCCCACGGCCATATCTATAATAGGTATAGTGCCTGCAGCATCTATAGTCCCATTTGCAGTAAAAGATTTTAATCCCTCACGTGCAAGGCGAGACTCAATCTCATATTTTGATAAAGTTGCATTACCTCTTACATTAATATCTAGCTGCCCAAGGTTAGTCTCATTTACAGAGAAGTCTGAAATTGCTAGAGAGGTAACAGGTAAATAAGCACCATTTTTCTGAAGTACATCTAGCTGTCCATTAATGCGTCCTCCCAGGTTGAGACTATCGAGCTCTGGAGTTACTTTGGCTAGATCTACGTTTTTAAAATTTGCTTTTATATTCTTATAGGTGCTATCACGTATCTGGCCTTTAAGATCAATAAGCTCGTCTTTATGACTTAACACCAAGGTCTTAATATCTATATCTTTAAAGTTATTATCAAATACGACACTGTTATTCTGGTCGTTTTTTTCGTTTATAAACCAAGGCGTATCCTTGAATACAATTTCAGATTTTTTAAAACCTAATACCGAGTTTCCTTCTTCATTAATGGTATGATATAATGATAAGTCAAAAGAGTCATCATTGCGCTTACCACCCGTAAACTCTGAGCGCATAAAGAGTGTATCTTTAAGAGTCACATTAATTAGGTTAAAGTCTGACACAGCATAAAATCCAGCATTTATACTATCGGCAGCCACATACGTATTAAATAGCGGGTTTTTATTATCTACACGTACTTCTATAGCTTCTGCCATATACCCGAAGGCATCTATTTGTGGTGACTTAAAGGTGAGTTTAAACTCAGAGTCGTCTGCCACTACACTACCTCTTATAATAGTTTCTGGCTCAAGTTTTAGATCTGGCACAAATACATCTACAATCTTATTATAGATCGTAAACTCAAAATCCATAAACTGATTTTCTGTGAGAATCTCAGGTTGGTAATTTGTATATAAACTACCTATGGCATTTTTAAAAAGTGGCACCACTTCGCCAAATTTATAAATACCACTCACCTCACCACTTATGATATCTGTAGAGTTTATAGCAATGGTACGCACTTGTTTTTTATCAAACTTTGAGGTGATCTCAAAATCTTTAAAACTGTAAGTGTTGTTTTTATTTTGGTAACTCGCATCTTCAAAAGAAATACGACCGTACATATTCTCAAGACCAGTACCCCTCATATCTACAACCACGTTACCTTTAAGTACAGAGATACTGTCGTTTATAAAATTAAGAGAAACAAGGTCTGCATAATCTATTTGTGCTTCTAAGTCGTAACTATTGATCTCTTTTGATATATCCACAAGACCATTAAACTTACCACGAGCATTAGGATCATCTATAAGCACTTCTCCGTCAAAAACCGGAGCCTTAAGATTTCCAAATATGGTAATATCCTTATAATTATAATCATTGTAGCCTATACTTGCTATAGTACCAGAAAGCTTAGTATTAATAGTCTCTTGTATAAACCCTTTACCGTCTACATCTAGATTAAAAGTTGTCTTACCTAGCCTATCGTCATTAAGCAACTTTCCTAAGTTAAAATCATCTACCATTACAGTACCTTCATAACCAGCATTTTCGGCATCTTGTAAGCCTGTCATTGCCAGGTCTAGGTTAACGGCACCTAGATCTGTACCTATAACGCCCTCTGTAACTACAGTAGCTCTTGTAAGGCTATTTTTACCTGTAAAGCGTATTGTACCTAGCTGCGTCATCTCTGTAGGTAGACTTTCCAGTGGTTTTGGGAGTAACTTTTTAAGGTCAAAATAATTTGTTTGCACACTTTTATAATCACCACTAATTCTAAACTTGTTACTGTCTAGCAAATTTTCAAAAAAGACATCTCCACGTATCATAGAGTTCCCCAAACCTCTCACCTCGAGATTAGGCACTCTAAAATCATTGAGATAGCCGGAGAGGTCTCCTTGTATGCTCAAAGTAACATCTGGTGCAATGTCATTGTAAAATGGGCGTATATCATTTGTTGATATTTCCGCTTTCGCGAAAGCGGCCTTTACCTCTACCAGCGTGTTAAAATCGTCTAGTGCTCCGTCTGAGGTATCTAAGGTAATGTCACCTTCAAGTGAAGAATCATCTGTAGTTAATGAAAAATCGTTGAGAGAAATTAAATCTGGATCGTAGTGAAATATACCATCTAGCGTTCTAATCTGGTATCCTTTTATAGCATCAAATGAGAGCGAAGTTATATGTGCATCAACAGTTTGATTATTGATAACAAAATCTTCCCACTCTGTAGTGAGATTTTGGTAATCTAATACAAAGGGGTCTTTAAGCTCCTCATTTATATACATAAATCTACCATCGGTAATGAGCACATCGTCTGATGATAATAGAAAATTAGTGTTTCCTTGAGAATTATTTGAAGCAAATTTACGTGAGAAGATTGTAAGGTTATCTGAGGTGTCTCCTTCATATTTAGTAAGGTAAAACCGTGCACCCTCTAGACTTATATCACCTAGATCAAGATCACTATCTAATACCTTTTTAACACTGTAAACACTTGTGGCAAGCTCACGCACATAGATCATTGTATCATTTTTATGATCTCTTATGAGAGTACCTTTTACCAGTACATCACCATTCCATTTAAGACCTACGCGTTCTAGGTGTATTTCTGTACCATATTTTTTATTAATACGATCTGTTGCATTTTTTGCAATATGCGTTTGTACAGCTGGAATAGAAAAAAGTAGCACGATGAGCCCAAATAGTAAGAACAACACCAAAAGCGTGCGAAGTGCTATTTTTTTAAATTTATTGATAGGGCTTATTGTTTTAACTTTGTAAACTTATAGCAACTTACGTGCCTTATGAATACTGATTCTCAAAAAACTTACATTCTCGCTATTGAATCTTCTTGTGATGATACTGCTGCTGCTGTATTACAAAACGATAAGGTACTCTCAAATGTTGTTGCAAACCAAGCGATTCATCAAGAATATGGAGGTGTAGTTCCAGAGCTTGCCTCGCGTGCACATCAACAAAATATCGTACCAGTTGTTACCGCTGCATTACGTAAAGCAAATATCGACAAAAAACAACTAAGCGCCATTGCTTTTACAAGTGGACCTGGCTTACTTGGGTCCCTTCTAGTAGGCACCTCATTTGCAAAATCTTTTGCGATGGGGCTAGACATACCGCTGCTGGACATAAACCATATGAAAGCACATATACTTGCTCACTTCATAGATGAAGAAGGGTATGATAAACCTAGTTTTCCCTTTATAGGAGTGACAATATCTGGTGGACATACACAAATAGTGCGTGTAGATGATTACTTTATGATGGAAGTCATAGGTGAGACCATAGATGATGCCGTGGGTGAAGCCTTTGATAAAAGTGCAAAAATTATGGATTTACCCTACCCAGGAGGACCGCTCATAGATAAGTATGCACAACTGGGTAATCCAAAAGCTTTTCCTTTTACAAAACCTAAGGTGGATGGTCTTAACTTTAGCTTTAGCGGTCTTAAAACACAAATAATGTACTTTGTACAAAGACAACAGGAGGCAAACCCTGACTTTTTAAAAGAACATAGGGACGATGTGTGCGCCTCAATACAATATACCATTGTAAATATCTTAATGGATAAAATTAAGAAAGCGGTAAAAGAAACTGGCATTACTCAAATCGCTATAGGTGGTGGCGTATCTGCAAACAGTGGTATAAGAACCGCGCTAAAAAAGGCAGAAACTACACACAGCTGGAAAACATTTTTGCCAAAATTTCAATACACCACAGATAACGCAGCGATGATAGGCATTGTGGGATACCTTAAATATAAAGATCTTGTAGAGAAAGATTCTTTTCAAAACTTAGAAGTAAGTGCTCAATCTAGATTGAAAATATAAGTATGCAACTATTTTACAGCAAGAGTCTTGATATAGAAAGCACCTCATACACTTTACCAAAAGATGAGAGTAAGCACATTATAAGGGTACTACGTAAGCAGCCTGGTGATACTATCTATCTTACTAATGGTAGAGGTTACCTGTTTACTGCGCAGGTATATGATGCAAATCCTAATAAATGCAAATTATCTATAACAAGCCACACATACCAAGAGCCAAGAGATTACAAACTACACCTCGCTGTAGCCCCCACAAAACTCAATGATAGATTTGAGTGGTTTTTAGAAAAAGCCACAGAGATAGGTGTTACAGAAATCACACCACTACTTTGTGATCATAGCGAACGCAAAGTAATAAAGAAAGAGCGCTTTCTTAAAATATTGCAAAGTGCAATGAAGCAGTCACTGCACTATCACCTACCCGCACTAAACCCGCTCACGCCTTTTAAAGATTTTATAACAAATGCACATAGCAATACATTTATAGCCCATTGTGAAGACGATAAAAAAAGTCTCCTTAAAAGTGAACTATCTCCTGCAACAGACTACACAATTTTAATAGGTCCTGAGGGAGACTTCTCGACTACAGAAATACAGCAAGCCCTACAAAAAAATATAACACCTGTATCACTAGGTCATAGTAGACTGCGTACTGAGACCGCTGCCATTGTAGCCTGTCACAGCGTGGCATTTATAAATGAATAAGGATTTTGTGACTAACAACTCACTAGCTATTAAAGATGACATAAATACTGTTATTAAAAATGGTTTTCTTACAATTTTGTATATCCAATTATAAATTGTTTATTTGCTTACCTTGTATTACCTCACGGTAAGGGGCCCAACTACTTAATAATTAAAAAGTTAGATAAAATTGCGTAATTTTGTCAAGTTGGTCACACCCTTTATCCCGGCGTTTATAAGCGTTTGTGGAGGCCTACTGCTGGTTATAGGTCTTATACTATATTTCCCGCTTGACAATAAATCACAACTACTTACCACTGTACAAATAATAGTTGTTATAAGCATACTGCTCGTTGTTGTTATTTTAGGTTTTATTCTTACCAAAACGTCTCAACTACAATTTACAGGAGACTCTACAACATTAGAAATACAGAAGCTCACCCAGCAAGTGCATTACTTTAGAGATATTGCAGATATACTTGTACGATCAAAAGTTTGGGCACCTGGCTTAAAAGAATATATAGATGAAGAGTTTACTAACCTAAACTACTTTCTAGTAAAAGAGTTTTATAAAGGTAGATCTAAGCTTGCACTTGAGTATATAGAAGAAAAAGATCGCTATGGAGAAACAGAAATTTTATATCTAGAGACTAAAGCCATACTTCTTAACGATCCAAGTAAAGGAAGAGTAGATAACTATATGAACCCAAAAGAGTACGATAGCCGTATGCTCAAAAAATGGGCAGAGCACAAAGTGGGTACTGGCTGGAACCATTATTTTGGTTTTAAATATAATCAGTTTAAAGAAGAGCTAGATGTTTCAAGAATATATGAACGACATCAAGAAAAGATTATAAATTATGCTGTTCAAATAGACACTATACGCTATCAAGATGTAGGTTTTAGTGAAGAACTCATTTCAAAACTAGGTATGCATCTCTCTGATGAAGTTATACCGCAATTACTCGCACTCACCCTACAGGCAGTAAAGCGCGTCCCAAAAATTATGAATATAGCCTTTACACTCGTTGTATTACTTATAATTTTTGGTGTATTTCAACCCATTGCTATCATACTCTTTAATCTTGAAGAAGTCTTTAGTTTCATATCAATAAGTGTAGTTCTTAGTGTACTTATGTTTTTAATGCTATCTATATATCCTTTTATAACCAGTCAAATTAATAAGTGATTAATTACGCTTTCGCGAAAGCGTAAACTACCTTTGTATTACTTATATTTAATTAACAATTGCTGTTTTAAATTGCCCTTCTAGGTTTTTAAAAATGCTAAAAACTAGAATTTATGTCAAAATTACCACAGGCGCATCGTTTTACAGATTTATCAGACTATGGAAGAAAACCCGCTCAGTATATAGTGGGATTTTTAAAGGATACCAGCGTTACTCCTGTCCAGGTTACGCTTCTCTTTTTTGTTTCGGGAATGATTGCTATCTATTGTATCTACACAGAATATTATATACTCGCAGCAATTTTTATGATTCTAAAATCTATACTTGATGCCGCAGATGGGGAACTGGCTAGAGTAAAAAAAACACCCTCCTACACGGGTCGATATCTAGATTCTATACTTGATATTGTACTTAATGCGTTATTCCTTTTAATGATAGGTTATAAGACAGATGCAGATGTTTGGCTTATTATTCTTGCATTTATAGCACTTCAAATACAAGGGACTTTATACAATTACTACTATGTTATCTTGAGATATAAACTCAACGGTGATACTACAAGCCGAATCACCGAGACGGGAACACCACAAGCATTACCGGGTGAAGAGCAAGTTACGGTAACAGCTCTTTTTTACACATATAAAGTTCTATATGGATTATTTGATAAATTAATCTCTACGCTAGATCCTAGAGCCGCTAAAGGTAAGCTTATACCTAACTGGTTAATGACTCTTGTATCAACCTTTGGCTTAGGTTTTCAACTATTGATAATGGCTACATTACTGGTACTCCAAAGCCCAGAACTTATTATCCCTTTCTTTATAACATACACATTACTTGTACCTGTATGCATCATACTACGAATGAAAGTCTAGTAGCTAATATATTTGTAAAACTAAAAAAGCCTAGATTATATTACAATCTAGGCTTTTAATGTGTGTCTATGATTTTATAATCTATATCCTACACTAAAGGTAAAATACTGATTATTTCCAGTATTATTGATAAGAAAATTATCGCTATTTACAAGGCTATTGCTATTTGCCCCAGGATCATCGCCGCTTGGCGTGTAAGGAACTACTATTTGAGAATCATCCTCAAACACTTCTAAAAATCCTCTTGTAAAACGTGCTTCTATAAAAACACTTTCGTTAAAATGATACCCTATTGCTCCAAAGGCAGAGACATCAAAAGATTTATAATTTTTAGACTGTAATGGATCAGATATTTTAATACCAGCTTGTGGTCCAGCAATAACGAAAAGCTGATTGAAGTTTATTCTCAAACCTAGTGGCAACTGTAAGTTATCAAAACGTGTTCCCTCATACTTATTACCTTGTGATGAGAATGCAAATTCTGGTTGAAAACTTATTTTATCATTAATAGGGAATTCGGCTAGAAATGCGACAGCAAACCCATAACGTCCTTCTTCTGCTCCGGTAGGTGCAGGCCTAGCGGCATCACCCATTCTATTAAAAAGATCGAACTCATAACCACTTATTTGACTATAGCTTAATCCAGCTTTAAAGCCAAGTCTTGCGCCTTGAGCAAACAGTTGTGTACTGCATATAAATGCAAAAAATAATAAAGAAAGTACTAGTTTTTTCATATCAATAATATAATAGTCGTTAATAACATTTTTGTGTTGCTGGGAAACTACTAGAATGTAAAGATAATCGCTATATTAAATATAAAAAGGCTTTTATAAAAGAAAGCCTCCTTAATACTATAAAAAACAACTTACAATCGACAAGCTGCAATTCTTGACTTAAAGTCTATAACCAACGCCTAATTGTATTACCGCATTTTTTCCTTCAAGATTTGTAAACGTTGTTCCGCCACCATTACTAAAGGTAGTTGCATTATTATCTTGAAAGATATCTGTAAGACCAAGTGTATATCTAGCCTCAATAAAAATGTTAGACTCAAAAATATACCCTATTCCTCCAAAAGCTGATGCTTCAAAATTTGAAAATTCACCAGATTTATCTGAATCCCAAACCCTTACACCTATTTGTGGGCCTACGCTCACATATAAATCACTTATATCTAGCTTAAGACCAAGTGGTAAGTTTAAATAATCAAGTCTAAAGCTCTCTAAATTTTTTCCTTGTTGAGAGAAGATAAATTCTGGAACAAAACTTAACTTTTCTGTAAGAGGAATATCTACTAAAAAACCTATAAAATAACCTGTACGCTTTCCATCTAGCCGATCTTCTATCGTATTTGCCGCAGAAGAACCATCATTATTAAACTCAAAGCTATTAACGTCTGAGAAGTTTACTCCGGCTTTAAATCCTGATGTAACTTGAGCATTTACAGTCGTAAATACAAATAAACTTAGGACAACTGTAATAAATAAAAACTTTTTCATTTATCGAATTTTCAGAAGGTTAGGGGACAAATATACATTATTTATACTATGTCAACATTTGTTTTGAAAGATATAAACTTTTGATAATACCATCTGCAAGACCAATTTTTGGGACTATAATTTGCTTTGCTTTTGATGACTTCATTGCTTGTAGGTATATTCTTAAAGCGGGTATTATAACGTCTGCACGGTCTGGATTGAGCTGTAATTCTATCACGCGTTGCTCGTAGCTCATATCACTTAAATCTTTGTATAGTTGTGATAAGAATAAATATGATAAGGTTTTACCTGGTTTTTTTGTACTTAGTTTAAACACTTTATTAATGTTACCTCCAGAGCCTATAAGATCTATGTGATTAAAATCTTTACAGTGCTGATGTATCCAGTTTTTAAATACCTCCCAATCTTCTGACGAAACCAGATCATTAAGAAGTCTTACTGTTCCTATTTTAAACGACCTTGAGGCTACAACTTTACCCATATGGTAAATGGTTATCTCTGTGCTTCCACCTCCTACATCTACATAAATATAAGTTCTATCTTCTTTAATGAAACTTTGAAGATCTGTAGCGGCAATGATTTGTGCTTCTTCTGCACCATCTATGATCTCTATATTTATATCTGTTGTTTCTTTTATTTTTTTCGCGAAAGCGTCCCCATTCTTAGCATCTCTCATCGCACTTGTAGCACAGGCACGATACTGTTTTACCTCGTGAGCATTCATTAACAATCTAAAGGCTTTCATTGCATCCTCCATACGCTTTTGATTTTTTAATGATATTTCTCCATTAATAAAAACGTCTTCTCCTAGCCTTATGGGGACACGCACAAGGGCATTTTTTCTAAATAGTGTAGGCCCGTTTTCTTGTTCAATAACATTTGCAACGAGCAATCTTATTGCGTTAGAGCCTATGTCTATTGCAGCGTATTTTGATATGTTAAGCACTACAGGTCTTTAAGTTTATTTACATAATACTCGTAAGTCGCAAATTGTGATCTCACAAAAGGTAAATCATCTTTTTTGTACCTATTATTCATTTGCTTATTAAGTACACGCGCTTTTACATTATCGCTCCAAGATATCTCGTGGGTATCTATAATTTCTTGCTTTATATCTTCATCATATATAGGCACTGAGACCTCTACTCTATTATCTAGATTACGACTCATCCAGTCTGATGATGATAGGAAAACTTTTTCTTCTCCAGGTATACCAAAGATATATACACGTGGATGCTCTAAAAATTTATCTATAATACTTATGATTTCTATATTTTCACTCATACCGGGTACTCCTGGAATAAGGCAGCATATACCACGCACTATCATTTGTATTTTTACACCAGCTTGACTCGCTTCATATAGCTTATCTATAATGTCATAGTTTGAGATACTGTTGAGCTTAAGTCTTATGAGACCTTCTCCTCCATTTTGAACAATCTCTATTTGCTCTTGAATGAGTTTATACATTCTAGTACGTGAGTAATGAGGAGATACTACTAGATGTTTGTACTTATTTACGATATAATTTGTGTCGAAAAAATTAAAGAGTTTTGAGAGGTCTTTAAGTATTTCTTTATTTGCTGTAAACAGTGTATAATCTGTATATATACGTGCCGTAGCGTGGTTAAAATTACCTGTACTTATAAAACCGTAACGCACAATTTTACCCTCCTCTTCACGCTCAATCACACACACTTTGCTATGTACTTTAAGACCAGGCACACCAAATATGAGTCTTACACCTTCGTTTTGCATCTTTTTTGCATAACGCATATTTGACTCCTCGTCAAACCTCGCTCTAAGCTCAATCTGTACGGTTACTTCTTTTCCATTTTGAGCAGCGTTTATCAATGCGCTAGCTATACTTGAGAGCTTTGCAAGCCTATAAATGGTGATTTTTATAGATCTCACTTTGGGGTCTAGAGCAGCTTCTCTAAGGAACTTGATGGTATATGAAAAGCTCTGATAAGGAGTATATTGTAAAAAGTCTTTTTTTGCAACAATAGAGAATAAGTTATCTTCAAGAGTGATACCAGGTATAGGGAGTGGTTTTACACTAGGATAATAAAGCTCTTGCCTTCCAAAGGCCGGGAAATTCATATAATCTTTACGGTTATGATAACGCCCGCCGGGTATAATACTATCCTTACGTTTTATACCTAGTTTATTAAGTAAGAATTGCAGTGTCTCTTCTTCTATAGTTTTATCAAATACAAAACGTACAGGCTCTCCATCTTCTCTACCTTTTACACTACGAGTAAGTTTCTCTAAAAAACTTTTGCCAAGATCTGACTCGATATCTAGCTCTGCATCACGCGTTATTTTAATCATATGTGCAGTAATGCTGTCATATTCAAAAATGCTAAAAATGGTATCTAGGTTATAACGAATCAAATCATCAAGAATCATTATATAATCTTTACCATCTACCTGCGGTAATACTACAAAACGATCTAATGTACTAGGTATCTCAAGCAGTGCATATAGCGGCTTTTGCTCCTCTGTAAGATTCATTTTCACCATTAAGTAAGCATCAAGATCTTGTATACGTGGCAATTCTAAATCCTCACGCAATATGATAGTCTCTACCGCAAGGGCTACTTTATCTGTAAAAAAGTCTTTTATAAATTCCTTATGCTCAGGAAGTGTCACCTCCTCTTCAGTAAGCATATAAATATTTTGTTCTTCTAGCTTTTTGTAAATATCTTCTAGAATCTGGAGACTTTCAGTCTGTTGCTCAATAACAATCTCAGTTATTTTACCTAGCAACTCTTCGGCAGAGTATACTCCTAGTGCTTTTCTACCCGTCTTACCTGCATCTACAATCCTACGCACGGTAGCATATCGTACTTTAAAAAACTCGTCTAAGTTATTTGAAAAAATCCCTAAAAACCTAAAGCGTTCTATAAGCGGTACACTCTCGTCTGCTGCTTCTTGCAATACACGTGCGTTAAACTGTAACCAGCTTAGTTCTCTATTTATATACCTATTTTCTTTAGTCTGCGTCATTTTAAAGTTCTTTTGGAGCCTTATGATAAATTGTCTTTCCGGGTATTAAATCTTGCCAACTGTGAATCTCAAATGTGATAGCCGTAAAGGCTGCAGTAGCTACATTATCTACTCGTAAATCACCATAGGAATTTACAAAATTTGTCATTGCATTATTATGACCAAAAACCATAAGTGTATCTACCTCATCACCTACACTCTTTATAACCTCAACCAGATCACGTCCTTCAAAATCGTACATTTTATGATTAAGTTTAATCTCTGTATCTGGGATAGTAAATGCCTTTGCGAAAAACACTGCAGTAGTCTTTGCTCTTAAAGCATCACTACTCATTAAAAGATCTGGCTTAGGCATTGTAGTCGCAATATGTGCCGCCATTTTTGGCCCATCTTCAAGGCCGCGCTCATTAAGCGGTCGCTCGTGGTCTATTACATCAAATTTCCAACTTGACTTTGCGTGTCTTACAAGGTATAATGTTTTCATATCAAGGGGCTAGTCGCTCTATTATCCAGTTATCACCTTCTTTACGATAGCGCACACGGTCGTGTAATCTACTAGGTCTACCTTGCCAGAACTCAACTGTAACTGGCTTTATGATGTAACCACCCCAATGTGAGGGACGCTGTACATCTTGATTTTTATATTTCGCTTTAAGCGAAATCATCTTTTCCTCAAGAACAGATCTATCTTTTATAACAGTGCTTTGGTCTGAAACTAAAGCCCCAAGCTGACTGTCTTTAGGTCTATTATTAAAATATGCATCCGAACGAGCGTCCGAAACTTTTTCTATATCGCCTTTAATGACAACTTGTCTCTCTAAATTAGGCCAAAAGAAAGAAACCCCCACTTTAGGGTGCTGTGCAATACTTACACCTTTCTCACTCGTGTAGTTTGTGTAGAATACAAAACCCTGCTGGTCATATTCTTTAAGAAGTACAATTCTTGATTTTGGAAAACCGTCATCACCTAGTGTGGCAATAGTCATCGCGTTAGGCTCTGCAACACCTCCAGCTTCTTCTACCTCTTTAAACCAAGTTTTAAATTGATCAATAGGATGTTTTGCGACGTTTTCTATAAGTAACTCGCCTTTTTCGTATGATTTTCTGTAGTCGTGTAAGTCTCTGTTCATTGTAGTAAATGTACAAAGACCGCTATAAAATTAAAAGTGGAAGCAGGAGTATTATTTCCTCATAAACCCTTTCTTTATCAAGAGTTTTCTCACCTTATCATTGTGCTTTCTAATACGGGTAAATTCTTCATAGTCCATATCGTCATCCTCAAAATCTTCTGCACCAAACTGCCCCTCAAAGTTTTCAAGCATTTCTACCTGATCTCTATCTATATTATACCTGCGGTGCTCAGTGTATCCATCTGCATTTAAAAAGTACTCACAGATATATTGATCTTCAAAAATGAAAACCTTAAACGCAATACTTATGCTATCCTTTACAGAGGTAGAACCGTAGGTTTTATTAACTTTTTTAAGACGTATATCTGGATTAACAAGAAACAAGTTACGAGGTATTAAACCATCAAAATGTACTTGTAATCTTGCTAAAATAGGTCTTGCTATTTTCTTTACTTCTTCTTCCATCATAATCTTTTTTAAAAGGTAAAATTCTTACCATCGTCACCTAGGTGTACATTTTCAAAGTAGGGTGTGGCTTCTTTTTTAAATTCTTGTAAATCACCATATCGTACAGAGTAGTGACCTAATATTAAATTTTTTACTCCAGCCATAGCTGCTATTTGAGCTGCTTGTGCTGCTGTACTGTGTCCAGTAGGTTTACACAAGTGTACGTGACTTTCTAAAAATGTTGCTTCGTGATACAATGCTGTTGCCCCTTGTATTTGTGATACAATTTTTTCATAATAAGCAGTATCACTACAATAAGCATAACTTTTAGGTTGAGGTGGATCAAAGGTGAGTTGTTCATTTTTTACAACTGTCCCGTTATCTAATGTTATGTCTCCTCCCTGCTTTATTTTATTATAATAAGCACGATCTATATCTAGTTTTAAACAAGCAGTTATATCTAGCTTGCGCTCACCTAGTTTTTCTTCAAAGTAAAAACCATTTGTATAGATGCGATGCTTGAGTGGTATAGTAGTTACCGTAATCTCTTCATTTTCTAAAATCACTTCCGGCTCCTTACTTGTTATTTCACGAAAGTCTAAGGGATAGCTTGTAAATCCTTTTGTGAGTTTTAATTGTAGTAAGATAAGCTCTTTTATACCCTTAGGTCCATAAATGGTAAGTGGTGCAGTACGTTTAAGTAAACTAAAAGTTGTTATCACGCCCATAAGACCAAAAAAATGATCACCGTGCAGGTGTGATATAAAGATATGCTTAATACGAGCAAACTTAATCTTATTGCGTCGTAAAGCTACTTGAGTACCCTCACCACAGTCTATAAGAAATAGGTTATTGCGTATTTCTAAAACTTGAGAGGTGGGATTTTTATAACTACCTGGTGCTGCTGCATAACAACCTAAAATGGTAAGATGTAGATTGCTAGACATTATGACACTTTTTAAAATCCGAGGTCGCGCTCTATCTCTTCCATTGCGATAATATCTCCAGCCTCTTCTAGCGTAGGGACTACCACCATCTCATCTGGTACTAGATCATAATCTATACCTGTATTTACAATCACATAAGAGAGCTTACCACCACGCTGGTAGTTAGACAGTTTTATAAACTGTACTAGCTGGTCTAGAGTGAGATTCTCATACTTTAATAAATCTATAACTAGATTTTTTTTATCGTAATGTAGTGGCACTATTTTCTCCAGATACATCGCAAAGTCTAATACGTCATCACGCTCGTCTCCTAGTATAGTGTAAGTATCTTTTTCTGTAATTTTCATTATTGCTTAATTTTTGACGCAAGTAAATAGATGACAGCCATCCTCACGGCTACCCCATTTTGTACTTGATCTAGAATAATAGCCTGGTCTGAGTCTGCAACATCACTGGTAATCTCTACACCTCTATTTATAGGACCTGGGTGCATTATTACAATTTCTTTATTAAGCGAGTTAAGCAGTTGTTTATTTACTCCATACTGCTGCGTGTACTCTCTAGTACTAGGGAAGTAACTTATGTCCATACGCTCGTTTTGTACTCTAAGCATATTTGCCACATCACACCACTCTAGTGCTTTTCTTAAATCTAGTTCTACTTCAACGCCTAGTGACTCAATGTACTTAGGCATTAATGTTTTGGGTCCACAAACTTTTACATTTGCTCCTTGTAGCTTAAGGGCATAAATATTTGAGAGTGCTACTCTACTGTGTAAAATGTCGCCCACTATAACCACGTTTTTCCCAGCAACGTCACCTAGTTTCTCACGTATAGAGTAACTATCTAGTAGCGCTTGCGTAGGGTGCTCGTGTGCTCCATCTCCAGCGTTTACAATACTTGCCTTAATATGTTTTGATAAAAAGATACCTGCTCCAGGGTTAGGGTGACGCATTACCACCATATCTACCTTCATAGATAAGATGTTATTTACAGTATCTATAAGTGTTTCTCCCTTCTTAACAGAAGAGGCTGCAGCAGAGAAGTTAATTACGTCTGCGCTTAGTCTCTTTTCGGCTAGCTCAAAGGAGAGCTTTGTACGGGTGCTGTTTTCAAAAAATAGATTTGCGATGGTAATATCGCGCAAAGAAGGAACTTTTTTAATAGGTCTATTAATCACTTCCTTAAAATGATCTGCCGTTTTAAAAATAAGTTCAATATCTGCAGCGGTGATATATTTAATACCCAGCAAATGGTTGACACTAAGCTCACTCATACTCAAAAATTAGCTTTTTACAAGATATACGGTGTCTTCGCCTTCATTTTCTTTCCAGCACACCTTTACTTTTTCTTCGTTTATGGCATCTACCTGTCTCCCTTTGTAATCTGGTTGTATAGGTAGGTGTCGAGAGAACCTTCTATCTATAAGACATAGTAGCTCTACCTCTTCTGGACGTCCAAAGCTTTGTACTGCAGTAAGAGCAGCATTAATGCTTCTACCTGTATAAAGAACGTCGTCTATAAAGACTACCTTTTTATTTTCTACTACAAAATCAATCTTGGTCTTATTTGCTTCTAGCGTCTTCTCTGTTCTTCTAAAATCATCTCTATAAAAAGTGATATCAAGATAGCCTAGCCTTATTTCTTCTATGGCATATTCTTCTATTAATAACTTTTTAATACGTTCGGCTAGGTAGACACCTCTGGGCTGTATACCTATTAAAACTGTTTCTTTAAAATCTAGATGATTCTCAATGAGTTGACAAGCCAGACGATTGAGAATGATGTTGATCTCTGTCGCGTTAAGAAGTACTTTTTGGCTCATAGATATTTCCGAAATCTGTTCGGAGGACAAAGTTACATAATATTAAGGTTTACTGGTAGGGTTTGTTACGCTTTCGCGAAAGCGTACTCTGCAACCCCTTATCTAAAAAAAAGAAAGCACCACCCTACGGTAGTGCTTTCGCCATTTATATAATTATTAATTAATAATAACTACAATGTCTATAATGGCTTTATGTTTTTATGCTTAGAATCCAGCTTGTAACACTACAGAAGCGTTACCAGTTCCTGTTTGAGAAACTGTACTTGTGTTACCTGTACCTAACTGACCAACTAGAGACCCGTTAGACGTACCGTCTTGTAATACTGTAGATACGTTTCCTGCTCCAAATTGACCTACTAAAGAAAGGTTTGTAGTTCCTAATTGATCTACTTCAGACTGGTTACCTGTTCCTATCTGTAAAACTCCAGATAAGTTACTAGTACCTTGCTGTGCTGTATCTGCAAAGTTTGAAGTACCGTCTTGAGCAATCACGCTTAAGTTAGAATCTCCACCTTGATAAACACGTGCAACATTTGAATCACCTAGTTGTGATACAAAAGACACCTGGCTCTCACCTAACTGATTTACACGAGTATCATTTGCATCTCCTACTTGAAAAACATCAGAGCTACTGTTATTACTTACTTGAGAAACAAAATTTAAGTTTCCGTTACCTTGTTGATCTACTTCAGAAAAGTTAGAATCTCCAGTCTGGATTACTTCAGAGCTATTACCATTACCTTGCTGTGCTGTATCTGCAAAGTTGCTATCTCCTGTAGAAAATATAGAACTGTCGTTATTATTACCACCTTGGTACGTACGTGCAATGTTTGAGTTACCTTGTGCGTCTACCTCAGAAGAGTTTCCGTCTCCAAACTGATCTACTGTAGAATCATTAAGAGTTCCTTGTTGAGCAGTATCTGCAAAGTTTCCATTTCCAGAAGAAAGAATTGTACTAGTGTTAGACTGTCCACCTTGATATACTCTTGCAACGTTAGAATTACCTTGAGCATCTACTTCAGAAAAGTTAGAATCTCCAACCTGGCTTACGATAGCGTCGTTATCATTTCCATTTTGAGCAGTGTCTGCAAAGTTAAAATCTCCGTCTTGACCTACAACACTTGCATTACCATCTCCTACTTGACTTACAACAGCCTCGTTGTCATTAGATAGTTGTCCAGGAGTTGCAGAGTATTGATTAATTACAGAAGAGTTTCCTACTCCATCTTGTAATAAACGAGCCTCGTTGTCATTACCTACACGTGTCACAGCACCGTTACTAGATACTTGACCTTGGTTAACTCTAGAAGAGTTATGACTTCCTGTTTGTAATACTTCAAAGTTGTTATCATCTCCACCTTGACTATTTACGTTACGGTTGTTTCTACCCAGAGATACTACCTCTGCAGTGTTATTGTCCCCCTTAGTAACTAGTTTGTTGTTGTTAATAGATCCTACTTGTAATACCCCAGAAAGGTTTGCATCTCCTACTTGCTCTACAGAGCTTACATTGTCTTGCGCTACAACTGTTGTAGCAAATACTAGCGCCGCAGCACTGATCATTAATTTTTTCATAGTTTAAAAAATTAGATTAATAATAAATGGTTAATAAATACAGTATCCTATGCTATTTTTTACAATAGTATGGTGTGCACAAACGTGCATATAATCAATCTATTACGGGGGAGAATGTTGAGATACAAACTAAAGGGGGAAGACGCTTGCTCTTTATCAACATTGTAAAGCTAAAACAGAAAATTAAACAAAAAGTAAATTCTTACAATTTTTCGATAATGTGAGAAAATTCTTTTTCAACACCCGATTAAGCACAACGTTTTCAGTGTTTTACGAATTTAACATTAACTACTTTTGAAAAATATTAGCAATTTATTTCGAAGATTATTCCTACAAGTTGTATTCAATAAAGTTTAGATTTGCTGTTTTTGTTTAACGCCTTGATTATCAAAACGCGAGCTTAGATGAAGAGAAGAACTTTTTACGCTTTCGCGAAAGCGTACAGATACCTAACTTCGTAACTCATCTTATTTTACACATTATGTCGCAAACTAAAACCTGGTGGAAAGAAGGTATTGTATACCAGATTTACCCTAGATCCTTTAATGACACTAACGGAAATGGTATAGGAGATTTACGTGGTATTATAGAAAAACTAGATTATATAGCAAGTCTTGGTGTTACCATTATATGGTTGAATCCCGTATATGACTCGCCAAATGATGATAATGGGTATGACATACGCGATTATCGCAAGATAATGGCAGAGTTTGGCACTATGGAAGATTTTGATGAGCTACTCTCTGGTATGAAAGAAAGAGGATTACGTCTCATTATGGATCTTGTAGTTAATCACTGCAGTGATGAGCACAAGTGGTTTAAAGAGAGTAGATCTTCTAGAGATAATGCCTATCGAGATTACTTTCACTGGTGGCCTGCCGAAAATGGAACGCCGCCTAAAAGATGGAGCTACTTTGATGTAGAAGAAAATGCTTGGAAATATGATGAGCAAACAGATTCTTACTACCTGCACTACTTTGCCGTGAAGCAACCAGATCTTAAGTGGGAAAACCCAGCCGTGCGCAAGGAGGTATATGATATGATGCATTTCTGGTTTAAAAAAGGAGTAGATGGTTTCCGTATGGATGTAATTCCCTTTATAAGTAAAGACACTAGCTATCCAGAAATAAATGCCACAGAGCCGCACGAGTATATTGCCTATTATGCAAATGGGCCTAAGGTACACGAGTATCTTAATGAACTTAATACAGAGGTAATCTCAAAGTATGATGCATTTACCGTAGGTGAAGGTCCTGGCATAGCTATAGACCAAGCTTTAGACTTCGTACACGAAGATCGCAAGGAGATGGATATGTTCTTTCACTTTGACTTGATGAGCTTAGATAGAGCTCCAGGCGAAGTTTTTAAAATGAGAGAAGGAGGATATAGTCTTGTGGAATTTAAAAAAGTATTTAGTGACTGGGATGCTGCTTTTGCACAAGCTGGATGGGGCTCACTATTTCTTGCAAACCACGACTTCCCGAGGTCCGTAAGTCGCTGGGGAAATGATAGTCCAGAACACTGGAAAAACAGCGCTACCCTGCTTCACACCTTTTTACTTACTATGCGAGGTACCCCCTACTTCTATCAAGGTGATGAGATAGGTATGACTAATGTATGCTTTACAGATATAGAAGATTATAGAGATATAAATACAATAAATAGATATAAAACTGTACAAAATCGAGGAGGCAATCTAGAAGCCTTTATGCAAAGTGAGCAACACGCCGCTAGAGAAAATGCACGCACACCTATGCAATGGGATACAAGCGCAAATGCTGGATTTACAAGCGCAACTCCCTGGATAAAAGTAAATCCAGATTATGAAGATGGAGTAAATGTAGAAGCCCAGCTAAAAACCAAGCACTCTGTTCTTTCTTATTTTAGAGAGATTACTGCACTTAGAAAAGCGCACCCGGCACTAGTATATGGAGATTATGAGTGCATACGCCCAGAGCACGACCGTGTATACTGCTATACAAGAACCCAAGAGGACCAGAGGTTTCTCATACTTCTCAATTTTTCTGACGAGGTGGAGCGATTCTCATTACCCTTATCATTAAGTTACAATAGAAAGATAAAACTCATCTCAAATGACAAGATACTTGATGATAAAACTTTTAAAGAATTCTTATTAAGACCTTGGCAAGCTATTGTATATAAATTAGAAAACTAGTAGTCTGATAGTACAAATATCGCAATACCAATAAATACAATGATTTGCAGCCATTTTAAGACAACTCCAGCTTTCTCACTGGTGCGGAGTATATGTGATATTTTACCAGCAACAATGGCTATAGATCCAAAAATCAAAAACGACTCTACCATAAATAGAAGACCTAACACATAAAATTGAAACACCGTATTACCCTCAGGATCCCAGAGAAAGCCTGGAAAAAATGCTAGAAAAAATATAGTTACCTTGGGGTTAAGGATATTCATAAGTACGCCTTGTTTAAAGAGTGCGAGATATGTTTTCTTTGGCGCTCCTTCTGCCAGGTTTATAGTACTGTCACTTTTATACACTTTGTAAGCCAGATAGAGTAAGTAAATTGCCCCTACAATTTTTATAGCAAGAAACAGATAAGGAGAAGCTGCTATAATTGCAGAGAGTCCAAAGGCAACTAGCGTTGTATGCACAATGCAACCGGTAATAAGTCCTGCCGTAGTTGCCAGTCCAGATTTACTCCCATTTGCAATACTCTGGGTAAGTACATATATATTATCTGGTCCAGGTGAAAATGCTAGTAAGGCAGTTGCTGCAAGAAAGGCTAGTAAAGATGCTATCACAGATAGGTAGGTTTATAAAACCCTAAAATAAGGAAAAAGCAAACACGATTACCACTGTCGTTCTTTCCACATTGTGTAAAAACCTAAAACTAGTAACAAGCCCGCAACTGCAAGTTTGAGCCATTGTGGTAAAAATGCTGCCACATCTGGCTTCATTGCAAAAAGCATAACGGCAATGGAGGCAAAAATAAGTTTGTGAGAATTTCTCATAGTTGTAAACAAAAACTTGTAGACGAGAGTTGTGTATTAACCTTTCGCTAGTATTGCTTTATTTATGTCTTTTATGAGACTTGGCCCTTCATATACAAACCCAGTATACAATTGCACCAGCGAGGCACCGGCTTCTATTTTTTCTAGTGCATCTTGTGCACTGTGTATACCACCTACCCCTATAATAGGAAATGATCTATTACTCTTATCTGCTAGATATTTTATAACTCTTGTAGAGCGGTCTGTTACAGGTTTACCACTTAAACCACCATTACCTATCTCTTCTAGTCTAGCATCTGTAGCTTTAAGTCCCTCACGATTTACAGATGTATTACTCGCTATCACACCATCTAGGCCTGTGTCTTTTACAAGTGCAACAATCTCATCTAGCTGCTGGTCATTTAGATCTGGAGCGATTTTAAGAACAATAGGTCGCTGTATCTCATAAGACGCATTTGCTTTTTGTACTGCTTTTATGAGCTCTTCTAGGTAATCCTTATCATTAAGTTTTGCGTGACTAGATACATTAGGACAACTTACATTAAGTACAAAATAATCTACCACGGGATGTAACTCGTGAAAACACGTAAGATAGTCTGCTGTATAATCTTTTGGGTCTGTGTCGGTATTTTTACCTATGTTCCCTCCTATTATAATAGAATTATTCTTTCTAGTCTTAAGACGCTTTGCTGCTTCTTTTACACCGCCATTGTTAAATCCCATTCTGTTTATGAGACCTTGATCTTCTTTTAGTCTAAAGAGGCGTTGCTTTGGGTTTCCTTCTTGAGCTCTAGGCGTGACCGTACCTATCTCTATAAAACCAAAACCAAGATCTCCTAGCTCATTAAAAAGTTTTGCATCTTTATCAAACCCTGCGGCAAGACCTACGGGGTTTTTAAAGGTAAGACCTAATACTTTTCTCTCTAGGCGCTTATCTTCTACTTTACCCATATTATTGAGTATTCCAGAAAGTCCGAGTTTATGCAGACGTTTTATCCATCTAAAGGTAAAATAGTGCACTTTTTCTGGATCAAAAGAAAATAGAATCGGGCGTATAAGGAGTTTGTACATTTCGGTGATTTCTGTGGTGCAAAAATACTCCAAAAAGAGGTATTTTTGAAGTAGAACTGAATGATGATTTTTACGCTTTCGCGAAAGCGCGCTCATAACCACCCACAATGATAGATAAAGACGCACTACTCAAAAGATTTATAAGCTACGTAACCACCTATACCGAAAGTGATCCCGCAAATGACACAACCCCTAGTACCGAGTGCCAGTGGGACCTCGCAAGACAACTGCGTGATGAACTAGAAGCAATGGGGATGACAGAAGTTACTATAGATGAGAATGCATACGTGATGGCTACATTGCCTAGCAATGTAGATTATGAGGTGCCAGTTATAGGGTTTGTAGCACACTTTGACACCACTCCAGATTTTACGGGTAAAGATGTAAAACCGCAAATATGGGAAAACTATGATGGAGGCGATCTTATGCTTAACAAGGAGCAGAATATTGTATTATCTCCAGATTATTTTGAAGATCTTAAGCAATACAAAGGTCAAACTATTGTAACTACAGATGGTACTACCCTTCTAGGAGCAGATGATAAAGCTGGGATTACTGAGATTATGGAAGCAATGCAATACTTGCTGGCAAATCCTCAAGTAAAACACGGTAAGATACGTGTAGGCTTTACGCCTGATGAAGAAATAGGCCGCGGAGCGCATAAATTTGATGTAGATAAATTTGGAGCCGCTTGGGCATATACGATGGACGGTAGCCAGATAGGTGAACTTGAGTATGAAAATTTTAATGCCGCAGGTGCTGTGGTTACCATAGAGGGTAAAATAGTTCATCCCGGTTATGCAAAAGGTAAGATGGTAAACAGTATGTATATCGCTACAGATTATATAAATAGCTTACCTAGACTAGAAACTCCAGAGCACACCTCAGATAGAGAAGGATTCTTTCACCTTCATAATATAGAAGGGAGTGTAGATAGCACAAAACTTGAGTACATCATAAGAGATCACGATAAAGGACATTTTGAAGCTCGCAAGGCTATGATGGTACAACTAGCAGATGAGCTTAATGCACAGCTAGAAAAAGAGCTCGTTACCGTTGAGGTAAAAGATCAATATTTTAATATGCGTGAAAAGGTAGAACCTGTAATGCACATTGTAGACATTGCAGAAGAAGCTATGAAGGCACTTGATATAGAGCCACTCATAAAACCTATACGTGGTGGTACAGATGGATCGCAACTATCTTTTATGGGACTACCTTGTCCTAATATTTTTGCTGGCGGTCATAACTTTCACGGTAGGTATGAATATGTTCCCGTAGAGAGTATGATGAAGGCCGTTGAGGTCATTGTAAAAATTGCAGAGCTTACTGCTCAAAAGAAAGCATAACAGATAGCAATCTATTTAAAAAGTAAATAAAATGAATCCCTCTGCAACTGGCTGGGTAAAAAAGCACTTCTCATCATTTCTTGATTTTATAGACAAGAATACGATGGATGAAGAAGACTTCTACGAGGCATTGCGAGCAGTGGGATTTATTTATGGACACTCACTAGACACACTTACAGAAAAAGAATCAAAAGGTCTTACCTGGACTACTCAAGAAAAGACAAAGGTCAATCTTTTTGACGCACTTGCATTCACCTATTACGATACTATTACAAATGCAAGAAAAGAAGATTGCCTCGAGGCCATCATTGCCTTTTACAAATTACTTGATAAGAAGGAACAGTACATCATAAATATCCCTATAGGTAAAGGGTCACTTGAGTATAAGGTAGAAAAAATCATACACCAGCGTGTACAGACTAACGAGTCTGTTTTACAAAAAAACTTTAGTCACATTATAACTAATGCACTGGTTTATATAGACATATTAAGTTTTGACCACTACCTTATTACACAACAAGATCCTTATGAGTATGCAAAAAAGCTAGAAGCTGTACTTACTGAGACCATCTGGCTAGCCCTGCAACAAAAGGAAAGTAAAGATGAGTACAACAAGTTACTTATAAAACTTTTTGAAAGTTCGCTACGTTATAACTCATTAATTAAGCACACACATACACGGGTTACAGAGATAGACTTAAGTATAGTTACAGAACCGCTAGAGCAACAATACCTACTTGACTTATGTAGTTTATCCCTCTGGGATGATCAAAAAATAGATGAGCACGAGCGTCTTTTTATTATGGAATTTTGCACAGTAATGGGCCTAGATGAAAAAGGCTATCTAGAGGGTGTACTTGCTGTAAAAACCTTCCTTACCGAGCATAGTGATGAAGTTGCCTACCTCAACTACAGTAATCCTGTAAAGCATTTTTATAACCAGACCACTAGCACGGTAAGTAATCTCATCTCTCGCAATAGTAAAAGACTAGTGAGAGAGATACGTGAGAGCCGCGATCTGGTCATATTACTGGGGCAATCTACCACGCGGGATTTATCTAAAGACGAACGTAAACTAGTAAAAAATCAGCTGTTAGATATTTGTAAAAGTATACCGTCACTCGCAGTATTTTTATTGCCTGGAGGTAGTTTGTTACTACCTATACTCGTGCGACTTATCCCAAAAATGCTTCCAAGTGCTTTTAATGAAAACCTTGAAGATTAAGCAATCCAGGTTTTAAAATCTTTTACGCGCTCACGGCTCACAATTATTTCTTGCTCATCCCAGTTGTTAAGCTTTATCTTAAGTCTAGAATTTGTGTATGCTATAATATCTGCAATGGCATTAATATTTACATAATACTTTCTGCTTACGCGAAAGAATGTCTCAGGCTCTAGATCATTTTCCAGAAGCTCCAGCGTAGTATCTAGCAAGTAATTGCGCCCCTCTATAGTGCCTGCATATGTCCCTTTGTTTTCGCTATAAAAACACTCAATCTCATCTATAGGAATCATTTTTATATGCTGCCCTATCTTAGTAGTAAAACGCTTTTTATACTCCCGCTCTACCGGCGTAGCGCCTAGAAGCTTGCGTATATCTTCAAAGTTAAGTGCCACATCTTGCGGCTTAGGTGTGCGCTCCTTAAACTTATTTACCGCCTTCTCAAGATCTTCGTCATCTATGGGTTTAAGTAAATAATCTACACTGTTAAGTTTAAAAGCCTGTAAAGCATACTCATCAAAAGCTGTGGTAAAAATTATAGCACTCTTAACCTCTATCTCATCAAAAATTTCAAAAGACAAACCATCAGATAATTGGATATCTAAAAAAATCAAATCAGGATGCGCATTAGACTTAAACCAAGCTACTGCTTCTGCTACAGAGTGTAGCATTTCGTTTACAGTTACTCCTAGTTCGGCTAGCATTCTATTAAGTCTTCTAGCAGATGGTTTTTCGTCTTCTATGATGAGTACATTCATTTATTTATGCTTTGATTTACGTAAAAATACTAATTCTTATTCTTGCTCTACAAGGATGCCTTCTTTCCAGATATGTGATAATGTATTGAGCTTCATTACATCATTTACTGGAGATTGCTCCAGCAATAGCAAATCTGCTTTATAGCCTTTCTTTATGTATCCTACTCCTTCTAGAGAGAACTTCTCTGCAGGTAGTGACGTAGCACTTGCTAGTACAGCCTCTATGGGTAATCCCGCTTTCGCGAAAAAAGCCAACTCTTTATACAAATCACTTCCTATATTAATATTTGCATTAGGTGGATCTGTACCCGCTAGTATAGGTATACCAGCGTCATATAAACGTTTTACCTCTTTTAAAAGATTTGCTTCTATAAGAGCTGTTTCCTCTGTAGTTTTATTAAAGTACAAAGGTTGTATCAACACCGTGGTTAAAATTGTAGGAATTACAAAAAAGTCCTTCTCTCCTACCAGCTTTTGCAAATGCTGTTCTGTCATAGGTTTATCGTGATAGATGTGTACGAGTCCATCTGCATTATTAATTAAAGAATTATAAGCATCTTCTTCATTTGAAACGTGTACAACTGCTATTTTACTTGCTTTGTGTGCTTCTTTTATAATCTGTGCTACCGTTTCATTATCCAGTGTCTTTTTCCACGGCTCTACTATGATTTTAATATAATCTACACCTGCAGCTACTCTGTCATTCACCCACGGTTCAGCATCTGCTGGTTTGCTTAAAGTGGGTATAGGAAATCCATATTGTGTACCGTGACCACCCTCTGTGGTAGCAGCATATCCCGCTCTGTATAATCTGGCACCATCTAGAGAGGTTCTGGCGTCTACCATTGCTTTTTGCATAGGTTCCATACCGTGCATATCTAGTAGGTTGAGCACTCCTGCTTGAGCTGCTTCTTTAAGCTGTGGTAATGCCCAAGTGTGCACGTGTGCATTTGTAAGAGCTGGCATTAAGAATTTACCTCGACCGTCTATGATGGTTTCGGCTTCTTGGGGTCTTTTAGATACTTTAGTTATCGTTCCGTTACTTACTGCTACAGAGCGGTTTTCTAAAATTTCTTCTCCATTAAATAGGCTTACATTGTTTATAACAAAATCTTCTTGAGCGCTAGTTATAGAAGTTATAACTAGCAGGAGCGTGAGTAGTAGTGTTTTCATAGCTTCTATTTTTCGCGAAAGCGTGAAGAAAACTCTTCCTCCTCTTCTTGCATAAACTCTTTAATCTTGCGCTCTTCCCACTTACGTATGCCTTTTAAGAATCTAAAGCCTTTAAAAACATAAATCCAATGTATAAATAGAGACAATCCCCAGAAAAATGGTGTTGTAAATCGCACCCACCACGGCGCATACTCACCGATATGTAAGTCAAAAAAGATACCTGAATAAAACAGCTGTAGTAAGGTGTTTATTACGAGATAGACGGTAAGGTGATTATAAAAACCTTTCTCATCTGCTACGCGTTTTTTTGCGCGTTCATATTTTTCTTTGCTATACTCCATTACTTTCTTATTATAGGGTTTGAAGAATTTTCTCTTTCATCTCTCTTTAGGTGTTCTTGTATTTTGCGCTGTTCCCATCCTTTTCCTAAAAAGATACCTAGACCAAAAAGCTTGAGACCGTCTATCACAATACCTAGAAGTGAGAATCCTACTACCCACAGTACCCAAGGATTTCTAAACTCATTTACATAATAATTTATCCCCGCGATAACGGCACAAACGATGACAGCATTTATGATTTTACCATAAAACTTACGCACCTTTTGTACGTGAGCCGCAGCTCTTTGATATTTTTCTTGTGGCGTTTCCATATGTTATTATTTTAAATCATCATTACGTAAGTACTCATCTATCTTGCGCTGCTCCCAGTCTTTTGAGAAAAAAGGATTCCATCTAAAGGTATTTGCTGCGTGGCCTAATATACCAAGCCCCCAACCTAATATAGGGAAGATTGCCCAAAAATAACCGCTCGTAAAATAGTTAAGCGCTAGAAAGAATACGACAAAAATTAAATAAATGCCTAGATGGTTATAAAACTCTTTAAGCTCTCCTACTCTTGCCTGTGCTCTTTGATATTTGTTTTCTTGATCTGAAGTTCTCATAATTACTTTGTTATTGATTGATGATGTAAATATCATATCAAACTGCTTGTTTTTAAAGTAGTACTTACCGAATTGTAGAAAATATGCCCCCAATTGTAAAACTGGCAACGGTAGCCTTGAAAAAGATCGCTACAAGCCGTATCTTTAAAAGAAAAAAGAAATGTTTGGATTATTTAAAAAGAAAAGCCCAGTTGAAAAACTACAAGAAAAGCACAAAAAGATACTAGAACAAGCCTTCCAACTATCTAAGAGTGACCGAAGTGCAAGCGATAAGCTATATGCAGAAGCTGCCGAAATAGAAAAAGAGATATCACGACATTCATAACTTTTTAACATAATGTTTTGATTTTCTATTAAGTATTGTAAGATTTTTTCTATTTTACAACAGCAAACCTTAAACACTCTTATATGAAATCCCTATTCTATTCCTCAGAAAAACTGAGGCGTTTAAAGTCGTACCGTAAAAAAGCAATCTCAAATGCAAAAAAATGGAGCGGTAGAGATGAGATGGCAAGTCACAGCTATCAAATAATGGTAAAAGTCATAGATCAAAAAGTATCTGCCCTTACTGTTAATAAGTAAACAAGAAAGAGACCATACTCACTAGTATAATTTTACATACCCCTTTATATTTGTGAGTATGGAACCCTTCATAGTATCAGCTCGAAAATATCGCCCTACCACCTTTAAAGATGTTGTGGGACAACAGGCTATTACTAACACGCTTGAAAATGCGATTCACAACAACCACCTAGCACAGGCATTACTTTTTTGTGGTCCTAGAGGAGTGGGAAAGACGAGTTGTGCACGTATACTAGCAAAACAGATTAACACAGACGAAAATACTAGCCCAGATGAAGACTTTGCCTTCAATGTTTTTGAGCTAGATGCCGCTTCAAATAACTCTGTAGATGATATACGAAGCCTCATAGATCAAGTACGTATCCCTCCTCAGGTAGGTAAATACAAAGTCTATATTATAGATGAGGTCCATATGCTCTCTGCAGCGGCCTTTAATGCTTTTCTTAAAACGCTTGAAGAACCACCTAAGCACGCCATATTTATACTTGCCACCACAGAGAAGCATAAAATCATACCTACTATACTCTCACGTTGTCAAATATTTGACTTTAAACGTATCACAGTAGCAGACGCGCGCAAGCACCTCGTACAAATCGCTGCCGAAGAAGGGATAGAAGCAGACGAAGAAGCACTGCACATTATCGCACAAAAAGCAGATGGAGCAATGCGTGACGCATTATCAATTTTTGACAGAGTAGTAAGTTTTAGTGGAAAGACGCTTTCGCGAAAAGCAGTAACCGAAAATCTAAACGTATTAGATTACGACACCTACTTTACAACTACAGATTTTTTACTCGCAAATGACATCCCGCAGGTACTCGTACAGTTTAATGATATCCTCGCAAGAGGTTTTGACGGGCATCATTTTATAGCAGGTCTTGCATCCCACTTTAGAGACCTAATGGTTTGTAAAAACCCACCTACAATACATTTACTAGAAGTAGGTGACAGTACTAAGAAAAAATATTACGAGCAATCACAAAAAACAACAATAGCTTTCTTAATGGAAGCGATAGATATTGCAAACAGTTGTGATCTCAAGTATAGAACTAGTCGCAACCAGAGATTACTGGTAGAACTAAGCCTTATGCAACTTGCCTCTATCACATTTGATGGAGAAAAAAAAAATGACGGTCCATTCATAGTTCCGCCATCTTATTATAAGGTAGGTGCTACACAAACAGCACAAATTCAAGTTAGCACTCCGGCCGTACAGCAAGTAGCACAACCGCAAACTTCACAAGAGCAAGACGTACATAGTCCTACGCAAGTTCAACAAACATCGCCTGTACAACAGGTGCAAGAACCAGCTATTACAGAAAAGCAGCCCGTAAATAACAACATAGCTACTCCAGTAAGCGATAATGAGTCGCAAGTGACTACGCAAGTTTCACCAACCACCGTTGAAACTAATGCAACTGTACCAGCAACAGAGCAAACAAGTCCAGCTACTCCTGCTCAACCAGAGCAACCTGTACCTGCTCAAGGCTCACCTACTACACAGGCAACCCCAAGTCTAACTATACGTAAAGACAGAGTATCAGGGCTTTCTCTAAAAGGATTGCAACGCAAAAAAGAACTTGAACAACAAAAGGCAGATAAAAAAGTAGATGTGCAAAACCTGCCATCAGAACCTTTTACAGAAATTACAATGCAAGCCGCTTGGGCTTCTTACGTACAAAAATTACTACAAAAAGGAGAACGCATCATCGCTTCAAATCTTGAGGCAGACCAACCAACTCTTAACGGTACGACAATAGAACTTGAGTACCCTAACGAAACAATGAAAATTGAGGTAGAACGAGCTCAAGGCCCACTACTTGAATATTTAAAAAGAAGCTTAAAAAACTATGATATCACCCTAGATATCACTGTAAATGAAGAAGTACAGCGCAAATATGCCTACACTCCTCAAGAAAAGTACGATAAATTAAGAGAGCAGAATCCTGCTCTGGATATTTTGAGAAAGACCTTTGACCTAGACTTATAAAACCCTTTACTATGGAAAATAAAGAAGCAATACAGATGCTACATCTTAAACTACCTACAGATCCAAGGTGGGTAAATATTGTAGAAAAAAACATAGAAGAAATCCTTACAGATCACGCTTACTGTGAGCAAAAGGCTGCCTCTAGCGCAATTTCATTTATTATAGGTTTTCCAGAATACTCAGAACTTGTAGCTGCAATGAGTGATCTAGCTATCGAGGAGATGAGCCATTTTAAAATGGTGCACGACCTTATGGTAGAACGAGGTTTACATTTAGGTAGAGAGCGTAAAGATGAATATGTACATAAACTACGTTTTTACTTCCCAAAAGGTGGCTCAAGAGTAGAAAGCTTGATAAATAGATTACTCGTAGCAGCACTTATAGAAGGAAGAAGTTGTGAGCGCTTTAGATTACTTTCTGAACAACTAGAAGATAAAAAGCTCGCAAAGTTTTACCGTAAGCTTATGATAAGTGAGGCAGGACACTACACAATGTTCTTAAATTTTGCTCGTCAATATGGAGATCGTAAAAAGGTAGATGCCAAGTGGCAAGAATTACTTGATTTTGAAAAGCAAGTGATGAAAGATTTAAGCGTTAAAGAAACAATGCACGGATAAAGTCTAATTATCATCATTATGCGCTACACATTACTTTTATTATCTCTCTTTACTCTCCTTCTCTACTCTTGTAAAAATGAAGAGAAACACGCTGTTGTTACTACTCAATTTGATTACCTCATAGGTGATTGGGAACGTACTAATAGTAAAGGTGGTAGTGCGACGTCAGAACACTGGAGGGCGGCAACTAGCGAAGACTTGAGAGGTCACGGTTATACTATAGAAGACGAGGATACAGTTTTTAATGAACGTATGCGCATTTACAAAAAGCAAGAACAGTGGATACTTTCTATAAGTGGTCCTAATGAAAACCCTACACTTTTTAAAATCACTCAACATACAAACAGTGCATTTACAGCTGTAAATCCTGATAATGAGTTCCCAAAGGTAATTACGTACTCGTACTTTGATGATGTGCTCACAGCGACCATCTCTGCAGAGGATACAGAGATACCATTTATCTTCTGGAGAATGGAAGATTAATCTTCGGCAATAAGCTCATCTAGTGTAGTACGCACAGCATCGCTATTCCAGTTTGATGCTCCTTTTTCTTTTATAATGATATGACCTGTTTTATCTATAATATATGTTGTAGGTATAGAACGCTCAAAGAGTTGTTCTGGAGTTTCCATAGCCGGTAAGACTGCCGGTAGTTTGTGATCTTTTTTTGCCATAAACCGGGCTACTACTTCTGGGTTTTCATTTGTGATAAGTAAAAATTCTACTTTGTCGCCATAATCTTTATATAAAGCTTCTATAGATGGTAGCTCTGCTATACAAGGCGGGCACCAGGTAGCCCAGTAACTTATAAAGGTTACTTTTCCTGTTCCTATAGATACTTCTTTGGGCGCACCATCTAGTGATGTAAGGCTATATGTAAATGGTTTAAGTTGCTGCTGGTCCGCTTTCGCGAAAGCGGAAGGAGAAAAAATTGCCACCTTAACTTTATTTAAGGCCACCTGTATAGGCGTTCTAGTTTGTGGGATAAGTAACAACAATATCACTACTATAAATAGAACATTTTGCCAGGTAAACTTCTTTTGCTTTTTCATAAAAAATAATGCGTGTATACAAGAGTCGTATACACGCATTAAACTTACATATTTTATTATTAAAATGGTGTAACCGCTAGTTACGAGTAACCGTTACAGGCTCAGAGAGGTCATAACATCCTTCTAGATCATTTGCATTTGCTCCTACCATTAAACCTTCAAGTCCATCTTCATAACGTAAGTACCAGATAAGGCAAACGCCTGTGCCTGCATCGTCAAAGTTTACTCCCTCTACAGCTGTAAGCGTAGGTGGCAATCCTAAAATCTCACCAGTATCTGATGTAATTACCCAAGTATTAAGCGACCCCATACTGTCACCCGTTAGGCCTAAACCAGAAACCATATCTGGAGTGCCATCTACAGTAAAGGTAAAAGGACCTCCCGTAATTTCGGCAGCTAGGGTTTGGTTACGCACAACTTCTACAGGTTCTGAAAGATCAAAAGGTCCCGTGAGATCGTTAGTATTTCCTCCTACTTCTAGACCTTCTACGCCTTCTTCATATCTCATATACCATATAAGACATACTCCTGGTCCGGCAGCATCAAAATCTACTACAGTTTGTACCGCTTCAAGTGTAGGTGGTAATCCTAAAATCTCCCCTGTGTCTGACGTGATTACCCACGTTCTCTCAGATCCTACAGAATCACCAGTAAGTGATAAACCGCTCACCATATCTGGTGTTCCATCTACACAAAACTCAAAAGGTCCTCCTACAATCTCTGCAGCCATAGGTCCTGCATTACGATTTACGATAATAAAGTTAGATAAATCAAAATCTCCAGAAAAGTCATCTAGATTTTCACCCATTGCAAGTCCAGCTAGACCGTCTTGATAAGCAAGATGGTACACATAACAAGCACCTACTCCAGCATCATCAAAGTTTACTCCTTCTAAGGCATCAATTGTAGGTGGGATTCCTAAAATATTACGATCTGCATCTGTTACCACAAAGGTAGTAACGTCACCGGCAAGTTCACCACTCACTGAGACTCCTGTTACCATATCTGGCATACCGTCTACAAAGAATGTAAATGGACCTCCTTCTAGCATACCTGCCTCTGGAGTGATTGTGTTTGTGTTGTCATCATCAGACTCACAAGATGCAAATAAAGCTCCTAGAGCTAAGCATCCTAATAGCAATTGTTTTTTCATTTGATAGTAATTTGTTTTTTATACTGTAAAACTATTACCATCTGTTATCTTTAAATGTAAGCTAGCTTACATTTGGAAAAATTATGCGACTTTAAGTCTAATTTCATTGCGCGAGAAGTCTAAAAAATTTACTGCCTTGAGATCATTCATTATAGCATTTAAAGTAGGACGTGAGGTTCCTATAAGACTGGCAATATCTTTTTGTGTATATGGGTGTTTTATTACTGTGTCTCCAGTATTGGGGCAGCAATAACCAAAATCTTCGGCAAGTTCATCAAGAAATTCCTTTACACGAGTCGTAGCATCTTTAAAAAGTAACAAATCTAAACGTCGTTCTAATTTTTTAAAACGCATTCCTAAAAACTTATATACTTTGAGACTAAAGGTTCTATTAGACCGCATTAACTCCTGCATCTGCCCTACTGGCACTGGGCACACCATAGTTTGAGCATCTAGCGATTGTGCAAACTCACTGCGAGACTCCTCACCTAGTATTGCTTTTTCGCCAAATAATTCTCCCTTTGTAAGTATTGCACGTACCACTTCTTTACCATCTTCGGCATAGTAACCTAGTTTTACTTTACCCTTTTCTATCAGGTAGACCTTTGTAGCCGCATCTTCTTCAAAGTAGATATAATCTTGCTTTCCGTACTGGCAAAAATGATTGCGCTCTCTATATCTTTTTGTTTTATGTGGGCATAAGGCTCCAAAAACATTTACATCTTCTAAAAACCAAATTTTTGACATCGCAATATGAAGTTAGTGATCATAAGCTATGTCGAACATTTTAACATTTTCTTACAACTATAGTAAATATTGAGAGGTTAATCACGCTTTCGCGAAAGCGTACTCAAAACTGTTAAAAATCTAAGAGCGTCTTATAAATGCTAGCTACTCGCAGCATCATCTACTCCCCATTTATCTAAACTGAGTAGTATATCTCTAAGCGTTTCTCCTCTCTTAGTAAGACCGTACTCTACCCTAGGCGGCACTACAGGGTATACTTTTCTAAAAACCAGTCCATCACGTTCGAGCTCTCTTACCGTTTGAGTAAACATTTTATTTGATATCCCTTTAATGTGCTTTTGGAGTTGACCAGATCTAAGCGGCTGGTCAAGTAAATGAAAAAGAACTAGCGGTTTCCACTTTGTGCCTATAAGTTACATTGTATAATGAAGTGGGCAAATGTTATTATTTTCCAAAAGTTTTATTTTTATATAATTGATAATCATTATTTTACACCTTTTAGTAACTATCATACTTTATGGTGCGTTATTGCCTTATGGCACAATATACTCTAATTTTGACTTTAAAATAACAATCTATGAAAACTGAAAATAATTATCCAAAATCATTTTCCCACATTGGGCTCACTGTTCCAGATATAAAAGCTGCAGTACAATTTTACTCAGAGGTTATGGGATGGTATGTAATTATGGAACCATCTACCGTAAAAAAAGAAACAGATACTGCGATAGGGCAAATGTGTATTGACGTTTTTGGGACAGACTGGGAAGAGTTTGAAATTGCACACCTAGCCACATCAGACGGTATCGGTGTGGAGTTATTTTCATTTCCTCACGGAATGAAAGAAGCTCCTGCTTTTAATCCTTTTAATACTGGGTTGTTTCACTTTTGTATACAAGACCCTCAAATTGAAGAGCTAGTAGAAAAAATAGTGGCTCACGGAGGAAAACAAAGAATGCCTATACGTGAGTATTACCCAAAAGAGAAACCATTTAAGATGTGTTATGTAGAAGATCCTTTTGGGATTGTTTTTGAGGTATATACACATAGTTATGAGTTAACCTACTCATCTGGCGCTTACACAGGCAAACCAGCATAAACAAAAAAACTCCGCTATTACTAGCGGAGTTTTTTTATATACTTAAAAGAGATGTGCTTATGCAGCGCTTTCTTTTTTAATTAAGTTAAGAGCACTTCCCTCACGGTACCAAGCGATTTGAGCATCGTTGTACGTGTGGTTTACTTTAATAGTGTCTTTGCTTCCATCTGCGTGAACGATCTCTACTGTAAGTGGAGTATCTGGAGCAAAATCTGCAATATCTATAAAGTTAAAAGTATCATCTTCTTGAATAAGGTCATAATCTGCCTCGTTCTGGAAGGTAAGACCTAACATACCTTGCTTCTTTAAGTTGGTCTCGTGTATACGCGCAAAAGATTTTACAATCACTGCAGCTACGCCTAGGTGGCGAGGCTCCATTGCCGCGTGCTCACGAGAAGAACCTTCACCATAGTTATGATCTCCTACAACTACAGTTTTAATTCCTGCCTTTTTATACTCACGTTGTGTGTCTGGCACTCCACCATACTCACCTGTGAGTTGATTTTTAACAAAGTTTGTCTTTTTTCCAAAGGCGTTTACAGCACCTATAAGACAGTTATTAGAAATGTTATCTAAGTGTCCTCTATAACGTAACCAAGGTCCTGCCATAGAGATGTGGTCTGTTGTACACTTACCAAATGCTTTGATAAGTAACTTCATACCCTGCATCTCACTATCTTGGATAGGTGTAAATGGTGTTAAAAGTTCTAATCTTTCAGAATCTGGAGATACACTTACAACAACATTACTTCCATCTTCTACCGGAGCTAGGTAACCATTATCTTGAACTTCAAATCCTTTAGGAGGTAATTCCCATCCTGTAGGCTCATCAAATTTAACCTCTTGACCGTCTTCATTAAGAAGCGTATCTGTCATAGGGTTAAAATCAAGTCTACCTGCAATTGCTATAGCAGCAGTAATCTCTGGTGATGCTACAAAGGCGTGTGTATTTGGGTTACCATCTGCACGCTTTGCAAAGTTTCTATTAAACGAGTGTACGATACTGTTTTTTGGCGCATTTTTAGGATCGCTGTAACGAGCCCACTGCCCGATACAAGGTCCACAAGCATTTGTAAAGATTTTTGCCTCTAGATTTTCAAAAATATCTAAAATACCATCACGCTCTGTTGTATAACGTACAAGCTCAGACCCTGGGTTGATACCAAGCTCTGCTTTCATTTTTATTCCTTTATCTATAGCTTGTTGTGCAATAGATGAAGCTCTAGATAAATCTTCATAAGAAGAGTTAGTACAAGAACCTATAAGCCCCCACTCTACTTCTAGTGGCCACTCATTTTTTGTTGCTTTTTCTGTCATATCAGACCCTACAGCTGTAGAAAGGTCTGGAGTAAAAGGACCGTTTAGTAATGGGTTAAGCTCAGTAAGGTTAATCTCAATTACTTGGTCAAAATATTGTTCTGGATTTGCATAAACATCTGCATCTGCAGTAAGGTATTCTTTTATATTGTTTGCAGCATCTGCAACATCTGCACGATCTGTAGCACGTAAGTAACGCTCCATAGAAGCGTCATATCCAAAGGTAGAAGTTGTTGCTCCTATCTCTGCTCCCATATTACAAATAGTACCTTTACCTGTACAAGATAAAGACTCTGCACCTGGGCCAAAGTACTCTACAATAGCACCTGTACCACCTTTTGCAGTAAGAATCTCTGCTACTTTAAGGATAACGTCTTTTGGCGCTGTCCATCCAGATATAGTACCTGTAAGTTTTACACCTATGAGCTTTGGGAATTTAAGCTCCCAAGCCATACCAGCCATAACATCTACAGCATCTGCTCCACCTACTCCTATTGCGACCATACCTAGACCTCCTGCGTTTACAGTGTGAGAATCTGTACCAATCATCATTCCTCCAGGAAATGCGTAGTTCTCAATAACTACCTGGTGTATAATACCTGCTCCTGGTTTCCAAAAACCAATACCGTATTTATTTGAAACCGACTCTAAGAAGTTAAAAACCTCGCTAGAGACATTGTTTGCATTTTTAAGGTCTGTTGCTGCACCTTCTTTTGCTTGTATAAGGTGATCACAGTGTACCGTTGTAGGTACTGCTACTTTATCCTTACCAGCCTGCATAAACTGCAATAGCGCCATTTGCGCCGTAGCATCTTGACAAGCGATACGATCTGGAGCAAAGTCTACGTAGTCTTTACCACGTGTAAATGCCGTAGAAGGCTTCCCATCCCAAAGGTGAGAATATAAAATCTTTTCAGAAAGTGTAAGGGGCTTACCTACAAGATCACGAGCCGCGTCTACACGCTCTGCCATACTTGCATAAACCTTCTTGATCATATCAATATCAAATGCCATATATTTATGTATTAGGTTGTTAAATAATTCCGTTCTAAAAACGGTCTACGAAAGTACAAAATACCCTACTTAATAACAATAGTACAATGGGCGCTTCATCTAGAGAAAGTGAGATTTATGAAGGTGCATAAAAATTAAACTTCATATTACACAATTCTAAAAAAGAACCCCTCCAAATTATCATATTAATAATTTGAAGGGGTTAAATTTATATGTTGCTAATTACGCTTTCGCGAAAACGTTGTATTAAAATGTACTCAATGCATAATTTCCATTAAAAGAGCCAGCTACTAGCTCGCCATCTGTGCGCTGAAATTCAAAAATGATATGGATTTCTTTTTTATTTCTGTCAAGCGAAACAATTCTGAAGAAACCAGAAGAAACGATTTCCTCATCAATAATAAACTCACCGTCTGTCACTTCTCCTTGATTGAGGTTACCATTTGCAACAGTAACAAAATTTGTGAGGTCACCGCCTACATAATACGACTTTTCAATTAAGCTATTTGCAGTGGTTTTAAAGACAGCTGCATCAACATCATTTGCAGATCCATCATCTGTAAGATTATTACTCGTAAGAATAACATCTCCCTCTGGCGTCACATATACCATATCTGTAATGTAAGCAACGCTATTGTACTGAAATCCATTCTCATTACCTAATGTATTATTAGGCACTGTTTCTTCTACTGAGCAAGAAGTAAAAGCTAGTAAACAGCTTAGCGCTGCATAGTATATATATTTCTGCATCATACTTATGATTTGGGGCGTATAAGTCAAATGTATGACAAACACTTCAAATCATCGTTGAAAAACATAAATATTCGATGAAATACACGAATTTGTGTTTTTATTTAAGTATTGAATTATCTTAAATATGCCACATATTGAGAAAAAATTAGACAACACAAACCATATAATAAACATCGTACTGTTTATCAACCACTTGCTGTATATAAAGTATTAGGTAATAGCGCTTTCGCGAAAGCGTACTAAAAAAGATCTTTAATAATAGACTCTATAGTGAGTCCCTCTGCCTCTGCCTTATAGTTTTTAATCATTCTATGCCTAAGGATACCGGTAGCTACGGCCTGTACATCTTCTATATCTGGCGAGAATTTACCATTTACAGCTGCGTGTGTCTTTGCACCAAGTATTAAGTTTTGAGACGCACGTGGTCCCGCTCCCCAGTCTATGTAATCATTTACAATCTGAGCAGCTTTTTCTGTCTTAGGTCTCGTCTTGCTTACTAGATTTACTGCATACTCTATCACATTATCTGCAACAGGGATGCGCCTCACTAGTTGCTGAAACTCTATAATCTGGGCTGCATTTAATAATGCACTTACTGTAGGCTTACTGTCTGATGTGGTCGCTTTTACAACATCTACCTCTTCTTGAAAAGATGGGTAATCAAGATTAATAGAAAACATAAAACGATCTAGCTGTGCCTCTGGCAGTGGGTAAGTTCCCTCCTGCTCAATAGGGTTTTGAGTAGCTAGCACAAAATATGGTAGTGATAAAGGATATCTCTGCCCAGCAACTGTAACCACACGCTCTTGCATTGCTTCTAGAAGGGCTGCTTGAGTCTTAGGTGGTGTACGGTTAATCTCATCTGCTAGAATAATATTAGAAAAGATAGGGCCTTTAATAAACTTAAACTGTCTAGACTCATCTAGTATCTCTGATCCTAATATATCACTAGGCATTAAGTCTGGAGTAAACTGTATACGTTTAAAATCAAGACCTAAGGTAGTGGCAATAGTGTTTACCATTAATGTCTTTGCGAGCCCAGGAACACCTATTAATAAAGCGTGGCCACTAGAAAAAATAGAGAGGAGAATCTCATCTATTACTTTTTCTTGACCTACTATTATTTTTGATATTTCTGTTTTGAGTAATCCGTGCTTTTGCACGAGATTTTTTATGGCTGCAACGTCAGACATCTATTTCTTTATTTTTTTAACCAGTTACTTACAAAATCACAATCACGGTTTTCTCCGTTGATTTTGATATAAGTTTCTGCAATTTTTTCTTCTTGCCACTTCTCTATGGCTTTAATTTGCTTTTGGCGTAAGGCAAGTTCTTTAATCTTTATGTAATCGTTTACATAGTCTGCCTTATGCTCTTCCAGTCTATTGTTTACTGAGTACAAAAGATACTGCTTTTGCCCTGTTCTAGTTTGATCTGTAAAAACAAGTGATACCTCACCATCCTCAAGGTCATCTATTTTTGAGTAAATATCTGGATCTACTTTAGTTAGCTCAAAACGTCTGCTTCCGGTTTGTGGTATTGTAAGTAACCCTCCATCATACTTTGTTTCTTCCTCATCTGAAAACTCTTTTGCAGCCTCCTCAAAGGTTAACTCACCGTCTACAATGCGCTTTCTTACAAGTTTTACTAGATCTTTTGCTTCTTCTTCTTGAGCCTCTTTAATTTCTGGCACAAGCAGTATGTGACGTACATCCTTACGCTCTCCTCTTGTTTTTTCTACATACACGATGTGAAAACCAAACTCTGTCTCAAAAGGCTCACTTATCTCACCATCTTGAAGACTGAATGCAACATCCCTAAACTCTTTTACAAGCGGTGTGCTACGGTCTATTACCATAAGACCACCTTCTGATCTTGAACCTGGGTCTTGAGTATATAGTACAGCCTTTGTCGCAAAGCTACTTCCGTTCTCTAGAATATCTCTACGAAAACCTTTAAGGCGATCTATCACCTTCTGACGCTCTTCTTCTGAAGCCTTGGGCTCAATTACGATTCTTGATATTTCTAACTCTACTCCTACCGTAGGTACTTGATCTTCTGGAATGCTCTCAAAAAATGTCTTAACCTCGTCTGGTGTTACATCTACGGTCTCAATGATTTTATCATTCATTAATTCTGATAAGATAATATCTTTTCTAATTCCAAAAAGTTCGGCTCTTAGATCTGCCATATTATCCTTCTTGTAGAATTCTACAACCTTTTGTTCTGAACCTAACTGGCTCGAAAAACGTTGTATAATTTGATCTACCTCACTGTTTACTCTAGCATCTTGTACGATAAGACTATCTTGAACTGCCTGGTGAGCAAGTAATTTGCTTTCAAGTAAATTACCCATTACTTGGCAAGGTGTAACCTCTGAAGCTGCTTGTCCTTGATTTTTTATATCTGATAGGAACTTATCTATATCACTTTCTAGAATAAGGTACTCTCCTACTACACCTGCAACTCCATCTACCTTAAATTTGTCTATAGATACTTTTATAGTGTCCTTTTTTACTACTGGTGCTTCTTCAACTTCTGTAGTTACTGCTGCAGCAGTCACCTCTGTAGTTTGTGCAAAACCTATTTGTATAGCAAAAAGTAGGACTAATATGTTAGTTGTAAATTTCAAATTTCTTGTTTTTAATAGCATCATCCTTAATCTCCTTTTCAAGCCTTTTTATAAGGGCTAACTTCCTTTTGTTATTAATAATCTGATTTATAGTAGGACGTACATATTCTAACGGTGCGATATCGTTGCGTCCTAGCGTATTTTTTACAGCAATCAAATATAATCCTAATGAATCTCGTAGCTGTATGAAATTTGTTTTTTTTAACAACTGTTTTGAATTTTCGTTGTTAATAATATTTATTTGGTTTATCACAACTCGCTCTTTTACCCATATTGAGTCGTTAAGGAAATGATTTTTATATTGAAACCTTAGAGAATCTAATGTCTTGGCGTCTCTATAATCTGAACTTCGAAATAACTTTTTTAATTCATTTAAGTCGCTATAGTCTTCTTCTACTTGTATAAACTTAAACTGAAGCAAGGGTTCGTTAAGTAAGAAATTCTGTTTATTATTCTCATAAAATGCTTTTGCTTCATTATCTGAAACTATACTATCCAACTGCTTGTTAATAAGCGCATCTTTATAATAGCGTATATATAAATCCTTCCTGTAATTTGTTACTAGCGCCTCAAAGGCTTCTTGATCATCTTTGGGTAAATTACGCATAGCACCATCTAGCAGTAATTGATCTGTCGCCCAATTATTTATATAGTTCTGTACAAAAGACGCACTATCTGTAATCGTATTTGATGACAGAATATCTTTTAATGTTTCTTTTGTAAGTGTATGGTCATTTACTCTAGCAATGACAGTCTCTTCTTCTGTTTTTTGAAAATAACCACACCCAGCCAACAAAAAAGTTAAGCTACCTAAAATAAAAAATGATTTGTAATTACTCATTATATCTAGATATAAGCTTATTTAAAACTGTTTTGTTTACAGTGATGTTACTATCTTCCCTTAGACGATTTACAAATGTATCTTCAAGAAATTTTTGATAATCACTCATAACTTGCCCTCTTACATTTTGTAATGTGTTAGTCATTGCTTTATTAATAGAAACAACTTCATATACCACATAGTTCTCGCCTTCTTTTAAAAGTTCTTTATCTCCTATTCTAACTATTCCAGACATAGGAAGGTCTTCTTGTACATAATCTTTCAAGGTTACTATAATAGGCGAATCGTGCTTTTTCTTTAATACACTTAGTACGCTATTACTATTTTCTCCTTGTGTATTGCGCTTTAAGTAAGTACTGGCAATCTTCTTTTGAGATGTAGTAAAGACCCGCATTGTAAAAGTTTGTGGTGCCTTATACCTTTCTATATTATTAACATAAAATGTATTTAAACCTACACTATCTTTCTGAGCCTTATCCCAGATTTCTGTTTTTAAAAGGTCAAAAAGTAACAATCCCTCTTTATACTCTTTAATAAGAAGACCAAAATCTGAGTCTTGCTCCTCTAGATGTAATTTGTGATAAGTGATTAGCGCATTATTGACAAAATTTTCAACTTCTCTTTTCACAAAATAGTCTCTTGAAACGTATGGAGCCTTGCGATATTTTTTTTCAAGTGCTTGAGCAATATCTTTATAAGTATAAACTTGATCTCCAACCTTAAGTGCCTCTTTTGACAACGCATTATCATCTGTAAACACATTTAACTTCTCATCATAAACCTCAGGTAAAACAGACGTAAAATAGCTTATGATTTCTGGTTCTTGAGTGATCTTGTACTGTTCTCGTAATCTAGTATTAAGTTCTCGTGATAGAACACGAGCACGGGAGTCCTTTGTAACCCTCTTAGTAAGTGAAGGCTTCATTTTTTCAAAAGATAGTACAGGATTCTTCTTAATTAATTTTAAAATATGCCATCCAAATTTCGTTTTAAACGGCTCAGAAATGTCTCCTACTTTATTAAGATCAAATGCCGTATTCTCAAACTTCGAACTACTTAATTGACCTTTTTCAAAAGCACTTAATACCCCTCCTTTTTTTGCAGAGTTTTTATCATCACTATAATTAAGTGCTAATGTTTCGAAAGCTGCACCTTTTGCAAGTAACGCTCTTACTTCTTTGATCTTTTCCTCTGCTATAATACTAGAATCTTTTTGCTTTAAAGCAATCATTATATGAGCAACCTGAACAGACCCCTGTGCTATTCTGGAAGCAGTAGGCTGTACTATATGATACCCAAAACTCGTTCTAAAGGGTTGAGAAACTTCATTAACCTTAGTAGTATATGCGGCGTTTTCAAAAGGATAAACCATTTTAAAAGCCTTAAACCACCCTAAGTCTCCGCCATTTTGCTTGGCAGATGGATCTTCGCTATACTTACGTGCAATGGAAGCAAAATCTTCTCCTGCCACAATACGTTTTCTTGCCTCTAATAATTTAGTAAAAGCCGCTAGCGTATCTTTTGGTAATGCATCTGAACGCACTCTTACAAGAATATGCCTTGCTCGAAGTTCATTTTTAGTTCTATTATAAGCCTCTTCTACAAGCTTATCTGTTACTTGTACATCATTGAGATAATCTTTTGCCAGTTGTGTTCTATATGAGGCTATCTCTTTCTTATAAGACGCTTTGTTATGAAGCCCTTTTCTATAAGCTTCTTGAACTTTAAGCTTATAATCTATATATAGGTCTAGGTATTGTTCTGGTGAGTTTTCTTCTGCGTCGTTTATGAGAGCAAGGTTTTTCTCATAAACACGCACAAAATCTGCTGTAGTTACTTCATCATTATTTACTTTAAGTAATACCTCTTGCTGTCCTAAAGAGACAAAAGACATAAAAAAACAAACTATAAAGAGGTAACGCATATAAGGGATTAGTTATTTGCAAAAATAGGCATAATCAACCACTGTGCAATACCAACGGTTTTAAGTAATCTTTAGTACATCTATGCTGCTGTGTAAGCAGCATATTATATACTTTTGGACTCACATTATAAGAGCAACACCATTGGAAAGACTTAAACTTATATGGGACTTTAGGGGTCCAGACTCAGAAAAAATTGCCCTTCATCACGAGATACATCTTAAAGAGTATGCTAGTGCAAAAGGACTTAACGCACCTCTTACAGGCGTAGAAAGCCAATCTGGAGACTTTGCACTCGCTTATCTCGTTGTAGACAAGGATGCTATGAAACCAGTGAGAGACGACTTAAAACCACACAGAGGACAGCTCTTTACTTAAAAAAGCACCCTTGGCACAGATATTGTCTTCAATCACATATATTTGCACGCGCAAATGATAAACCTTAACAAAACACATACAATGAAAAAAATCGTACTCGCAATGTTAGTCGTGCTATTTACAGCAACAGCTTTTGCACAAAGTAAAGTAGGAACTGTAGATGCAGATTTTATCCTTACAAAAATGCCCGAGCTTACTGCTGCAAATGAAGAAGTAAAAAAATATAATCTTGATCTTGAGTCTCAAATGAAAGTAAAGATTGAAGATTATGAAGCAAAAGTAAAACTATACCAAGCGGGACAAGCAGGCTTTACAGACGAAGAAAGAAAAACTAAGCAAGGAGAAATCATTGCACTAGAAGATGATATTTCAAAATTCCGTCAGAATGGAGCACAACTTTTACAACTTAAACAATCGGAAGTAGTACAACCACTTTATAAGAAAATAGGTGAAGTAGTAACTGTAGTGGCAAAAGAGCAAGGCTTCTCACACATCCTTACTATAGGTAATAATAACAACTTTGCATATGCAGATCCTGCATCAGACATCACGATGGCTGTACTTGCAAAAATGGGTATCAAAATAGAGGAGTAAAATCCTTACTATATCATAAAAAAAGCCGCTCTCTTAAGAAAGCGGCTTTTTTTATGGTTTTACTTGTTAAGTATACTCGCGATATCTGGCTTAAAATAGTTAGGTCCTTTAAGCACTTTACCATCCGCTCTATAAATAGGCTTTCCATCTTCACCCAGCTTACTCATATTAGATCGCTGTATCTCATTAAAAACCTCCTCTATTTTATCTTGCATACCGTGTTCTATAATAGTCCCGCATAAAATATACAGCATATCCCCTAGCGCATCTGCCACCTCTACAAGATCTCCATTATTTGCAGCTTCTAGATACTCTTCATTTTCTTCCTTCATCAAGTTATAACGTAACTCATTTTTGGCTTTAGAGAGTTGAGCCGTAGGTGTAGCCTTTTTATCCAGCCCATAAGTGTCGTGAAAAAGGGTTACGGCTGCTATTTTATTTTTCATAAGTTAAATTTGTTTTATTACGCTTTCGCGAAAGCGTACTCATACGTATTTTTACACTTCTAAAATACTCCAAATGTTTAGCACTGGTCAGGTTATATTCGTACTTTTTTTTGTGATTGCTTTCATAACGCTCATTATATGGAGTTATCGCAAAGATCTTAACCTGCATAAAAAGCAATACAAAGGAAGTAAATGGGTATTGCTAGGTTTTATTGGGTTTGTGGTGCTTCTGTTTTTAATCAAACTGGTTTTAAAACCTTAAAGACTTGAACAACCTACATACAAACACCCCATAAATAGGTCCTTACCCTATATTTAAGTGACTTTCTGACTTACTTAGTAGAAGTTCGTTTAATTTTTGCAAATCTTCTAGATGAATTCCTTTTGCATCAAAAGTAATTTGCTCGCCATTCGTTTTAGTTACTATAAGAGTATTTTCTGTAAGATCTGTACTAGCGATGTGGTCAAAATATATGCGTTTACCATTCCACGAGTTGAGACGTATCATTATTACATTTTTAGTAACCTGCACATCATTCTTATAAATAAAATATCGAAAAAAGTATATCACCTGTAGTAAGAAGCCAGCCGCAGCAATCTTCTTATTTATACTAGGGTTTTCAAATTCATAAAACTCAAAGGTGCCTGCGAGTATACATACCAGAGAAAGTACCAACACGGTAACCCAAAACCAACTATTCTGATTATAATGTATACGTTTCATAAATCTTATTTTCTTATAGTAGGTCTGTACTTTTAAACTTTTGTTACAAGCAAACATAAAAAAGCCAATAATAAAATTACTGGCTTTTTAAATATATGTGTGTGTGTTTACTAGGCTTTAAACAATGGTCTGTGGCCCATCATTTCGTTTACACTTTTTGCAACGTTTTCTAGCACCTCGTCATTATCGTGATGCTGTATTGCCTTGTCTATAAAGTTTGCAATCTCGTGCATATCACCTTCTACAAGACCACGTGTAGTTACTGCTGCAGTGCCTATACGTATACCAGAAGTTACAAAAGGTGACTTGTCATCAAATGGCACCATATTCTTGTTTACCGTAATGTCTGCCTTACCTAGCGCTTCTTCGGCAGCTTTACCCGTTACATCTTTATTGCGTAGATCTATAAGCATCATATGGTTATCTGTACCTCCAGATATAATGTCATACCCTTTAAGCACAAGTGCATCTGCTAGTGTAGTTGCGTTTTTCTTAACCTGCACCATATAGTGTAAAAACTCATCTGTAAGTGCTTCTCCAAAGGCAATTGCCTTTGCTCCTATCACGTGCATTAATGGTCCTCCTTGGTTCCCTGGGAAGATACCACTATCAAGTAGAGAAGACATCATACGCTTCTTTCCACTTTTAAGTGTGATTCCAAAAGGATTTTCAAAATCTTCACCCATAAGTATCATTCCGCCTCGTGGCCCTCTTAGTGTTTTGTGCGTAGTAGTTGTTACTACGTGACAGTGTGGTATAGGGTCTGCTATAATTCCTTTTGCAATAAGACCTGCAGGGTGAGCAACATCTGCAAGAAGGATGGCTCCTACTGAGTCTGCTATTTCGCGAAAGCGTTTATAATCTATCTCACGTGAGTATGCAGAGGCACCTGCGATAATCATTTTAGGCTGCTCTGCAGTCGCGATTTCTTGTATTTTATCATAATTAAGTAGTCCTGTCTCTTTATCTACTCCATAAAAAACTGGTGTATATAAACGACCAGAAAAGTTTACTGGCGACCCGTGTGTTAAGTGACCACCGTGAGCAAGGTCAAAACCTAAAAATTTATCTCCTGGCTTTAAACAAGCGTGAAAAACGGCCGTGTTTGCTTGAGAACCTGAGTGTGGCTGTACGTTTGCATAAGCTGCTCCAAAAAGTTCCTTTGCGCGCTCTATAGCAAGTGTCTCTACCTCGTCTACTACTTCACAACCACCATAATAACGCTTACCAGGATACCCTTCTGCATATTTGTTAGTTAGTACAGATCCTGCAGCTTCCATTACCTGGTCACTTACAAAATTTTCTGAAGCAATAAGCTCAAGGCCATTAAGTTGGCGTTCTTTTTCTTCTTGTATTAGGTCAAAAATGGCGGTGTCGCGTTGCATATTTATAATGTTTGTTAAAGTGATACAAAAATACTATAAACTCTTTTTAAGACTGCTATAAATCCTATATTTGAGGAAGAGATTTACAAACAACTTATTAAAACATATAGAATGCCTCTATCTGCAAACGACCCATCTAGAAAAACGTGGCTTGACACGCCTAAGAATACAGATTTTCCTATACAGAATATTCCTTTTGGGGTGTTCTTAACTCGTGATGATGTAATTACAATAGGTACACGCATAGGTGATTATGCGATAGATCTAGGCGCGCTACATCAGTTAGAGTACTTTAAAGGAATACCTCTTACAGATGATATCTTTTTACAAGACACGCTTAATGACTTTATTGCAGATGGTCGCAAGACGTGGAGACTCGTACGTAACCGTATTTCTGAAATTTTTGAGGAGAGCAACGCAGCACTGCGTGACAATGCAAAAGATCGTGACGTGGTTATCTTTAAACTGGATGAAGTAGAAATGCAACTTCCAGTACAGATAGGTGATTACACAGATTTTTACTCAAGTATTGAGCACGCGACTAATGTAGGTACAATGTTCCGTGGAGAAGAAAACGCGCTTATGCCTAACTGGCTTCACCTACCTGTGGCCTATCACGGCCGTAGCTCTTCTGTAATACCATCTGGAATACCAGTGCACAGACCAAAAGGACAAAAGCTACCTAATGGAGCGACAAACCCAATATTTGGCCCATCAAGACTTATAGATTTTGAACTTGAGATGGCTTTTATAACAACAGATGCAAATAATCTAGGAGAATCTATCTCTACAGAAAATGCCGAAGAAAATATTTTTGGACTTGTACTCTTTAATGACTGGAGTGCGCGTGATATTCAAAAATGGGAATATGTGCCACTAGGACCATTTCTTGCAAAAAACTTTGCCTCATCTATCTCTCCGTGGATCGTCACACTAGATGCTCTTGAGCCTTTTAGAGTAGAAAGCCCAGCGCCTAAAAAAGAACTTTTACCTTATCTTAAGTTTGAAGGTAAAAAGAGTTTTGACATTAACCTTGAGGTGGCATTACAGCCAGAAGGTATGAAGGAGACTACCGTGTGTAAATCTAACTTTAAATATATGTACTGGAATATGAGCCAGCAGCTTGCACACCACACAGTAAATGGTTGCCCAGTAAATGCTGGAGATATGATGGGTAGTGGTACACTATCTGGATCTACACCAGACTCATACGGTTCTATGCTTGAGTTATCGTGGAGAGGTGAGAAACCTGTAAAACTTAAAGAAGGTGGTGATCGCAAGTTTATAGAAGATAATGATACGGTAATTATACGTGGTTACTCTAAGTCTAAGGATTACCCACGTATTGGTTTTGGCGAAGTATCAACTAAGCTATTACCAGTTTTTGAGCCTAAAACAAAATAAGCATACCGAGTAAATGAAGACAATAGCCTTATACCTTGTAATGCTACTAGCGGTCTCTTTTTATGCTAGTGCACTGCTACTAGCCTACTGGTTACTATGGCTTATTTTTGGCAAAATAGCCGCGGCGACCATACTGCTCGTACTTATAGGGATAACGGTAGTAAGAGTACAATTAAAGAAAAGAAGATCGTAAGGTCTTCTTTTTTTTTTACGCTTTCGCGAAAGCGTATACACAACTCTAAACAATCATTCTTTGTAAACACCTTGTAAAATAGGTGTATATTTAGAGACAGTATAAGAAACATCCCTCCTGCTTAGACATACTATATGCTCTTATCTACATTTAATAAACTTTATGATTACCTCAATAATGAAAGTAAAGACCGTGTATGTAAAGGCATAACAGATGAGGCGTGTGATCACGTTGCAAAAAACTTTTTTGCCATACTCTTTACTCACACTTTTACAAAACTAGGTGACACGCTCAGTAACCCAAAAACTGTACTCACCTGGTTAATGAACTATGTAAACGCCCCTGTGTTCCTTATAAGTCTTATAGTGCCTATACGTGAGTCTGGTGCTCTTATCCCGCAAGTAGCGATCTCAAATTATGTTAAAACAAAACCCATACGTAAGTATATATGGATAGCCGGATCTATTATACAAGGCCTCGCCATCGCAGGTATAGGTCTTGTAGCCTTACATTATGATAAACAGGTAGCGGGATGGTTAATAATACTTTGCTTAGTGATATTTAGTCTTGCGCGCAGTCTAGCCTCGGTAAGCTCTAAAGATATAAAGGGTAAAGCCATACCAAAAACTCGTAGGGGAAAACTAGGTGGATACACCTCTTCCTTTTCTGGTATACTCGTGCTCATAGCGGGTTTATATATCACCTATACTTCAAAAACCACAGAAAACATACAGTTTTATACTAACCTAATCTTTTTTGCGGCCTCTATGTGGATTATTGCATCATTCATTTATGCCTCAATAAAGGAGTTTCCTAGCTCGATAAACAAGGATGATAATGAGCGCAATGGAATCATAGATAATTTCAAGTTGCTCAAAGAAGATACACATCTAAGAGATTTTGTAATCGCTAGGTCACTATTATTATGCTCTGCCCTGTCTGCTCCATTTTATGTAACAGCAGCACAAACTAATGTAAAAGACACGAGTTACCTTCTAGGTTTACTCATCATATCTAACGGGCTGGCATCAATTGTAAGCTCACCATACTGGGGTAAAATGGCAGATAAATCAAGTAAAAACACAATGGCATATCCAGTTACTATTGCCTCTATTTGCGGGCTTGTGCTATTTTTTATTATCTCTTTTGGCAATGACCTTAAAACGCAACTATGGTTATATCCTATTGCTTTCTTTATACTGGGTATCTCACACAGTGGCGTGCGTCAAGGAAGAAAAACCTATGTCATAGATATGGCCACTGGTGATGATAGAACAAACTACGTCTCTGTAAGTAATACTATCATAGGTCTCATACTTCTCGTAACCGGTGGGATAAGTGCTCTTTTATCACTTATCTCTGTAGAGAGTGTGATACTTGCACTCTCCGTAATAGGACTTCTAGGAGCCGTAAAGAGCTACAAATTACGCAATGTAGAAAAGTCTACAGAAGACGATGAGTAATCTACTAGCTATAAATACGATACGTCTTACGCTTTCGCGAAAGCATAAAACATAAAAGTAACAGCATAATAAAATAAAGGGCTATCTTCTCAGATAGCCCTTTATACAACTTAATAACCTTAAAAATTAAGCTGCTCTATAGACAGGTATAACAATCACCCTCTAGAGCATAGAGCTGACTGATTTCAGTAGGATTTAAAGTACTATTATACACTCTAAGGTCATCTAGATAACCCTGAAAGCCCTGTCCAAGTGTGTATACATTAAGTGCTGTACTTCCTATATCTAGTACAGCGTTTGTAATTTCATTACGTAAAATACCGTCTCTGTAAAGTCTCACCGTATTACTCTGATCTACAGTTACCACAAGGTGATGCCAGTCTGTATTAGCCCAAGTAACATCCACCTCGTTAGACCAGTCTTCATCCCAAATACTAAAGTTTCCACTAGAAAAAATGGGTGCGTTAAGGTCATATGCACCTAGTTGAAACCCTTCTCCAGAAGAAGTTCCTTTTTGAAAAAACACCTCGTAATCTCCAGGGTTTTCGTTTTGCATTTTAAACCAAATGCTTATAGAGAAAGCGTCTCCTTGTAACAGTGTATTCTCATCTGTCACGGGTATTGTAAAATCATTTTGTGCAAAAGCAATTGCACAGTGATCATTACCATCTCTGTCTACCACACAGTCATTAAGAGCAGTCTCATTATAATAACCGCTCAAAAGTTCTAATGGATACTCAGACATAGGCATATAGATTACAGCCTCTTCAAGAAACAATTGTGGGTTGTCACAACAATCTACCACAGTGAGGTCTAAGAATATAATTTTATATGTACTAGGATCACTAAGTAAACTTATACGAGACCAGATTACTATATCACCAGTAAACTCATACGTTTCTGGATTAGAAATAGCATTTATCTCTGCCATTGCATCTTCTTCAGAAATGTAGTAATCTACATTTACCTCTGTGGTATCACATCCTAAAAGAGCAGCTTCTAGATCTAGGCTAGCTTCATTTGTAGTACCATTATCGCACACACCCAGTATGGCACTTGTAAAACAATCTAGTGGCTCATTAAAACAGTTACGTTCAAAAACTAGAGTGTCGTCACCTCGTTGCATTAATAATGTGGTCACGCTGCACTCTGTAACTGTCCAGTCGCCTTGTAACTCTTGACTAAGCACCGGGATACTTGTAAACGAGAGAACACCACCTAAGTCAGACTGTGAGGTAGACCAGGTAGACTCAACAAAGGTGTTTACATCATAAAAGAACATATAACCATCTTCTGAACTAAAGAAAAAGGTATAATTACTTAAGGTATTTTCCTCATTATATGATGTGATTTGCCAGTAACAACTCGTCAGGTATTGATCTATTTGCTCTTCTGGACAGCCTTGTTGCGTCTCGAAGTCTATACCATCATCCTCATCACAACTTGATACCGCTTCAACAAGAGCATCTTCTAGGGCCGTATAGTCTGTAATCTCTACGATGGTACCATCGTGATTTAATAATGATATGGGAAATGCAACTCCTACTACATTGCTACTACCTGTGTAAGAGGTTATAAATCCTAGTAGCTGTGCATCGCTACTTACAGTGACAGTTTCGGCAACTTGAAATTCTGGATCAAATGTGTTGAAGGTAATAGGATATTGAAAATCTACACATTCTATATCTATATCTGATAATGAAGGGTCACTACAAGTCTCTACAAGGGCATCCATTTCATCTTGTGATGTTGCAGTAACAACTTCGTGACTCATTAAAATCACATCTACAGGGTAGTTTATAGTAATAGAATCTTCAGGGTGCTCATAATGATGTTCTTCAACTGTAATTAAATCTTCTTGATTCTCTACGGTAAAGGTAGATGAGCCTAACTCAATAGTCATAGGCAACACCATCTCAAGGCAGCTTGCTCTGTCTATAATATTATCTATAGAGCCATCATTAAGCGCCACATTATGCATAAACTGTAACAGTTGTGCACTTGCATTTGCCTCGTTTATCACCTCTGTAAGCGACTCATCTTGAGATAAATCATCTTGACAACTCACTGCGCCTATAAGCACTATAAATAGCGATAGGCTAGCGAGGTTATAACGTAAAGACAGGTTTTTAAAAATCATAATGAAATAATCGCTTGAGTGATTACAATTATAGAACATCTACATTTAAAAAACTCCTACCTTGCCCTAGTAATTATAAGTGTTTATTTAATATTGCAGTATCAATGAGTAGTAAAAATAAACAAGGTGTTTGCAAAGAAACTGTTTATAACAGGGTCTTTAACGCGCATTCTAAAAACCTATTCAACTTTTTATATTACAAGTACGGAAGCCTTTACAACCCTGAGGATAAGGTGCAAGAAGCATTTGTGAAGTTATGGGAAAATTGCTCAAAAGTACCCGAGGCCAAAGCAAAGAGTTATCTCTTTACCATCGCAAATAACCTTACACTTAATGCTTACGCACATCAAAAGGTAGTTTTAAAGTTTAGACAAACAAAGCCGCAAAGCTATACTAATGAGTCTCCAGAATTTGTACTAGAAGAACAAGAGTACAACGCACGACTACAAGCGGCCATTGCAAATTTAAGTGAAGCACAACGTAGCGCATTTCTATTAAACAGAATAGAAGGGAAAAAACACAAAGAAATTGCAGAGATGCTAGGCATCTCAAAAAAAGCAGTCGAAAAGCGCATCTACGGGGCGCTGGCAAAGCTTAAAAAAGAAATTACAGAACTTAAGTAGGACTTTCTTAACGCACACTGTTATATACACAGGTAATACTATGGAAAGAGAACAATTAATATCAAAATGGCTAGACAACGAGCTTTCTGAAGCAGAGCTACAGGCGTTCAAAAGTCTTGAAGACTATGATGATCTCGTGCGCATTGCAGAGACCACAAAGCAACTAGAACCGCCAGTATATCATACTCCCGGAGAATACAAGAGACTAAGAAAAACATTAGATACAGATAAAAAATCTGTTATAATACATTTAAAACCGCTACTTAAAATTGCAGCAGTTCTCATCTTATTTGCTGGTATTTACTATGCAACAACCTCAACTCAAAAAACAGTAAATCTACAAACAGACATTGCCCAAAAAGAAGTTATTACCCTACCAGATAACTCTGTAGTTACCGTAAATGCAATGACTAACTTATACTATGACCCAACCACTTGGGATGATAACAGAGCCGTAACGCTAGATGGTGAAGCATATTTTCAGGTAGCAAAAGGCGCAACTTTTAGTGTAGAAACCCCTAATGGACTCGTCTCAGTACTAGGCACACAATTTAATGTACGTACAAGAGATCAATATTTTGAAGTATATTGCTATGAAGGCTCTGTACAAGTAGAGACAGCAACAAAAACTGTGATATTAAAACCTGGAGACCGCTTTCGCGAAAGCGTAAAAATCTCAAGTAACACACCTCAATCTACCACACTACAACCATCTTGGGTACGTGACGAAACTTCTTTTGAAAAAACACCTCTTAAAGAAGTGCTTAAAGAATTTGAAAGACACTATGATGTATCTGTAACGGTTGACAAGGAGGTTGAAAATGTGCTCTTTACAGGTTCTTTTACTCATACTAATATGAAAATTGCCTTAAAGTCAATAAGCTTACCGTTTAATTTATCCCATAAAAAACAGGGAAATAAGGTAACTTTATCTCGTGACTAAAAAAGGAGTACTTATATGCTGTACCTTACTTTGTTGCTTATTTTTTTCTGATTTAAAATCTCAAGAACAAAATACAGCAACCGTACCTCTAGCCACAGTTTTAAGTAAAATAGAGACGCTCTTTAATGTGAGCTTTTCTTATGCAGATCATATTGTTGCTCCTGTATACACAAGAGATTTAATAGATAATAGTACGCTAGCACAGGCACTATCTCTTATAGAGAACACCACAGATTTAAGCTTTGACTTTCTTAATGAACGTTTTATAGTCATCACAGAAAATATTATAAGTGAGGTGCAAGAGCTTGACCAGATTTACATCTCAAACCTTCTTACTACCGGGATTTCAAAATCTAGATCTGGGGTAACACGCATAAAACCGGCACAGTTTGGTATACTACCGGGTATTATAGAACCAGATGTTTTACAAACGGTACAAGCATTACCCGGTATTATAAGTACAGAAGAAACCGTGTCTAATGTTAATATAAGAGGTGGTACAAATGATCAAAATCTTATTTTATGGGATGGTATAAAAATGTATCAATCTGGACATTTTTTTGGTCTCATATCTGCCTTTAACCCCTATCTAACTAAACGTGTAGAAGTAATTAAAAATGGCACAAGTGCGCGATATGGAGATGGTGTATCTGGAACTATAAATATCGAGCTAGATGACAAGGTTGCTGCAGACTATGAAGGGAGTATAAGCGCAAACTTACTCCATTTTAAAGGTTATACAACTTTACCGCTTTCTAAAAAAATCACCCTCTCACTCTCTGCAAGAAGGTCTAACACAGACTTTATACAAAGCCCTACATATACGAGCTATACAGATCGCATTTTTCAAGACACAGACTTAAGTGTAAATAGTGATAAAGACTCACAAGTATCTGACCTTAACTTCTACTTTTATGATGTAAGCACAAACCTTATTTACGACATCACAGAAAAGGACAATCTAAAAATAAGCGCCACCAGTATTTACAATAAATTAGGTTATGATGAGACTATCAAAGCACTAGACATTAATGAACGTAGTGGTATTAATCAAAGTAATAATGGAGTGCGACTAGCTTATACCAGAAAGTGGAATGATAAACACACTACAGATTTTACACTTTATCTATCTAACTATAATCTTAATGCACGTAATTTTAATTTAGAAAATGGCCAGCAACTAGATCAAGAAAATGAGGTGCTTGATATAGGGTCAAAATTACAGCTAAGCAGTAAACTAAGTGACTCCTTTATATGGAACAATGGATACCAATTTACAGAGGTAGGCGCACGTAATCTCGCTCAGACTAATAGACCTGTTTTCTTTAATAATACCCGCGATGTGATACGCACACATAGTCTATACTCTGAGCTTTCATATTTATCACCTTCTAAGGAAACTCAATTTATTACTGGTGTAAGAGGTAATTACCTAGATGCGTTTAATACAGTTATTATAGAGCCTAGAGTACGCTTTAGCCAGCGAGTTTTGAGTTATTTTAAAGTAAGCGCCTTAGGTGAATTTAAAAGTCAATCTATCTTTCAGATCATAGATCAACCTAATGACTTTTTGGGATTACAACGCAGTCGCTGGGTCGCTGCAAATGATGACACGCTACCCGTTTTAAAAAGTAAACAAGCCTCCGTGAGTCTAGATTACACCCAAAACAAGTGGCTATTAAGCCTAGAAGGATATGTAAAAAATGTAGATGGAATTTCCTCTCGTAGTCAAGGCTTTCAAAATCAGTTTCAATTTACAAATGCGGTAGGCTCATATGATGTGATGGGTATAGACTTCTTAGTAAATAAACAGTTTAATAAGTTTGGCTCTTGGCTGTCATACTCGTTTAGTAAAAATAATTTTGATTTTGAGAGTTTAAATAATGGTAGTCGCTTCCCTAATAACACAGATATAAGGCACTCTCTCACTTATGGCTCTACGTATACCATTAATGATTTTAAATTTTCTTTAGGTTTTAACTGGCGTACAGGCACACCTCTTACACAACCACGAGAAGAACAACCTATTGTAAATGGAGCAATTATTTATGACTTACCCAATAGTAGTCTCTCAGATAGCTTCTTACGTTTTGATATATCTGCCATATACAAATTTCAACTTTTTGATAAAGATGTACAGGTAGGAGCTTCTATCTGGAACTTACTAGACAACAATAATATTCTTAACACTTATTATCTAATTAACAGTGAAGATGAAATTCAAAAAATCACGGTTAAGTCGCTAGGTATCACCCCTAACTTTAGTCTTCAGTACAGTTTTTAATACGTTATAGCAGCAGCAACGTGTTTACCTGGCAGCTTGCTTCTACCGTTTAAGAAATCGAGTTCTATAATAAAATTACACTGTACTACCTCTCCTCCTAGCTCCTCAATCATTGCAACGACAGCTGCAGCCGTCCCACCCGTGGCAAGTACATCATCGTGCAGTAACACTTTATCTCCCGGCTTTATAGCATCACTATGCATCTCTAGCACATCTGTACCATACTCGAGATCATATTCTTTCTTAATGGTAGTATAAGGTAGTTTATTAGGCTTACGCACGGGTACAAATCCAGCATTGAGTCTTTTCGCAAGTAATGGACCATAAAAGAAACCTCTCGCTTCAATTCCTACTACTACATCTATTGCTAATTCTGGCACTAATGTGTATAGAATTTCTTCCGCTTTCGCGAAAGCGGTCTTATCTCCCAGCAAAGGTGTAATATCTTTAAAAGTTATTCCTTCTTTGGGAAAGTCTTGAATGTCTCTTATGTAATCTGAAATTTGCATAGATAAAGTGAGTATTTATAGCACTAAGATATATAAAAGTTTCTGCCTTAAATTAATCTATGATGTAAAACACTGAATGAACGACAACTATACTTTTGTATAGAAAAATTAATCTCATTTTTTTATCTTTTACTTGTGCATAACAATAAAATGATTGTATATTTGCACCCCGAAACAAACAAGTAATTATTGTTTCAAAACGGCCTCGTGGCGCAACTGAATAGCGCACTTGATTACGGCTCAAGAGGTTACAGGTTTGAATCCTGTCGAGGTCACTTTAGTCATTACAAAATGACAACAAAGCCACGCAATCACTATGATTTGCGTGGCTTTCTGGTTTTTAGACCAACATTTAAAATGAAACGATTTGCTTTTATATGGTAGCTAATCGTTAGTTAATTTTCAAAGTGTCAGTTGAACTGACACTTTCACGAAAAGCTTTGAAACGCTTGCTATAGTTGATTTGACATTCGTCAAGACGATTTGTATAATCTATAGACGACAACTATGCGGTCAACAAACACATTCTCAATTCTCTTTTGGGCAGACCAAAAGAATGCCACAAATGGCGAAGCTCTGATTTATGCCAGAATCACGGTAAACCAAAAACGAGCTAACATTAGTCTGAAAAGACGAGTGCCGGTAAAACTTTGGGACCCAAAGAAAAACCGAAGTAAAGGCACCTCTGCAGAAGCACGCCAACTCAATCAATACATCGACCAGACGTATACCAAGCTCTTCCAGATATACCAATACTTGAAGTTTTAAGAAAAGTTGATAACGGCTAAGCTCATAAAAGCACACTACACAGGCGAGAACGAGCAATCTAAATCACTTCAAAACCTTATCGCTTATCACAGTAAGAAAATTGAAAACACGTTAGCCAAGTGAACAATACGAAACTTTGGAGTGACAGAAAACTACCTCAACAAGTTTCTAAACAAAGTGAAGAAAATAACAGATATCTATTTAAAAGAGCTCGATTATAAATTCCTGTGTGATTTTGAAAATTACCTGGCCAATTACTGGCCAGTTGGACATCCTAAGGCATTAAGTCAAAATACCATAATGAAGCATATCCAGCGCTTGCGCAAAATGGTAACACTTGCCTATCATATGGAATGGATTCCACGTGACCCATTTGTAAGATGGAAACCAGTTTACGAGAAAAAGCAACGTGAGTTCCTTTCTGAAAATGAGCTTTTAAATATGGAAACCTTTGAGTTTTCTATTGAGCGCTTAGAAAGAGTACGTGATTTATTTGTATTCAGCTGTTACACCGGTATCAGCTATGTGGACATAATGAACTTGACTGAAGAAAATTTAGTGCTTGGTATGGATGGAGGAAACTGGATATATACAAAACGTCAAAAAACCAAATCTGCTGTAAAAGTCCCCTTACTTGGAAAAGCCGAAGAAATCATTTCAAAATATGAGGGACATCCTATGACAGAAATAACAGGAACACTTTTGCCGGTAATCACTAAAGAGAAGCTCAATGTGTACCTAAAAGAAGTAGCGCATTTTGTTGGAATTAAAAAAAATCTCACCTTTCATATGGCGCGTCACACGTTTGCGACTACCATTACACTTTCCAACGGTGTGCCAATTGAGACAGTTTCCAAGCTGTTGGGTCACAGCAAAATTGCTACTACTCAGATTTATGCTCGAGTACTCGAGCATAAGGTTAGCAATGATATGGATATCTTGAAAAACAAGTTGTTGAAGAATAAAAATGAACGCATTAAAAAAGCAGATTAATAACCAAATTTATACTTTCAAGAAGCATTCTAAATAAGAAAGTACAACAAATTATATCAAATTTTATTATTTTTGTACTTAATGAAGAAATTCCTCCACAAATCGATGGCTATTTTAATGGCAGTCGTGGTACTTTTTACCACGATGTCATTTACTGTTGATATGCATTATTGTGGGGACAATTTGGTCGATTTCAGTTTATTCTCAAAAGCTGAAGGTTGCGGAATGGAAAAAGCGCAACCTACCAAAACTTGTGAGAATCCTAAAATGACTGAGAAATCTTGTTGTACTGACCAACAAATTGTAAAGGAAGGCAAAGACGACCTTAAAATATCTTTTGACACACTTTCTTTCGAGCAGCAAACGTTCGTCGCTGCTTTTACCTATTCTTATATAAACTTATTTGAAGTAACCGAATCTGAAGAAGTTCCTTTCAACGATTACCCGCGACCCTTTGTCAAACGGGATGTGCAAGTGCTGCACCAGACTTTCTTAATTTGATTTATTAGATTTTCAGAATGAAGCCCAACAGCTACGCTGTCGTGGGCTAAAACTCGTGTTTGCCATATTCTGCAACACGTAATTCCAATTATCTAATAATCAAATGCTATGCTAAATAAGAGCATTAAATTTCTCATAGAAAACAAACTTGTTGCCGTTCTACTACTCGCCCTATTTGTGGGTTGGGGCATCGTCAACGCACCCTTTAATTGGGAAACAGGCTTTTTGCCCACAGACCCAGTTGCCGTTGATGCCATACCTGATATTGGCGAGAACCAACAAATTGTTTTTACCAAGTGGCAAGGTCGCTCGCCACAGGATATTGAAGACCAAATCACATATCCGCTTACCACTTCCCTTCTTGGTATTCCAGGCGTAAAAACTATTCGTAGTTCTTCGATGTTTGGATTTTCCAGCATCTACATCATTTTTGAAGAAGACATCGAGTTCTATTGGTCGCGCAGTCGCATACTGGAAAAACTGAACTCACTTCCTGCAAACCTATTACCTGATGGTGTCAATCCATCATTAGGACCAGATGCCACGGGTCTCGGACAGATATTTTGGTACACGCTGGAAGGTCGTGATAAAGACGGCAACGTAACTGGCGGATGGGATTTACAGGAATTGCGTAGCATACAGGATTACTATGTGAAATATGGATTGTCATCGGCAAGTGGTGTTTCTGAAGTAGCTTCCATTGGTGGCTATGTTCAGGAATACCAAGTGGACATTGACCCAGAAAAAATGCGCCAGTACAATGTGAGTATGGGCGATGTGGTTAAAGCCGTCAAACAGAGCAATCAAGATATAGGGGCACAGACTCTCGAAATCAATCAAGCCGAATATCTCGTGCGCGGATTAGGTTACGTAAAGTCTATCGCAGATATTGAAAGCGCGGTAGTTGATTCTGAAAATTTCACTTCCATCCGCATCAAAGATGTGGCTAATGTTCATTTAGGGCCAGCAACAAGACGTGGTATTCTGGATAAGGAAGGTGCCGAAGTTGTAGGTGGTGTAGTCGTCGCTCGCTATGGTGCAAATCCGCTGGAAGTCATCAATAATGTCAAGGCACAAATTGCCGAAATTAGTTCTGGACTTCCCACAAAAACATTGAAAGATGGTCGCACTTCGCAAGTAACCATCGTGCCTTTTTACGACCGTACCGAACTCATTCAAGAAACGCTGGGCACGCTCAACGAAGCCCTGACTTTGGAAATCTTGATTACCATTTTGGTCATCATTATAATGGTGTTCAATCTACGAGCATCCATCCTTATTTCAGGATTGTTACCCGTAGCTGTTTTGATGGTGTTTATCACGATGAAGCTCTTTAATGTAGATGCAAACATTGTCGCACTATCGGGTATTGCCATTGCCATCGGTACAATGGTGGACGTGGGTGTCATACTCGCCGAAAATATGATACGGCACTTGGAAGATGAAAAATTACGCTTTCGCGAAAGCGGAATAGAATACACTACAAACGAAATCATCTACAACTCAACTGCCGAAGTTTCTGGCGCTATCCTGACGGCTGTCCTGACGACCATTATCAGTTTCCTACCCGTATTTACGATGATTGGCGCCGAAGGAAAACTATTCCGCCCGCTTGCTTTTACCAAAACAATGGCACTCACGGCATCTCTCATCATTGCGCTATTTCTCATTCCACCCATTGCGGCATTCCTGTTCCGCAAGACGAGTGTGCGCGAACGTACACAGTATGCCATCAATGGCTTACTTGTTCTATCGGGAATTCTCGCTATCGTTTACGGCTTTTGGTTAGGGCTAATTCTAATTGCCTTTGCTATAACATTATTTTTAAAGATGCGTGGTACGCTTTCGCGAAAGCGTAAAAACCTACTCGATATTATTATCTCATCTGTTGCCATCGTATTCCTTTTGGCAGAATACTGGCGACCATTGGGCTTTGACCGAAGTATTGTGATGAACTTGATATTTGTGTCCATTATCTGTTTTGGACTGCTTGGTGTGTTCTCAATTTTCAGGATATACTATGAGCGTATTTTGCGATGGGCACTTCAGAACCGATATCTATTCTTAATCGTTCCGGCTACGGTGCTCACGTTGGGTATCATCATTATGCGAAACACAGGTAAAGAGTTTATGCCAGCGCTGAATGAAGGTTCATTCTTGCTGATGCCTACATCCCTACCACACGCAGGTGTTGAAGAAAACAAACGTGTGTTGCAACAGCTCGATATGGCGGTGGCGAGCATTCCTGAAATCGAAACTGTGGTGGGAAAAGCTGGAAGAACGGAAAGCGCACTCGACCCAGCACCTCTTTCGATGTATGAGAATGTCATTCAGTATAAATCTGAATATATGCGGAATAGTTCAGGCGAGCGACAACGCTATAAGGTCAATGACGATGGATTGTTTGTACTGAAGAACGACAAATTTATCATCAACCCAAATAATGAGATAGACGAAGATGTCAATTATGACAAAGCATCGCTCAAGACTACCGCTACACGCGAAGAGTTGATTGAAGATGAAAACGGCGAGTATTACCGAAACTGGCGACCAGACATCGAGAGTCCAGATGATATTTGGAACGAGATAGTTCGAGTAACCAAACTACCAGGCGTGACCTCTGCACCCAAGTTGCAACCCATCGAAACACGATTGGTTATGCTACAAACAGGAATGCGAGCACCTATGGGCATCAAGGTAAAAGGGCCCGATTTAAAGTCCATAGAAAATTTTGGACTGCAACTGGAAGACATCTTGAAACAAGCCGAAGGCGTTAAAGAACAAGCTGTCTTTGCAGACCGTATCGTGGGCAAACCCTACTTGCTCATCGATATTAAGCGAGACCAATTGGCTCGATATGGCATATCCATTATGGACGTTCAGGAAATCCTTCAAGTGGCCGTGGGCGGTATGCCACTAACGCAAACCGTGGAAGGCCGTGAACGCTACGCCGTGCGTGTCCGCTATCCAAGAGAATTACGGGCAAATCCAGACGACTTGCGTAATATCTATGTTCCTGTTGAAAAAGGAAGTCCCGTACCGCTGGGCGAATTGGTTGAAATTCGATACGAGCAAGGACCACAGGTCATTAAGAGTGAAGATACTTTTCTAATTGGCTATGTGCTGTTTGATAAACTCGATGGCTTTGCCGAAGTAGATGTGGTGGAAAATGCCCAAGCCTTAATTCAAGAAAATATTGATAACGGTTCGCTGGTCGTACCACAAGGCGTGAGCTATCGCTTTACGGGAACCTATGAAAATCAGTTACGAGCAGAAAAAACGCTATCGGTTGTCGTACCGCTTTGTTTGCTGGTTATTTTCTTGATTTTGTATTTCCAATTCAGGTCGGTTTCCACATCGCTTATGGTGTTTACCGCAATCGCCGTGGCCTTTGCTGGTGGCTTTATAATGATATGGCTATACGGACAAGATTGGTTTTTCAATTTCGGCTTTTTTGGCGAAAATCTGCGGGATTTGTTCAATATGAAAACCATCAATTTAAGTGTAGCCGTTTGGGTAGGTTTTATCGCCCTATTTGGTATTGCTACGGATGATGGCGTGGTAATGGCCACCTATTTAGACCAATCTTTCAAAAGCAACGAACCAGACAATAAAAAGGGCATTCGTCTCGCCACTTTGGAAGCCGCAGGTAAACGTATTCGTCCGTGTTTGATGACTACTGTAACTACGGTACTGGCACTACTTCCCGTACTTACATCCACAGGCAAGGGAAGCGATATAATGATACCGATGGCGATACCCATTTTTGGCGGAATGATAATCGATGTTACGTCCTATTTCCTACTGCCAGTCTTATATAGCTGGAAAAAGGAATACCAACTTAAAAAAGCAAACAGATGAAGAAATTAAAATATATACTGGTGTTCTTGTTTGTTTCCGCTTTCGCGAAAGCGCAACAATTACAATCCTACATTAAGGAAGCCGAAGCGAACAATCCAGAAATTCAAGCCTTTGAACTGCGCTATAATATTGCCGAAGAAAAGGTAAATGAAGCCAACTGGATTCCAAATACCGAAGTGAGTGCCGGCTATTTTGTGAGTGAGCCTGAAACCAGAGTCGGTGCGCAACGTGCACGAATAGGCGTAAAACAGATGTTGCCGTGGTTTGGTACCATTACCGCTCGTGAAAATTATGCCACCGCAATGGCAGATGCCGAATATGTGGATATCACGATTGCAAAGCGCAAGCTCGCACTTTCGGTTGCACAATCCTATTATCGTTTATATTCCATACGTGCCAAGCAAGCCGTACTGGATGAAAACATACAACTACTGGAAACCTACGAACGACTTGCACTCACATCTGTAGAAGTGGGCAAAGCGAGTGCCGTAGATGTGTTGCGACTTCAGATTAGACAAAATGAATTACACCAACAAAAGGAAGTGCTGGAAGAAGAATTTACAGCAGAACAAACGGCTTTTAACAATCTGCTCAACCGTGATTCGATGATGACGGTTATCGTCGTTCCAGAAATGGAAATTCCGCAGGAAGACCCATTTTACAACAATGAAGCGCTATCGCTCAATCCCGAACTGCTCAAATATGACAAACTCTATGAATCGGTAGCACAATCCGAACTGCTCAACCAACGTGAGAGTTTGCCTATGATTGGTTTTGGTGTAGACTACCTGCCCGTAACGGAACGTAGCGATGTCAACTTCAGCGATAATGGGAAAGATGTGTTGATGCCTATGGTTTCGGTTTCAATCCCCATTTTCAACAACCGTTACAAATCCATTTCAAAGCAAAACGAACTGCGACAGCAAGAAATAGAGACCCAACGGGAACAGCGATTGAATGTGCTGGAATCCGCTTTCGCGAAAGCACAATCACAACGTAACCAAGCGCGCATTGCATACGACACACAAGACCGCAACCTGAAACAAGCGCAGGATGCCGAAGAAATTCTGGTAAAAAATTATGAAACTGGCACTATCGATTTTAATGATGTGCTGGACATTCAGGAATTGCAGTTGAAGTTTCAGATGAATCAAATCGAGTCGGTGCAAATGTACTATGTACAATCGGCCATTATTAACTATTTAATCAACTAATTATGGTCAAGGATTTTTACATAAAGAATATGGTATGTGATAGATGCATCAAGGTTTTAAGGGATGGACTGGATAAACAAAATATCGAATTGTTACAAATCGAATTGGGTCGTTTGCGTCTCGATATCGAGAGCGATGATGAAATCGAAAAATTGAAAACTTTACTTGAAAGTAATGGATTTTCCCTAATTGGCAGTACCGAAGAAAAACTCACAGAGCAGGTCAAGGTAGAACTGATAAAGGCATTGCAAGAATTGCCTTTGGAACTCGATAAGAAATTATCCGCTCACTTAGCAGATGCATTAGGTCACGAGTATTCCAAAATCAGTAAGGTCTTTTCAATTACCGAAGGCATTACCATCGAGAAGTACTTCATCAAATTGAAAATAGAAAAGGTAAAGGAACTGGTACAGGCCAAGGAACTCAACTTTACAGAAATGGCACAGTTGCTTGATTATAGCCATATCAATCATTTAAGTGGCCAGTTCAAAAGCGAAACGGGAATGAGCCTAACAGCTTATAAATCCCAACAGAAAAATTTTAGGAATACATTGGACAAAATTATGTAGATAACAACCAAAATTATGACACAAGCTGTTGATTTACAGCGGTAATTTTATCCAAATAAAATTAAGAACTATGAAATATAAAATCACATTACTTCTAACAATGCTTATCACTTTTGGTGCAAAAGCCCAATTGGTAGCGAATGAAACTGAAGAAAATGTTGACAACTGGCCAGAACGGATTTATGACCTAACCATAGATTATGAAACCGTAAACTTTACGGGGAAGGATGTGCAGGCAATGACCATAAACGGTGGAATACCTGGTCCCAATCTTGAGTTTAATGAAGGTGAGTTTGCCATTATCAACGTTACCAATAAAATGGATGTGGAAACATCTGTCCATTGGCACGGGATGATATTACCTAATTTCCACGATGGCGTACCGTATTTGACCACACCACCTATCCGTCCAGGGGAAACCTTTCAATACAAGTTTGCATTGAAACAATCTGGAACCTATTGGTATCATTCCCATACTGGGTTACAGGAACAACGTGGGGTGTATGGTTCATTACAGATAAATCCAAAGGAAACCGATTTAGAATATGACAAAGATTTGGTCTTAGTGCTTTCGGATTGGGTAGATGAAAATCCACAATCTCAACTTAAAAATTTGAAGCGTGGCAATGAGTGGTATTTAATTAAAAAAGGTCAGGTTCAAAGTCTGGATAAATTAATTGCCCAAGGCGCAGTAGGTGCCAAGTTAAAGATGGCGTGGCAACGTATGCCAGATATGGCTATTTCAGATAATTATTTTGACAAGTTTTTTATCAATGGTGGTACTTCACAGGAATATCCAGATTTTCAGCCCGGCGAGCGCGTGAGGCTTCGATTTGTAAACGCAGCCGCAGCGTCTTATTTCTGGCTCACATTTGGTGGCGAAGACCCAATGCTCGTATCTGCCGATGGACTTGATGTGGTTCCAGTAGAACATAACAAAACTTTGATTGGCGTTGCCGAAACCTATGATTTTATAGTGACGATTCCAGAAAGTGGAAAACTTCAAGTAAGAGCTACGGCACAGGATGGTTCTGGCGAAGCTTCGGCATTTATAGGAACTGGAAATGTACTGGAAGCACCTGTAGTTCCAGAACCTAATCTTATAAAGAATATGAAGCAAATGATGTCTATGGGTATGAAGATGGGCGCACCTGCTTCAAAATTTAATCCTTCAAAAAACGATTCCATTCAAGTAATGGAAAAGTACAAAATGGATATGGGCGGAATGCAGATGAATAGTATGTCTATGATGGATGATAATATGAAAAAGGGTGAAATGGAAATGGATTCTACCAAGATGGCTCACAATAAAATGGACCATTCAAAAATGGATATGAAGAATGATAAAATGAAAATGTCCAAGTCAGAAATGAAGATGAACAAAGGCAAGGCCAATATGAAAATGGATGGCGGTATGGATATGGGCGAAATGAAAATGGGATATATGGTGCCAAAAGATAAAGTGGTAGGCGATAATATGAAAACGGGTGGTAATCCCGAGTTCAATTACAACTACTTAAGGGCTAAAGAACCTACCGAATTTGAAAACGATAAGCCCGTAAAGGAAATGCTTTTCAACCTTACAGGAAATATGAACCGCTACGTCTGGTCTATCAACGGTGTGCCCCTTTCAGAAACAGATAAGATAAAAATCGAGCAAGGCGAAGTCGTGCGTATCACACTTAACAATCTCACGATGATGCACCACCCTATGCACTTGCACGGCCACTTCTTTAGAGTATTGAACGAGAACGGTGAGTATTCACCACTAAAGCATACTGTTAACGTGGCACCAATGCAAAAAGTCGTATTTGAGTTTGCCGCTGATGAAACTGGTGATTGGTTTTTCCATTGTCACATCCTTTATCATATGATGAGCGGTATGGCAAGGGTTTTCAGTTACGATACACCTCGTGACGAACGATTAGAAGGATATCCTTTGACCAATCTTACCAATGAGGCAAATCATATGTTCACTTGGGGAGAAGTCACTGGGGCAAGCCATATGACAGAATTATATTATACGGCAACGAACATTCGTAATCAGTTTACCTTAAGAGGAGAATATGGCTGGAATGAAAATTTAGAAGCAGAGTTTACATACGAGCGTTGGCTCAATAGTTATTTCAGGGTTTTTGGAGGTGTAAATGTTGAAAACGAAGGCGTGGATAGCCTTGAAGAAATATCTACCACAGGTGTCGTAGGTGTTCGTTATTTGCTTCCACTTCTAATCGATTCCGATTTACGGATTGATAACAAGTTACGTCCTACTATCTCTTTTGCGACAGCGACTATGATATTTAGAAATGTTGCTCTTTATGGTGAGTATGAATACCAAATGGATTTTGGTTGGGTAAATGATTTTGAAGAAGGGACTGATTTTGAAGAAGAAACGACTTGGCAAGTAGGCCTTGAATATGTACTGAGTAGAGATTTCTCTTTAATGGGAAGCTATGACAACCGTTTTGGATGGGGTGGCGGACTTTCATTAAGATTTTAAAACAATAATTAACTTAAATAAACAACAAAGATGAAAAAAGTAAAAAGAACACTAGGTATGATGGCACTTGCTGCCACAACGGTACTAGCGGTTTCCTGCAAAGATGTAAACAAGAACGAACCGGCTGCACCTATGAGTAATGAGATGCATCAAGAGTCTATGGATGACAAAGACGATATGGCGATGAATGACAACCAAGATGCAAAAGCAGAAGCAATCTTGAATGACTATTTCAACTTAAAAGATGCGTTAGTAGGAGACGATAATGATAAGGCGAAAGAATTGGGAAATACATTGGCTCAATCTCTTAAATCTTTTGACGCATCAAACTATTCTGATAATGAAACATCAGAATTAAATGACATTATCGAAGATGCCACAGAACACGCAGAACACATTTCAGAAAGTGATATCAAGCATCAGCGTGAACATTTTAAGATATTAAGTAAGGATGTAACCGATATGGTGGCAATTACTGGTACAAAGACTAAACTTTACGAGCAATTTTGCCCTATGTACGATGGTGGTACAGCGTGGTTGAGCAAAGAAGAAAATGTATTGAATCCGTATTACGGAAGTTCAATGTTGAGATGTGGTAAAGTACAGCGAGAAATCAACTAATTGAAGTTTTTAAAAATCATAGCGTGGCTTGCCCTTGTGGCATTGGTAGTGATTCAGTTCTTTCCAATAATCCTGAACGAGAGCAATTATGTACCGCAAAGTGATTTTATGGTCGAAAATCAAGTGCCTGCAACGATAAAAAATCGGTTGCAGGTTTCTTGCTACGATTGCCACAGTAATAATACAGATTATCCGTGGTATAGTAAGATACAGCCTGCGGCTTGGTTTCTGGAAGATCACATACAAGAAGGTAAGGACGAACTTAATTTTAATGAATGGGCAACATATTCAGACCGGCGAAAGAATAGTAAACTTCGGTCTATCATAAGCCAAATCGAAGAAGATAAAATGCCCTTGGATTCTTATACACTCATTCATAAAGATGCAATTCTTTCAGATGAAGATAAGAGGATGATAATAGATTATATGACAGCGTTAAAAGACAGTTTGGAATAAAGTCCTGATATGGGAAGGGAAAGTTGATGGTTGGTTAGTTAGTAGCCCTTCCCTTGTCAGGCACAATAAAAAATATTAGAAAAATGAATAATGATATAAATGAATTTGAGTGAAAATTGTTAAAAATAAACAGGATGAATGCACTTAGAAAAACTACAATATTCGCATTAATTATAATAGCAACAAGCCAAGTGTTCGGACAAGATACAAACACAGAAAAGCAAGCCGTGCTTAAAGTAATGAAAACCTACAAAGATGCGCTACAAAACTTGACAACCGAAGGTACTTTTGACTTATTTACAGAAGATTCCGAGGTTTTTGAATCTGGTGGTGTTGAAGGCACCTATGCCCACTATATAGAACATCATTTGGGTCCAGAATTGGGGCATTTCAAGAAGTTTGAATTTTCAGATTATGAAATTGATGCAGAAGTAGATTTGCCCTATGCGTTTACTACCGAAACTTATGTCTACACCATAGTTCTCAATCCCGATGATAAAGCCAATACTCGAACCATAAAGAAAAAAGGGGTGGCGACTTCTATCCTTAAGAAGATAGATGAAAAATGGCAGATAGTAAAAACACATTCATCATCAAGAAATGTTAAATAATTTTTAGCCAATCATAAAATGAAACACACCTACCACATACACGGAATGACCTGCAATGGTTGTCGAAGTCACGTAGAGGAAACGCTGTCTAAAGTGGATGGTGTTTCAAAAGTAACAGTTGATTTAGAAAAAGTCGAAGCGACCATAGAAATGGAATCCCATATTCCAATAGAGAAATTTCAAGAGGCGCTTAAAGCCGATGGTGGGCAATACAGTATCCATCAAAATGGCGAACAGCAGCATACCCACGATAAGAAGAAAGTTGAGAAACCCAAAGGTCAAGGAACGGGAACATTTTACTGTCCGATGCATTGCGAGGGCGACAAGACTTACGACAAACCAGGCGACTGTCCTGTTTGCGGAATGGATTTGGTTGAAGAAGTTAACCTAACGGCTACTTCCGACACCCAATATACCTGTCCGATGCATCCCGAAATTATTAAGGATGAACCGGGAAGCTGTCCAATTTGTGGGATGGATTTAGTGCCTATGGAACCCGATTTATCCGCAGAGGAAAAGACCTATAAAAAACTTCTTAAAAAGTTCTGGATAGCGGTCGCTTTCACATTGCCCATTTTTATCATTGCAATGTCCGAAATGCTGCCCAACAACCCCTTATATGATGTTTTAGAATTAAAATATTGGAACTGGATTCAATTTGCGCTTTCTATTCCTGTGGTATTCTACGCTACTTGGATGTTCTTTGAACGTGCCTACCGCAGTATAAAGACGTGGAACTTAAATATGTTTACGCTTATCGGTATCGGTGCTGGCGTTGCTTGGCTCTTCAGCGTGTTCGGGATGCTCGTACCCGATTTTTTCCCTGACCAATTCAAGACCGAAGCCGGTACGGTTCACGTCTATTTTGAGGCTGCTACGGTGATTCTAACTTTGGTTCTACTTGGTCAAGTCCTCGAAGCTCGTGCGCATAGCAAGACCAATTCCGCAGTCAAGGAACTTTTAAAATTGGCACCTAACAAGGCTATAAAGGTAGTTGATGGGGAAGAACAGGAAGTGGCCATCGATGAAATTGAATTGGGCGATATCCTACGTGTGAAGCCGGGCGATAAGATTCCCGTAGATGGTGTAATTACCGAAGGCGAAACTTCCATCGATGAATCGATGATTACAGGCGAACCCATTCCCGTTAACAAATCAGTAGATGATAAAGTAAGTAGCGGAACTATCAACGGCAATCAGTCCTTCTTGATGAAAGCTGAAAAGGTTGGGTCTGACACCCTGTTATCACAGATTATACAGATGGTCAATGATGCCAGTCGAAGCCGTGCACCCATCCAAAAGTTGGCCGATACCGTTTCGGGATATTTCGTGCCAATCGTGGTCATCATCGCTGCCGTGACCTTCGGCGTTTGGGCGATTTGGGGCCCAGAGCCAGCCTATGTTTATGCTTTGGTCAATGCGATTGCCGTATTAATTATCGCCTGTCCGTGTGCTTTGGGGCTTGCGACACCAATGTCTGTAATGGTCGGTGTTGGTAAAGGAGCACAAAATGGGGTGCTTATCAAAAATGCCGAAGCCCTTGAAAAAATGGATAAGGTAGATACTCTCATTGTCGATAAGACCGGAACGATAACTGAAGGAAAACCTACAGTTGAGAAAGTGGGTTCTTTTGACAAGGGGTTTACCGAAAATGAAGTGCTGCAATATATCGTTTCCTTGAACAGCCAAAGTGAACATCCGCTGGCGGAAGCCACCGTAAAATATGGAAAAGAACAAAACGCAGAGTTTTTAAAAGCAGATGGATTTAACGCAGTTACTGGAAAAGGCGTTGAAGGTAAAGTGAACAATAAAGAAGTGGCTTTAGGTAACGTCAAAATGATGGAACAGGCAAATGCCACACTTACCGAAGCTATGGAAGAAGAGGCACAATCCTACCAAAAACAAGGGAAAACGGTTTCCTATCTCGCTGTTGAAGGTCAAGTTGCCGGCTACGTCGTTATCGGCGACAAAATCAAGGAAACGAGTGCAAAAGCTATCAAGGATTTGCAGAATAAGGGAATTGCGGTCATTATGCTTACTGGTGATAATCACGACACCGCCCAAGCTGTCGCAGATGAGCTTAACCTTGCCGATTTTCAAGCAAGTATGCTACCAGAAAACAAATTGCAGGAAGTCGAGAAATTACAAGAGCAAGGCAAGGTGGTTGCAATGGCAGGCGATGGTATCAATGATGCACCTGCACTCGCTAAAAGTGATGTAGGTATCGCAATGGGAACAGGTACGGATGTTGCCATTGAAAGTGCAGCCATTACCTTGGTGAAAGGCGATTTACACGGTATCGTAAAGGCAAGAAATCTAAGTGATGCAGTAATGCGCAATATCAAACAAAACCTCTTTTTTGCAATGATTTATAACACGCTGGGTATCCCTATTGCAGCAGGACTACTGTATCCGTTTTTTGGAATACTCTTATCGCCAATGATTGCGGCTTTGGCGATGAGCTTCAGTTCAGTCTCGGTAATTGCCAACTCATTACGTTTAAAAAGTAAAAACATATAATCTAACTAATTGAATACTTATGAAATATAAAATTTTGATAATCCTATTGGTAGTTGCTGTCAGCGGATGTAAAAATGAAGAAAAGAATAATACCAAAATAGAGACAGAGCACAATCATACCCAGAGTGAACCTAAATCTGAGAACAAAAAAACCCTTAGTCCACACACATCGGCAATGGCTATGATAGGTGATGCTCATATCCATATAGATTATTCGTCGCCAGGCGTGAGGAATAGAATCATTTTCGGTGGACTGTTGGCTTACGACCAAGTCTGGCAGGCTGGTGCCCATATGGCTACTTGGTTGGAAACAAATAAAGATTTAGAAATTGATGGTAAAGAATTGAAAGCTGGGAAATACGGGTTTTTCGTAATTCCAAATCAGGAAGAATGGACTGTCATTTTCAACAGGAATTGGAACCAACACGGTAAGGACGACTATACTGAAAATGATGATGTATTACGATTCAAAGTAACACCTAAAACTTCTGAAGATATCAAAGAACATTTAGAGTATAAAGTAAACAAAACAACAGAGACTTCAGGAACAATCTCAATGAGTTGGGAAAAAGTAACGATTGAATTTCCTTTTGAAATAAAGTAAAATGGTAAATAGAAAAACAGCGAAATGGATTAGAAAAGCACACCGCTATTTGGGTATCTTTTTAGGTATTCAGTTTCTGATGTGGACGATTAGCGGAATGTATTTCAGCTGGACGGACATTGACGAGATTCACGGTGACCATTTTAAGAAATCGGCACCCTTGCAGACCTCATTTAATGATTTGCTCGGCACATCCCAACTTGCTACTAAAGAACCCATACAATCTTTGGAACTACTGGAAGTAGCAAATGAACCTTACTATTGGATTAATGAAGCACAGCTTTACAATGCAAGAACGGGACAAATGAAAAATGGAATTTCTAAAGAAGAGGCACAACAAGTTGCAAGTAGGTATATGTTGAACGATTTAGAAATAGTAAAAATTCAATTAGTCGATTCTGTTGGGCCACATCACGAATATCGCGATCGTCCACTTCCTGCTTACGAAATCTCATATGAGACACCACAAAATTTAAAAGCCTATGTGGCGGTTGAAAATGGCGCTTTTCAAACGGTGAGACACAGAGATTGGCGCTGGTTTGATTTTCTTTGGATGACCCATACAATGGATTATCAGGGAAGGGATAATTTCAACACGTTGTTGTTAAGGGCATTTTCACTTTTGGGATTGATAACCGTATTGAGTGGTTTCGTTTTGTGGTATATCAGTTCCCCATCAATCAGAAAACTAGAAAAGAAGATTAAATAATTAATAACAAAAAAACCAAAAATTATGAATTCAAACGAACACGAAAACAAGAACAAAGGAATGAGCCAATACACTAAATTCTTCCTTATGCTAGGGTCATCATTTATAGCAATGTACATCACAATGTATTTAAATACCTACGAGTTTGACCACGTGTGGTTCAGTCTTACACGATTTTATATGGTGTGTCTAGGAATAGCTACTATGGCTGTTATTATGTTGTTATTTATGCTGAATATGTATAAAGACAAGAAAAAGAATATTGCAATTCTCGCAGGTAGTGTTATATTGTTTTTGGGAGCATTAGGACTAGTACGCGACCAAAAATCCACTGTGGGCGACGTACTGTGGATGAAAGCAATGATACCGCACCATTCTATAGCAATTTTAACAAGTGAGCGTGCAGATATTAAAGACCCAGAAGTAAAAAAACTGGCAGAAGACATTATTAAGGCACAACGTAAGGAAATTGCAGAGATGAAAGCAATGATTGAACGTCTAGAAAACGAAAAATAAGATTATGAATAAGAACATTTTATATATAGCAATAGCCCTAATAATAGGTCTGGGCGCAGGCTGGCTCATTTTTGGAAACGGGTCAAGTGATACTATGGCAAACAAGGATATATCCGAGATGTCTGATCAACACGACCACTCTGGCGAGAGTGCAGACCAGATGTGGACGTGCTCAATGCATCCACAGATTATGCAACCAGAAGCTGGCGATTGTCCTATATGTGGAATGGACTTAATCCCTGCTGAAGCTGGTGCTGAAGGTCTCGCAGCAAACGAGATAAAAATGACCGAAAATGCTATGGCATTAGCAAATATTCAAACCACTATCGTGGGCAATGCAGAAGCTAGCGATGATGATGGGATGATATCCCTTTCTGGAAAAATAGCTGCTAATGAAGAAAACAATACTGTGCAAGCCAGCTATTTCAATGGAAGAATAGAAAGACTCAACGTCAACTATGAAGGTCAACAAGTAAATCGTGGTCAGCTGCTCGCAACCATTTACGCACCAGACCTTGTAGCGGCACAACAGGAATTGATTACCGCAGCATCGTTGAAAGAATCGCAACCCGCTTTGTATAAAGCAGTTCGCAATAAACTCAAAAACTGGAAACTTTCAGATACACAAATCAATGCTATTGAAGAAAGTGGAACGGTACGAGAGAATTTCCCGATTTATGCAACGGTTTCCGGAACGGTTTCAGAAGTAATGGCAGCACAAGGCGATTATGTAAATCAAGGACAGCCTATTGTGAAGTTGAGCAACCTCAATTCGGTTTGGGCAGAATTTGATGCCTATGAAAATCAAATAGCGCTATTCAACGTTAGGCAAAAAATCAACATCACGACCAATGCCTATCCAAATAAAGAATTTGAGGGAACAATTTCATTTATTGACCCAATTTTAAATAATGCTACAAGAACGGTAACGGTACGTGCAACCCTTCAAAATAGAGACGACCTATTTAAACCAGGAATGTTTGTTACAGGTAAGGTTAAAGGCGCAACACAAACTATGGAAAACACCCTTACCGTGCCTGCAAGTGCTGTGTTATGGACGGGCGAGCGCTCATTGGTATATGTAAAAACCAATCCTAACGAGCCTGTATTTGAAATGCACGAAGTAACCTTGGGCAATCGCTCTGGCGAAACTTACCAAGTATCTTCCGGATTAAATAATGGCGATGAAATAGTAACCAATGGAACGTTCACGGTAGATGCAGCAGCACAATTACAGGGTAAAAAATCAATGATGAATCAGCAAATGATGCAGGACGAATCAGCAATGATCGGCGATATGGAAATGAGTTTCAGCGATGCGTTTAGTTCTGATTTCGACAAAGCATTACCATCATATCTCAAAATGAAAGATGCCCTTGTAGCAAGCGATGCAAGTCAAGTTTCCGCTTTCGCGAAAGCGACATCATTAAAATTAAAAGCAATATCGACTGATGATTTAGGTACGATGGAAAAACAACATTTAACCAAAAGTATTGAGATGCTGGATGCCGTTGCAAACAATGATAATCTGGAAAACCAGCGCGCTCACTTCGTCATTCTAAACGAGAATATCGTGCCTATTGCAATGAGCATAGAAAACTCGACAAATTATTACATTCAGAAATGCCCTATGGCAAATAACAATAAAGGTGCGGTATGGCTAAGTATGGAAGAAGAAATAAGAAATCCATACTATGGCGATGCAATGTTGACTTGCGGAAGTGTGATTGATTCGTTGTAAAAACCCTTTGCAACACAGTTGCACCAAAAAATTTTTATCTTTGCATTGTGAAAGTTGTAGCAATCATTTTATCGTTTTATTTCTTGGCACTCAATGTAGTGCCTTGTAGCGATGCGGCAAATAGAGCTGATGATACCCAAGTAGTTACAGTAATCGATATTGATGGCGACCACGACCAAGACTGTGAGTTATGCTCGCCTTTTTGCCAATGCCATTGTTGTCACGTTCACACGATAAATTTTGGGCTTGTTGCATTTCAACCGCTACAGCCTGCTATTCCTCAAGAATTCTTTGCCCATTTCGATGACCTTGGCAAAGATATTCCCCATTCCCTTTTTCAGCCACCTCGGGCATAATTCAGTTTTCATAGGATAACTATATCCTTTTTTGAAGTTTTCCTAATGGGAATGCTCAACTATGTTTTTGCTACGCGAAAACGCAAACTCGTTTTTTAACTGAATTAATACATTAATCTATGATTAACAGAATCATTGATTTTTCAATCAATAACAAATTTATTATTGGCTTGTTTACCTTGACTCTTGTAGGTGTCGGTATCTGGTCAATGGCAACGGTAAATCTTGGGTCTGTGCCAGATATTACCAATAATCAAGTGCAAGTCATCACGCAATCGCCCAATCTGGGAACGGAAGATATTGAACAGTTCGTGACCTATCCCGTAGAACTATCTATGGGTAATTTACCCGGCGTTACAGAAATAAGATCTATCTCACGTTTCGGACTCTCTGTAGTAACCATCGTTTTTGAAGACGATATGGGAACCTATCTTCCTCGACAGCTGGTACAGGAAAAACTAAACGAACTGGGCGAATCTATCCCTGAAAAATTTGGAAGTCCATCTATGGGTCCCATCTCTACTGGTTTAGGTCAAATCTATGAATACACTATAAAGCCAGAGGAGGGTTTTGAAAACAAGTATTCGCCTATGGAACTGCGCACCGTGCAAGATTGGGTTATCAAACGACAACTCACATTACTGGAAGGCGTGGTAGAGGTCAACTCTTATGGAGGCAGTATTAAACAGTACGAGGTCGCTGTCAACCCAGATAAGTTGAATAGTTTGGGTATTAGTATTTCACAAGTGTATGAGGCTCTCGCTCGGAACAATGTGAATACAGGCGGTGCTTACATAGAAAAAAATAAAATGTCAAATTTCATAAGAGGTGAAGGTCTTATTCGCTCTTTGGAAGACATCAAGAATATCTCGATTATCAACGAAGGCAACATTCCCGTAACTATTGGAGATGTTGCAACACGCGTCCATTTTGGGAATCAGGTACGTTATGGTGCTTTTACGCAAGACGGTAAGGAAGCCGTGGGAGGAATAATAATGATGCTAAAAGGTTCAAACCCTAATGCGGTTATTCAAAATGTTAAGAATCGTATGGCAGAAATTGAAAAATCCCTGCCAGAAGGTCTTACTATCGCCCCTATCATTGATCGTAGTGAGCTAATTGCCAGAACGACCGATACCGTTAAAACCAATTTACTGGAAGGCGCCCTAATCGTGATATTTGCCCTTGTTTTATTGTTGGGTAGTTTAAGAGGTGGCATCATAACGGCCACGACCATACCGTTGTCCTTGCTTTTTGCCTTTATATTAATGAAGCAATTTAATGTATGGGCAAACTTAATGAGCTTGGGAGCTATAGACTTTGGGATTATTATAGATGGTGCCGTGATTATTATAGAAGGAACGGTGTATGAGATCCAAAAACGGATTAGGTCTGGAAAGCTAAAATTCAATCAAGGCGTAATGGATAAAGTAGCCTATGATGCCGGAACCACGATGATGGGTTCTGCTTTTTTTGGACAGATAATTATCCTCATCGTTTTTACGCCTATACTTTTTCTAACTGGTGTAGAAGGTAAAATGTTTAAACCTATGGCATACACCTTTGGGTTTGCAATGATAGGTGCCATCATCTTGTGTCTCACGTATGTGCCTATGATGGCAGCGCTTTTTATGAAACCAGTACAAAATACCAAAAACTGGTTCGGCAGGTTTGAGCGCTGGCTCGAAAAAATAAGTGATAAAATTATAGGTGCTATTCATAGTGCATATATGCCATTATTAAAGGGAGCCCTTAAACTAAAACTTATTGTTTTATCAGCTGCTGCCGTATTACTTCTTATTGCTGGTTTTATCTTTTCTAATATGGGTGGAGAATTTGTGCCCCAGCTTGATGAAGGAGATCTAGCAATGCAAGCACTCATTAGACCAGGAAGTTCATTATCCGAATCTATTGAAGTTTCCAAGAAAATAGAAACTATCCTATTAGAAAATTTCCCTGAAATTAAAACAGTCACAGCTCGTATAGGTGTTGCAGATATTCCTACCGATCCTATGCCTATGGATATTGCAGATATGTACATCATCCTAAACAAGAATATGGACCAGTGGACAACAGCTACTACTAAAGAAGGTTTGATAGATGCCATTAGAGACAAATTAGATGAAGAACTCGTAGGTGTGAATTTAGTCTTTACACAACCAGTAGAGTTACGATTTAACGAGCTGTTAGAAGGTGTAAGAGAAGATATTGCGGTAAAGCTGTATGGCGAAGATTTAGAGGTGTTATCACAAAAGGTTCAGGAAATGGCAGCGATTATACAGACCGTTCCTGGCGCTGGTGATGTGAGTGCAGAACGAACTGCAGGATTACCACAGATGACCGTAAAATATAAGCGTGATAAAATGGCGCAATATGGACTGGATATTCAAAAAGTAAATGATTACATAAGTACCGCATTCGCTGGGGGAACCGCAGGAGTAATTTTTGAAGGCGAGAAACGATTTGATCTCGTGGTACGATTTGATGAAAGCCATAGAAAAAGTATCGATGACCTACGCAATATGTATATCGATCTTAAGGATGGCAATCAGATACCCATTATCGAAATAGCCGAAATTGAATACGTCCCTGGACCTATGCAAATTTCACGTGACAATACGTATAGAAGAACCTACGTAGGTGTAAATGCAAGAGGCAGGGATGTGGAGTCTGTAGTAAAAGATATTCAGCAAAAATTAGATGAAGAACTGGACTTGCCATCAGGCTATTATATTACCTATGGTGGCGAGTTTGAAAATCTACAAAGCGCAAAGGATCGTTTGATAATCGTTGTGCCCATCGCCCTGTTTTTAATATTTATACTGCTGTACTTTGCCTTAAAATCCTTTTCACAATCGCTAATGATTTACATAGCGATTCCCTTGGCGGCCATCGGTGGTGTGTTTGCCCTATGGTTGCGGGATATGCCATTTAGTATTTCGGCAGGTGTCGGCTTTATTGTGCTATTTGGTGTTGCAGTTCTTAACGGACTGGTACTTATAAACCGATTTAATTCCTTAAAAGAAGAAGGTGTGATAAGTATAAAGGATAGAATATTTCAAGGGACTAAAGAACGTATTCGTCCCATTATGCTCACGGCCACCACTGATATTTTCGGCTTTTTACCTATGGCATTTTCCACATCGGCCGGTGCAGAAGTCCAACAGCCGCTCGCTACGGTAGTTATTGGTGGGATGCTTACGGCCACCCTACTCACGTTGATAGTACTTCCTGTACTCTATATCTTTATAGAAAAGCGACGTGAGCGCAAAGACCAGAACAAGATTGGTTCGTTTAATCCGCAAGCATTGACCACGATTTTAATACTTGGTTTTATGTTAGGTGGTACCGCTTTGGCGAAAGCGCAACAAACACAAGCACCTGTGCCAGACCTCATTGTTCAGGATAGCATTACACCCATTACCTTATCTCGGGCTGTAGAAATTGCCAAAGAGAATTATCCAGCACTCAAGACGAGCCAACTCGAAATAGAAAGACAGAGCGCACTCACGGGCAATGCCTATGACTTCGGTAATACTAAAGTATTTACAGGTGGCGAAGAAGTGGCAGATGGTCAGGGCATTTATACCTTGATAGGTATCGGTCAACAAAATATTGATCTATTGGGAATAGGTGCTAAAAAACGTTTGCAACAACAACGCATCCAGTTAGCCGAAACAGCTCTTGACCTTTCGGAAATCCAGATAGAACGGGAAGTCAAAAAGGCCTGGTCAGAAGCTTTTCAGGCAAAGAAGAAGTTTGTTTTGTACCGAGAACTGGACAGCATTTATGATCAGTTTGCACAATCTGTAGAACTCAATTATGAAGTGGAAGCCATTTCAAGACTGGAATATGCTGCTGCGCGCAATCAAGCACTACAAATTAACAATAAGTTTCAGCAGGCAGAAACAGACTATTTCATCGCCTTGCAAAAGCTCAACCTTTGGTTGACACCAGATGCGATGTACGGCGTTTCTGATGAATTGGGAGCTAGTGAAATTTCAATTTTAGAGTCTGATAATACATTGAATGATCATCCTGAGTTATCGCTTTCGCGAAAGCGTATAGACGAAGCACAAGCAAGCTATGACGCAGCAAGGGCAAATTTACTGCCCCAGTTTAATCTGCAAGGTGGCCTGCAACGTGTCAATGGCGATAGTGGTTTTTATACCTATCAAGCTGGGATTTCCATACCACTGTTTTCTGGACCTGTCCGTAGTCGTGCAAAGGCTGCTAAACTCGATGCACAGATTGCAGAAACCAATGCCGCATTCAAACAACGCGAGCTGCAATCCCAATATACACAAGCACAGCAAAATTATACACGATGGCGAGATACTTGGTTTTTCTATAAAACCGAAGCTCTGCCACTTGCCATAGACCAGCGCAAAGGCGCATTGCTCGCCTACAAAGAAGGTGCGCTTGATTATGCAGCATTCACGCAAATTATACGTGATGCCATACAGACCGAAATGGACGCGCTCGATGCACTTGATAAATATTTAGAAGCCCTGTTTGATTTACAATATTTCCAAAACTAAAAAAGATGAAAACGATAAAATATATACCGATTACCGCAATGTTTTTTGCATTGACATTACTCAGCTGTGGCGACACAAAATCTGAAGATGGCCACGATGAAGCCACCCATTCTGATACAGAAGAAAACAATTCTGAGGGTGAGACCGGTCAAGAAAACCTTAACGAAGGCGAAGCTCAAGAAGTAATGCTCACGGCACAGCAGTTTGATGCCTTACAAATGGAAATTGACACGCTCGCGCAACGCAATATGAGTGGTTATGTAGAAGCAAACGGTACGCTGGAAGTACCACCCCAAAACGAAGCAAATATTACCGCGCTTGCAGGAGCAAATGTGGCATCCATAGAGGTTATAGAAGGAGACGAAGTCAAAAAGAATCAAGCGGTGGCTTATTTATCACATCCCAGCATCATCCAGATTCAATCAGATTATTTGAACGCTTACAGCAATAGTAAATTTCTGAAACAGGAATATGAACGTCAAAAAAGACTTTATGAAGCTGGTGTAGCATCAGGAATGAATTTCCAAAAAGCAACGGCAGACTATCAGTCATCTACCGCAATGGTAAAAGGGCTTGAAGCGCAGTTGCGACAGTACAACATCAATACGAGTGGTGTGCGCAATGGTACAATCTATCAGAGTGTGGCATTGCGCAGTCCCATAGCAGGTGTCGTAGAAAAAGTATTTATAAAGACTGGGCAATATGTGGAGCCACAGACCAACTTAATGCAAATAGTAGATACAGACCACGTGCACGCAGATTTAATGGTTTTTGAAAAAGATGTGGACAAAGTGAAGAAAGGCCAAAAAGTACGTTTCAGTATTCAATCGAGGCCAGGAAAAGAGCTGGAAGCCGAAATTTATTCGGTTAGTCAAACTTTTGAGCAAGATCCAAAAGCGGTTCACGTTCACGCTGAAATTGAGAATAAAGGAGGTGGTCTTATCCCTGGTATGTATATAAAAGGTAAAATTGAAGTTGATTACCAACAGACTACTGCACTACCTGAAAGTGCCATAGTTACAGAAGCTGGAAAGAATTATGTATTTACAGCGCAAAAAGAAGGCGATGCTTGGAGTTTTAAACCAGTAGAGGTTACAACAGGCGAGAAAGATGGCGACTGGATAGCCATACGCTTTTTTGAAACCCCAGATCCTAACACACGTTTTGCATTCAACAATGCCTATTACCTGATGGGAGAAATGAAAAAGGGAGAAACTGAACACGAACATTAATTACTATGGATAAGACAAGAAAAAATAATCTTAAACAAGCCAGAACACTACAGATTTGGAACGTTATTTATGATGTTATTGAAGTAGTGGTCTCGCTTATAGCAGGATTTACGGCCAATAGTTCGGCATTGATTGGTTGGGGATTAGACAGCACAATTGAAGTCGTAAGTGCGGGAACATTAGGCTGGCGACTACACGGCGAGATTAAAGGTATTGATGAAGAAAAAGTAAAACGAAGACAAAAAGTTACTCTTAATGTAATTGCAATTTCATTTACGCTCATCTGTGTTTTCATTTCGTATGACTCCATTACAAAACTTATAAATCAAGAAACTGCAAACTGGAGTACGATGGGACTGATCATATTATTGGTTTCCCTGGTTGTAAATCCTATCCTGATCTATTTCAAAAGAAAATATGGAAAGAAACTGGACAGTCCTGCCTTACTGGCCGATGCCAAGGATACCTTTATTTGCTTGTACCAGACCGTGGTCGTACTTATAGGTTTACTATTGGTCAATTGGTTAGGCTGGTGGTGGGCAGACCCTGTGGCAGCATTGCTTATCGTGCCCTATGCGGCAAAAGAAGGCTGGGAAGCCTACAACAAAGCCAGAAACATCAATTATAACATCGCGAAAAATGACTGAAATAGAAAAAACATTGAGCGATCATAAGGTGCGTCCTACCGCAATGCGCATTTTGATCTACAAATATCTGGCTCAACGAAAGATTGCACTGGCTTTGCTTGATATAGAGACCGCTTTCGCGAAAGCGGAACGATCTACCATCTTTAGAACATTAAAAACTTTTGAAGAGAACGGTATTGTACACCAAATAGAAGATGGTACCGGTATCACTAAGTACGCACTTTGTGAGCCAGGTTGCAATTGCGAGATAGATCAAGATTTACACTTGCATTTTCATTGCAGTAATTGTGATGAAACTGTTTGCTTGACAGAACATAAAATACCACACATCAACCTTCCAGATGGCTACGTAGCCGAAGATGTAAATCTTGTTGTGACAGGTGTTTGTGAAAAGTGCAGTAGTTGACATTGCACAACAGTTGCGCAACTATTTTTTGCATTTTTGTACTTAACGAATTAACTAAAATGAAAAATAAACTAGCGGTTACAAGTATCCTAACAGCAATCACAGCTTCATTGTGTTGTATCACACCTGTTCTGGCATTAATTGCAGGAACAAGTGGTGTAGCTTCAACTTTTTCTTGGATAGAACCATTTAGACCTTACTTAATAGGGCTAACAATATTAGTTCTTCTGTTTGCTTGGTATCAAAAATTGAGACCAGAAAAAGAAATAGACTGCGAATGTGAAACGGATGAAAAACCAAAATTTATGTATTCAAAAACCTTTTTAGGTATTGTAACGGCATTTGCAATTGTGATGTTGGCTTTCCCATACTACTCAAGTATGTTATATCCAAAAACCGAAAAACAAATCATAATAGTTAATAACTCAAATATCAAAACAACAGAGTATAAAATAAGCGGTATGACCTGTGCCAGTTGTGAAGCACACGTAAACCACGAAGTAAATAAACTCAACGGAATTGTAAATTCAAAAACATCATACGAAAATGCTAACGCAATTATTAAGTATGATAAAACTAAAACGAACGAAACGGAAATTGAGAAAGCAATTAATGCTACAGGTTATAAAGTAACTGATAAAAATAAAATTGATGCAAACCATATTTAAATCGGAAATCACTTGCCCAGCCTGTGGTTATAAAAAAGAAGAAAATATGCCAACAAATGCCTGTCAGTTCTTTTATGAATGTAAGGATTGTAAAATAGTTCTCAAACCAAAGGAAGGAGATTGCTGCGTGTATTGCTCATACGGAACCGTTCCTTGTCCACCAATTCAACAAAACAAAAGTTGTTGCTAACACAAAATTAGATGAAAAAGAAAAAAGTAAACTTACGTGACATAGACCCAAAAGAACATCAAGGCGAACATTCTCACGATGATGGTCACAATCACGATCACGGAGATGGAAGTGCATTTAAAACGTACATCCCTGCGATAGTAAGCTTTGTAATGCTTATTCTAGGCATAGCTGTTGATTATTTTGATGCCATTCCAGCCTTTAAAGGTTGGGTACGGATTGTTTGGTACACCATTGCTTATTTACCTGTAGGTTTTCCAGTTATTAAAGAAGGTTGGAAAAGTATTATGCGTGGAGACGTCTTTACAGAATTTTTCTTAATGTCCATTGCCACCTTGGGTGCATTTGCGATTGGAGAATATCCAGAAGGGGTAGCCGTAATGCTGTTTTATGCTGTGGGCGAACTCTTCCAAAATGCGGCCGTTAACCGTGCAAAAGGAAATATAAAAGCCCTACTCGATGTAAGACCAAATGAGGCATTAGTTTATCGTGATGGCGATTATGTTTCAGTAAATCCCGAGACAGTTGAAATTGGCGAAAAGATACAAGTGCGTGTGGGCGAAAAAGTCCCACTAGATGGTATTCTGCTTTCTGAAAAGGGATCTTTTAATACTGCGGCCTTGACAGGTGAAAGCAAGCCTGATACAATTGCTAAAGGCGATAGTGTTTTTGCTGGAAGTATTAATCTCGATGGAGTTATTGAAGTTGAAACAACAAAAGAATTTAAGGACAGTTCCATTGCACGTATTCTCGATATGGTGCAAAACGCAACTGCTAGAAAATCAAAAACGGAATTGTTCATTAGAAAATTTGCGCGGATTTATACGCCTATCGTTGTATTCCTTGCCATCGGACTGACGTTTCTTCCTTACTTTTTTGTAGATGATTATGTGTTTAGAGATTGGTTATATCGTGCATTGATATTCCTCGTGATTTCGTGTCCTTGTGCTTTGGTTATCTCGATACCGCTAGGTTATTTCGGTGGTTTGGGAGCTGCTTCACGTAATGGTATTCTTTTTAAGGGTGCGTCCTTTCTCGATGCAATGACTCAAGTTAATACCGTAGTGATGGATAAGACGGGAACGGTCACTAAAGCAGTATTTAAGATTAAAGAAATTGTTACTGGTTCCGCTTTCGCGAAAGCAGAATTTATGAAATACCTAATGGCAATGGAAGAGCAATCCACGCATCCAATAGCAATAGCCATTATGGAATATAAGGCTGAAGGAGTAGATTATAACGCTACAGACGTTTCTGAAATTGCAGGTAAAGGTTTGAAAGGTAGCGTAAATGGAAAAACAGTCTTAGTTGGGAACAAAGCATTGATGACAGCACATCAGATAGAAGTTCCAGCAGAAACAGACAACATTGTTGAGTCTATAGTGATGGTAGGTATAGATGGCGCATTTGCAGGTTATGTAACAATCGCCGATGAATTGAAAGACGATGCGCATCAAGCGATCAAAGAAATAAGGGCAGCAGGAATCGATAAGATAATTATGCTTTCTGGAGATAAGGATTCTATCACTCAAGAAGTAGCAAAAGAATTAGGCATCGACTGGGCAAAAGGTGGAATGCTTCCAGAAGACAAACTCAATGAGGTGGAAAAATTAAAACAGCAACCAGATACTAAGGTGGCTTTTATAGGTGATGGTATTAATGATGCGCCTGTACTTGCGGCTAGTGATGTAGGAATCGCGATGGGCGGTCTTGGTAGCGATGTGGCTATTGAAACCGCAGATGTTATTATACAAACAGATCAACCCAGTAAAATCTCAAGAGCGATAAAAATAGGCCGTTCTACACGTCGGGTTGTTTGGCAAAATATCATACTTGCCTTTGGCGTGAAAGTTATTGTATTAATATTAGGCGCTGGAGGTCTCGCCACAATGTGGGAAGCAGTCTTTGCAGATGTAGGTGTAGCATTGCTGGCTATTCTCAATGCTGTTCGATTGCAGAAAATGAAGTGGGAGTAAACATTACAATCTAATAGTATTTTCAATAAGCATTGATTTTGAGAGTATTAAAGAAATATCACTCTTCAAAAAGTTCGAACTCTGTCCCGTTGAGTTCACAAAAACCTTACAATCAAATGATTGTAAGGTTTTTTTTATTTCTACACATTCTTATAATTGAACTTTTACATCTTAGCCGTGGCTACGAGTTCAAATTGTATAATCCCACCGTCTATACTTGCTTTTATAAGTCTCCCATCTTTATAGAAGTAAAGGTTTTCTCGGCCTTTGGCATTTACCTTTTTATACGAATGATTACCCAGCGCTACTAGTTTATTAATACTTCCATCCTGCTCAGAATAACAGCTTGTTATAGCTGTGGGTTCTTCAAAATATAATTGGATGGTCGCATAATTAATAGGTTCTTTATAGATCTGAGGCCTTTTATTATCTCTAGAGATTATAAAAAGGCTGTCTTGTTTTCTTGTATATGTCTGAGCACGTGGTTTATCATTTACAAATATATCAACGTCTGAGGTTTGTAGTAGCCCACCCTCAAATAACACCTTATAATTATAGTTTATTTGTGTTTCCCATATAATCGTTGCTGTAATATTTGTGGTGCTCTGGTAAAGAGTTTTGTTGTCATCTATGGTTTTTTCGGCTTTTAAACTCCCTATAACTTTATTGTTATGTATAATATCAAAGTAGCGGTTTTCTACTTGTGCAGCACTTGTAGACCAAGAGCTAACTAGCATACAAATTAGAGAAATATAATAACGCATAGCTATGTATTATGAATTGTAAGGTGTGATACAAATTACCAGTATATATAAGTTTTAAACACTGACCAATGTCATTTTAGAGTTTTTAAGATGGTCATAATTTTGAGAAAAATAAACTTATGAAATCTATATTACTACCTACCGATTTTTCTAACAATGCATTAAGTGCAATACAGTATGCAATTAAGTTATATGCACAAGAAGATTGCACATTTTATATATTTCACGCGTGGTCTTTCCCTACAGATAGCAATAGAGCAACTATCACCTCACATTACGTACAAGAGCTGAAGGAAGTGTCAGAAAAAAAATTGTCTGCTTATAAAGATCAAATAGCACAATCACATAAAAACGTGCGACATACTTTTAAGGCTATGCACACAGATACTTCACTACTTAATGGTATTGAAGCTAGCATTAACCAACATAACATTGACCTTATTGTAATGGGCACCAAAGGAGCTACAGGAGCAAAAGAACTATTTTTTGGGAGTAATACCATTAAGGTTGTCAAAAACACTAAACAATGTGACGTACTTATTATACCAGATAATTATCAATTTAAACCATTACAGCAAATAGCCTTTCCCACAGATCTTACACGCTCTTTTGATAATGATATTGCTCCATTAAAAAAAATATCTGCACTAGACGATACTACAATTCAAATACTACATATAGGCGATGAGCAGAGTCTGAATGAAGAACAACACAGTAATTTAAATTCCCTAAAGCGATTATTACACCCTATTGAAACAGTTATTAATTATGTAGAAGCAACTGCAAAAAAGCGAATGCTTATAAGCTCCTTTATAGAGGATCTTAATATCGATATGTTAGTAATGATTGTATACAAACATAACTTTATAGAGAAACTTATAAACGAGCCAGTAGTAAGTAAGCTAGGAAGCAAGACGGCAATTCCTTTCTATATAATTAAAAGTAAAGATGAGTAGCTCTATATATTTATCTCCTCTTAAATAGTTTTTCTACTGCTTTTATAAACTTGTTTTCTAGGTCATCTAGAGATTTTGGTGCAACAGCTTTTAAGGTAGTTGTAGCAATAGGCTTATCTTCTGAGGTTGAGGCAATATCATATACCGCTGCCTCAATGATATAGGTGACAATTTCTTTTTTATCATATGAAAGATCTTGTGAAGACGAGCTCCCCATTCTAAGTGGTTCTAGGGAGTTCATATAATTACGCAGTGACTTTGATAGTACCGTATCTACAGTCATAGACTTACGTGAGGCAAAAAGAATCTTGTCAATATTTTTTGATTTGCAGTTTACAATAAACTGTTCTATCTCTGTTTGAGTACGTTCTTCTTTATAGACTACATCTGGAAAAACTTCGTGCATTTTGTAAGGAACGATACCTTCTGCCTGCATTATAACAGCCATCTTGTTTTCAAATCTGTTTTGAAGCTCTTTATCTTCTGTATTTCCAAAAATGAGAATACGATCTAGACTTGCCTCCTTAAAAGCGTCAGAAACATATTGAGAAGGTAATAATTTACTTGATGTACAACTGCTTAAAGAAAGTAGAACAAGTACATAACGCATTGCTATTTTCATAATCTGAGGATTGATTTTTAGTACTATAATTTACATTATATCTCACAACTCACGTTTAGAACGAGCTTACTTATGATAAATTAAACGAAATTTTAATTCCCTCGATAATCATCCCAGTACCTATTATACCAATGATTAATCCCATAATCTTACCTATCACAGAGATCACATTATTACCTAAGACTTTTACGATAAAATCGCTTGCGCGAAATGTGATATATGTCAATAAGCACATAAGCCCAAAAATTAAAATTACAAGACCTATTTGCATATAGCTCGCATCTGCAACAGAGTTCATTGCAGTAACAATTGTACCTGGTCCCGCGATAATAGGTATTGCTAGTGGTGATATTGCAATATTTTCATCTACATCTACAGTTTTAAGGTGTTTAACACTAGATTTCTTAGACTGAAGTAAATCAAAACCTATAAGAAAGACGAGTATCCCTCCAAAAATTTTAAAAGCTGGAATTGTTATGTGAAATAATTCAAAAATAAACTTACCTAATAGTACAAACAGAGCTACAATAATAAAGGCCACAATCGTTGCTCTCTTATTAATATCCTTTTTTACCTTTTTACTGGCACCATCTGTAAGTGACAAGAAGATTGTCATATTTGATATAGGGTTTGTAATCGCAAAAAAACTGGTAAATACGGTTAAAGAAAAAGTAAGAAGGTCTTCCATTATATTGAGGTTAGGGTGTGCGCAATTTACCATTGCCCCCACAAGTACCGGTTAGCTTATGTGGGATAGACTAAAATACTATAAATTATTTTAGATGTAGTGTGCTGTAGTGCGCTTTCGCGAAAGCGCAAAAAAATCCGCAAACAACGCTACATTGTTGATGCGGATTTATTTATAATCTATTACTTATTCTCTGTATGATGCAACCTATCTTATGTTACAATAACAACAACGTACATTATAGGTTTACAAAGATTTCTAAATCATAGATTTAATTTATTAATCAATATACACTTCTAGAAATTTTGCATTCTGAGCAAAAAAATATGCCTCTTTACTTTGTGCTGGTAAGAGGAGTGTTTCTCCCATAGATACTATCTCAGTTTTACCATTTACAGTTACAGATGCACTACCCTCAACACACATAAGGATTACAAATGAATCTAGGTTAGTAAATGATCTTTGAAATGTACTATTTACATTAAAGCTATTTGTTGTAAAATAATCACAAGCAACAACATTCTGTGATACATTATCTTCTACTTTACATTCTTTCTTACATTCTTCAGTAAACTCCTTAGTTGCTGCAACAGACTGGTCAAGGTGTAAATCTCTTTTTTGACCTTCCTTATCTGTGCGATCCCAGTCATATACTCTATAGGTGATATCTGAGGTTTGCTGTATTTCTGCTGCGAGTACCCCCGCTCCTATGGCGTGTATCTTTCCTGCCGGGATAAAATAAGCGTCACCACGATTTACTTTTTCTTTATTAAATATATCATACACATTATCTCCTGTCACATCACGTAAGATCTCTGTATTTGCATTTTTATCTTTAAGACCTAATATAATTTCTGCTTCTTCTTCGTGATCCATTATGTACCACATTTCTGTTTTACCGTATGAGTTATGATCTCTTTGAGCCATCTCATCATCTGGATGTACTTGAACAGAAAGATTAGTCTTTGCATCTAAAAACTTTATAAGCAACGGAAACTCATTTCCAAAACGCTCATAATTTGCAGCTCCTACAAACTCACTAGTGTGGTTTTCTAAAAGCGATACTAATGACTCACCCTTGTAATCTCCATTTGCTACTTGTGATATATTGCCTTCTACTCCAGATATTTCCCAGCTCTCACCAGTCGTATCACTAGTACATTTCTTATTAAGTACCGTCTGAAGTTTTGATCCTCCCCAGATTTTTTCTTGAAGGATAGGTTCAAATTTTATTGGATAGATGTTCATAATAGTAGATTTGATGTGGATAAATGATGTTTTATGGGGACTAGGAAACAGTATTTATTATGCTGCTATAGAAAGTTCTGGAGTCATAGTATCTAGTGCAAAGTTTGTAGGTATGATATTTGCTGCAGTATTTCTTTGAAAAGCATAGTTGAACCAGATCTGTGTAAGATTCATAGGGATCTGTAAAGCGTCTTTCATTCCTAATTTTGAATCATCTACGTGTACCCATCTCATAAGTGGCTGCTCAAAGATTTTGTTCATCGTGTTTTCTTTACCTAAGTACTTTTTAAGACGTAAGAAGATCTCTACGTCAAATAACCATCTGCTAGTAAAAGCATTATCATATACTGCAGGTACGATGCTTCTTGTAAATACTTTTGCTCCACACTGCGTGTCTCTTATAGGTAATCCTAAGATTAATAAGATAAACTGCTTCACAAATTTTGAAAACATATTTCTCATAAAGTTTCGCTCTATCTCACCGCTTCCTAAAGCGTTTCTAGAACCGAAAACTACGAGCTTTCCCTCAGTCTTCAGAGTTTTAACGAGGTCCTTAAAATCTCTGAAGTCTGTAGAAAGGTCTGCATCCATAAATCCTATCGTAGAGATAGTAGACTTACTGTATAAGAATCTAGCTCCTGCTCTTACTGCGGTTGCTTTACCAGAGTTCTTTTTTACATCTACAATGCTTATTGCATTAGGCGCTTGTTCTTTCATACTATAAAGAACCTCTAGCGTTTTATCTTTACTTCCATCGTTTACAAAACATAGGTGGTAATCGCGGTTTTCTTTAATGAATTTTACAAATGCTTCTGTGTTAAGTCTCTTTTCTTCGTTGTAGCAAGGGATGATTATTCCAGTTTTCATAATGTGTGTTTTTGTGTGTTGTTATTGTTTTACAAGACAAACATACCTCCAGATTGCAGCTATTTTTTTGAATTTTCGATGGCTGGATTCTTTGTATCGACGGTTACCATTCGTCGAAGGATGAACCATTCATCGAAAGAACTATCTTTGAATCAGAATATTAAAAAGGGTATCTTTTCACTCCCAAATGAAACAGTCTAGAACTAACAAATATTTAGTAAGTGCCGTACTCCTCGGAATGATTTTCCACGGGACGGCTATGTTTTTTACTGTAGAGCGCACTTATGACGCTCTTATACACCTGTTTTTTGCAAATCACTATGCGACTAACTGGTTTGAGCCGTGGAGTTATAGCTGGTATACTGGCTTTACAGTAATGGGATACCCACCACTGGTGCATCAAACTATAGGAGCACTCTCTTACATAGGTGGTCTTAAATTTGGTATGTTTACCGTCGCCCTCACGGGAGTCGTACTATTTATTACTGGAGTGTATCGCTTTACGATGGTGCTTATACCTAATAAAAAGGTCGCTGGTTATGCTGCGGTGCTAGCCGTATTTAGTTCTTCCTTTGTAGAAACGCTCCATATATTTGGGCAACTTCCTAGCATTATAGGTATCTCTGTATTAATGCATTGCCTGCCGGAGATATATCTCTGGGTAAAAACTGCGCGCAAACGACACCTCTTTAAAGCACTGGCATTACTCTCGGTAACGGTTACTTCACATCACGTGACTCCTATCTTTGGTATGGTTTTCTTCATATTTCCGCTGTTAGGAATGGTGGTAATGGATGCTGCGAGAGAAAAGGTTAATAGTACAAAGGAGGTGACTGTTATCGCTTTCGCGAAAGCGGTATGGACCCACCTAAGACGCATCATCATATTTGGAGGATGTTCCTTGTTTCTTATCATCACGTGTATCTTGCCGTACTGGGTAAATACTAAAAATAATCCCATCACGCAGGTGCCTATACCGCACGGGTCGCGTGACAGCTTTCTTGAAGTACTCTCCTCTGGACTGGTGTTCTTTGTGATCCCTTGGGGACTTTTAATGTTCTTGCTTCCTTATTTTTTTTATAGATATTATAGCAAGCGCCTTCTATTTTTTGGCATCTCATTTACGTTACTTTTTATTTTAGGTACTGGTGGTACTACACCTATTCCGCTGGCAATGCTAGGCGAAAATGCCTTTAATATCCTTACACTAGACCGCTTTACATTATGGGCATCTATAATGGCGCTACCGGTTTTTGGCGAATTTTGTTATCGCTTTGTAGAGGGAGATTATAAGGACTATTTGCAAGAAAAATGGGGAACGCTGGTGCATAGAGCATCTGGAGCATTTTTATCGCTACTATTTATTTTTATTGCCATTTTTACAATTACCCTAGGAAAATTTAGACCAAGCCAGCCTGATGTAATTAAGATGACGCCTATTGTAAACTTCTTAAATGAAGATGAGCATTATAAATGGCGATACTTACCACTAGGTTTTGGAGACCAGATGGCGTGGCTCTCTGCACAAACTAAGGCAACCACGGTAGATGGAGATTACCACTCTGCTAGAAGGCTGCCAGAGCTTACCACACGAGCGGTAGAGCGTCTCGAAAACTCAAAATATAGAGGTATAGAAGGAATAGGCTCGCTACAACAGTTTCTTACAGTACCAGAGAAGTATCATTTAAAATATGTGTTTTCTAATGATAAATTTTATGACCCACTACTCTACTTTACTGGCTGGCATAGATTGAGCTTACTAGAAAACGGTATTATGGTTTGGGAAAAAGCAGGTATTGCTCCCTTACCTAGTGTGCTCCCTAGAGAAGATGCACCGCTATTTTTAAAACTTATGTGGGGCATCATTCCATTCTCAACAGTAATACTCGCAATACTATTGCATCTAGGTGCCTTATGGACGCGATCTTTTAATAGAAAAAATGAGCTTCCCTTATATATTGCATTTGCGGCTAAATACAAGCGAGCACCCTCCTTATTATACTGGGCTTCTATTTTATGGACGATTGTTTTACTCATTATAATAGCCTATGCAGGATATCTATTTTATGTAAAAAACACCACACAAATCTCTGCAAGAAATGTGGTCACGGCCTATTATGATGCTGTAGATTTTAAAGAATTTGAGCGTGCGCACTCTTATCTTGATCCAGAGAGTGATAAAAAACTCTCACAGTTTATGCTTGAGATATCTGTCTCAGATGGGCTGTTAAGTTCATATGCAAAGCTAGATAGCTTGCACATAGATATAACCCCTAAGACAGACACAACTGCACAAGGTGTTGTAGATGCTACCTGGATTACACCCCTCAAGGAGATACAAACTCAAGATGAGCTAGAGCTCATTAAAAAGAAGAGCAAGTGGTACATTATACCTCAAAAGGTAGATCCAGACATCCCGCCAGAGCAATTACTCATACAAAGTGGCACTAGGTATTATAATCACGGTAAGCGTGCCGTCACCTCAGAGCAAACCTTTCACGAAGATGTACTTAAACAGCCCGTTGTAGAGGTACTCTCTGCAAGACTGGTACAGCTAGACACAACCTATGCTATTGTAGGCGAAATACAAAATGTAGATAATATCCCTGCAGATATCTCTGTGACAGGAGCTTTGTATAATGAAGAAAATGAGGAGCTGGCAAGATTTAATGCAAAAGATGTAGTAAAGCATAAACTACTGCCTAAAGAAACAACGCTATATCGTATAAACTTTGAGGGTATTGCTTGGGCATCTGCGCTAGAAGAAAAGCCTACTACCTACGAGCCAGATACATTTACAGAGGTAGATCTTACAGATATCCCAGTAAACTTTGAGGTACAAGTAAGCGCAAACGTAGCAACAACAGATCTTTACCAAGCTGCAGACCTTTTTAATGTCACACAAAAAGACACAACCTTAAATGGTTTTCTCTTTAATACAAGTATAGAAGAAGCGACCATACCACAACTACTCATAGGTTACTATAATGAAGACAAGGAGTTGTTATGGGTAGAAAGCAGGTATATAGATGAGAGCGTGCGCCAGCAACGCAAACGCCCTTTTTCTGAAGTACTTTATAAAGATGCATTACCTACAGAGGTTGCATCTGGACTAGCAACGGCCTCTGTAAATGGACTACCTAACCAGAGTATTTCTGATAAGGTGGTGCCTCAACGCAATGATGCTGGAACTAACCGTACGTTTATACCTGTAGCAAATATGCCGTATGCATATATCACCATCATCACAAATAACTATGTAGGTAACCCAAAATAATGAAGCGCCATTCCCACATATCGCATTTACTTTTATATTTGAGTATACTCATATGCTTCGGTATCTCTAGTTGTAAAGAAGAACCCGTTGAAGTAACAGCTACACCTATAACACTATCTATAAATAACATAGAGGATACAACAGTTACAGAAAAGGGAATCTATATTACCACGATGGGTGACACTACTATTGCTGCTGGACAGGCTTATCTCATTCTCTCTAGTACCTATGCTACGATTGTTATAGAGCCCGAAGCAATTAATAATACACCACAGTTTTATATTCCTCCTAGTTTTACAAAACGTAGTGGTGTGGTAAATTATAGCCTATATCTTAATGATAAGGTTACGCAAGAAGGAAGTTTTAGACTACTGCCCAATGCTACTCAACTAGGCACTGTAGAAACTTATCTTGGGCCACGTAGTATTGTTGCAAATGTGCGTGACTACACGATGCTAGTGAGTATCCCGACAGATACATTAGATAACACGCTACCAGATAATACAGAAGTGGCTCTCAAGTCACAGTTTAAATCTAATATTACAACTACATCTCACGAGCTTACATCTGGCTTTGTGTGGAAACGTATTTATGCTCCACTCAAGACCGGCCGAGTAAGTACGGGAAGTACGATTGAAAATATTTCGTCTAAGGAGTTGGTTGCAGATGTATTTCCAGATGTTGCTCAAGATTTTACTATCACCGCAAGTAGTAATCACAACTATGCAGATGGTAATGAAATCATCACATTTAATAGTTCGCAAATACGCGATGCACACGGTAATGTAATGACAGACGGGACACTCGTCACCTTTTTTATGACAAATGCTAGAGGTGCCCACTGGCAGATTACAGCGAGTACTATAAATGGGTACGCTTTCGCGAAAGCGTTACACCCACATTTCCCTACCACTTGGAATGTACGGGCAGCAGCGACAGGCATTGCACAGAGCAAAAGCATTACTCAAGAGTTTACAGCTATCATAGACAGCATCCCGGCACCACAAATCACCGAAAGAAATCTAACCGTAGGCCCACTTACGAGCTACCTAGGCCAGCTAGTGCAAAATGGAATAGACGTTCAAATTACTGTAAACAATAACACCTACAACGGCTTAACCAAAAATGGATCTGCCGTCTTTTATCTAAAAGAAGAAGACTATCCCGCAGGAACATATGATGTCAACATTGAGACCCTAGGACTCGAGGCTACATACAAAATCACCATTACAGATTGAAAACCAATAAAACGCTATATCGCATCTTAATTTTGGCTGGATTTATTCTCATAAATGTAGGTATCCTCTTTGGTATCAGTCAGGTGATTGGTTTTTTAAACACGGGTGCAGACAGAAGTAAGATGCTTCACCTAGATGAAACAAAAGAGCGTCACTATGTCCCTCAGGTGACGTGGGAGTCTATTGAGAATCCTGGTAGACCTATGGAAGAAGCAAATCTTACAAGCATAGAAGAAGATTATCTAGACGCTTGGTATGTAAAGAATCGAGCTTTTTACACAGGTGAAAATGCTGGAGTTTTTGATCATTTTACAGAGCAAGCCCGCGGAAAGGTTGAGGACTTAATCACCTTAAACAATGAGGAAAACGTATATATAGAAAGTACGACCCTCACCCATCACCTCTCGCTAGAATTTTATAGCGCAGACGGTACACTGGTTGTACTTACAGATCGCAATGTCACAGGTTTAGAACGAGTTTTTAAAAATGAGCAATTTCTAGTAGAGCGCTCTTTTAATGATGATTATAAAATCATACTACTACTGGAAGATGGCTTCTGGAGAGTGAGACATTTTGAAAAAGTAGCCTCACATCCAGTAGATGATGCTCAAAAAGAGGCCATTCCACTTGATCTTGCAATGCTAGAAGGAATTAACTATTATCCGCAAGGGAGCCCTTGGGATACCTTTGGTGCTACGTTTAGTAAAGACACACTTGCAGCAGATTTTAAAATTATTAATGATCTTAAGCTTAATTCTATAAGAGTCTTTGTGGGGTTTGAGGATTTTGGCAAAGCGCGTGTTCCGCGAGAAAAGCTTGAGAAACTCACATCACTTCTAGATGAAGCGCAAGCAGCAAATCTTAAGGTTGTGGTCACCCTTTTTGACTTTTATGGAGATTATCGCATACAAGACTGGACTATTACAAATGCTCATCTATATAGTATCGTGACACATATAAAGGACCATCCTGCTTTATTAGGTTGGGATATAAAAAATGAGCCTAATCTAGATTATGAAAGTCGCGGGCAACGTGAAGTTTTATCTTGGCTGAATCAAACGATAGATTACCTAAAAACCTTAGACAACGAGCATCCAGTAACTATAGGCTGGTCTTCTCCAGAGGCAGCATTACATCTAGAAAATAAAGTAGACCTAGTCTCTTATCATTATTATAAAGACCTCAAAGATCTAGGTGCTGCTCACAAATCAATTACAGATGTAACTAGTAAGCCTGTGGTTTTACAAGAATTTGGTCTTGCCGCTTATCACGGTTTATGGAATCCTATAGGCCCAGATGAAGAAGATCAAGCAGCTTATTATACTGAGTTTTATAAAACCCAGAAAAGAGATAGTATACACTATCTCTCTTGGACACTTTATGATTTTAGGGATATACCGAGTGAAGTGGCTGGTAGATTACCGTGGCGAAAGAACAAACAGGCTTTTTTTGGAATTGTTAATACATTTGGGGTGAAAGACGATGCCTATTTAGTCATTAAGAACCGGTAATTATGCTGCCATTAATGTGGTGTTTTTAGTTCTTCTTGATGTGCCATTAAAAACATCTATATACATTTGAGCAATACGGCTCATAGGTAATGCAGTTGCTGCTTGATAATTTGCCTTTGCTATTTCTGTTCTGTAAGCTTCGTTTGTTACAAGGGTTTGGATTCCTGTAGCAAGACTGTGCATACTTTCTGGATTAAAAAACTCACCTCTGTATCCTTCTTCTTTTACAAGAATACCAAGATCTCCTAAGTCTGGCATTACTACTGCCTTACCATAGCTTCCTGCTTGATGTAATACTCCTGAGCTTCCCGTTGTAGATGTGTATGGAAAAACAACCATCGCACTTTCTGAAAAGATTACAGGTACATCTTCTTCTTCTACATAACCTGTAAATGTAAGATTAGGAACGTTTTTATATACTTCTTGAACTTCTGCTAGGTATCCTGGCGTGTTAGGACTATCTGTACCAGCAATTACGATCTCAAGATCACGACCAGTTTGCTCTCTTACGATTTGAACAGCTTCTATAAGTATCTCTACTTTCTTATACGTTCCAAATTTTCCGAACGTCATTATTTTTAAAGGACCTGGTGCTACATCATAAGATGGCTCTTCTGGAATCTCAAAGGTACCGTGAGGGATCAGTACACAATTTTTTGCGTTATACTTCTCTTCTAGTATGTCTACATATTTACTGATGGTAAGCGCCACAGTATCTGCTTTAAGTACCACACGAGTAAGCATCTCGCCTATGAAGTTATATGCTTTTATTTTTAATTTATTACTTGTAAAACCTGCACTATCAAGATCTACAGTTTCCATTATATTGTGAAGTAATACCGTTGTTTTTACTCCCATCATTTTTGATACCCAAGGAGAAAACAATCCTAGCGCAGCAGCTACCTTCTTATCTCCAAACTTCATAAACTGTAGGTTATAAAGTACTGCATCTGGTTGAGTAGCTCTTACGGCTTTTGCGATAGAGAATACATTTTTTAAGCTGTTGAATTTCCAACATTGCTTTACTGTAATCTCACATCCATCTTCTTCAAAAGTGATATCTGCTTGGTCTGGAATTACATCTGTAAGAAGTACCAGTTCTGTTACTTCTTGGTTTTGACGAAAGTGCTTTACTAAGTGGTATGCATATTCGTTTAAAGTTACTTTGCTCGGTGGATAGGCCGTTACGATTGCTAGTTTCATAATATATAGATTTGATGTTGTTGTTGTAATTTGTTTTGTTTTATGCTGCTGCCTGATAATAGTTAGATTGCTTATTAAGTTGTGCATATAATTCGGCAACTGCTGGCTCTGGATAGCTGAAAAACTTAAGTGATTTTTCTTCAGAGATTTCGGCTTGTAAGCTTTCTAAAACTCTTACTAGTTTCTTTGCTCCTTTTTTAACCTCACATAGGTTTATGATGACATTATCTTCTACAGATAATAGTACTTTAAAGTATCCTTTTACTTCTTGTACGTGTGTGTTTGATACTTTTCCTTTGATACAAGTTACTCCGTAAATGTTGTTTATTTCTAGTGCCATAATATTTGTTTTTAAGTAGTTATGTTTTTTTGATAGTACAAATATGGGCCTTTGTTTTCGCGAAAGCGGACGAAAAACGTTTACTCGACCGTTAGTATAGACGAATGGTATTTGACCTTCGATAAACGATTTTGCACTTTCTTACAATTACAGCTCACATAGGCTAAGTTACTATACTGCAGCTACTAAGATTAGATATCACCAGATAGAGATTTGATATAGGTAAGGAGTATATAAAAGGATCTTATAGCCCTCCATAATAGGCTTGGGTTAGGCAAAACAAAAACCCTCTCACAAAAGCAAATGCTTATGTAAGAGGGCAACTACAATTTGGGGAAACTGTTACTTTACTTGCATATTCCAGAAATAAAGTAATTGAGCAATGAGTAAACTTCCCATTGCAACTACTTGGGCTAAAACAACTTCAAACAATGAATCGTGGAATAATATTATTAACACTATTTGTAATACTCCAAAAATGGCAGCAATTACAATAGGTTTATAATGATCTAGGGATAGATAGTAGTAGGCAAAAATGTTTGATAGGGCAAAAAAAGATGTCGCAAGTGCATACCAACCTAATAATGGAGCAATAGACATATACTGTTCTCCAAATAATATTTGTACTGCAAATGATGGAAACAGAAATGTAAATAACACAATACCACTAGCAAGGGCTGTGATGTACCCTACATACTTCATAAGTACAGGTACAGAGTTCTTACCTTCCTTGCGCATAGATACTACCGTAGGTAAGAGTAACATTACAAACATCCAGGTTACAAAGTAAACTACGCGACCTATAAGGGCTAGAGACGCATATAACCCTGCATCATAAGATGGAAAATAGTGTTTTACTAAGAGTATATCACTGTTATTACAAATAATCTGGGTAAGCTCATAGCACGCAGTAAGTACAAAGAAGTTCATAACTGCCTTGCTCTCTTTTGAGGCAAGGGCAGATTGCACTGCCTTTTTAGACGTTAATTTTTTAAATGGAAATACACCTGCAATAAAAGAGATGGCGATTGCTGTAGCTACCGCGACAGACGATTCTATATTGAAGAAAAGTAATAATGCAAATGTAAGTGCGAGTCTACATACCATTTCCAATTGGTAGGTGATAGATAATGCAATAAAGGATTTACGTCCTTGAAGGTTTCCTCTGTTTACACTCATTATGAAATAAAGTGGGACTGCTATTCCAAAAATGGTAAACATTACAGAAGACTCTGTTTGAAAAAGTGTTTGCAACGATCCTGCAAAAACTACAATAGCCGCACCTAATATGATTCCAAAGGTGGTAGCTTGTTTATAAGCTCTTTGTACAAATGCTTCTTGTTTTGATTTGTCAAACTCCGTTGTAAACTTTGCAACTGCTAGCTGAAAAGTCATTGCAACAAATGATAGTACAAGCAGCAAGGTGATGAGTATAGCAGCATCTGCAAAGGCACCAGGGCCTAATACTCTACCCAGTCCTAAATTATAGAGGTAGTTTCCTCCATTTACCACAAAGGCACTGAGCATAAATATTTGCTCCGGGGTAAGTAACTTTTTGATTTTGTGTTGTATAGCGATCATAGCAAGTTACTAATAAGTCATTAACTGGATAACCGGCTTATCTACCTTTCTGTGTACTACACTTAATGTGTTACTAGCTTGTGTATTTCTAGCGTTGTGTACTACTCTTAATGTGTTTGAGTTATTTATTACTGTAAGTCCCATAATTGTTTTGTTGTTTGTTTCTGGTACAAATATGCGAGCAATTAAGAGGCTTTCGATTGATATTTCGATGAGTAGAATTTTACTGTAGACGAGTGGTCGTGTTTTATCTTTAAAGCATATTTTGTGATAATGTCGCTTTCGCGAAAGTTTAATGTGATACTATATAAGGACTGGGTTTTGGGGGTTTGGGGGGTAAAAGATCTTATGTGAATTTCTCTGTTTCTCACTCACACGCTAAAACATCTCCTCCCAGCATTTATATATTAATCACTCAAACGCAAAACATCTCCTCCCAGCCTCCTCTTCGAAGAGGAGGAGAAAAAAAGCCCCTCTTCGAAGAGGGGTTGGGGAGATGTCCGAAGCTCACTTCCCTCAAAACTCCATTCACACTTTACGCAACCTCCACCAGTCGACGATAAGTGTCGACGAATTGCAGATACATTAAGATTGAATCCTTTGTATATTGCCATAACTTGCACTTGTAAAACATAAGCAATGAGACAACTAACATATATTATTCTTTTCCTACTAGGTGCCACAGCATACAGCCAAGATATGTCTGCAGGTTTCACTTTATTAGAAACTGGGAAATATGAGGAGGCAAAAACATTTTTTGGCGAAGTGCTTGAAGACTACCCAGATAATAAAACGGCAAGACTCTGTTACGGTCGTGCTCTAGGGTTGAGTGGTGAGAGTGGCAAAGCAAGAACACTTTTTACAAACCTCAAAGCAGACTACCCTACAGATTTTGAAGTGGGCTTAAACTATGCCGAGTCTCTTTTATGGGATAGTGATTTTGGCGCTGCAAAAGACTTTTATGAAACCCTGGTTGCCAAAGACAGTACAAGCTTCTCTGCTCTACTCGGCTATGCAAACACGCTTTCTAATCTCAAAGAATATGACGCGGCAATCGCTTATGTAAACAAGGCACTTACCGTACAACCTGGTAATGCAAATGCTGCGGTGTCAAAAAAGTTTATGCGTTTAGGTAAGGCAAACCAACTCACAACTGCCTTTCAATATGATGCGGCAATACAATTACTTAAAAGTGCTCTTGAGGATATGCCTAACGATCAGCAAATCATAAGCGCGCTTGCAAATACCTATATCGCAAAGAAGGATTATGAGAATGCAAACACGATGTATAACCAACTTTCAGATACCTTAACATCGCAAGTGGGTAAATCATTAGTTGCTCACTTACAGAAAGACGACAAGCTCGCATTATCACTGGCGCAGGAGAGTATTAATTTCGCGAAAGCGGACACTACAAAAATCATTACCGCAAACGAGCGCTACATACAAGCACTCATCTGGAACGGAAAATATGCCACAGCAAGAACTGCCATTGCAGATCTTAAAAGCACCTTCCCGACTAATGCGCGCGTGGCTGCCCTTAAGGCAACTTTAGGGATGTACACGGGGACTTTTAAAAAGAGTATCGAGGTGTATAACGGTATCCTTGAGAAGGACAGTGCCTCTTTTGACGGAAATCTTGGGATTGCAAATGCGTACCGTGCACAAGGTAATCTGGATGAGGCTTACGCTTTCGCGAAAAATACCTTAACCTTCTACCCTAATCAGAAAGATGCTACTGGGTTAATGAAAACAATAGAAAGTAGCCTCGCTCCCGTGATCGAAACACGAGCTGCATACACCGAAGATAACGGTGATAACCAGGCATACTCGGCTGGTCTTACCGCTACCTTGCCATTTACAAGTAGGTTTAAGGCTATATTTTCTTACAACTACCGTACTACCGAAAATATGACCACAAACACGATGGCTTATAACACAAATGCAAGCCTTGGAGCTCATTACAGAGTCATAAACAATACCTGGCTAGAAGGAACCTTAGGGTTTGTAAAAGCAGATGCAGATGCAAATGAGTATACAGATGTAAATGGATCTATTTTTGTAAAATCAAGACCTTTTCCGTTACAGTTTTTAGAGGTGGGTTATAGCAGGACGTTACAAGATTTTAACGCCGCACTGATAGATGAAAAAATCTTTATGAATAACTATTCCCTTAACTACAATATGGGAACAAACATAAATCTAGGTTGGTATACTGGTTTAATGCACACGCAGCAAACAGATGGAAACTCTCGTAACTTACTATTCACTTCTTTATATTACAACTTTACAAAAAAACCAACGCTTAAAGGTGGTATCAATTACCAGTATGTAGGTTTTAAGGATCAAGTACCTACGTTGTACTTTAGCCCGTCAAAATATCAAGCAGTTGAGTTGTTTTTAGATCTTACTGGGCAGGCAGGAAAGTGGAGCTATGCAGCAAACGCTGCAGGAGGTTTACAAGTAGTAGAAGATGATGAGGCTACCACGCTATTTCGCGTAGAAGCCAGAGTACAATATGCGATATCAAACCGCTTCCAGATGGGTGCTTACGGTAAGTACAGTAACATTGCCTCTGCAACCGCAGCAGGATTTGAGTTTATGGAAGTAGGTTTAAAATTGAGATGGCAAGTACTTGAAAAAGGAATTATAAAGATGTAATCTTGAAGGCTACGAATTCAAGCAATAGAAAAGTCCGGACAACTATTTAGTTCCGTACTCTCTTCATAGACTTTCCTGTTAGTAGTAAGCTAATAAATACCAAAATTAACATCAACCAAAACACTCTTCGCCTTATATTTGTAAAACATTTACAAATTAAGACTAAAAATTATGATAATTAATTTTAGTATACAGAATTTTGGTTCAATAAAAGAAAAACAAACACTTTCCTTTGAAGCAACTAAATCAAACGATTTAGAAGATTACTACGTTATTAATACAGACAACAACCTTAGACTATTAAAGGTTGCCTTAATATATGGCGCAAATGCTTCTGGAAAAACTACTATTTTAAAAGCTTTAAACTATTTTAGAGAATTGGTTCTAGAACCAGAAGAAAAGAAGACTGATATCTTAGATTTTAATCCTTTTCATTTTGATAACAATTCTCTGAATGATAGTACTATCTTTTCAATTGAATTTATACAGAATAATATTAGATACTCATATGAAGTAGAATATTGTAAGAAAGCCATTTTAAGTGAAGAGTTGAAATATTATGACCCTAAAAAAGCTAGTGTTTTTAAAAGAACAACTGATTTAAATAAACAATTAACTGAAATCACTTTCGGTAGTAAAATAAAAAAAGACAAAACCTTTGAAAAAAACCTTGAAGCGAACACTCTATGGAATAATACGGTTTTAGGAGGTTTTCTAAAAACAAACATAGAACTCTTCCACTTGAAAGAAGTAACAGACTGGTTTTCTCAATACCTAAACCCCTTAGTACAAACTAAAACTGAACTTGATGGATTTATCACTTCTGAAATAGAAAAATCCAAATTAAAAAAAGAAATTTTAGTAGATATACTGAAAAAGGCTGATTTTAATATCTCTGACATTCTAATAAATGAAGAGGAAAAAGTAGTTGACGATAAAATGTTAAAAGTTTTAGAGGTACTTGAGATGCCAGAGGATATGATTGAAAAAATTATATCAAATCCTTTAAAAAAATTGGAACTTGAACACACAATTGACGGAAAAAGATATTCACTCCCGTTTAAATTAGAATCTCAAGGAACTCAAAGATATTATGGTTTTGCTGGATTATTAAGTTTATTAGTTAATTCAAGTATAGCTTTTCCTATTGATGAATTAGAAGATTCATTACATCCTGATTTATACATACATTTTCTATTATCTTTTTTAGTTAATTCTAAAAAATCTCAAATTATTGCAACAACCCATAATCGAGAAATATTAAATAATAAAGATTTGTTCAGAAATGACATCATTTGGTTTACAGACAAAGATGATTCCTGTTCTACTCAATTATATTCATTATCCGATTTCGATAGTTCTATTGTTAGAGATACGACTAACGTTTTAAATGCATACAAAGCGGGAAAATTAGGTGGAACACCAAACCTTGGAGATTATTACTTGAATTTTGAGTATGAGAACTAAAAGAAATACACCCAAAAGAAAACCTAGATACGCTTTTATTGTTGAAGGGGAATGTGAATTTTGGTATATCCAAATGCTTAAAAGAAATGAACGTTCTTTAAGAGTAGATTTAAAACCTGAAATTCCTCAAAAGAAAAAACTTCAAGACCAATTTAAAAAAGTAATTGAATCTTCTAAAGAGTATGATAAGGTATTTTGGTTATTGGATTTTGATGTTTTAATCAAAGAAAGCAGAGAAGTGAAAAAAGGAGCCAAAACGCCTATTCAATCCCTAAAGGAATATATTCAAAAAATCTCTTCCAAATACGATAATGTTGAGGTTATAATTAATAATCCTTGTATAGAATTTTGGATTTTGCTTCATTTTGAAAGAACTGGAAAATTTTTCAATAATTGTGAGAATGCTATTAAGCAATTAAAAAAACATTTACCAGATTATGAAAAAACTCAAAAATATTATACTAAACAAAATAATGACATTTATAAGAAATTAAAACCACATTTAGATGTAGCCATAGGTAATTCTAATAGAGTTAATGATTTTGATTTCAATAATCCTGAAAATGGAACTTGTCAAATGCATTCAATTTTTGAAACGAAACCGATAAAAGATGGACTTGAAAAATAAAACCTACTGCCAACAAACAACTCATTTAAAACACAAGCCTAGCTCAACTCCCATCAGTAAGCACTTCTAAGCTAATCTTAACCTATAATTTTCGCCATTTGATCTTACTGCTTTGTTGAAGGTAATGGCTTGTTTTAACAGCTTTTTACCACCGTGATGAGCTGTTTTTACTTCTCTTACTTAAGGTATGCTTTCGCGAAAGCGTACTAAGTAATGTAGTATTATCGCTCAGAAATACATTTTATCCCACCCACAAAAAAAAGCCACCACCGTCCCCGGTGATGGCCAAACATCAAATCAAATCAAAAAAACTACTTACTTATCTCTTTATGACAAACTTGCCACTGTGTTGTTGTGAGGCACTATCTACTAGTTTATAGGTATAGATGCCTGTCTGTAGGTTTGGAGCTGTGTATACAGCTGTTAACCCTCCATTATTTGTTGTTATATCTTGCGTGTCTACTATGCGCCCTAGCATATCTACTACTGTGATTTGTACCGTTGCACTTGCTTTTGCTAGGCTTATCGTAGTTTCTCCTATAAAAGGATTAGGATAGTTTGTTAAGGCTAGAGACTCTGCTGTAGCATCTACATCTTCTACCGAAAGGGCTTCTGAGTTTGCAAATCTTATGTCATTAAGAAACATCTCTTTAGTTTGTGCTGTTCCGTCTTGAGATACCATTGTAAATACTATCGTTACAAGATCATCAAGTACTAGTGGTGCACCCGAGCCGTTTACAAAGTTCTCAAGTGAGAAGTCTATCTCTTGATAGCTATCTGTAAGCTCAATGGTTGCTTTGTACTGTTCTTCCCAGTTTTCTATGCTTGCTTTTACAAAAGTTACTTCTAGGTTACCCGTTCCTTTTGCGCTCATCTGTAGTGCGTTATAGTCACTTACATCTACCGCTTGAAAACGTGGTGTAAGTGCTCTGTAAGCTCCTACATAACTCGTTGTTGTTGCTGTGAAGGCTAGGTTGCGCTCTATAGCATATACCTCATCACTATACGTATTCTCATTTTCTGTAATCTCATAAGAGAGAACTTCTGTACCATCTTGTGAAGCATCTACTCCCCAAGGCCCATCAGATAGAAATAAGTCATCTGGTGTGTTTATACCATCTCCTATTCTAAAGCCTATGTCAAATAAATACCCTGTGTCAATAGTAACTTCTGTGATGTACTGTTCTCCTAGATCTATTGTAGAGGTAGTTGTCACGAGATCACTTGTCTCTGTAGCTCTTATACCTGCATCAAAGGTTACACTCTCTGTTGCATTTGTGTTTACAATCTCTAGCTGTAATGCACCATTTGTATAGCTACCACTTTTTACAAAAACTGTAGGCGGTGTTGTTACCTCATAAGATGTTACTGGTTTTTGTACTTCAAGTAAGTTTAATAATTGTTGTCCTAGTTTATGAAGGTCATCTATTGAGTTTGCCCATATTTGGAAGTTGTAAAAAGTTACCTCTTCTTCATAGCGATCTAGATTCCAGTGGCTCTCTACGGCAAACTCTGCTCCGTTATTTACTTCTTTCGCCGAAAGGCTTAAAACAAATTCTACGCTGCCATCTATATTTCTTATAAGGGATTTAATAAACTGCTGTCCATTAATCTCTATGGTAGACACAGAGGTAAGCTCTGCTCCTAGTAAACGATCACAAATATATTTAGTGTGCTCATATACGCCATTCTCAGTTTTGAGTGCTAGTATAGAAGCGGTAGAGATGTCATTTTTAATATAGTCTACAGCATATACTTCTGTAGCGTTTGTAATATCAACAAGGTCTTCTGGAGTAGACTCTACTACATAATCTTCATTTATTTCTTCTAGAGGGATAAAATCTTGTAGTGTAAATGACTGTGCATTTCTCACTCCATAGTTTGCTGTTTTTTCTTTAAGTGGGGCTAGGTCTTTATTAAATATATAGCTCTCTTTTGCACGGTTAAAATTACGTTTTGCAATCGCATTAGATAATCTATTGTTACTCTCAAGACCGCCCTTATTACCAGTAGAAGCTTCTGGGTCTATAGTTGCACAGTCTCCATATCCAGAACACGATGGATCTTCACAATCTGTAAGACCGTCACCGTCGTCATCTATACCATTATCACATATTTCTTGTAACACTGGTGCAGTAGGGCAACGCGCGCCATCATTACTAGCACTTGATGGTCCAAAAGCAAAGAGGTTTGAGTCCATACTATTACTTCCCGTTAGGTCTTGTACACTTTGTATTACGTAGATAGTTCCTGTCTGGTTTGCAGAGACATAAAATCTCCCTGATGCATCAAAATATACAGCACCATAGGTGTATTTAAGACCAGATAAGATAGGCACTTCTCCAAGTGACTGCACTACCCCGTTTTCTGGATTAATACGGTATAGTATGTTTGAATTTTTTTCTACAGTATATAGTTGATTATCTACTGCATTAAAAGCCCAGTCGTGCACGTTAATGCTTTGTGATAGCGTCTCTGTGCTTAAAAGCTCTGTATAGGTACTTGATGTTGGGTCTAAGTCTACTTTATAGTACGTACTACCACCAGCTTTAAAATAATACTGTCCCGTAGCGCTTATGTCTCCTACATACTTATTACCCGTGGTAAGTGCATCTATAGTAAAAACGGTTGTGTTAAAGTCTTGACCTATTCTCACAATAGATTTTGATGGGCTAGATAAATACCCCCATATAAAACCATCTGCAGGGTTATATGCTGCAGCATTAATGTTACCAGAAGTTATATTTTCGGCCGCTAGAAAAGAGTTTCCAGAGGCAAGATCAATCGCATATACATCATTATACTGAAATAGGTATGCACTGTAATCACAGTTAAAAGGGATACCTTGTGCACCTACATTAAAAGTACATACTAAGCAAGCTACTAAGAGAACTTGTTGTGCTAGTGAGTAAAGATTTGATTTCATTATGCTTCTATGGATTTGATTATAGAAACAAAATTAGGTCGTTTATACCCTGTATTTTTTAATTTTCGATAGCACTAGTCGTGATATCGACGAGTGGTAGTTTACTGTAGACGAATGGAAATTCTTAATTTACAACAAGTTAAGTCGCTTCATAAGTTCTGGTCTATTAGAACGGCTTATAGGGATTACATCTCTTGCTATGAGGACGCTATTATCCTCAATATCAACTATTTTCTTAATATTAATGATATAAGAGCGATGTACTTTTAAGAACAAGCTGTCTGGCAGTTTTTCTTCTATCTTTTTAAGTGTAGAGTGTACTGTATAATTCTTCCCTTCGGTTTTTATAAGTACGTAGTCACCTTTGGCCTCGATAAGAAATATGTTATCAAATACAATCTTTATGAGACGCCTGTCTATATTTACATACATCTCCTTTTCTGACTCTTCTTGCTTTGCTTCTTGTACAATAGGAGCTGCTTTTTGAACCACAGGTGCTTTAAAGCTTTCTACCTTTTGCATTGCCTTAAGGAATCTAGGTAATGTAATAGGTTTTACTAGGTAATCTACAATACAATCGTACTCAAAAGCCTCTATAGCAAAGTCACGATCTGAAGTGGTGAGAACAATCTTTGGCGGATTTTTAAGCGAGTCTATAAAGTCAAAACCCGTAAAATCTGGCATATGTATATCCAAGAATATAAGATCGACCTCGTTTTTATTTAAAAACTTAATCGCTTGCATCGCGTTAGGGAAGTCATCTACTACAGTAAGGTTATCTACTTGACTACATAAATGCGAGACTATAGTTCTCGCAGCAGTTTCATCATCTACAATTATACAATTCAACATATGAGGCATTTAGTATTGTATATGCAATTTACAGATTATAAATCTTTTATAAAATCTATGACGCTATTTAAGATGTCTTCAAATTCTTGTTCCAAGCGTGTGTTATCTTCTTTGAGTTCGGCTTCATAAGTGATGGCAAGTTCGTACCCATCTACGAGGCCTACTATGCCTAGTTTGTGCTTGATTTTATGTACGTTTTCTGCCGCTTTCGCGAAAGCGGAATTCTTCATATTCTCTTCATACTCTGCGATCTCTACAGGAAGCTCTACTTGTACCACCCCGATGAGTACTTTTTCAAAAGATGCGTCTCCACCTGAAAGTTCTTGTATGTAGCTTAGATTAGGCTTTTCCATTTATGTAGTATGTGGTAATGTAAAATAAAAAGTTGTACCCACTCCTTCTTCGCTCTCAAGCCAAATCTTACCACCATAAAAGCTTACAATCTTTTTTACTATGGAGAGCCCTATGCCGGTACCTGAAGTGTCACTATCTAATTTTTGGAAAATTTGAAAAATTTTCTCAAAGTAGGCTTTATTGATACCCTTACCATTATCTGCTATTTTAAATCTGGGAGCCCGAGCGACTATCTCGCAACTTACGGTGACCTTACCTTCTGGTTTATCCATACTAGAAATAGCATTACCTACGAGGTTTTGAAATAATTGCTGGATTTTTACCTTGTCTGCCACGATAGTGGGTAGATCTTTGATGATTACCTCAACATTACTAGGGACAGCTTGTAGATTTAACACATCATCTAGTAATACATTAAGATCTATCTCTCGCTCTTTGCGTAAGTCCTTGTCTATAGATGAGTAATGCAATATACCAGAAATGAGATTATCCATTTTTTCTAAATGACTCCCAATAAGATCAATCTCTTCACTACCCTTTTTACCTAAAGCTTCTTGATAATCTTCTTTGAGCCAATTTAAGAGTGCTTCTATACTGCGTAATGGTGATTTTAAATCGTGCGAAACCATATGTGCATAGTCACTTAATTCTTGGTTTTGGGACGCTAAGTTTTTTAGTAAGTTTTCTTGTTCCTCAAAAGCTTTACAAGCCTGAAGGTTAACGCAAAATTTATTTATTACTGGCTGTAGTTGTGAAAGGTCTATTGAAGAAATATTATTTTTTTTGGAATATAAGAATAAGAAACCTTGCTTTTTGAGATTAAAAATTGCCACAGAACCGTTATCTATTGAGAAAGGTGCTGCATTTTGTATTATGGAAATGTCACTTACTAATAAGTGATCGTCCATATTGCTAAGCACTTCCTTAAGCTGGGAGGTATACACTTTACTTACTTCGTTACCCTGAGGTATTGCGTAGGTAGTGAGGAGAGTGTCTTTAATATCTTCTAGTATCCAGGCTGCATTTAAATTTTTACGTTTAAGTAAGATTTTCAAGAATAGATCACAACTCTTTTTATATTCTAAGGATTGCCCGATGGCCATACCATACTCGTGAAGCTGTAATATATCTAAAATGTGATTTTCTGTATTCATTATTCAAAAAGTCCTACTACGGTAGTTTTATTATAAAATTCTAAAAAACCCTCTCCATATGATGAAATCTCACCCAAGGTTAGTGCACCTCCAATAGATACTTCTGGAAACTTATTTTTAATCGTGCTTGTTATTGCATTTAACTCAAGATCAAAATCATCTTCCAGAAATAAAATACGGGATATACAATCAATTATAATTGCTTTTTTAGGAGCAGATGCTTGCCTAAGGCTATCTTCTGTTGCCTTCTGTGCAGCTTCAATTAAGGAATTCTTATCACCATTTAGAATATCAACGAGCATATTATCCTCTAGCTCACCTACACAAACCATCTCGTTTGCATCATTAAGCATAAGTGGATCTCTCACCACACACTCTGCATCTTCTTTTAATATTCCAAAAGGATACCCTTTTGCTATGTCGAAGAAGTTAGTATCTGTAAATTTTTTACCAGAATGCTCTTCTACAACTTCTTTGTAAACTTCAAATGGGTTTTTCCAATTAATCTCCTTTATCACATTTCCTTCCGCTTTTGTAACGATAAAGGGACCCCCTATTTTATTCCAACCGTGTCTTACACCAATTTTTGAAGACATTTTAAGGAATGCTATAACGGCGGCATCTTGAAATACTCCTTCACTAGTAAAGACACACGGCTTTTGCTCAAGCGTAAGACTTCCAGCTCCCCCACCAAGGTAATTAGTATTCATCCCATATTTTATGTACAATTCACTAAGGTAGTTTGATATGTTTGAAGTTAATCCATCGACATAGGTAAATAGACTATACTCTTCTGAGTTCTTGAATTCTATATCGGGTATCTCGTAATCACCAGTGCTTATGTTTTTAATTAAGAAAATAGAATCAAGATTATCTAGTGTATTTATTACTAATCCCTTTTCTAAAATGTTTTTTCCGTGAATAACCTTTGGGAATATACCTCCCATAAATTTTATTCCGGCATTGTTTAGTTCTTCTACTAAGTCGCTAAGCACTATCTCGCTATGCTCAGCAATAGAGATGAGGGCCGCCTTATTATTAACGTGATTCGAAATTGACTTAGCAATTTCCTTCAAATTGGTACTTTCTATTAGCATATTATTTTTTTAAAGAAACAAAAAAGGTTGATCCTTCTCCAGGAGTACTTTCTAACCAGATCTTACCAGAATAAAGATCTACTATCTTCTTAACTATAGATAAACCTATACCGGTAGAATCTTTGTGTTTATTAAGGGATTGGAAAATTTCAAATATTTTATCGTGGTATTCCTTTTCGATACCTATCCCATTATCAGATTCAGAAAAGGTATTATGTGTTTTTCCTTCTTTACAAGCTATTTTAATAACACCCTGTTCCTTATCTGAGTAACGTATGGCATTACTCATTAAGTTCTGAAAGAGTTGTTGTATACGCACTCTATCTGCCTTTATAACAGGTAAAGTGGTTTCTCGCTCTATACGTATATTATCAGGGATGTGGAGTAACTTTTCTATATCATCTATTACTCCAGAGACAGCTACGTCTTGTACCTCCTCCTCGTCTGACGATACACTTGAGTATTCAAGCACATCAGTTATGAGTTGCTCCATCTTCTCTAGCGTGGTACCCATCAAGTCTAAGTTTTCTAAACTATCGCTTGACAGTACCTCTGCATTATCTTCTTTTACCCAGGTTAATAGGGCATCAAGACTACGCAATGGAGACTTTAAATCGTGAGAAACCACGTGTGCATATTCTTGCAACTCGTGATTACTAGAAGCTAGCTTTTGTAATAAACTCTCTTTTTGTAATTCAAGTTCTTTAATGGCTGTAATATCAAGGTGGATACCTATAGAGCCTATAATATTACCACTTAGATCATAATTTGGCGCTCCACTTATAAGCCAGTGTCTCTTTTCTCCTTTTTTAGTCACTGCGACTACCTCATAAGAGTTTGATGAGCCTTCAAGGCGTTTTTGATTTTCTTCTATGAGTTCCTGTCTTGAGCTCTCGTCAAGAAGTACTTCACTACCCTTCTTGCCTATTAATTCATTTTCAGTATAACCAGACATTTCTTCAAGACTCTGGTTTACCATAAGAATCTTGTCGTCATTATCTACCTCTACAAGACCCAGCTCCATATTTGCAATGATACTACTGTACTTAGCCCTTTCTGCCTCAATATTTTTTCTAAACCTTCTATGTAATGTTACATCCCTGTAAGTGGTAAGGTGACCTTTATAAATGCCTTCTTCATAGATGGGTATAAAATCTCTTTCTAAAATTCTGCCATCTTTGAGGTGCAATTCATCACCTACTACTTGCTCCTTAAGTTCAATAAGTGTGTTAATTCTAGTTACAAAACGCTCTTCATTTTCAAATAGGTGTTTGTATCGCTCTGCTGCATTAGTACAATCTTGACCTATGAGCTCAGCTGGAGTACTAGCCATATTAAAGAAGTCGCAAAAACGCTCGTTTGCAATCACTACTTTTCTGTTTTCGTCTTCTAGTAATATCCCGCTCTCAAGATTAGAAATAACTGCAGACAGTCTATTTTCTGAATTGAGAAGTTTACGCTCTGCGGCTTTTTGTGCGGTTATATCACGTACAATCCCTTGTGCAGCTATTGGGATTTGATTTTCATCATAAACGATACTTGCATTGAGTTCAAGTAGTACTGTTTTACCGTGAGCGACAATCCTTACATTAAAACCTGTGAGAGAGCCTGTGCTGTATAATTTTTGAAAAGCAGTTGCAGCCTTCTCTACATCATCTTGATGTAAAGTGTCTAGGATATTTTTCTTTTCTGAAAGATTAAAGTCTAGTAACTGCTCTGCAGCTTCATTCATTTTTAAAACGTCACCAAAAAGATTGGTCACTACATAAGCATCAACTATGTTTTCAAAAACCCCTTTAAGTTCTGAGGTTTTTTCCCGCACAAGGCCTTCGAGTTGTTCATTTGCCTTTTGTAGCTCTTGCCCTTTATAAAAAAGTTCACGAGACTTATCTTCAAGAATACGTTCGGCCTCTTTTCGGGCCGCCTTTTCACGAGCTAGCGCTCGTTCATACATTTTTATTTTTTCTTCACTCATCTGCAGTGATACTGAATTTAACTTCAGTACCCTTATCGTTTAGTTTCTCGACTAAGATAGTAGCTTTTTGATTAAAATGCTCAAATGTTTTATTCATTAATCCTTTTCCAAAAGAGTGCATCGCCCTACTAGACGTATAAATCATTACCAGCTCATTTTCAGTCTGTTTAACAATTTCAAAAGTAGGCAGCTCTGCATCAGGATATATTTTTATAACCTCGACGTGTATGTGGTTTTCTATAGATCCTAGCATATCAAAAGGATCTTTAAATTGAAGTAAAAACTCTGGGTAACTCTTCTTTACTACACTAAAAAAGTGCTCTCCATAAACTAATAATAAGTCGTCTATAGCGATACCAGTTTCCTTATTAAGATTAGTAAGTAAACTCACCATCTCTGCAAAGCTATAAGTACCTACTGCGGTATAAACTCCATTAGACGGAAGTTCTGAGTTAGCAAGAAGGGTGTCAACCATCTCGAGTCCAAACTTATCTTCTACAAGATCTAAAAATCCTGTAAACACGATTCCTTTCATTATGCTTTTATTAGTTCGTTCTGACTCCAGTAATTAAGTGTGCGTTCTATTTTCTGAACGTAATCTTCATATTTAAGCGGCTTTAAAATATAACCCGCAACACCGTGCTTATAGCACTCTAGCACATCTTTTCTATTACTTGATGTAGTAAGAATAATGGTAGGTAGATATCTAAGTACCTCATCTTCTTTTAATATTTTCAAGAATTCAATGCCATTTATACGTGGCATATTAAGGTCTAAAAATATGATATCTGGCACTACATTCTCATCTTTAAGAATAGTAAGCGCTTCTTCTCCGTTTTTTGCCTCAATGAGATGGTGTTGCATCTCGAGCTTTTTTATCGCTCTCTTAAGCTTCATAACTTCAATAGCATCGTCCTCTATTAAAAGAACTTTTAATTTATTTGACCCCAAATCATTATTTTTAAATGTCAACAAATATGAATATTAAAAATTGATTCTTAGATGAAAAATAGTTGAACACATATTTTACTGTCGACGGATGGTAGAAAAGTGTCGACGAGTGGTAAAAAAGGTGTTTTTTACGCTTTCGCGAAAGCAAAATCATATTTTATACTAGTATTTAGTCTCATAGCAACACGACTGGCTGACTGCTAACCACTTAGCAATTTTATTTTTAATTACAAAATATAAGCTTGTAATATTTTATAGACTTTATGCCTTCACTCTTTTAATTTAAAAAAGAGATATAGTCTATCTCGTGAGGCTTGAGTAACCGGTTTGTTTTGGTCCTAACTTTTAATAAGTCCTTAAGTGCGTTAAGCTCACTTTGATTAAAAACCATTGCTAGATTTTGCTGCATAGATTGTATAGGTATCTTGCGCTTGAGCAAGGTGCGCTGGCAAGAAGCTTCCCAATAATCTATATCTATCTCAAACACAAACTTTGTAAACGCCTTAAACTCTCTAGGAGTAAACTGAAGGTATATATTATTAAAATAGAGATGATACACTTTACAGCCCTTGCAGTAAGAGAGTTCTCCTTCTATATTTTTTGAAAGTGTTTTGAGATTAGTACACATAAGTATTATTTTAATAACAATCTGTTTTTAGCTGTCCAGACTCCTTAAGGCTTGCGATATCTGTTGTGCCATACTGGCTAAGGGTTTCTTCCAGAAGGTCAAGAACATCGTTTTGCATAGCTAGTGATCCACATATCATTATGACGCCCTTATCCTCTATCACTTTAAGTAGGATATCGCGACGTACTCTTAAAGCATCTTGCACATACTGTTTGTCACCCTCTCTAGAGTGACTTTTATAAAAATGTACACGTGGGTTTGTAGCATACTTCTTTAAGAGGTAATCATCATAAAGTGCAGTAGATGCCGCTGTTCGACTTCCCCAAAACACATAAAACTCCGTAGGTGCTTTTGTATCCAGCATCCCTATAAAAGGTGCGATACCAGTACCATTTGCAATCATTACCGCTTGCCTAGCTTTTTTAGGTAGATGAAAGTGGCTATTCTCATCTATACTTGCTTTAATTATTGCTCCTTCATTAAGGCTGTATAAATAAGAAGACCCTTTACCCATACTGTGCTTTTTTACACTTAAAACTATGGTGTCTCCTACCCTAGCAATGGAGTACTGCCTAGCGACTGTTGTATCTGGCGGTATGATTGCAAGTAAATCTCCAGATATAAATGATGTCTTTTTTACAGGCTGTAAGGTAATAATGAAGGTTTCATCTACATTTAATTGAGTTCTTTTAAGGACTTTGAAGTCTTGTAAAGCGGCTGCCTTTTTTACTTTATTCTTAGTGTCTAGCGGTAATGTTACACCTATACGTTTTCCGTATTGTGCGCCCCATTCTTTTATTTGAGCTACATCTCCATTATCAATTTTGTGTAACGGCAGTTGTGGTATAAAACCGGCTTGAGCCTGTAAAAGTCCATCTACTTGTATGGCAAATTTGCAGTAGTCTGCATACTCACGTGAGCCAAAACCTACCACAGCATAGGCAATCTCATTGGGTTGTGATATGGTTTTAAATTTTTCTATAAACTTTCTGGCATTTGTAGGTGCCTCACCTTCTCCATATGTAGATGTAAAAATGATGATGTGTTGCGCTTTCGCGAAAGCGGAATACGTGTTAAGCATCGTCATAAACACATTTTTACCGCCAGCAGTAAGATCTTGATACAGGGCGCGTGCATATGAATGACTTGTACCCGTCTCCGAACCTACAAGAATGATATACTCACAGTCATCCTTATCTGGCATTTTGAGCGTTCTCCCCTTCTTTGACAGTCTTTTTATACTCATTACACAACCCGAGTACATAAAATATAAAATAGAAATACTAGCCAGTAGTAGTACGATAGACCATAAGACGGTTCCTTCTCCGGTATGTAATACCCAACTTATCTTAGATACTGCTTCTATAAATGGATATGTAGTACTCCTTACAATCTCCCCAGTAGCTTGATTTACATAAACCTCTTTATCTGAAAGTGCAATCTCATAATACTCCTCTGGATCACTAGAAAATGGAAAAGCTACCTCACGCACCTCACTGAGCATTGTTTCTTTAAAAAAGGGTATCTCAGTAACACGATCATACCTCACAGCATCATCTTGAGAGGTGTACTCCACTAGTTCTGTTTCTGGAGAAGGTATTAATTCAAACTTTTCGGCAGAGAGATAGACGCCTGTAAAAGCAATTATGATTATGGGGATGATAAACCACCTACTTAGCACGACGTGATATCGTAACTCTGGGTAATCTTTATGAACTCTAGCAAATATCTTTCTTAAACCACCTTGTCGCTGTATAAGCAATAAAAATCCTGTAACAGCTATAGCGAGTAATAAAAACGCTATTATACCTACAAAGACACGCCCTAGGGTTTTTAAAAACAGTGATCTGTGCAAGTTAGTCGCAAAGCTATAGATGGCTGGGCGCTCTTGTACAATGGCAAGGGTCTCACCCGTAAGCGCATCTATGTAGACATCTTGCGTCTCCATCTCTGAGGTAAGCACGGCCGCTTTTACAAATCCTGCAGTGGTTACTTCTAGGGCAAAAACCTCATCATAGTTTTCTTTAACTACACCTATTGTAGTGCCTAGTGAGATGCCATCTAGCTTACGCACATCATATCCTTTTGCTTGATGAGCAATAGGCTCTATCGCAAGTATAACACCCGTTATAGCTGCGACAAGTAAAAATAAAGATGAAACTAAGGCTAGTACAAAGTGACTATATCGCCAGATGGAGAGGGTCATAAGTATCTTACTGAGGTAACATTCTTACGTAGCGTATAAACCCTTTACCTTCTTTTTTGGCTTTCAGGTTTTCTGAAGTAAGCTCAAATTGAATATCATCTTCATAATATTCTTGATCTTCTACAGAGGTTTCAAAACGTAAACTATAACCTTGATCAATTTTATCTTCTGGTATTTGTAATACAGTTACTGTGCGCTCACCACCACTTATGGTAGCCCCAGAAATTGCATCTATATTAGGGCGGTGCTTCCCGTAAAATTGCCACCAGGCAGTAATCTCACTATACCACTCACTGTCTTTACCTTGCACATAGAGTGTCTCTTCATACGCACCGGTAGGATCTAGAAGCGATACTACAAGGTAGGCTCCTTCTCCACTATAGTTAGTCATCTGGATAAGGCACTTTACAGGTTTTGTGGTTGCTGTGGTAAACGCACTTAATAAAAGCCCCGTGAGTAACAGGGCTGGTATGATTTTATAGATACTTTTCATTATTTTAAAAATGTTAGAGGGATGTTATTTTGCTGTAATAGTTCGTTTTCGGTAGCGAGGTCTAGTACAGACTCTTCAAAATCTGTTTTTACTGTGTGATCTGCACCACTCGAGATGAGTAATTTCATAAGACGGTCGTCTTTTGCCTTCATTGCTGCAATGTGAAGTGCGGTAAGCCCTTCATTATTTTTTGCATCAATGGCTGGTTTATATGTGAGAAGCTGCTTTACAAGGTTTACATTATTTTTTAAGACTGCAAGATGTAATGGTGTATTTCCTTCGGCTTGTGTAGCGGTTAGTGAGACTCCTTTAGTGTCTAGTAGGGCCAGTTTAGCTTCAAAAGCTTTTGGATTTCTAGCGCTATATGATTGTATAAGGTATGACGCTAGTGAGCTACCTGCTTTATCTTTCGCGAAAGCGTCACCACCATTATCTAGTATATATTGTACAACACTTATATCATTACCGCCTACAGCAAGCATAAGCGGTGTTTGCCCCTTATCATTCACTGTATTAATATCTATAAGTTGCTTTGCGAGTAACTGCACGATTGCAAGATTATTTCTGGCAGCGGCATTGTGAAAGGCGGTTGTACCACTTTTATCTTTCTGGTTTACATCTACGCCTGCATTTATAAAGAAATTAAAAATAGCTGCGTCTTTGTTGCTATACGCAAGACGGTGTAAAGGTGTTGTACCTTGTTTTGTAACCACATTTGCCTCAAGACCTAGCGATTGTAGATACTCATAAACGGCTAGTGAGTTACTATAACCACGACCACCTTGAGCTGCAAACATAAATGCATTACCTCCATCACTGGCAAGATTTTTATAAGCCACACCACGTGCTACAAGGGTTTTAAGAAAATCTATATTTCCTTTTTTTGCGGCATAGTTAAAAATGCCATTCCCATTAGTATCTGTAGCATTTATATCAAAACCTTTATTTAAAAAGTAATCAAGATCTGCATCTGTTTTTAATGATGGTGCTGCAAGTAAAAGTAAGTTTACACCGGTATCACTTTTTTGAGCGGTGAGGTTTACGCCTGCATCTTCAAAAGCATCAATGATGGCTGGATGAACCTGCCCAGCATTAATCCCGAAAGCTAGCGGAGTAAAACTGTGGCTATCTAGTGCTGTTGTACTAGATCCCTCTTTAAGTAAATAAGTTACAGTCGCAACATCACCCGCATATGCAGCCCAGTGTAAATAGATACGGCTGTCGTGTGTCTTTTTTGCTACGTCATTACCTGGCTGTGCCAGGAGATATTTAATTACAGCAACATCTTTCTTTTCAAGTAGTGCATACACCGTAGCATCAAAGGCGTTTGCATTGAGCATTGACGGGTCGTTACCCTCTTTTATTTTTTGTGCGACGGTACTTACTGTGACATCACCTTTCCAAAAATCTCTATTTAGAAAAATGTTATCACCTTGTGCGTTTACTAGGGTACTTGCTAGAAGAATAGCCAGTAGTAATATGTTATGTGCTCTTTTCATAATTATTCTTTTACAAATGATTCTATAAGTTGGTTTATACTTTCTTGATCTTCATATCCTTCGCCAAAAAGGTGCTTGTACAACACTTTATTATCTACTTTTTGCTCTAGGTGTAGGTCTTTGTTCTTATTGTAAACTTCATCCCATTTAGTACGTACAAGCGCCCATTTTTCTTGGTTATCAACCCACCACTGTGCAGCGGCAGCACATTTACTATCATCTACACGCTTGTAGGTGTTGTATCCTTTCTCTTTGGCTATTACTTGATCTTCTTGGTTTGCGGTGCGCACTACCTTACTATTATCTTGATCGTGTACCCATCCATAAGGAGTAATCTCCTGGCGGTTACCACGTACCGTAAGGTTATAGTCGCTTCTAGTAGTATACTCTCGCCTAGGTAAAGGTGCATTTGCGGTATTCTCCCAATAGCTCTTACCATCTACGTGTACCCAGGTTGCAGAGCCTTCGTAACGCGGACTATCATCTACTTGATACACCTTTTGTGTCCACTGTCCAGCTACCTCATCTGCACTTTTACTCTCATAAGTCCATACATTATCTGCATTGTATGAGTAGAGGTTTGTGTTTTCATAAAGCCAGTTTTGTCTCCAGTGTTTTACAATCATAGGTTGTTCAGGGCTACCTACTTGGAGTAAGTGTTGTATCTCAATTTGATTTTCCTTATCTATAACAAGTTGCGCCCACTCTAGCCCTTTGCTTACCTTATTTTTTGAAGGTTTATATAATGAGTCATTGCTATAATTAAAGGTCTCTGCAAAGTTAAAAGTCACTTCAAAGCAGCCGCACATCTTCTTTATAGCTTCTTTATCGAGCTCCTTCTTATTAGTCTGTGCTGTGGTTTGTAATCCTATACTTATTATAAGTAGGTTAAATAATATTCTTTTCATCTGATAGGTATGTTGTTAAGTAATTTCTGGTGTAAAAATAGTTATTTTTATTAAATCTAAATAACAATAAATACTATATTTGCTCACTATTAAGAATCAATCTAAATAAAATGAGCGCTAAAACACTAGCAGTAAGCTTAGTAATTCTTATAACCTCACAAACACTTTTTTCTCAAGAGCAACCAGAGGCTGTAACACCAGAAAAACTAGAAGAAGTGATCCTCACGGCAACTCGCACAAAGCGACAGTTATCTTCCCTCCCCCTACCCGTAACCTTAATCTCACAAGAAACCATAAAGCAATCTGGAAGTTTAAGACTACAAGAGATACTTAATGAGCAAACAGGTATTATCACCATTGCAGATGAGAGCGGTTTTGAAGGGGTTCAAATACAAGGAATCTCATCAGACTATATACTTATCCTTATAGATGGTGTGCCACTAGTGGGTCGTAGTGCGGGAAACTTTGATTTGAGTAGGCTCACCGTAGGTAATATCAAACAGATAGAAGTGGTAAAAGGTCCCTCTAGTAGCCTTTACGGCTCTGAAGCGCTGGGCGGAGTTATCAATATTATTACAGAAAAGCCACCATCAGAACAGCTAGATGGTGATGTGACCTATCGCATAGGCTCAAATACCACACAAGACGTGCAAGCCAGCATCAAGCAGGGGTTTAAAAAATTGAGATATGCCCTGTTTGCAAACCGAAACTCTAGCAATGGTTATGATCTCACACCAGAAAATGAAGGACAGACAGTAAATCCATTTGTAAACTACACTGTAAATGGTCGTGTGTATTATGACTTTAGTGACAAGCTTTCATTGTTTGGCTCTGCTAGATTATATGATCAAGAGCAGGAAGCTGGCCTTACGGTAGATAATGTGCGATACGAGGGTGATACAGACGAGCGTGAGTATAACACCCATCTGAAATTAGATCAAAAATTTGATTCCCCACTCACTACTACCTATGAACTTTACTACACAAACTATCAAGCGAGGGAGTTGCTACAAGACCCTATTTCGGCAGGAGTGCTTAGTGATAATGACTTTAACCAGAAATTATGGCGGCCAGAGGTACGTGGTAATTACGCTTTCGCGAAAGCGGGATCACTCACAACAGGTATAGGGGTACAGTATGACCAGCTAGATCGTACCTTTTTTGACGAGACGGTCCGTTTTAACTCGCAATACATCTATGCACAGTATGACACCACACCCCTAGACAAACTGAATGTTATAGCAGGATTACGTTATGATAATCACTCTGAATACAGTGATCAACTTAGTCCAAAAATTGCCCTACGCTACGAGGCTACAGATGCTATTGCAATTAAAGGCTCTGTGGGGTATGGCTTTAAAGCGCCAGACTTTAGACAGCTTTACTTTGATTTTACAAATGCTGCCGTGGGTTACACCGTTTTGGGCTATAATGTGGCGTTAAGTAAGCTTCAAGGACTGCAAGATCAAGACCAGATACTAGATGTACTCATCTCTCAAGATGACTTATCACAACCGCTCGCCGCCGAAAGTTCTGTAGGTTACAACCTAGGCGTCACCTATAAAAAAGGAAAGTGGAATGGAGAGCTTAACGGCTTTAGAAATGACTTTAAAAATCTAATTGATACACGCATTATTGCTAGAAAACAAAATGGTCAAAATGTCTTTAGCTATGCAAATTTTGATAAGGTATTTACCACAGGTTTTGAGCTTAATGCGTCCTACACCTTCTCAAAAAAACTTCGTCTTAGTGCGGGGTACCAGTTGCTGTATGCATATAACAATGCAAACAGGGAGGCGGTGCGAGATGGACAAGTTTTTGCGCGAGACCCAGAGACTAACCAGACGGTTGTTATAGCAGCCCAAGACCATTTTGGACTCATTAATAGATCCCGCCATAATGCAAATGCAAAGCTGTTTTATAACATCCCATCGCTAGATATAGCTATGAATGTACGTCTACTCTACCGCAGTAAGTACGCACAGTTTGACACAAACGGTAATAACCTAATAGATCGCTACGACACCAGCTTTGTAGACGGCTACCTAACAACAAATGTTGCTGCGTCAAAAACATTTTATAATGACTTCACGCTTCAAGTAGGAGCAAATAACCTCTTTGATTATAAAGATAGTAACATCCCTACTTTACCAGGCATACAAGGGTATGCCTCACTTAATTATCAATTTTAACTATTTAATACACACACAATGAACAAGAACTTTTTTACACTAGCAACCCTCTTTATCCTTGCTTTTACATCTTGCAGCAGCGATGATGATACTACGGTTACACTCGCCCCTGTTGAGGCAGAGCAAGTAAGTAATCTATATGCGCCACAAACGGGCGGACAAGGAGCACCTATAGGAGGTGATTTTACAAAATTTGACTTTGAGACAGGAGCAATCACGACAAGTGATACAGAATGGGATATTGCCTTTAGAGGTACTACCATTGCTGTAAATGGTGGCGTAGCAACAGGTACAGATGATGAGCCTACACGCACTGGTGATGCGGCAGCAGCTATCGTTACTAGTACTTTTGATAATGTGACTACAGCAGAAGGTCTTACGTTTACACAAGACTCAGAAAGCGAGTTTGCCATCCCTACGGGAAGTGATAATGGGTGGTACAATTACAACTTTCAAAACAACGTGGTCTCTCCCATACCAGGACAAATACTTGTATTTAAAACTACCGAGGGTAACTATGCAAAAGTTGAGATACTGAGCTACTATCAAGATGCACCTGCCAGTCCAGACCCACAGACAGACGCGAGTAGATACTACACATTTAACTATGTCTATAACCCTAATGAAGGCGAAACAACTTTTAACTAAGTTGTTTAATTAGTCTGCTAGTTGAGCCCATCGTTATGATGGGCTTTTTTTGTGATGTCTCACAACACCAGATTAGTACTGGTGCACAAGGAGTGATTTTATATATAAATACTACGGCTAGCTTTACGGCACAACATAAGTAATTGGCTATTTTTGGGTACAGCAAGGTGATAGCATTTACCACTCATATGTAGTAGTTTTACGCTTTCGTTAAAGCCTAATTCCCCCTTACCCGTATTACCGTCTTGTTAACTCGATGGTACGGTGTAAAATATACCCTTATGATTAAAAAAATAAGAAAGAAACTACTGCTTACCACCCTCTTCATCATAAAATATCCTTTTTCCTCAAAATCTTGTATACCTAAAATAATATGTTCTTTTCTTACTTTATTAAAATCCATAACTGCTTTTTGCTAATTACCATCTATATTAACTCCCCCCTACGCACTCCACTCCCCAAACTGCCCTTCTGCTTGCTCCATAATATCTTGTAAGATTTCATTGAGTTTGGTGATGCTAATCTTTCCTCTTAATTCCTTTTTTACAGCTAGGCGTATGCTTGCTTTTGCATTCTCCTTCTTGGTCCAGTCGAGTTGTAGGTTTTTCTTTACTGCTATTACAACGGCGTGCACGATGTCTTGTATAGGGCCTTCTTCTTTTATAATCTCTTTTTTAGCAGCTAGAATATCATAGAAGGCTAATTCTTCTTCGCTCAATCCTAACTCTGCAATACGGCTATCTTCTTTTTGTAAATCTTTTGCGCGTTGTACGAGTTCAGCGATGGTGGCATAGCTGTCTAGCGCGTTATTGTGATAACGATCGATTACTTTTTCTAGCTCATCTTTTAGGCTTGTGTACTTCTTGATGTTTTTATGGAGCCTGAGTTTGATTTCGTCTTTGAGTATGTTTTTTATCAATTCAATTTTTAGGGCGTGACCGTCTTTTTCCTTTTTCGCGCCAAGCAAGAAAGTATCATCTAGAATAGAGATATCTGCTCGCTCAATCCCTGCCATTGCAAATACATCTACAATGTCTTCACTATCTATACTCTGGCTTATGAGTTCCTTAATCTTTTCTTTTTGTTCGCTTCTGGTGCTTTTTACACTCTTGGCATTACGCACTGCCTTACTCACGTGCTGCACATAAAGTACATCGATCGCGCTGTGTTGTATCGCTGGCTGACTTTTTACAATAGATAGTAATCCAGACATCGTCTTTTCTGCTTTCATAAAGCTCATTGACGCTTCATCATCTTTTATGATGTGATTAAGCCCTGCTTTTACTAGCAATACTTTATCTGCATCTCGCAATGCTTTCCAATGTTGATAGTCTGCCGTTTCTGGTAAAAAGGCCAGACAACTTTCTAGCTGATCAAAAAACAGTTCTAGCGCCTGTTCCATATCTATGGTAGGCTTTCCTTTGCCGCCCTCGCCAGTGTACTTTGTAGTGGCGGTTTTAAGATTGTCACCTATGCCTATATAATCTACAATGACTCCGTTTTTCTTGTCTTTAAAAACACGATTTGTTCTCGTGATGGCTTGCATCAAGTTATGACCACGCATAATCTTATCTACATACATCGTGTGCACGCAAGGAGCGTCAAAACCTGTGAGCCACATATCCCGCACGATGACAATCTTGAGCGGATCTTCAGGATTTTTGAATCGCTTTTTTAAGGCTTCTGTGCTTTCTTTGGTACGGAAATGGGGATTCCACGATTGTGGGTCTTTGCTTATATTTCCTGTCATTACCACGGCTATTTCTGGGCAATCTTCTAGCGCAGTAATGGCTTCATACATTTTTACACAATTGCGCCTGCTCATACAGACGATCATTGCTTTCCCTTCTAAGGTAGCCGTACGGTTGATAAAGTGGTTAAGGATATCTGTAGATACTTTGGCCACGCGATCTTCACTTCCTGCGGCGTCTTCTATGGCTGCCCATTTTAAATTACCGCTATCTTCGGTGGCTTCTGTAATGGCATCTACCTCATCATCTAGCTTGTCATTCCACAAGTGAAGTTTGGCTAGTCTTGGCTCGTAAAAGATATTTACCGTAGCATTATCTGCTACGGCTTGTTTGATATCGTAAATATGTATGGTGTCGCCAAAAACTTCTTGCGTGTCTGCATCCTTACTATCTACTGGGGTTCCTGTAAAACCTATAAAAGAGGCTTTTGGCAATGCTTTTCGCAGGTTACTGGCAAAGCCATCTAGCAGCCCGTATTGTGTACGGTGCGCCTCATCTGCCATCACAATCACATTTTCGCGTAAGCTTAAAACAGGATGTTCTGTTTCTCCTAGCTCCTCATCTGTACCTTGTTTTAAACGGAACTTCTCTATGGTGGTAAAAATCACACCACCAGCACCTGCGCTTAGTAACTTACGTAGGTCATCTGTAGTGTCTGCGTGTTGCACATCGCCCACGAGGTCCTTTGCAGCGACAAAGTTTTCATAGAGCTGGTAGTCCAGATCGCTACGGTCTACCTGCACGACAATGGTAGGATTTTTAAACTGTGGGTGGCTACGCAAGATGCCTGTGTAGATCGCCATAAAGATACTCTTGCCAGATCCCTGTGTGTGCCAGACCACGCCTATGCGGCCATCGCCTGCGGGACGTACCGCCTTTTGAGCAGCAGCCACGGCATAGGTCACGCCAAAATACTGATGGTACTTTGCCCCTTTTTTAATCAAGCTGCCATTATGGTCTTCGTGAAAGATAAAATTCTTGATATAGTGCAGCAGTCGCTCTTTTGTAAATAGCCCAAAGAGTAAGGTGTGCATCTGGAAATCCTCGTCATTAAAGGTTTTTGTGCCGTCTATACTCTTCCAGGCAGCAAACCACTCTATGCCGCTCGCGTACATCCCGTGTTGCGCCTCATTACCATCACTTATCACAGTGAGGGCGTTATACTCAAATAACTGTGGGATGTCTTTTATATAATGCCCTATCTGGTTGTGGGCTTCCTTAATATTTGTAGTCTCGTCAAACCAATTTTTTAACTCAAAAACGACCAGCGGCAAGCCGTTTACATAGATGATGATGTCTGGACGACGTTTATTTTTACCGGTGATGCTAAACTGGTTTACCGCCCAGAAGGTATTATTCTCAGGATGCTCAAAATCTATGGGATAGAGGTGTACGGCTTTCTCACTGCCGCTTGCATCTTCATAGGGAAACTCTACCCCTTTGGTCATCTTGAGATGAAAATCACGGTTGCGATGATCTAGATCTGCCCCTGTGTTATGCGTAAAAGTAGCAACGGCAAGTTCTTGTATTTCTTTAGGTAGGTGTGCATACTGTCTTGCAATAAATGCCGCCAGCTCCTCCTTGAGCACCACACTCACATTATTTTGCGGCAACGAGGTGCCTAGCACGTGTGTGTACCCCAGATCTCCTAGCCAGTCTATACAAGCTTGCTCTATGTGTGCTTCTTTCATACTAAATTCCCATATAGAGAGGCATCTCCTCTCGCTGTTACTATTATTATGTTCACGCTTTCGCGAAAACGGTATTCACCCACACACTCCCTAGGTATTTACAAACTCGGTAAGGCGAACTTCTCCACTTATAAGTTTTGGGAGCAAAGTGTCTCGTAGGGTGGTGAGGGTTTGGTTTTGTGTTAGATTATTCTTTTGCTGATATTCATAATTACCAACAATACTTTGAAATTTATCTTGTAATTCTATAGATGGTAACACAATAGGAAAATGTCCAATTGCATCGAAGGTTATCTGCGGAAATGTTCCAGATCGAGATTCTGCAATCATTTGAAATTCATCAACTGTTTCTTGTCTCGTCAGAATACGATATAAAAGCCTATTATTAATAAGTTCGTTATTTCTTATAATCATAAACTTCGTTGAAACTACATAATCGCTCGAATCAAAATCAACATAAGCGTATCTTTTGTTTTTAGGCCTAATCTCACTGTAAAGAATATCATTTACTTCAATCACTTTTTTTGCTTGCCCTGGTAAACTTTCAGAGTCCGAATAGTTATTATGTAAAAACGAGCCAAATTGAACATCTCCAGTATTGACAAAAACTACTTTTTCTTTATTCTTAAAATTGAAAGTTTTTGAGTTTTTATAAGCAACCTCATCCAATCGTTTCACCTCCCATCCCTCAGGGATCATCCCGAGTTCGCTTTCTACAAACTTCCCATCTTGAAAAGGTCCAAAATCTACAAACCACTCTTTATAGAGTGCCATTGCCATTTCTTCTAAGGTTTTATTAATGGCTAGGTTGTTTTCTATTTTGGCATCTATAGTGGAGAGTATGGAGGCTATGGCGGTTTGTTCTTCTAATTCTGGAATTTTAACTTCAATAGTGTGAACATCATTTCTGTTTAATGTTGGAACACTTGTACCTGAGTTATACGCTTCAAGATTCAGAGTTTGTAAAAAATAATATATGTACCTAGGGTTATTTGAATGAAAATTCTTTACCCACAATGAAGTGTTCAATGGCCAAAAATTATCAGCTTCATAAAAAACTTTACCTAAGGTTCCAGACCTTCCAGTCGTAACTCCAGGTCCTTTAACTTTAAATTCATTATGCCAAGTACTAAACCCCGAAGCTGCTATTACTTTGAAGCTTCCGTGCTGTCTTTTTCTACTCGGTAAGTCAAAACCTCTTTGCAAAGTAGCAACTTCTCCTAGCTTATATGTTTTCCAGTTTTGGGGCATTGGGTTATTTCTATTTGTTTTTTATTAGATCTAGATCAAAAAAAGCGTTAGCTACTGTGAACAAGGCGTTTATCCTTTTTTGTTTTCAGATTTGTTTTTCGTTTGTTTTTTTTTAGCCAGTAGGTATTTCTTCTTTTATCCCTCTTAGAATATCTGCTAAAATTACGAGTGTTGTTTCTATATCCAATTTAAGAGCTGCGGCAAATGTAATTTCTAGAGCACCTAATTTTGTTTTATCACTTATGGTGCTTTCTAGTAAGGTCGTGATATTATCTCTAAGCGTTTCGTCATTAGCTAGGATGCGTTTCATCTTACGTCCTAAAATACGCGCAGCGGCGTTTATTGTTTTAAAATCTTCCTCTTCAAATAAATCTAGATGCTCGTTATAGGCTTCCTCTTCTAAAAGATCCCAAGCGTTGTTTAATAAGTGTGCTAAATCATCCAGATCTTTTTGTCGTTCTGGTTTTTCTTGCCAAGAAATCCATTTTAAAATAAAAAGTCCTTCTAAGGGAGTAACTGGTATAGATAGGTCTGTCTCGGGTAAAGCAAAAGTTTCGGAATGCTCGTGTACCTCTTTATACCCCAACACTGATAGTGTGAGATTCTTATTAAAAACAACCTTGTTCGCATCTTGGATCTTTCCAAAAGGCATTAAATCTATAACGGTATTACTCGCAGTATGAAACAAGCGATAAGGAAATTCTGTTTTTGCAAACCCTCCTGCTATAAGCGCTTCTTGTAAGGATGCATAGGTGTCAAAATCAGGAACCAAAACTGCAAAATCAATATCTCCCGTAATACGCGTAGGTTTTGCTTTTGCCTTGTATAATTGTACATCACGAGCATTTGCACCTATTAAATAATATGAAATCCCGTGTGTTTTAAAAGTAGCATCTAGCACTTTATACACTTCCGTATGATCTGCAAAGGAATAATCCTTAAAAGTGAGGTGCGATATACTCATCATAAAGAATTTTTGCGGTTTCTAAATTACGGTCATTACCCGAGTACATTAACTGTGCATAGATAAGTAAGGGATGTGCAATATTTTTACCACTCATATAATTTGTGGCTCTCTCCATCGTACTACTTTCCATCCAAAAAGGTTTATAAATGCTAATTTCTCCTTTATCACTTGGAAGTAATTTTAGATTTACAAGTATTTCCTGTTTTGATAAAATTGTAAATAAGGAGTATACTTCTGGATTAAGATGGTTCGTAAGCAGTGCAGCTCCGGGTTCTCCTGCCCACAATAAATTAGGGTGTAACAGTTGATTTTTCCAATTTGATTTATTGGATTGAGAGAAGATATAATTCCCTATTTTATGTGCTGGAAGAATTTTTTCATTTAAGACATTGATCCAGCGCTCTAGCAACTCTTCTTTTTTAATTAACTGATATTTCTGGTCATTATTCCATTTTACAGCAAAACCTTCTTCTATTAATCCCTTCATAAAATTACTCACACTCCCCAGTGATACATTACTTATGTGAGCTAGATATCTATAGGTTTCATTAATATTCTCAGGTTTTTTTAATAATTGAAAAAGTATCTGCCCACCCGATTGTGTGAAAATGATTGAGTGATCACTATGATAAGGTTTTGCATTCCCTTGTTCTACATAAACTTTTAGATTAGATAAGTTTATAAAGGCATTACCAAAACTGTCAATATAATTTATTCCTTTACCTTTTAATATTTTTTTTGACTTAGGAGTAATATACTTGGAGGCTATTAAAAGCGGATACTCCTTGTTGCAATTTTTTTCAAAAGCGTGTATGTTTTGTGGTCTTATTTCATTTTTCGTTTCTATAAAAACTGGTTCGCTGTTCAATAAATATACGTTTTCCCCTTTGGACCTATTATAATTCTGGTAGACGACCTTAATCTCAAAATCGAGACTATCAAAAAATTCTTGAATAAATACAAAATCAGTCATTTGTTCATTTTTTCAATTTGTTCATGTAACATGAACATAACAAATATATGAACAAATAAAATAAGAATCCTCTCAAAAAGAACTATTTAGAACTTTGTGAAGTTTTTTAGAATCTCCTCCTGCAAGCGATCTCCTTCTGCAAACTGTTTTTTTAATTGTGCTTGTAGCGTTTCCATTTTTTCTTCAAAAGGGATTCCATCATCTTCTATAGCCTCTGTCCCTACATAAATCCCTGGAGTAAGTTTGTAATCTTGTTTTTGTACTTCTTCTAGTTTAGCGCTGTAGGCAAAGCCGTCTGTGTTTTCATACGTACTCCCCACATTCCTCCAGTTGTGATAGGTCTCTGTAACCTTATCAATATCTTCATCTGTAAAGACGCGAAGTTTGCGGCTTTCCATCGTTCCCATTTTACTAGTATCTATAAAAAGGATCTCGTTCTCACGGTTGCGATGCTTACCATCTTTACCGTCACGGTTTTTACTGAGTATAAAAATACAAGCAGGTATCCCAGTGGTAAGAAAGAGCTTGTCTGGAAGACGCACGATACAGTCTACCATATTGTGGTCTACCATATGCTGCCGTACGTTTTTTTCTCCTTTATTATTAGAAGTCATTGCACCATTTGCCATTACTACAGATGCCGTTCCCGTATCACTCAGGTGATTCCAGAAGGTTTGCATCCACATATAGTTTGCATTACTATCGGTTGCAAACTCTTCTTTAGGCCCAAAAAGTCTTGGGTCATTTTCTGGCAAATCCTCAGGGTGCCACTGGCTCACATTAAAAGGAGGGTTTACAATAATAAAATCTGCTTTTAAGTCTGGAAATTTATCTTGTAAGAGTGAGTCACCTAGTCGCACATCAAATGAAAGATCACGTAAAGCGAGGTTCATTTTACAAAGTCGCAAGGTGCCGTCATAACGCTCTTGCCCGTAAATAGAGATATTCTTTTTATCACCACCGTGGGCTTGTAAAAATTTTAATGACTGCACAAACATACCACCAGAGCCACAAGCAGCATCAAAGATTTTACCTTCATACGGCTCAATCATTTCTACGAGTAAGCGCACAATACTTCCCGGTGTAAAGAACTGCCCTGCACCAGAGCCTTCGGCTATCGCAAACTTGCCTATGTAATATTCATACACACGTCCCAAAATATCACTATCTGGATTTTCCTTTTCTGAGAGTTTTGGATTTGATAATAGGTTTATCAAGCCAGCAACTTGCTTTGCTGTGAGTTGGCTTTTTACAAAAATACGCGGCAGTATTCCTTTAAGATCAGGACGGTTTGCCGCTAGTGTTTCATCAAGAATATCAAAAGCTTCATCTACCAGAACCTTGATATTATCTTGTTCTGCGTTGTCTTGCAAGAATTGAAACGTTGCCTTCTCTGGGATGATGTACACGTTTTTAGACAGGTACTCATCTGGATCTTCAAGAATGTAATTCTGCTCTTCTGTATCTAGTGTGTAGTACTCAGATTTCTTCTCTTTAAATAGTTGCTTTAAAGTATCTCGGCGCATCTCATAGCGCTCTGAGATATGCTTTAAAAAAATAAGCGGTAAGATGTAATCTTTATATTGATTTTCTGCCACCGCACCACGTAGTTCGTTTGCGGCTTTCCAGAGTTCTTGTTCAAAGTTAATATCGGCTTTGGTTGTTTTTTTTGTCATTCAGTTAAAATGCTTTTGGGTAGTCTCCTGTAAATATAAGAAGAAGGTTTTTCTTACTATTACGGTAATCCTCATCTTTAAAATAAAATAACTTATAAATATTGAAGCGCTGTCTGTATACCTTTCGCGAAAGCGAGAATCAAACCGTATTCCCATTATCAAAGCAACGGTCTAAAAATAAAATTATTAAATATTAGGTATTCAACAAAAGAAGGTGTCGTAGTACTGTGTTAAAATACAAATGATTAAAAGAGATTGCCTACAACGATACCGCGCACGCAGAAATCTCAAATACCAGAAGATACACGCCATAGATATCATCACAAGGATGTGGTTTGTTATACTTTTGCGAAAGCGTAATAGGAATATATCTTAGTTAAATACGTACTTTTCACCATCCAAAACAACCCACCCAATGACCCTAGAAGACCTAGTAGGCACATACACCATCACAGGAAGCAACCAAAGCCCAGATGACTCAGCTTATAAGGGCGAACTCACACTAGCGCTAGATGAGCACAAAAGAATCATTGCAAACTGGGTGATAAATGGCACGCAGCACCAGCAAGGAACTGGCTTTTTTAAGAACAATATCTTGGTGATTAATTTTAACTATGAGGGCGATAACGAGACTATCTATAAAGGTGTCGTGGTCTATCAATGCATCACCAAAGATCTGCTAGAAGGCTTCTGGTCAGAAAAACACGGTAATCCGCTATACCTAGGTGAAGAACGTTGTTATAGAAAAGGAACGCTTAAGGAGGTGCTTAATTAAGCGGTGAGGGAAAGTTGTAAGCTGTTCTATAGTCGTTATTCTACATTTGATATTCAATAGACGGTAGATGGTGGTTCTTAGTTTTTGGCTTTAAGCTCTAAGCCGTAGGGTTTAAGCCGTGAGCTGTTTTATAGTCGTTATGCTATATTCGATATTCTCTAATCGATATTCATTTCTCACTGTTTTACTAAGAAAAATTACGATGGGATTACCTGCGGTGATCCCCACTAGGGTATCCTTGGCAAGCATAAAACCCATAACGAGCTGTGCTCGTTGGTTTTTTGTTTTATCCCCCTACTTACAAGCAAGCTTGACGTATGGGCATAAAACAAAAAACCTGTAACATACGTTACAGGTTTCTTTTGCGGAGAAAGAGGGATTCGAACCTTATTAGTGCTAGACTATATCAAATGACTAATAATACTTGATTATAAGGGTTTAAGATTAATATTTTTATCTTATTTTCGTAACTATATGCAATAATATATAGTTTTAATAGCACCTAAAATAGAACTTGTGAAATCTTCTTTCAAACTAAAAGAGCCTAAATCAAATCAGGCTACCCTCATATATTTTCAGAGTTACTTCAAAGAAGAAGGTAAATCATTTATATATTCTACCGGTCAGAGAATACATCCAGCAGATTGGGATTTGAAACATAAAAGGCCTAAAAAAAATCCAAATAAAATTGAGTCAGGCATTGCATTTAGAAATCTAAAAAAAACACTCGAAGATCACGTTAATTTACTCGATCGTTTATCTGTACAATATGAAATGATTGACGAAAAGCTCACTATTGATATTGCAAGACAGGCCTTTGACAAAGAATTTAAAAAGTCAAGCTCAAAAACAAATGGATTTTTTAAAGTATATGATATCTTTTTGGAGCAAAAAATCAATGACCCTACAGACAAAGGGAACTCACCCTCAACGATTAAAAGATATCAATACAACAAAAAACTACTTCAAGAATTTGAGTCTTATTTAGGTAAACCCATTCGGTTTTCTGCTCTTAATCAAACGGTTTACCAAACCTTTCTTAGATTTTGTATTGAAGTTAAAAAGCATTCTGCAAACACCTTAAGCCGGAATGTTGGACTACTAAAAACATTTTTATTTTGGGCTGAAAAAAACAAGTACACTTATAACGATGAGTTTAAAAACTTTGAAAACGTAAAAAGGTTTCCAACTGAGGAAATCGCTTTTAATCTAAATCAAGTCAAAGATATTTACTCAGTAGACCTGAGCTCAAATACTCGCCTGGAAAAAGTAAGAGATCTCTTTATCTTAGGTTGTACTACAGGGTTTCGCTACGGAAACTATTCAAAACTTAAAAAGTCGGATGTATATGGCGACTTTATATGTGTCACTGATGTAAAAGATCCTACAAAAAGTTTAAAGGTTCCATTAAATGAAATCTCTAAATCAATATTGGAAAAGTATGATTTTAACCTGCCGTCAATCTCTAATCAAAAATTTAACAAATACGTGAAAGAACTTTTTGAATTACTGGGATTTGTTGAAAATGCTCGAAAATCAATGAAATATGGGAAAGATGTTCATACCTCAGTAGTTCCCCTTTATACAAGGGTTAATAGTCACACTGCTAGAAGAACTTTCATTACCATAATGAAAAATAAGGGCGTGCCTGATAAAATTATTATGGGATATACTGGACACAAGAGTATTCAAAATTTTAACCTGTATTACAAACCTTCACAAGGAGATAGCTTAAAATTTATGAACGACGTGTTTGGATAAAATTTCTTTGAAAATTGATTTTCTTATTACCTACCTACCTGAAAAATACTCATTAAAATATTTTAAAAATGACTTACTTCATACTAGATCAATTATTTGGACTTACACTCACTATCGTTATCAGTTTATTCTTTACAAAATTAACACTCGTTTGGTTTGAACAAAGAAGGGTTAAAGATAAAATGCTACTCAAATATCAAATTATAATTTTCGCAGGATGCTTGACAGCATCATACGTGCTAAAAAATGATATTATAGAATCAGCAAGCAATTCTATTTGGAACTTTGACATTCCAAAAATTACGATATACCTCCTATTTACAGCTATTCTCATTACCCTTACAAGAAAAAACTTTGAAAAGGGAGGTCAAAAGATGTTTGCTACGCCTAACAGCTCCCCTATTTATTTTTTTAAGATCCAAAATATAATTATTGCTCATTTTTTCAAATCAGAGAAGGGCCATACTCAATCAAACCAAGAGCAATTCAAGGAACATTCTTCTCATACATATGAAAGCACAAAAGTTAAGCTAGATAATTTTAAAAATGAGCCACAGTTAAAACAATTAACTACATTTAAAAATAAGTCAAGCCAATCAGAAAAAACAAAGGGGAAGCTAGAAAATATTACGAATAATGTTAACAAACTGGACCCTACTCCCACTGTAGAGACTACTTCTGGTTCAAAAAGTGAACTTGAAGAGAAACCAGAAAATAATAAGGATGAGATTTTATTAAAACCATCAAGCTCTGAAGCCAATACTCTTAAAGATCAAGAATCTTTAAGTGCACCATTAGAGAATGAAAGTGAAAGCAATGAAAACCTAAACCTGGTTACTGATTCTACTATTACCCCAGTTAAGAAAGAAGAAAACTCACAAGACCTAACTCAAATAGACTGGGAACATTACAAACCTGCAATAGAAGCGTTCAAACATAATAAAAGAGAAATAGCAAAGAATCTTATAGAATATCTAATAAGTAAAAAAAATATAAACGAAGAAGGGATTTTTGAAGGGTTCAAACCCCAAAATAAAAAAGAAATTGCAAGAGAATTATCATTTTTAATTCTCATCCTTAGAAATGAAGGATTTCTGTTAGGGTTAAAACAGGTAGAACTTAGAAAGAAATTTGAGTGTTTCGGAATAAAACTGGTTCGATCATCATTTAGCAAGGTGAATTGTCAATTAACTGAAGAAAAATTCACTAAAAAATATAAATTTTCATTTGGAAACGTTTATCAATTTTTACTTCAATTTGACGGTATTGAAAAAAAGGATTTGAAAATCTATAATAAAATGCGTAGACGCACTAACTAGCTCACTAACCTAATAAATCTCTCATTTTATATAACGTGTTAATTTTATAGTAAAGCCCAAAAAGTGTAGAAAGTGTGGTAAGTATGGAATCTGTGGACAAACCGCTGTATACCAACAAATAAGCACGATATTGCACCTATAAAATTTACAAAATGAACAATCCATTCGACGTTATTCAATCTCAAATTAATGAACTAAAATCTCTTTTACATCATCATATAAGAGATAAAGATCAGCAAAGACGTACCAGTCATTACAGTCCTGCTGAAATTGCCAAATTTTACAATAAAACACCACAGACAATAAGGTCCTACTGTAGTCGTGGCATTTTAAAATCTGTGCGCATAGGCCGTAGTTACCAAATAAAACATACTACTATCTTCGATGAGAATGATAATCTCATTCCACTCAATCGGCTAAAATAAAAAAAGCACTACCCTCCACGGTAGTGCCTTATATCTTCAATTTTATTCCAATAATAAAACCTGTGTAAATATACGGGTTAAACCCTTATTTATGAAAAAAAAATCTATCTATCATTTAGACAAACCTCTGGTAAAGACAGTTTTTGATCAAATCTTTGAATACTTACATAAAAAGTACCACATACGATATAATACTATGTCACATACTTGTGACATTAAACCAATCGATTCAAAAAAATGGGAAGTTGTTAATACGGCTTCACTTTATATAGAATTAAGCCAGAATAATATTAAAACCTCTTTAAAAAATGTAGAAATGTATTTGAAGTCACATCTTGTGGAAAAATTTGATCCTATAGAAAATTACTTCTCTCATCTACCTGATTGGGACGGTACTGACTATATAAGTGAATATGTATCCTACATTGATTTTAAAGAGCTAGATCTTGCCATATACCATTTCAAGAAATGGATGGTTAGAGCTGTAAAATGCGCTCTTATTGATGGGTATGCAAATAAGCAGTGTTTTGTTCTTTATCAAAAAGCTCAGAATAAAGGTAAAACTACCTGGATAAGAAATTTATGCCCGGAAGAGCTTAGTGATTATATAGCAGAAGATATTGGATTTGATAAAGATTCCAGAGTTTCATTAACTCGTAATATGCTTGTGAACTTAGATGAGTTAGGATTAGCAAGCAAATCTGCAATTAACAACTATAAATCTTTCTTATCTAAGACCCAAATTAATGAGAGGCTACCCTATGATAGGCTTTATTCTATTATTGCAAGACGAGCTTCTTTATTAGCATCTACAAATGATAATGACTTCCTTAATGACCCTACTGGATCGGTAAGGTGGCTTTGCTTTGAAATTATAGGGGAAATAGATTTTAGCTACAAAGATAATGTAGATATTAATATGCTATGGGCTCAAGCTTATCATCTCGCTTTTAAAGATGATGAATTCTACGCCGAAATGACTCCTGAAGACATAAAGTTAAATGAGATTAGAAATAAGAAATACTTTAACCAAAGCAGTGAGTTTGAATTGATAGATAAATATTTTACTAAGACAGACTCTATAGAAGATTTTAAAACAGCTACAGATGTCATTAACCAATTAAGCTTCACCGACGCAAAACTGAACCATATTAGTGCCGGTAAAGCCCTAAGTGCATTAGGTTATGAAAAAGTGAAGCACTCCAAACTACAAGCATATGGGTACTTAGCGTCTTTTAAGTCTAATCAAAAACTACAATAGAAAATGGCTGACTTAAAAATAATTAAAGATATCTCCATCATACACCTATTGGCATTGAAAGGCTATCAACCTAAGTCTATTAAAAATAGTAATTACTGGTATTTAAGCCCATTTAGACACGAGCTACGACCTTCCTTTAAAGTTTGTTTACGTTTAAACAGGTGGTATGACCACGGAGAAGGGGTTGGCGGCTCAATCATTGATCTAATAATGAGACTGCATAAAATAAACTTTCACGATGCCATTATAGCGCTATCTAAGGACGAGTTTAAAACTTATAATGTTTCTCAAAAGAAGAAGTCTACTCAGTCTTCAAAGATTACCGTTACTAAGATTTTACCTCCGCAACATCAGGCTTTGTTAAACTATGCAAAGCGAAGATGTATCTCGTCAAATTTGATATCAAAAGAGTTAAAGGAAGTTCATTACCAAGTAGCTGGTCGCAGCTACTTTGGTCTTGGGTTTCAAAATATCTTATCTAATTGGGAAATTAGAAATCAAGGCTTTAAGGGTTGTATCGGTAAAAAAGCGATTTCAGTTATTAGGAACGATATGAAAAACCTTAAAATCTTCGAAGGCTTTTTTGATTATTTAGCATTTCTTGAATTAAGCAGCGGCCCAATTAACTCAGACATTCTTGTTCTTAACTCTATCTCTCTCGTTAATCAAAGCTTTAAATTTTTAAATAAATACGATAAAATTCACCTATATCTAGACAATGATGAGAGTGGAAAAAAAACGTCAAAATCACTTATAAATTCTTGTAAAAATGTTTGTGATAAAAGTCACCTTTATAGTCAATACATAGATATAAATGAGTTTTTAATAAATGGGAAAAATGACGAGCACAAAATTTTTAGATCTGAGTATTTCAAGTAGTGCGCACGTTGGTACTTCTTGCTACGCCGAAGTCCCAAGTACGCAATACTTGGTTTGCTCCTAAGGTCGCAAACAGGTTTCAAATTATGAGAAAATATTATATAACATTTAAAGTAACAAAGCTTGAAAAAAAGCTATTACAACAAGCTGCAAAAGAGGCAGGACTCGATCTCAGTAAATATTTACGCCAGGTAGGTTTAAATAAAAAATTACGGGCTCGCCTATCTAACGAAGAACTAGATCTATTTAAAGAGCTAGTAAAAATTCATAACGGATGGAAGTCGATAGGCAACTTATTTAAAAACAAAGATCCTAGACTTAAAAATGAAGTTCACAAACTAGCCGATGAATTAAGATTAAATCTAAAAAAATTTCAATAATGGTAGGACTGGGACAATCTATAAGTCATTTACAAGCGAGTTTAGAATATGGAAATGATAGTGATAAATCTGCTGTACTTGTTTTAAAGAGAAATATTATGGCAACAGACATAAGAGATATTACAAAAGAGTTCAAATTACTGCACGAACTCAACGCAAATTGTACTCGCAATATGCTCTCGTTTGTTTTAAGTCCAACCATAAAAGACGGTCAAAGAGTCGTGCTTAAAGACTGGAATAAGATAGTTTCAGAATTCATAAAGGAGATGGGGCTAAATGAACATCAAAGTGTTGCTTACTTACATCAAGATAAACCTCATAAACATATACACCTGTACACCTCTAGAATTGGATTTGATGGAAGAGCTGTTTCCGACAGCTATATAGGTGGAAAATCTATGAAAGCTGCCGAAAGGGTAGCAAAAAGATTAGGTTTAGAAACAACAACAGAGGTAAGAGAACAAAAGCAATCTAAAACTAAAGAAGTTAGGACGGAGATATTCCAATTGCACAAAAAGGTAATTAGTGAAATGGTTCCAGAAGATCTATCTAGCTATATCTCATATATGAAAGCGCAAGGCGTATATGTTATCAAAAGCATTGACAAATTTGGGAATTATAGAGGTTGTAGAATTCATTATAAAGAATACAATTTTAAAGCTAGTGAGGTACATAGACAACTATCAAAAAACAATTTGGAAAAAGCTTTCGCGAAAGCGCAACAATTAAAATCAAAAAACAATGACACAATTAGAAAGACTGGCGGCATTACTCGTTGAAGAATTAGACAGCTTTAGTAATGACATCAATAAACTACAGGCAACAAGAAACTACATTAACAATGACTTACAAGTCCTAGAAGCTGAAAATTATCGTTTACAGGAATTGAAAGAACAAATAAAAGCAATACATATATCTCCAGATCTAACAGAGCTAAAAAGGTTTGAGCAATATACGGAGCAAGTATCTCAGAAGTTTTCAAAAGAAATAATGAGTACCACAAAAACACAACTTGAAGTATTTCAACGTACCGGTAAGAAAAAATACCTTTTTTACAGAACGCTTATAGTGCTACTACTAATAAGCCTGATTACTGGAACGGGATTTGGACTTTTTAAATATTCTGAAATCAGTAAAAAATATACCGCAGAATCACAGCAATTTAGCTCATTTAAGACTAATCTAGGTGAATTTTTCCAAAGCGATAAAAATGCCTATAAATCATTTATAAACTGGAAAAAAGAGAAGTTTGAGTAAAATAATCACCATCACCCATCAAAAAGGAGGCGTAGGGAAAAGCACTCTAGCAGCAAACATTGCTCTTAATTTAGCAAAAAGCGCCACAATTGCTATTGTGGATCTTGATCATCAGGGCAGCTTAGTGAGCCTTCAGTCTCAATTTGAAAATATAGATATATACCCAGCAAGTACGCCTGTAGTAGAAATTAGACAATTAAGCTATGATTTTATAATTATAGACACACCTCCCTATTTATCTAACAACCTAGAAAATATTGCACAAATAAGCGATCTCATTATTATACCCACTAAAGCCAGTCTACTTGATGTAATCGCGATCAATAAAACATTAGACCTGGTTCTAGGAGTAATAGACAAGGACAAACTTCTAATCGTGATGAATATGATTAAAGCAAATACAACATTAACCAATGATGTATACCGAGAAATTAAAAAATACAGAGTCGAAATAGCCAAAACTCGGATTAGTGATTTAGTTGATTATACAAGATCTATAATGAATAAGGGTTGTACCACAACAAAAGCTCAAATGCAAATAAATGCTCTCACTAAAGAGACACTAATTAAACTTTTATAATATGGAAGAACTTGACCTCAAATCACTAATAGACCAAGCCAAAAAAGCTACTCAAACCCCAATACAAAGAGTACAACCTGTAAAAAAGGTAAAACCGGCAGAAAAAGAAATACAGATTGCGTTCTACCTACCTAAATCCCTCTACAAAAAGGTAAAGCAACGAGCACTGCAAGAAGAGGTAAGTATTAAATCAATACTCAATAAATCAATCGAAAAATATATCAATGACATTTCATAACTTGCCTATGAAATGAAAAACTCATATAAAACTAGAATTATAGAAAAATAGAAATCTAACATATTTATATAAAGCGTTTAGCTTGATCAGACCTAGAAATCGGCAAAATTTTACAAGTCACTGTATCATAGTTAAATCGACCGCTTGGCGCGGGTCGATTTTTCATACAGTGACGGGTGTTTGCCGATACCTTAGGACTTATGATATCGGTCTCGCGCTTTTTCATTTCAAATCTTTAATAATGAAAACTGAACAAAACAAGTGGGAAAAGTTAACACCCATTGAAAAAAACAAAAGAAACCCATTTCTGTACCGAAGAGAAGTTCAAAATTTTATCTCAAATAAGTTTGACGGTAAATATGAGCTGGATCCCGCACCTAGAGGCTCTATCTTTTTCAAAAAAAACAATCAGAATCGTAATATTGAATACTATCATTTAAGGTGTACAGAGCACGGCAGTACTTTCATTCTACCAGCACAAACTTTCAAATCATCAAAAAAATTTCTAAAAAAATGTAAAGGTTGCATACAAAATCATAACTCCAGCATTGTAACTGTATTATCATATGATCAACACGACCAAAAGCTGAGAAATAGTCACTCAAAGTTTATAAAAGATTGGCATTATATTTTAGAAATTCCTGGCTTCAGTAAAACCAGACCTAAATCTTTGAAGTTAAAATGTTTATACCACGGTATCACATTTTACCAAGAGCAGGGACTGCTTGGTCAAAATCACGGTTGTAAAAAGTGTGCTTCATTAGCTTCTAGCAATGGATATACAGAAGACGAACTAAAAGAAATTATTTATAACCAGCTAGAGAATATTGAAACAGGTCTCTCAGAAGTATACACCTACAGGTCTTTTAAAAAAGATCGGTACAACCACTACTCCATAATCTTCAGTTGTAATGGAGATGGTCATAAACACCCTTTTCCTTTTAAATTCCATAAGCATAAAATACACAGTAAAATGTGTCCCAAATGCTATCCTAAGAACAGCGTTTCGTTAGGTGAACAGATTATTTCTGAGATTTTAACAAGAGAACAATTAAGCTTTAATAAAAACAAAACATTTCACGACTTGAAATTCAAGAATAAGTTACAAGTAGACTTTTATGTACAATCATTAAACTTAATCATAGAATTTGATGGGCAACAGCATTTTGGAAAATTTGGTTTTGATAAAAATCTAGATGTTCAAAAGGCAAGACTTAAAAGAGATCTTATTAAAAACGATTATTGCAAGCAAAACAACATCAATCTCTTAAGGATACCATTCACAAAATTAAAGGCAGTAAATCCACTAGAAAATACGCTTTTAAACGCCATCAATTATATAAATAAAGGTGGTAGAATTCATATTAGCATTGATAAAGAAGTTTTTACAATGTACACAAATTACTATGAGAAGATGACCGCTATCGGACACTAAGCGAGTACATCATATTAAGAGAAGAATTCCTTATCAAAAATCATTAACCTTACATCAGCAGAGTTATTCTAATATATAAAGTCACAGTTCTTCTAGCATCTAACCCTAAATGATATAAAGATGCTTTCGCTAAAGCTTAAACAATTGCAAATAAGTGTATATTTAGACAATCAATTAAAAAACAACAAAATAGGCACTTCGGCAATTCTAATAGTTATTGGAATTTGCAATCAATTTATACAGTGCCTTATTTTACCCAAGATCACAAATTTTTATGTTAGAAGGAACTCTAGATTTATTAATTATCATTTTAGATTTATTTCTATTAGGTTCTTCCTCCAAAGAAAAGAGGTATTTCAAAATTGACCGAATTGTTCAAGACTGGGCAAAAAAAGTTGGAATTAACACCCAATACGAATATAAAGATGAAAAGGTACGTAGTTTAAATGTTATGGACGATGCTGGTAACAAATACCAAATTTGTGTTGAAACTATCAAATGGAGACGAATAAAAGTTTGTACGACAAATAATATAAGTGGTCCAAAACGTAAAATTTGGACTAAAAAGTGTAAACTTTCAAATCTTACAAAAGTATTGTTTGAAGCGTACGGAGTTACAGAGCAATGGATTTCAAAAAGCGGAAATAGCAGAACGATAAATTAAATACTGGTTAAAACACAATATATAAATGATATAAGTCTGTCTTAAATTGTAGGGTTTGCGTATTTTTAATTAGTGAGTAAAATTCTAAGGATTTTTCTATGGGCAAGGAAACATAAATCAAAACTAGAAGGTTTCACTATTTATCTGGAGGATAGTAAACGCTAGTTTGTTTCCGTACTATTTACATTTCACTAGATGTAAGCTATTTATTTAATCCTTTAAATTAAACAATCAAAATTTACATTTTATTGAAAACATTAGAAAAAATAATAGTAGATAGTTTGATTGAATTGAAAAACATATCTCACGAGAATAGTATTGCAAATAAAAATCAAAAAAGCAACTTGATATTCCCTAGAGCAAGGCTTAACAAAGCATCTAGGATTAGCGAACAAGAAGCTCGATTTTTATTCATAAGGGAGTTAGAAAAAAAAGAAAATAAGCATTCCTTTTATTATTCAATAGAGACTCCAACCTGTAACATTTATCAATTTAGCCAAGGTGGAAAAAAAATAGAACCAAAAATTGGTGAGGGGCAATCAGCAAGTATAGATGTAACCTTATACTCTAAAATAGAAGAAAGATTTCACAGAAAACATTTGATTGAATTTAAACAAGGTAACATTAATACTTGTAAAAAGGATTTTTTGAAATTATTATTTGATATTAATGGATTGCATAATTTCTATATTAATGTTATAAACAGAGAAAATTTATCAAAAAGGAAGACACTTGAGAGTATCATCAATAAATATCAAAATGCCATCAACGACTTAATAAAGAAAGAGCAAAAAGACATTTCTAAACTTACAATAATCCTTTTCAATATCAATGATGGTGATTTAAGAATATTTAAAGAAATTGATATAAGAAATGGAAAGGTTAAAATAGAAGAAAACAATTTATAAAATACTGTTATAACAAATAACCGAGTAAATAAACTAGACTCTTTAAGCTAATTCTGGTCAATAATGTTCATCATACTGCCTTCCAGATTTTATAATGGCAAAGGCTTGTTTTAAGAGCTTATTTGCCACTGCGATGATTGCTATTTTTTCTCTTCACTCATACTTAGTACGCTTTCGCGAAAGCGTACTTCTTACACTCAAGTTTGAAACCGCTACGCACGGCGCACAACTCTAAAATTCATTGTATATTTAGTCCAAAAAAATCAAGACCACAAAGTAAAGCAAACCAGCAAGGCTTATGCGGAGCTTCTCGAAGTATGCCGCACTGGCTTTCTATAGTGGCCTTTTGTAGCTAATTAGAAAAAAATGAACTTCAACAATAGAAAAGAAATTGAAAAGCACGGATTTAAAGGTTTCAAAACTGTGGCGGAACTATGGTTGGACAAAAGCCATATCCCGAAAATCAAAGGTGTATATATGGTAATTGACCCAAATTTTGAAAAGACTGAATTTCTAACAAAAGGAGTTGGTGGGTTTTTTAAAGGAAAAGACCCAAATGTTGCCGTAAGTGAATTGAAATTCAATTTAGTCCCTAATTCGCAAGTTGTTTATATTGGAAAAGCAGGAAGTCCAACGGGAATAGCGACTTTAAACTCACGACTCGGACAGTATTTAAGATTTGGCGAAACTAAAAATGTTGGACATTGGGGCGGAAGATATATTTGGCAAATCAAAAATCATTCAGGTTTAATTTTCTGTTGGAAACCAACACCAACTGACGACCCGAGAGAAATTGAAAAACAACTTTTAAGTAAATATATTAAGGATTTTGGAAAACGACCTTTTGCTAACTTGACAGGATGAGACCAGACGAATATGAACATATAGTTGCTGAACATTTTGAAAGCAAAGGATTTAAAACTCAAGTATCACAGTACTCAAATGATTACGGTGTTGATGTATTTGCGACTAAAGGAAAAATAAAAATTGCTATTCAAGCCAAAATGTTTGGAAATTCAACAAGACCTATAAACAGGCAGATGATTATGGAACTTCACGGTGCTAAGGACTATTTTGATTGTACAAAAGCTATTATGGCAACTAATGGGCGAATCATTGACAATGCTTTAAAAGTCGCAAAAAAACTAAAAATTGAAATTCTCGAAATTCCTGCAATTAAAACCAACTTCAATTCAAAGTCTCAAAAACCTAATCGAGAATTTGAAACGATTTGGGAAAAGGATGTGATACCACTTGAAGGAAAGACAATTAAACGAGCTGACGGTAAAACTAACAAAATAGTATCAGTTGATTGGTCAGGAATCAAGCGAGTAACTTCAAATGGGAAGGAACAAAAAATTAAAATTGAGATTTTTAAAAAGACAATTAATCACTTATTAGAAAATGGCTCAATTACGAGAAAGTATATAAATGACGAATATCAATACAGAGCCTCTTCGGGAATTGTTTTGATACTTGCGAACACAAGCCTATTTCAATTGACAACAAATCCTACGGGACTGAAAATGAAATAAAAAAAGCCATAACAAAGAACTGAGTTAAAAAAGCATCTTGAAGCTAATTTTATATATAATATTCATTGTAAAATCTGACGGACTATATAATGGCAAAGGCTTGTTTTAAGAGCTTATTCCCCACTGTGATGAGGGTTATTTCTTTAATCATCATTTTAGCTGCCCAAAACGGTTTAAACAAACTCTAGAACTTTGATATAATTACTAAAAAAGGCCCCCTTGATTAAATTGAGGATCAAAGGCATCAACTCTTTCCTGCGTCTTGTCGCCTTGCATCGTTCTATTTTTATAAATTTCGTTTGTCACAGGGTGATATTGAAATGAGGAGTTTGTAAAGCCAGATGTTACAATCTCCTTTACCTGGTTTGTGTTGAGATCAGAAATCCAATCTTCCTGAAAGCTGTCATCTAGCACAAGAGGCATTCTTTTTTTATTGTTATGCACGAGTTCAAAAGTTTTATTTGCCTCCACTGTAACGATTGTAGTGGTGTATAATTCGTGATCTAGCTTTGTGTAAAGACCAGCAAAGGCAAATAGTGCTCTGTTCTCTAAATAACAGAAGAAGGGTTGTGACTTTCCTTTGTAATGATGTGGTTCATAAAAACCATCTGCTAGTATGAGGCATCTTTGGCCTTCTGCACTAGATTTATAGGAGCGCTTTTCAAAGAACTCCTCCCCTCTCGCATTAAAAGTTTTGTACCTATTTACATATTCACTAGGAGTTAGTGAGCTGTCTGCAGTGTTTATAAAATCTGGAACCAAGCCCCACACAGCTGGATAAATCTTAGCAGGTGCATCTTGAGGTATAATATAGAGATTAGGCTTAGTAAAGGCATCATTATGCTTGTAGGAGGCAAACTCCTCAGGGATATGAAACGATCTTCCAGTTTGTTTAGTAATCTCCTCTGCTTTTTTATCTAAGGCGGTTTTATAACACATAGTCAAAATATTTATTTAAAGTTAAGACAATAAATCAATACCAAAATTAGGAATTATTCCTAATTTTGGTATTATGCCTTTACAACCCAAAATAACCATTATAAATCGTGACCCAATAGCTTTAACCTTTATGCTGCGTGCTATGGGTAAGGAGGTGTTTCTAGAACGATTTAGACATTCTCTAGCTGAGTATCCTCGATTTTCTGAACTATATCTACTTATAGATAAAAATACTTGCTGGCTGATGTCTATAGGACAATATAGAGATCGTATGCTTTTTGCCTTAAGACAAGAAGAAGTGCCAATGTATGGCTGGCAAGTCACAGCAAAGCTAGAACGAAGGAGGAAGAATAAGTAGTTCCTTTATCATTCTATAATTCTAGAAAACTACATCACTAGAATTATATTTTTCTAGATTTTTACGGATTTCCGTAATTTCCTACAGGTCAAAATTCCTATTTTAGTATGCAACATAGGTTTGTATAAGCTTCGTGACACAGCTCGCTATGATAGCAATTAGACATTTAGAGTGCTCCCGCTTTCGCGAAAGCGTTATAAGAGACATTTAATCAAGTTAACACCTACCTCATTACCTAAATAAAAATCATAAATCATCAAATGACATTAAAAGACATTATAAAAGCGAATTACAATCAAGACCTTGAAATTTCTGGAGGTAATGGTAATAGCATTGAAGAGGCTATAATCATTCATAAAACATCTATAAATGACTATGTAGGAACGGAACATTTTATCTTAGAATGCATCGGTAAAGAAAAAGGCCTTAAGTGGGAATTTGTAGGGCAAAGACTTTTTGCCCATAACGGTAGAAGGATTGATCATATATAGATCGATATTGAGAAAACAGTAGACGGTGAATTGACTTTTATATGGGAGGATTATTATTTTGACATTACTGAGTGCCTTTAAATCATCTACCTGTCTACGGACTTTAAAAAATAACGAGAAGATTCAAAACTTTATTAATCTAGAATGCTATAACTCTAGAAACCTAGATTAATAGAATTATATTTTTCTAGAATTTTACGGTTTTCCGTAATTTCCTACAGAGCGAAAATACTATATTAGTGTTCCATTATAAGGTTGGATTAATAATGAAGTAGTACTCATCATTGTTCGAAGCAAATCATTTATCATCAAAAAACAAATCATTGAATACCATAGGAGAATTTCAAATTATTCAACATCTCAAAGAATTTAATATTAGTGTCAATGTATGGCTAGCAGAGAGTAATTATGGAGAAAGTTATGAAATATTAACTATTAAAAATGATCCACAAAAAAAGACTCAAATAGATCGAATTTTCAAATCTGAAATTCAAGGACTCGTTAAAAAGGAAATACCGGGAATTCAGAAAATCATTGAGAGTAACTTTGACAAGGAACAAAATGTTTTCTTTATTGTGTATAATTATATACAGTCTACAGAGATAAGTATTAAGAAAGAATTCATCCATCTCAAACAATTATTAATTGGCCTCAGCGAACTTAAAAAGATAAACCGTTATGGCTTTTACATCGCTCCTGATACAATTAGTATAAGCAAAACATCTGCTGTACTCAAGTATATAGGAACACGTGAGATTTTTGAACTATTCAATATTCTTAAAACCGAATATTTGGCTCCTGAAGTAGTTGATGGTATTAGACCTAAATTTCAATCTGACTTATTTTCAGTCTTTTTACAATTCAAGGAAGTAGCTTCTCAAAGTAAAAACCCAATTCTCTTAACTGCTTTCGCGAAAGCGTTGTCAAAAAACCGAATTGAAAGATTTAGCAATTATGCTGAGCCTATTTCAATTCTTAATAAAATTCAAACCAAAACTACGTCTAAGAAAGCTATAAAGGTTATTGTAAAACAGGAGTTAAGAGAATCATTCAACCCTGTACTTCAAGAGATGAATGATCATTGCTTTATTAAACTAGATAAAGAACTTTCTTCTAAAGAAGATCAAATTACAGGGCAATTTTCAACGGATAGTTATAGTGGTAGATTTTTTGTAAATGAACAAAATTACATTTTTGTACTCGCAGATAGTGTTGGCGACCCTTATGAACTAGTTAAGAAAAAAGGTTTCCTATCAGAATTTGGATTTAGTTACGAACCTCTAGATTATGTAGATAGCTATCAATTTTTTAGTAGACATTGGAGCGAAGTTAATCAACTCGCGGTATTACATAGGCAGAAATCTGAAAGCTTAAAAATATGGCAGGCACTTCCAAAAATGGAACGTGAATATATTGTAGAAAAAGCTTTCAAAGCAAAATACCACAAGCGCAACATAAGTAAGACCAATAAAACAAACACAATATTTCACCTTACTAATGAATTCCGAAACTGGGAGGTTATTAAAGAGCTCAAACGCAATGAAATAAAACTTAGTATTGATGATTCGATAGTTGGAACTATTCACGATTATAATCAAAAGACTCAAGTTCTAATCATTAAAGATGCCAACCTAAGCCTTAAGGAGATTTCCGAAAATGGCACTCTCTTTGAAGATGTGAGAATCGAAACAAGTCAATATAAAAAACAGATAGAAGCTTGTGATAAATTTATCAATAGAAATATTGTGAATCCCATATTATCTTCTATTCTAGCTTCACCTCATACTACCCCGATAATTGGTCATGTTGATATTGACTACAAAGATTATGAAAATAAAATTTATAATGATTATCTGAAAACTGATGAGACTCAAAAAGAAGCTGTTTTAGAAGCTCTTCATAAGAAACCGGTATATCTTATTCAAGGACCTCCGGGAACTGGTAAAACAACGGTTATAGTTGAGATTATACAACAACTTATACGAAAAAATGGTAATGCAAAAATATTAGTCACATCTCAGTCTAATCTAGCTGTAGATAATGTTTTGGAAAGATTGCCTGAGGATATATTGTTTATGAGACTTGCCTCTACAGAGGATCGAATCTCATCTTCAATTAAAAATCATTCTTTCAAGACAAAATTAAGTACTTGGATTAAGGAGACAAAAATAAAAAGTGAGGAATACACACAAAACAATAAAGAAGGAAAAAGTACTGACAAGGCGATTTTAAAATTTTACAAAGACTTCAATATATTAAAACAATCGAATAAAAATAAATTTAGTGATTTTCAAAACATTTTAAAGATTCAAAATCACTTCATAAAAGGCGAATTTGAAAACGCAAATACTCTTGAACAAGTCTCTAGGATTTTCGAAAAACATATTTCAAAAAAAATTATGATAAGTCAAACCATTCAGAGGGAGTGGTTTGCATTTCTTGATAATGCAGGTTCAATTAAAAATCAAAATAAATCTATTATTAATAATGGGTCTTCAGTAGAAGATTTACAGACTGCGCTATTGAAATCTACAAATGTTATTGGAGCAACTTGTATACATATTGCTAGCGGACAGTACAGAGATATAAATTTCAAGTTTGACTATGTAATCATGGATGAGAGTAGTAAAGCTACTCCAGCAGAAAATTTAGTCCCTATTAATATGGGAGAAAATATTATACTCATAGGAGATCATAAACAATTACCTCCTGTTATTACAAGTGAGAAAGCTATAAGAGATAAAATTAAAATTGAATTAGAGGACAACGGACTTGATATGAATAAAGAATATGGAGAAAGTCTATTTGAAAAACTTATACTTCAATTTGAACAAAATCCCAATCTAGAAAGTCATATTAAAATGCTTGATATACAATATCGTATGCCTAGACAATTGGGTAATCTAATATCAACTCACTTTTACGGTAAAAAATTAAAAAACCCTAGTCTCGATATTATACCAGATTACGATAGTGACAAAAATCACATTCTAAAATTTAAAAAACCTACTACCCTATTTAGGGATGTAGTAACGAATGAGTATGTCGAAGCGCCTACATCTGTAATAATGATAACAACTTCTAAATGTGAAGCACCATTTGACAATGACAATAAGATAAAGCGTGCAAACATTAGTAATAAGGATGCCATACTCAAAATTTTAAAGACTCTTAACAAACAACATTCATCCAATAAAGACTTAGAGAATCCTATAAACATAGGAGTAATTGCTAGTTACAGTGGGCAAGTTGAATTGTTGTCACAAAGTATCGATGTAAAAAAGTACCCCAATTTTAATATCAACAAATCTAAGGGAGAGGTTGGTTCTCTTATCGACATCAATACGGTTGATAAATTTCAAGGTGCAGAAAGAGATATTATAATTTATGACATTGTAAAAAGTAGCCAGAGCGGCTCCAGTATAGGATTTTTAGAAGACTATCGCAGAATCAATGTCGCATTTTCTAGAGCAAAAAAACTTCTTATTGTTGTTGGTGACAGTGAATATATTTTAAAAAGAGCTTCATTGCAACCAGGTAGCTCTTTCAAAGAATTTAAGCTCAGAACTATCATTCAAGACCTTGCGGAGCAAGAAGTTATTTTTAATAATTTACAAGAAGCCCTAGAATAAAAATTATGAAATCAAACAACAAGTTTCAGCATATAGAAAATCAATATAAGGATCATCATATTGATCATAAACTTACTAATGTTTTTGAAATAGCAATACCCTTCTGGAAATGTATTAAAAATATAGTCGGGGAAAAAGAAACAGAAATCGATCGCTTTAGTAAAATTATACTTGAAAGCATAGAAGCAGGAATTAAATCACATCAAGAAATATGTGCATTTTTAGGTATTAAGGAAACATCATTCGTTACTGTTCAATTCCATTTTTTAATTAAAAATGGAATGATTGTCGAGAAGGTGAATGATAATTTACTTTCCTATACTCTCACCAAGGACGGCATAGCGTTTTTAAAAAAGAAAAAAAAAATTAGAGAGTTAGAAATTGTACCTTTTGAGTTCTATTACAATGATTTATTAAAATCTTTTTTTACTTCAAAGATTAATATAGACCAACAGGAAAAAAGTAATACTAAAAAGGTATCTCATGCAAATTATATATTGAAAGAAACACGTCGCTTAACAAACACCAAAATAAAGCATCAAAACAAACCCAACAATCTAGACTCATTAGAACTCGCGACTTATTTCAATAGAGAAACTAAAAACCTAACATATTTTGATCAAGCGTCAACTAGTATAAAAACTCACCGACGTTCCATTTTGTTTTTGGCAATAGAATATACGAATGCTTTAGGTGCACAACGATATGATATAAGAAAGTATAAGAAAACTGTAGAGAAGTTTGACACATATCAACTAGAAGAAAAGCTTTCCAAGGCAGTTACGCAGTACAGTTTGAAAAACCCATTTTCGATATAATCAAAAATAATCCGTGCCCCTTCCGCTAATACTATAGTCCATATCTATTATCTTCTTATTCTATATTTTTCAATAATATCAAGGTGTTTATTATGAAGTAAGAGATGATTTTCTAGGGAATATTCAACCCTTCCAGTTTCTGATTGTTCAAAATGCTTGGGTAATGGCTTGTACTTTTCCATAAGATTATCGCGTAGCGTGTCAATTTTCTGAAAATAGTCCAACACATATTCATAACCCGAAATATCTATTTTAAGCTTAAGTGTACTAGAATTATAAGTCACAATTGAATCTTTAGGCAATCCTTTTGTTAAATCAAAATGGGAGGTACTGTACTGATTGTGTTTATTTTCATAAAACCAGATGAGTTGCTCTCTTTCAGTTTTTGCAATGTGATAATCGATAAGAGCTTCCGTAGCTTCCTCTACTTTAGCCTTTAGTTTTAAAATGTTATCAAATTGAGATATTAGACTAGACGCCTTTCCATATAATTTGTAATCAAAGCCAGCGAATGGGCCTAACCGGTTAATAGTAGTAGTCAAATAATTATAATCGCTATACCAGTCTACAAGCTTATTGTATAGAATGGGGCTTTCTGTATTTTTTAACTGGGACTTGAATAACTCAAATTGTTGCTCTATCAAGCTATATTCTGAGGATGGTGTAAAAATGACGTGTTCATCCTTATAAAAGCTAAAGCCCAAATCCATAGTTTTATCTAATTCTGTGAAGTTGGTAAGCTTATTACAGACGTAAATGTCATCGGCATTAATGTCATCTTTGGTCTCTATAAAAAGATCTAAGTAATATCCTGTATTTGATAAAAAGGTCATCCCCTCACAACCCTTGTTGCAAGATTCACAAATTCCAAAGAATACATCGTCAAAGGAATGACAATCGTTACGCCTAGCTTGATTAAATTTCTTCTCTAGCTTACCTATAAAGCGTGCTTTTGAAACATCTTGGTATGGCTTATTGTCATCAAGCAGTTCTTTGAGAGAATCTATGTCGAAGCTTTTTATGGCGTAAATAATTTTTTCAATCATTTGCTGTAGTTAGTTTATTTGATACAAAAATCTTACGACTATACAAATGAAACTTAATTCTGAAAATAATAAACCTTTTTAAATAAATACTGTAGAGTTTAAAAATCATTATTTAAAGCAGCTTCAAATACAATATAATCTTCCTTACGCATTAGAGAAATGACTTCTTTTACTTTAATATTTTTTATTTTTTTTATTTCACACATTGTAGCAATCCCCTCATTACCTTTTGATACAAGCAATCTATTTCCTGAAAATAATTCATCGTTAAGGAATGACTCATTACTCTTAAAGTTGATTACTCCTAAAACTCTACTTGTCTCTGAAAATGCCTTTATAGTATATTTTGAACCTCCTTTTGTACTACTCTGAATTAAAATAATTCCTTTTGATAAACCTGCTTGAATCCTACTTGCTTTGCTGCCTGAAAATTGATCTTCGCGCTTATTTGGAGGGTTTTCAGACACCAGCAAACCGTTATTTTCCAACACTTTAGCTGCAAGTTCTTTAGTCACCTTAGAAGACGTCTTATCAAAATTGAGACCACCAGAAAGAACACCTGTCACATTTGACAAAACACATTCATTATTTAATATTGTATTTTTATCAATGCCATCGACTAAACCATTACAGATTGACCATTTTTTTGAAAAGTAGTCACCTATTTTTGAAGCTATAGTATTACCTAAACTATCTGATTTTCTCGAACCAATTACAGCAACACATCTCTCAAGATTATCTATATTCCCTTTTAAGTATAATACAGCAGGTGGGTTTTTAATCTCTTTTAATAGAAAAGGATACTGACTGCTAGTAATAGGTATTATGATGATGTTATTTTCTGTACACTCTTCAATAATGCTTAATGCTTTCGGAAAATTATCTGTTATAGCATTAATGGTAACCTTACCACCAAGCATATTGCCAAGTAAATTGATGTCGTTTGAATACAATTCAATTTCGTTAAGCTTTTTCTTTATAAATGCATCTCCAACACCTTTGATCAATGACAATGCAAGAATGTGTTTTATACTATTGTTCATTGGGTATATTTATAGTTCTTCCGCATCCATTTCCTCCATACTTTGGAAGTGGGCAGGAATAAAATTTATTTCCTTTTCTTCGATTAATCTTAATGTGCATTTTCATTCCGCAACTTGGACAGGTTTTATTAGAGAGTGGTAAAATCAAATAAAATAATGCTACAAATAAAATATTCTTAGCACCTTTATTTCTTAATTGAGTTGATATTTCATATGCTGTTGCAGATGAAGTAAACTGATCGTCAATTACTATAATGTTTTTATCCTTTAGATCAATCGTGTCGAAAGTTGAGAGGTATCTAGCTATAAATTCTCTTCGAGCCTTATAATTAGGTTGATTTCTCAATTTTCCGATAACATTTTGATCCCATTCAAAAAGTTTAATTTTTGGGACACTGCTCTCTACCAAATCAAAAATTTCTTTCATTTTATTTGGAGGAGAAGTTGTTATTTTATCTGAAACATAAGATAGATAATCCCACCTATATTCACTTTGACTTTCTACACTTTTTAAAAAATTTGATACGGAAAGTGCCAGCTTTTCTAAAAAATCTAATGACCTTTCGGGATCGTCAATTTTTAAATATTTATCTGCTCGGGCATATTTATCACATTCACCATCATCCTGTCTAGCTAAACAGCGGAAAGCAGTAAAACCATTGGCATATTTTTGCAAATTAAACTTAATAGACTTAGAGGATGCTTTTCCCTGAAAAACCGCTTCTAAAGCTGGTAAATTTTCCAAAGGATTGGAAATAATATTAGCTACTTCTTTAAAATTTGAAGCATAATAAGTAGGACCTTGTTTTATTTGTTTTCTTTCATCACCTATTCCATCTCTTACATCAATCTCTGTAGTATCATAAAATTGTGCCAGAACTGTTTTTATATTTAATAAACGACCTAATGCAATATCCAACCAACTATCACCTATTAAAATAAAATCGTCTTTATTTTGAAATGCATTTTTCAGTTCAGGTATTGAGTCTATAAAATTAAGTGTTTTTATATCATTAGGTTTATCTGCTAAACTTAAGTAAGGAAGGTTGAATATCTGTTCTGCAATTACATTGACATACCTAGGGTGACTATCTGAAATGATATATAATGTATTTCCTCTCGCTTGTTCTTCTTTTATAAACTTTATTGCTCCAGGAAATATGTACCTCTTTATCAAATCTAAGTCAGTATCTATAATACCGTCTTTCATTTCCTTAAAATAGGAATGTGCAGTATGAATCAATGTACCGTCTAGGTCTAAAAATATAATCACTATAGTTATTTTTTACTGGTTAAAAAGGAAGTCCATCATCTTTAGATCTAAATTCTGGCGGAGGTGGTGGACCATCTATTGCATTTTTACCAACTATTTTCCAACCTTGAAAAGTATTAAAGTACTTAGCTTGACCATTAGGATCTATCCATTCTCTTCCCCTTAGGTTTATTGAAACAGTAACTTCATCTTCAATTTTATATCTATCCAATAGACCGCATTTATCCTGAACAAACTCAATTAATAACATCTGTGGATATTGTTCATTTGTTACAACTACCAATTCACGTTTTTGAAAGCCATTACTACCTACAGTCTGCGTTTGATTGATCTTTTTAATTTTTCCTGATATTTCCATAGTCTTTAATTGAATTACACAAATTTAAAAGAGATATATGCAATCTAAATGCACACATATTTGAACGCAAAACTTTATAATTATAGGCCCCTAACCTCACGGTTATATATCTCATTAAACAACAAAGTCTTAAACATCATATTTGCCTTATCATCAGTCATTTTGTTATAGAAGTCTAGCTTTGTATTGATAAAGTTTAATAGTTCTCCATCAACTTCTTCTTCAAATTTATCTTTGATATTATTCTTAGAATTTTGCTTATTAAAATAAGCCATCAACTCATCATTATTGTAAAGGTTTTTCTTGACTCTGTTAAAATCTACTTTATCTTCTTCGGTTAATTCTAGACCAAAGGTGTCATTCAATACTTTAATAATTTTGGTTAGAAAATCAACTTCCTCTTCAGGTTTTTGACCAGCACCTCCTGGCGTCATTCCATAATCCTCTCCATCTTCAGATGCTAGTGCTAGACTTTTAGTAAACTTATGTTGTATTTTATAACTATCTAACTGAATATCATTTACCACGTCTAATGGCAAGTCACTTTTTACAAAAGGAAGTTTTTTAAGTAAGGCTGATAGAAATACATATTTTTTCTCTAAATCTACATCTGTAAAATCAATAAGCTGGCTTAGGAATCGATATATTTTAGTGTATGATTTCGCTGCAGCTTTAAAAGCATTTTTATCTTCATCTTCTAGCTCATTATCAAATCGTTTTGCAATCACTCCTAGAATAGGCTGTAAAGCTTCCATTTGATCACTAGGCTTAAAGAATATCTCTGCAAAGGCATCTACTTCAGACTCATAGAATACATTGAAACTATCAACTACATCTAAGATTTCATAAAGACTGTTAGGGTCGGTTTCATTTTCTTCTTCCATATAGTTTTTACCATAGAAGTGTTGAAAATCTGCACGAACTAAGTCTGGGTCGTTAACAAAATCCAATACCATAGTAGAATCCTTACCTTTCCTATTTCTATTTAAACGAGACAAGGTTTGTACAGTACTAGCTCCACCTAGTTTCTTGTCTACAAACATAGTATGCAGCATAGGCTCGTCAAATCCTGTTTGAAACTTATTGGCTACTATTAATATTCTATTGGTCGGTAATTTTAATGCCTCTGGAATACTGATTTTGTGTTTGAAGTTATTCATAGCACTTTCTGTAAACTCAGCACCAGTATCTGGATCTTTGACAGTGCCCGAAAAAGCAACTAGGGCACGATAAGGTAAATTCATTTCCTTTAGGATCTCATCAAACTTTAATTTAAAACGTACTGCGTGTAGACGTGACTTGGTTACCAGCATTGCCCGTGCTTGGCCTTGAATCTCTTTATGAGTTTTACTCGTAAAATGCTCTATCATTATACGAGATTTAATATCTATGGCGTGATCTTGTAGATCTACATAATTACCTAAAACACGTACCGTTTTCTTCTTGTCGTATTCCTTATCCTCTATTTCAGTACGTTTCACTAATTTATAGTAACGAGCAAAAGACATATAATTTAAGAGTACATCTTTTATAAAACCTTCTTTTATGGCTTCTTCCATCGTGTATTCATCAAATGGCTCAATCTTGCCATTTGCTTTTGTGCCAAACAACTCTAAAGTCTTAGGTTTAGGAGTCGCCGTAAATGCAAATTGTGAGATATTAGGCTGCTTTCCTTTTTTGCGTATTTCTTCTGCTATGATTTCATCTGCTGTTTTGATTTGAGATTCTTCTTCGGCAGCATCTTCTAGGCTTAATGCTTTGCGCATTTGTCTAGACGACTCTCCAGATTGAGAGCTATGTGCTTCATCTATTAAAACGGCGTATTTTCTATCTGGATAATTAGTTACCTCTTTAGCTATGACAGGGAACTTTTGAATCGTAGTAATGATGATTCTCTTTTGATCTTCTATAGCATCTTTAAGATCTTGTGAGGTAGATTTTTCATCTATGTATGCCACTACTCCTGGTGTATTATCTAGCTGGCGTATGTTATTTTGAATTTGCTTATTCAATACACGTCTATCTGTAACTACTATTACCGAGTCATATAAGGCCTTAGTATCTGTATAATTTTGATAAAAGTTTGCCAGTCTATAAGCTAGCCAAGTAATCGTATTAGACTTTCCAGAACCTGCAGAGTGCTGCACGAGATAATTTTTACCTGTTCCATCTACTTTTAATGCCTCTAGAATACGTAACACAGCTCTACGCTGGTGAAATCTTGGAAATAGTAATTTAGTTGACTTCTTCTCTTCTAGTTTTCTAGTGGTTGCGTTATATATTTTTTCTTTATCTGTTTGAACACTTATAAAGTTTTGAACCAGATCCATTAAAGAATCTTTGCGCAAGACATCTTCCCATAGATATTCTACTGCAAAGCCAGTGTCAGAATGGTTTTCTAAACCAGTATTGAATGGTAAGAAGTATGTTGACTTCCCTTTTAACTCTGTAGCCATAAAGACCTTTTCTGTTCCTACGGCAAAATGCACTAGACATCGCTTAAACTCCAGAAACGGCTCGCCTTTAGGATCACGGTCCTGCATAAACTGCTTAATAGCATTGTGATGGTTCTGTCCTGTAAGGGCATTTTTAAGCTCTGCAGTGACTACTGGTATGCCATTGATAAATAAAACAATGTCTATCTCATTATTATTGCGATTAGAGTATTTTAATTGTCTAGCTATAGACAACCTGTTTTTTGCATAAGCAACCTCGTGCTCTGGTGTTTTGTTATGTCCAGGTTTAAAGTAAGCTAGTTCTAGACGTTGACCACGATCTTTGACCCCATTTCTCAACACTTCTAGGGTCTTATTCTTAGTAATGTTTTTAGCAACATTTACAACAATTTTCTCATCTACCTGAGTGCCATACTGTTTCTTGAGCTCCTCGTACTTTTTAGGTTGGGTGTCTTTTACAAATGCGATAATTTCAGATGGTATTACGCACAAGTCTTTATCATATAGCTGTGGCGATACACTACGGTATTCTTGTACTGTCTGTACAAGGTAATTCTCTATATGCTCTTCAAAATGGATTTCTTTTGTTCCTGTTGCCATTGCCTATCTATTTATTCTTAACTACTTATGTAGTGCAGTAAACTATTGTAATTACGCTTTCGCGAAAGCGTAATACTATCATTAATAAGTGGTCACGTATTATATCTTGTCGTACACCTATACTATTCTTTTATTCTTTTTATTCTTTTTTGTCCCAATAGTGGCCCCATTACTATTACTAAATGGCCCCATAAAGAAACACACAAAACATTAAAAATCAATTATTTAAACAGGTTAAGATGTTTTAATATCTGATTTTGTCCCAATGGTGGCCCCATTATTTACTTTACTCTGGCTCAATGGTGTCCCCCTTTAACATATAAGTGGTACCTGAGCCAATGGTCCCGTTTTTTACTAAATACGTACCTTCTAAATCAGTTAAATATCGTGTAGCTGTTCTTTTTGATACTTTACATATATCTTGTACGATACTGTTTGAAATACTCTGATGCTCCTGAACATATAAAATAATAGTTATAAACGCTACTTTGAGCCCTTTTGCCTCTAGTGCTTCTTTAGTATAATTGATTAGAGTTACTTCAAAGTCTGGTGCAACGTTAGTAAAAATGGGTGGTGCTATTTTATGAGCTTTACACGCATTAATGATTTTTATAGTCCCACGTCCCCAAGATTCTATGTATCCTGCTCTAAACAATGTGTTTGCTACATCTGGATTAAAGGGTTTAGATGGATGTTTTTGAGTTAATCGATCTATGGTCCAGTTTTCTGGCAACTGGCCTTCATTCCAGATGATGATTTTATCGCTATAAACACTTATTTGAATAGGGATGCCGCTACTATAATCTTTATGTGCTATAGCATTTAACACAGCTTCTCTTATGGCGTCTTGTGGGAATCTAAATTTTTCTTGACGTGAGCCATTTTCATTATAAGTGATGTTTGCTGTATCATATTTGGTTTTTAATAAATCTAGGGTTTCCTCAGCTTGCTCTAGTAGATTGCCCTTTACTTCATCCTGATATTTTAAATTATCATCACTTTCAAAAAAACCTATTTTAATAGATGCGCCTGTAATGTACTTTTCTGGGTTGGGATGAAATAACAATACAGCGGCTCTTTTGAACAGTTGACCATCATCAACAAATAGATTAAGACTTTCTAATAACTCTTGAGGTGTGCCTTCTACATCTTCTTGAGATAAACGCTCGCTCTTTGCAGCTTTGGCTTTAAAAAAATCAAAGGTTGAAGTTTTTAAATCTTCTATGGTGATGTGAGGCACAGGAACCGCATCCCATTTTTTCCCTTGTCGTTCTAGTAAAAACTTAGTAAGTGCAACGCCTTTTAATTCTTGTAAGGTGCTGCCAGAACGGTAATAGTATGTACCACGCAAACTTATAGGGAATGGGTAGGGCTCCACAACTATTTCTAAATAGTCTAAACCATCTTTGGTGTGCAAGTTGACTGCTGGCATAACGCCTAATACATCACGTATTTGATTAGGCAAATCTTCTAGTAACTTTTGAGCATTGCTTATACCTTTTACAACACCATTATCATCTATACCTATAAATAGCGTACCACCTTGAGCATTTGCAAAGCCAGATACCCATTTAAGATATTTCTCGTGCCAGGACTCTTTCCACTCTGTATGCTGACTCTCTGCCATAGATTAATTTTTAGACGGTGCTTGCCAGTCTCTCACATCTATCTTACCCGTGACCGCTTCACTAATGATGGACTGACGATAGGACTTTAGTTTCTTGATTGAATTTTGTAACCCTTTAGTTGAATCATAAATTCTGCTTTTATAAATCTCAATTTTAGTGGCTATTTGTAACTGTTCCTCTTTTGACGGTAGTGGGATTGGAAGATTAAGGATAAAATCAATGCTTGCTCTTGGCATTTTAGCACCATAAGTACTACTGTCAACAATAGATATTATCTGTTCAGAAGATAATTTTTGAAACAAATAGTTGGAATCAATGATGTCCCCAATCGCTTCAAAAACCAATAATTCTGAAACACATTCGCCATCTTTCGGTGCTAGTAAAACTTTTGAAAGATAAGGCCTTAGCTTATTAAATAATATATTTCCTTTTTTAAAAACCTTTAGTTCTCCTGAAAAATTCTTGGATTCTGAAAAAATCAATTTACCTGTTTTGCTTTCAATATTCTCTAAGGCTATATTAAATTCAGAATCTCCATCTCCTTTTTCAGTGGAATGGTCAACCAAATATTTCAACTTGACAACTTCCCAATGCTCAGGAACTTCACCTAACCACTCGATGCCAGAGTCTTTCATTTTGACATTGGGGTTGAGGCCTTTGGTGACTGCCTCGTTAATGGTGGCCTGGCGTTGTGCTTGTAATTTTTTTATGAGCTGCTCCTTTTTTTCTATGAGCGCATCTATGATATGGGTTTTGTGGTCTAGGTAAGCGGCGATTTGGGTTTGTTCTTTTAAAGATGGTAGAGGCAACTTAATCGACGATAAAATATCTTTGTTTATAATTCCTTGAGCACTGCCTTGAGAGGAATCATTTAGTCTTATATAGTTATAACTTAAGAAATAGAATAAATAGCTCTGAACAACTTTATCTCTGGGCCTTAAAGCTGCTATACTTCTTGAAATAGTACCATTTAATCCCAAATTCACTTTTCCTGCAGTTGCACCTACTACACAAATAAATACATCCTCCTTACTGCCATAAACTAATGGTGAAGTGGTGAACCATTTTGCTGTTGGTCTAATTTTTCCAAAGTCTCCTGTTTTAATAAAAATTTCTCCTATTCCATCTTGATTATAGGAACTGGAGTGAGGTGCTTGACCCATTACAAAATCCACCAAAAGATTGAGACTTCCAAACGACCATTGTATTGGTATTTTTTTAATCCAAAATCCATCTCCATCCTTATATGCTTCGTAGGTCTTCATTAGGCTAACAGTTCATTTAAAAGTGCAGTAATATCTTTTTCCAGATCTACAATCTCTGCTTTAATTTGGGCAGCAGGTTGTAAGCCTTTATACTCATAAAAGTACTTGGTAAAATTAATCTCGTAGCCTATACGTGTTTTATCATAATCGATCCAGGCTTCTGGAACGTGTGGTAATACCTCATTTGTAAAATAGGTTTCTATATCATCTGTAAGCGGTACATTTTCTTTATCACGTTTTTTTGAGTCTGGTTTTCTAATTTTCTTAAGAATATCTTTAATCTCTTTTAAGTCGCTTGCTTTTATAGATTTGGAAACATCATAAGTCATTTTTCCAAATCTAATTTTTTCATAGTCAGAATCTTTAGGAGATAATTTTTCTAAATCAGGAAATGTTACTGTCTTTTTTTCTTTAATACTTTGTTTAAAAAATTCAATAGTCTCAACCCATTCAGTGAGCTCATTAAAATTTTTATTTTTTAACTCCTCACTTTTCAAGTATTTGTTACCATCAAATAAGTTTTCAATCTGCTCATTACTTAACAAGGGTTGCTCGATGGTTAATTGATAAAAGCCAAAATCATCGTTATTAAAAATCTTGCTGTGTTCGCTTTCGCGAAAGCGAGTATATAAGTCTAGTAAGGATGCGATATGAGCATCTGTCAACTCATTACGCTTATTACCTAGACTCTTTTTATTAGATCTAGCAAATAGGTATTCTGTTTCTTCCTTTCCTTTTGCATTAGTTCCTACTACTTCGCTAGCGTTACCGTTAATGAGTTGCACTTTTCCTTTTCGCTCCTCAGTCTTCTTATTAGTTAAGAACCAAATGTATGTATTGATCCCAGTGTTATAGAACAGGTCTTTAGGTAAGGCAATGATGCACTCTAACCAGTCGTTTTCTATGATCCATTTACGTATATCGCTCTCGCCACTACCTGCATCTCCTGTAAATAGTGGAGAACCGTTAGTGACTACACCTATACGAGAGCCGTTAGTCTCGTCCATCTTATCAATCATATGTTGTAAAAACAACAATTGTCCATCACTAGTACGTGGTGTACCGGCATAAAAACGACCGTTAGGATCTAAGGCTTCGTTTTCTATAAAGTTCTTATCCTTTTTCCAAGTCACCCCATACGGTGGATTTGCCATCATATAATGGAATTTCTTCCCTTGGAATTGATCATCTGTAAACGAGTTACCGTGTTTAACATCACGAGGGTTTTCTCCAGAGATTAATGCTTCAGACTTTGCAATGGCACAAGATTGCTCGTTCAATTCTTGACCATAGGTTAACATCGTGGGCTTGTTATTAGAGTTTTTACAGATCTCGTCCAGCACATAATTCTTACCTAGATTTACCATACCACCTGTACCACAAGCCGGATCAAAAATGGTGCGTATGATACCAGACTTGCACAGCTCATCTTTCTCTGGTGTAAAAATAATAGCATTCATTAATGCAATTACATCACGAGGCGTGAAGTGCTCACCAGCAGTTTCATTAGACTGCTCGTTTGAAATACGTATCAACTCTTCAAACACATAACCCATACTGTGGTTATCAATGGTGTCCTGATGTAAATCAATCCTACAAATGGCATCTATCATTTCATATAGCAAGCGGTTTTTAACCAATCGAGCTATGACTTTATCAAACTGAAAACTCTCTAGAATATCACGCACCTCTAGATTAAAACCATTGAGGTAATTATTGAAATTGATCTCTATGTATTGCGGCTCATCCTTTAAGGAATGAAGCGTGTGCTTAGAGGTATTATAATAAGTTAATCCACCAGCTGCTTTTTTAAGAATAGGATCGAGCTTGTCTTCGCTTACTTTATCCTTAAAGTCATTATAGCTTTTACGTACTTTCTCATTTACGTTTTCAAGCATACAATCCAGCCTGCGTATCACCACAAATGGTAGTAACACATCTCCTATCTCATTTTTCTTAAAAGAATCACGTAGGACATCGTCTGTGATTCTCCATATAAATCCTACGTCTACTTTGTTTGTGTTGGTGGTACTCATTTTATTTGTTTTCTTTCAGTTATTTTATTTTGAAGGATTAGTTGTCTTTCTTGTGTTTGGAAGTCTTTCAAAATTTTATAACTACTAATGTGTTTAACTTTTGTCTCTACAGTAACATCTCCATAGGGAGATAAATCTGAAATCTCAGATTTATCAAATGAGCTTTTAATTCTCTCTAAATAAGAAATTATACGCGAATTATCTGCTCCCGTTATATTTGCGATATCTTGTATAGATTTTTTAGTATAATAATCATAGCGATATTCTAATATTTCATCCCTAAGAGGTTTAAAGTAAGTAATTAACTCTTCTTTTATCTCTGTACTTTTACTCAAATATTTTATACTGGGATTTGATAAAAACCTATCATTAAATAACTCTATATCAAATGTATTACAGTACTCAATAAATACATTAAAATATTTATCAATTTTAGTTGCAAAATCTGACATCGTTAAGGTTCTCTTATCCATAGGTATTTTTAATTTAATTCTGTGCTTACTGTATTTTACTTAAATTATACTTAAGCCTAGTTATTTAAATAAGGGGTTATTTAAAATATTTCCAAATTTCTTTGTGAAAACACCCATTTTTTCGGGATCTTCATTGAAGCATTTAATTATTTTACCTCTAAGTTTTTGGACTCTAAGAAAATTTGAACTAATATCCCCGTCATATAAATAATTTGCCGAGATAGAGGCTTCATCTCTATCAAACAGATGCTGAACATCGATTATGCAATAATCTGTTATGAAATGGCGATTATTTTTAAATAGTCCTTCGTTGTGTGCGTATACACTAACTTCAAGGTTAGCATTCCCGACACCATCAATGATTTGCTTGATTTTTGATTTAAATTTACCATCGTTATTCTGCATATTTGTAATTATTGACAAATAGCAATTTGTTTCGTCATTATCCAAATACAACTCCTTGAGCAGCTTAATTAAGTTTGGTGTTTTTGGCTCAAAGTTATGTTGGTCTTGAAACAAGTACGGCTCTACAATAATAACATTCCGACACCGGTGTCTAATGCAGTCAATACCATTCATATTTCTATCAACCTCCTTACTTGCAAACGTTTTTGGAATTATAGGTAATTTAAAATTGTAATCTTTACTTACACCTATAACATTGTTAGTTTCACATATATACTTTGTCTCATTTAAACATTTATCTAGTAAAAAAACTGAATTTGGAGAATCTAAATTTAATTCTTTAATTTTTAGATTTTGATTCCGGAAAGCCCTATAAAAAATTAAATCTTTGATGTTATCAGGTCTGTAATTTTGACTTAATTTTTTATGTAAATTGATAAAATACTTTTTTGGTATTTCGCTGTTAATTTCTGAATTGTTCAGAATATTTAATAGCTGGTTTTTATTTTCTGCAGAGGAATCGACATTACCCATAATTTGTTCAGATTCAAAATTATTAAATGCACTAAAAAACTCTTCTTCTATATATACTCTTGGCCCCATTATATTCCTTTGCTATTTTTTAGAAACATTTCCAAGGCTATATCATCAACAACATCTAGAAACCCATCTCCAAAGTTTTTGTCGAAACTACCATCCTGTTTATAATTTAACTGATAAGGTTCATCTTCGTCAAAATAGTAAACCCCAAAAGTATTTTTATTATCAATATGAAGTTTTTGAGTCTCTCTTATTAAATATTCAGAATGAGTTTCAATAATAAATTGAATACCAAAACGGGAACTGGCATCTAAAAACATTGCAGCTAAACGACGCTGAAAAGCTGGATGAAGATTAGCCTCTGGTTCTTCAATTACTATAAGCTGTTGTCGTCTTTGACTATATCTAAACTTTGAATCCTTACTTGTATAATTTATGCACAATGAAATTTTAAATAAAATTGAAAATACCTGTCCTGCGCCAAAGCCCTTGTCAGCAAGATTGAACCAACTTTTATTTTCGAAAATTTCGATTTTTGCTGCAACTCCATCAATAGGGGTAATTTTATAATCATCCCCAATATCAAATTCTACCATCCACTTTTTGAGAAACATTCCTGCTTTACTTTTCTTATTAATTGGATTGTTAGAGTTTTCCTTTATTATTGAATTTATGTCTGTAGAACTATCACTATTAATATAAAGCCTTGTTTGATTATTACGATGAGGGCTCAAATGTTCAACTGTAAAGAACATAGCTGTATTTATTCTATCCCCAAGCCTATATGCTCTAGAAAGAGCTCCTCTCACTCCTTCTAATTTAATAGACCTATCATTATCCCTTAAATAGTTTTGCAGTACCCGTCTTAAAACTCTTTCAATAGTTCTTTCTGAAGGATGAAAATCATCCAAAGAAAAACTTGGTCGATAAACAATAGCTTCCTCTTTTAGGGATTCATTATTCTCTAAGTTTTTAATCGCGATACGAAGCTTCTTCTTAGAATCTAAAATTTCTTGATTGAGTGAGATAATTTTTTGATTGTGAAGTTTTAATTTCTCAGCAAGTACCCTACTTCTGATATCATTGTAATTTTTGTCTTTTTCTATTCCCGCGTTGGACGAAAATTCTCCTTTCAGGATTTTGTAAGTTGATATATCTATCTTTTCTGTTGGCTTTCCTTTTATTTTAATTTCTTTCGAATTAAGAAATGCTTTTACCGTATCGATTGACAGATTGAAGTCCTTAAGAACTTTACTTAATCTTATTGATGATATATCAGATTGTGACCTTAGATTTGAAGGTTCTTCGCCAAAAGTATCGTTAGCGATTTTAGAATTCAAAAAAGATATTTCATTTCTGATATCTTCCCTGCTCAATTTCAATTTTTCTAGTTCCTGATGGTCATCGCTTAATAAATTTTTTATAGTATGAACTAATGCTAAATCTTTCAAATTTTTATCATTACTCTTTAACTTACTATTACTTTCAATTAGCGTGTTATCAAATTCAATTTGATATTCAAATCCTCCTTTATTTCTAATAGACAACTTGGCTTTATCATCTCGCACCACATCCAACCCCATTAACCTACCAGATCCATTAGCTTTTTCACTATTTGGTTGAAACCATAATGAGACTGAAAAACCATTATTGGTATATTCAAAGAATAAATCTTTTTGTGAATGAGATTTATTTATTCTATTTATAGCATTGTCATAGCAATCTATCTTATGCTTTTTTGCATTTTCCCCGTTAAAATTAAGTTCAAAGTGATTATTCGAGTTTATATAATCTTCTAACAATAGTAAAGATTTGAGAATTGTAGATTTACCAGAGTTATTTTTTCCCGTAAAAAATGTCACAGGCGCTAAATCAAGATCCCAAGTTTCCTTAATCTTCCTAAAGTTTGATATTTTTATATTTTCCATTTTGTGTTGTAAATTCTATATTAATTAAGAGAGCGACAAGCCGTTACTGCCACTCTTTTAATATGTAGCGAATTGGTCGCTATGGTCAGACTAGTTATCCTTATTAAGAACCTCTAGCACTACAGGAATTGCTGCTGAAGCAATCGTTAATATCAGTTTAAGTGTTTTCATAGCAAAGAATTTAATTATGCATAAATGTTTCATATGAGGTCTCTATGCTTGACCAGTGTTGAGAATATAAAAACTTTCAACAATGCAAATATGATTATGATGTATGCATTGCAAGGACACTATTTAATTTACTTCGCTTAATTATTTTTTATTTTATTATCCGAATATAAATATTCTAATTTTGTCAGTAGCACCTTACAAACATTAAAATGAAAAATAATATATGACTAATTGTTTGTGAGATTAATACGCCTAATAAAAACTAACCTCTTCCTTAGCCCTTGTGATAGCGGTATATTGATATCTCAGTGTAGGCATATACCAAGAGTTCAGCAATACTTTATCCCATTCTCCACCTTGAGCTTTATTACAAGTGATAGAATGTCCATAAGTCATTCTTATAGCTCCAACATATCGATCATCCCAGGGCTTCATACTTTCTCGATACACTTTATTCTTTTTGAAGCGTTCGTGTCTTAAGTGGTTCTCCTGCTTTATATTCAAACCTGAAGGATTATTAACAGCATCTAATAACAGATAATCATCTATAATTTCCTCACAGCCTTCAAGATTTTTTGAGATTAATTGAATTGGCACAAATTTTAAACCTGCTACCTCTTCAATAGCATTGAGATCTACCTTTTTAACCTTTACATGATCCCCACTATATAATTTAAAACCATTACGTTTCCAAGTTTGAGTAACTAATAACAGATCCTCATTTTCTATCACCTTAGCGTTTCTACCGTATAATTTAGACCTCACATTATTATTAAACATTTTGTTCATATTATGAGTAGTACCTATAGAAATTATGGAGTCTTCTCCATTATTTCTATAATCCGAAACATAATTTCTGGCAGCATCTTCTACAGAGAGTTTTTTTATTCCTTCAAATGGAATATGTTTTAAGTGTGCATCTATTCCTTCTCGCAGCCTCACAGCATTTTTTAAAACATAGCTGCCGTCTTTTTGACGTTTGACTTCCGTAAGCAGTTTAGCTTCACCTTTCAAATTGAAATGGTTCCTCAAATAACTACTAGAAAGAGCCAATGAATCCTTTTCATTAACTGGAGGTAATTGGTTTTTATCTCCTAAAAATATTATCTTATTTAAAATATTGCCACTTTTTACAAATTGTATCAAGTCTGACAATAAAGAATTACTTGATTGAAACATATTATTGGCATTATTGGATGCATTTGCCGCAATCATAGAAGCTTCGTCTATGATATATATGTTATAATCTTTTAGGTCATTTTGTTTTAAAACAAAATTTACTTGTCCTGTATTAGGATTTGATCTCACGTTATAAATTAGAGAATGAATTGTACTATTAATTGTTTTGGACTTTCTACCCAAAATTCTCGCTGCACGACCTGTTGGTGCTGCGATATTGTAAGCCACTTCTTTAGAATTTAAGTATCCTATTAAAGCGGTAGTTATTGAAGTCTTACCAGTACCGGCAGCTCCGCATAAGATGAAGAAGTCATCTTTGTTGTCCGACTTCACAAAATCAGACATACCAAGCAATGCACTTTTCTGTTCAGCAGTAGGACAATCAAATTGTAAGTGGTCTAAAATTGTAATGGCATTCTTCATAATGTTTCGCTTTAATTATTGTACGATACAAATATGAAATACATTTGTGCAGTGTAAGTGCGCAGGTATGTTAGGTTAAAAGAATTACTGCTTCTTTTAAAATCTCCAGAGCATCAATAATTTCGTTATACTCCTGCTTTCTCTTAAGATAAATAAATCTCCCTTTATTATAAAGCTTTACATCTCGAGCATTAGTCTTCATAAAATCTATATATGAACTAGCTACATTGATATTTTTAATAGCAAGAGAAGACAATATATTATCCTCATCATTCTCCTTATAACTATTTCTATGACTTAATTCATTTCTGATCTCCATTAAAAAATCTATTGTCCTAGCCAATGATGTGTACTGAAAATCATATTCATTTATGAAACCAACCGTTTTTGCCTTTAAAGATATGGCAGAAATTTTACTGCTCTTAGGAGGTGTAAATGTTGCCCAATGTTTAATTATAAAATTATTTGCTTTTTCAATATCATTTTGAAATTTTTCTTGATAGAAATAATTAAATAAATCCTCTACTTGAAGGCAAGCATATCTACAAAATTCATCGAAATCAATTTTATTATTAAACTTTCCCAAGCGATATCTGGACATCTCGATTGAATCTCTAAATAATTGTTCCCTTACCCTTTCGTTCTTAATGCCTGAATAGTCAATAATTTCAAAACCATCTAATTTTAAATATTTTTCAATATTATCAAGTTGGCTTCCTTGCGATTTACCTCCTAATCGATTTATTAATTTATCTCGAAACCATTTATTATCATCATCATTGCAGATATCGATAACAAAAGAAAGTAATTTATCTAAAGACTCTTTATTTTTTTGACTCATTATTCCGGTTTATACAACTCCATAGCTTTTTCTAAGCCGTCGCTAAAAATAGTTTCAATAATAGTGCTTATATTTTTGCTATTTGATTTTTTCTTTATTTGATAGGGTAAGAATTCCTCCTTGAGAATTAGAGCTGGACTCTTCTCAATATATTCCTTACGTATTATTTCATCTCTATTATTTGAAAGCACATCAAAACGATTTTTCAGCTTTTTAAAGGATTGATTATTCTCCCCTTTTATCATTTTAAGATACAAGAGCTTACCTTCAATAACCAGTTGCATACTTGGCTTACCATTTTTCAATTCTCCTTTATTTCTCAAATATTTATTTAAGAAAAAAGCATATGCTTTATCATAACCTTTAGTTTCCCAAACATAGAGCCATTGACGTATTTCCTTAATATAGAATCTGGGTATATTTACTTTTTCGTTTACAACCAATCCTGTCACCTCTTGTTTATAGCCTCTTTTTTGAAGGCGTACTTTTTTTTCATTAATATGAAAATTTTGAGATTTTATAATTCTCCTCAACTCTTTATCAAAAGAACTATCTTTTTCATAAATAGATTCCTTCTCTCCATTCTCATTTACATAAACATTATGCATACTACTAAAAGTAATATCGTCGGCATATCTGCTGTATTCAAGCCCAAATCGATTGGATAATCCTGTTAAGCGAATATCTAATTTTTCACAAATTGCATTTGTAATTATAGGCGATGTTGCGGCACCTTGTGGCAAAACTGACGTTTCAACTGTGACCCATTCTTCATCAATTAAGCGCTCCACAGTCATATTATTGCAACAAATAGCTTTAATCATATTTGCTATTTGTTTCCTGCCAACTGAAGAACCTAAATTGAAAGGTTTGGTCAATAACCTACCCCAAACTCTTCTGGCATCAACACTTGGAAAAAAGTCTTTTAAATCAATATTATAAACATAATTTTTCTTGATATGATTTCTAGCATTATCAACTATAGACTTATCCAGCACAAATCCATATGCAGACTTATGAGGCATATATACCGCACTTAGAACAATGTTTAAGCATTTTTGAAATTCTTTTAGACCTTTAATTGGAGCGTGGATAGTTCTAGTCTTTCCTGATTTCTTCTTAATTGTAAAAACTGTATAGGTTTGAATGCTCCTCGACTTTCTGACTAAATCTATGTTAATATAGAAATTAAGTTGTTTCTCTGTAAATGGAATCGTCTTGTTACCATAAATCAAGCTTTTTGAAAAGTTAAGTAATATCAAAAAATCAGATTTACTATTCATATTATTGAATAGTTTTACAATCTTATTTCTATTTTTTTGGTTTATTTTCATATCAAGAATTAATTGAAATCAACCGAAACCTTTAATTCTTTCTTTATGTTTAGAATATAGTATTTGCTATAATTCTAAAATAAATATCAAATAATAAATAAATAAAACTAATATGATTGTTTAAAGTATTGGATACTGAAAATTACATCTTAGACATTATGTTGCGACAAGTCGCAACTATCTGCCGATACAGCAGAAGACCTATTCATAAGAATAGGAAAATCAATATTTAGGTTTCGGTTATTTCAAAGAACACTGCAAATATGAATATATACAGTGCAGTCTATTTGCATCAATTCAGATAACTTATTAGACTAGCGAAAAGTAATAATCCTTTTAATAACTATTAAAAGAAAGAGGTTTTAATTTAGAAAAATCAAAGAAATATCTTGTGCGCGACCAATGCACACTAATTATTTACTTTTGTAAGTATAAAACAACAGGTTCAAATTATGTCTACAAATAAACACGCTATAATAAGATATCAAACGTTAGATAAATGTTTTCGAAATACTGGTAAACGTTTCTTTATTGAAGATATGTTAAAGGCATGTAACGCATCTCTATACGAATTTGACGGTAATACCGAAGGAATTAAAAAAAGACAATTGTATGACGACATTAATTTTATGGAATCTGATCAAGGTTGGTCAATTCCTTTAAAAAAAACGAAAGAAGGTAGAAGAGTTTTTTACACTTATGAAGATGCTTCTTTTTCAATCAACAATCAACCACTCAATGAAAATGAAGCTGAACAACTTAAATCTGCTATGTTAGTGTTAAGTCGTTTCAAAGGATTACCTCAATTCGAATGGATAAATGAAATTATACCTAAGCTAGATAAGACTTTCAAATTAACTGAGCAAAATCAAGAAATTATAAGCTTTGATAGCAATGAATTTCTTACCGGCACTGAGTATATATCTATTTTATTTAAGGCAATTCAAAATGAACAATGCTTGAACGTTAGTTATCAATCATTTCAAAGTAATACGGAGCAGAAAATCGATTTCCATCCTTACCACTTAAAACAATATAATAATCGTTGGTTTGCTATTGGAAAAAATAATGGTTTTGATAATTTAACAAATTTAGCCTTAGATCGAATTAAAAGAATTGAACACAGCTCAATAAAATTTGACAATAGCCAGTTAATTGATTTTGAGGAGTACTTTGATGATATAATAGGCGTTACAATGCCTAAAGATCAAACATTAACTAAGATTATATTACAAGCTACTTCAGCACAAGCCCCTTATATTAAGACCAAGCCTTTGCATGGTTCACAAAAGAAAATAGAGGAACAAGATGGCACCTATACATTTTCAATTGAAGTTATCCCAAACTATGAACTCAAGAAGGTAATTTTATCCTATGGGAGCGGACTTCAAGTTTTAGAGCCAAAAGACCTAAGAAATGAAATCATTCAAACCTTAAATGATTCCAAACTGGCTTATCTCAGGTAACCAATTATTGATTTTACTTCATTATTCGAAATTTTCAAAAAGGTATATGAATTTTTATTTAGCGACGTTCATAATGAAATAAATTCTTGCAACTCTTCATATAATCCTTATGAATTAAAACTAAAGAAAAAGATTATAAAAGAATTTTCAACATAACTTCTTTCTTGTATAATTAATCATTGCTTCCCTACCCACGGTTTAAGCTCTTCTCTCAAGTTTTGTTCTAGACGAGTTATAATTGTAGGCTTCCCTAAAAATAGGACAGTTGTTAATTCGAATTTACTAACTTTAAATTCAAACTGTCACAATGAAAACAAGCAAGTTTAGCGAGAGTCAGATTATCAAAGCTCTTAAGGAAAATGAACAAGGAAGATCTGTAAGCGATATATCCAGAGAACTAGGAATTTCCAAAGTTCTTACTCTCCTCTGATATAAAATCTTGCGTGTATTGTAATGCACAATCTACACTTACCATTGAGCCCATATTTTATGGAAAAAAGAAAAAGAAAAGAAAAGAAAAGATGTACAATCTAAACTGCAACTAGATCACTTCTATCCCAAATCTAAATATCCTTTTCTAGCTACTTCATTTTTCAACCTTTATCCTACTTGTGCAAATTGTAATCTAGCAAAAGGAACCAAGGATGTAAAATTTAAATTGTATACTACTGATGATAATTTAGATGAATTTATATTTAGGATCGATGATAAAACCATTGCTAAGTACTGGGTCCATATGGATTTGAACAAAGTGAAAATTGATCTAAAGAGCCTCACTGGCGATGATGATCTCTGCAACAATCACAAGAAAATATTCAAGATTTCAGAAATATATGAAGCCAATAAAGACATTGCAGAAGAGCTAATTGTAAAAGCAAAAGCAAATCCTGATTCATATCGTAAAATGTTAAGTAAAAGCTTTACTAAAATTTTTCCCGATGAATCATTTATAGATCGAATTTCAATAGGAAACTATAGTAAGCCAGAAGAAACCTTAAAACGTCCATATGCTAAGTATTCTCAGGATATTGCTAGACAACTTAAACTTATTAAATAATTTATTTTAAATGATCTACGCAATAAAAAATAACAAAGTAAATCGAGCTATTTATAAGGCTAATGAAGATGCGCTTACCTCTTCTATTTTGTAATAAATCAGTCATTTTTCAGTAAACTCTCATATTGTAAGGTTAATGAATGATCAGAAACATTGTATGATAAATAACCTACTTTGAACATACGACAAATGTGAAAAAAAATATTCGATAAACTGAAGTGCTTTGTAGTCCATAAATATTAAACGTAGAGAAACCTAGATTTGTATGAAAAATGGTTATTCAAGATATCATAATAATGCTAACATCTTCATATGTTATACCTAAGCATACTTCATATCTCTAAAGGTAATTGGACAAGATGTAAGAAGTTAAGCTCATATAAAAACGGGTGTTACGTCCTAAAAGAAAAAGCAGGAAACTCACATAAGCACATTTCGAGACTCGGCGGGGTTGATCAGTCTGGAATACTATATATTGGAAAATCTACCTATTCACCAAAGAGGATTAGATCACTACAGCAATCAATCAGTTTTAATATTAATGACTCTCAAGATCAATGGTATGAGAAGGGGCACAAATCTTTAAGTAAAAAGATTTTTCGTGCTAGAGGACACATATGTTATGAAGAACTGGAGATTATAGTTATACCACAGTCCAATGCTCTGTCTGAATATCTAGAGAGCTTTATGCTAGAATTTTATGTTTCCCTATATGGAGAATTCCACCCCTAAACGGTCAGTATGGGCATCGCGATATACAAACATCAATAATTAATCTTCAAAAAACAATTTCATTAGAATCTGTAAAAAAAATAATCCGTTAAACCTTTGATCTAATAAAGCTTTACTATTTTTAAAAAACTCTAGATTTATATAATATGAGTGTTTTTAATAACGTACTAGCTATCGAGGGAGAATGGTATGACAATCTCAAGAGAAAGGAGACAATAAAATCTACTTTAAGTTTATTAGAGGAGGTTTGTGATTTAAAGTACATCTATCGTCAAGTAAACACCTCTGATGGTCTTCTAAATTATCTCAAAGAATCTAGAAAGAATAGCTATCAAAAGTATGATATCATCTTTTTGGCTTTTCACGGTACTAGAAAAGACATAGAAATAGCAACAGGAGAATATCTCACACTAGAAGATCTAGGGATTGCTTGTGAAGGGTATTTTGAAGATAAATATGTTCATTTTAGCTCCTGCGATTTGGGTAATAATAAGAGTGAACTAGATGTTTTTCGAATAATAACTGGAGCAAAAGCAGTGTCGGCTTACTCTGCATCCGTAGACTTTTTTGATAGCTCAATTTTTGATTTACTTTTAATGCAAAAATTAAGACATTATAAGCGCTTAGGTAGCCTTGAAAATCATTTAAAAGAAAAATACAATTATCTCTATAATAGACTAGGGTTTGTTATGGTTCAATAAAATCATTCATAAATACACATAATATTGGGATTATCAGAGATTGCCAAAGAGCACGTTTTAAATGCTATTCAAGAAATTGATCATAATGGTATAGAGTCCGGTGCTCAGTCCAGCACATATGACCTCATATTTAAGGGCAAAAGATATCCACCTAAACTCGTATATAGTTTAGCACACAAATATGCGACGGGTGACATTCTTGATAGATCTACTTTTAAAGGTGGAGAAGGAACTGAGGCATTTAAAGTATTACGAAATTTAGGCTTTGAGATAAAAGAGAAGAACTTCAGACGCTACGATTGGGTAGAAACTCACCAATGGATTTGTAGGTATCTATCAAAAAAACAAAATCAGCAAGAAGATCTTGTACAACTTTTAAAGGATGTTGGAATTAATGTTCAAGATGATAAATCATCTCCAGATGTGTCTATTCCTTTACAAGAAATAGATCCATTTACGTTTTTCTGCCATATTTATAAACACGGAGTATCAAAACGACTTGAAATGCTCCAAAAAGTAGCAGCTACTCTTGGCATCAAAAAGCCTACAGATGAAAGCGGAATACCTACCGCAAATGCGCAAAAGACCTGGCTATTTCCTTATAAATTTGATAGAACGAATAATGAAATAAATACACTTTGGGAATTATTTCATATGACTCAAGATGGCACCTTAGATTTAAATGAAAAGCAATTTTCAAAATCGTTAGCAATTAGCGGTGTTGGTAAAACGAAACTCACAGAATCTTTATTTACGGTAAAGCCCCTCTCCTACTTTCCTTTAAACGGTCCATCTAAACCATTCATAAAAGAAGTTTTTGGTATAGATCCCGAGTTTGAAACCCTAGAAGAGTATCTATCTATTCTAGGACAAATAAGAGAAAAGACAGATAAATCATTTCCTGAACTCTCCTACGAATCTTGGCTATATTCTGAGAATAAGAAAAATAGTAATAAAAGGAGGAATGTCATTAAAGATTTTGCCGAGTGGCTTTATAGTAATGTTACTGATTCATATCGACAATATTTAGGAAAAACATCACAAGATATAGAAGACCGACTTATAGAAATAGATAGTTACTTCGATAAAATTGATCTCTTTTTAATAAACGAGGGAGCCGTAGATAAGCATATTGAAAAAATTAAATTCATACTAAGTAAGAGAGAAAGACAGAAAAATATTGAATTCGTAGCCTACGATGAAAAGAATAGTAGTGGAATACCTAAAGCAGTAATTGGAAAAAATAATTATTTCAAATTTCTAAAGGAAGTTTTCAAATCTGATACTAACTACTGGATCTTCCAAGGCAATCCTAAAATCTACAATATTACAAATGCTCTTAAGGCTGGACATCTTAAAAGCTGGAAAGTAGCCGCTCATAAGGACAAAATAAAGCCTGGTGACAAGGTAATCATATGGCAAACGGGAGATCAAGCAGGTTGTTATGCACTAGCAGAAGTAACCTCAGAAGTAGGTAAACTTGAAGAAGCACCTTTTGAAATGCGTCATTACATTACCCCGCAAGAGGGTAATGAAACAGTAGATAGAGTTCAACTTGAGATTACCCATTACAATGCAGATATACCGCTACTAAGCAAAGACTTAGAGCACGTAGATGAAGTTAAAAATTTAAAAGCAGGTAATCAAGGAACAAACTTTACTGCTACTCAAGAAGAGTATACCTACTTTGAAAATTTTATAAACGATCAAGAGGAGTTTGTAAAAGCTGCAAAGAAATATAACGACGAAGACCTAGTAGCATATTTTACAATAAGAGATCGTATCACAGCACATTTTAATATGCAATACAACGATACACGAATTGTCAATAATGTGCGAGATAAAAGACTTTCTCTAACAATAGGACAGCGTTATTGCTGGACCCTTTTCCTTAAGTCTTCAAGAGGCAAGTTTGGGATTATTACTACCAAAAGTATTAACGAGAACACAACTCAGTTTAATGGTGGTAACCCACTACCCTACTATACAAGGTTTAGTGATCCTAACATCGCATTTAAGAATCTAGATGATTGTATTCGAGCTATAGATTTAGAATTTCAACGTACTACAAAATCTTCGTTTGACAAGTATAACAACCTCTCTTTTGAGAAATCTATTCTTGATTTAGATTATAGAAAACGACTCTTTCCACAAATTGATTTTTCTAATACCGCTTTCGCGAAAGCAAAAAAAACTATGGTAGCACCACTTAATCAACTTTTTTACGGTCCTCCAGGTACAGGAAAGACCTATCGTACCATCTCTGAAGCAGCAAGTATTATCCAAGGACAAGCCATAGATAATTATGCTACTGCCAAAGCTATATTTCAAGAAAATCTAGGCGAGCGTATAGAGTTTATCACCTTTCATCAAAACTATAGTTATGAAGACTTTATACAAGGCCTACGACCTGATGTAACAAACCAGGCACTTAGTTTTGAGCGTACAGACGGAATATTCAAAAAAATTGCCACAAAAGCCTTATTTGAATTTTATAGAGTCTATAAAGAAAGAGAACTACAATCATCACTAGAAGAGCCACAAGTACTCCCCTTTTCAGACGTTTATAAGGCCTTTCTAAAGACGCTTAAGTCTGGACAGTCGTTTGAGACAATAACGGGTAATACGGTGATTCTAGATGCTATTTCAAACAACAATTTACGTTTTAAACACTTTGAAGGTGGGCAATCTTATGTTGTATCAGAAAAGAGATTAACGAAGCTCTACCAGGCATATGATGATATAGATAAGATAACAAATATTAATAACGACATTAGAAACGCCATCGGAGGTAGTAACTCTACCGTATACTATGTGGCTTTGAGAGAGATAATTGCCCTCAAGAAAACTTTAGAAAGTAATCAAGATATCCATATTAGTAATGAAGATAAAATTGCAGAACTTAAGTACGAAGAGTTTGATTATGAACAACAAAAAGAAGCTCTTAAAGATATAGACTTAAACCTATTAAAATCTGTATCAAGTCAAGACGTTCCATCATACGTGATCATTATAGATGAGATTAACCGCGCAAACATCTCAAGAGTATTTGGTGAACTTATAACACTTATTGAACCAGATAAACGTTCACACGGAGATGTGCCTCTTACCTGTACCCTACCTTCTGGAGAACGCTTTATAGTACCCTCTAATTTACATATTATAGGTACTATGAACACGGCAGATAAATCTATTGCACTGCTAGATATAGCGCTACGTAGACGTTTTGAATTTATACCTATGTATCCAGACAGTACTATTTCTGGTGTACAAAGAGCAGATGTACTCAATAAAATCAATGAGCAAATCACGCACCTTAAAACTAGAGACTTTACGGTAGGACACTCCTATTTTATGGGTAACAACTTCAAGCTATCGTCAACTATAAATAATAAAGTTATACCACTATTACTGGAATACTTTATGAATGATGAAGATGAAGTCAAGTCTATCTTAAAAGAAGCAGGACTAGAAGTGGGCGGCTGGCCATTAAAACTTCTTAATGAAGTAGCCGATGCTTAATTTATTTGAATATCAAAATAAAGAACGCTTTCGCGAAAGCGAATATGAAAACCTAGAATTCTTTCTTGATGAGATCTGGGGTAAGAGAGAGAAATCTAGCTACTTTAATAGCATTACAGAAAATGAAGAAGAGATTATTGAAAGCCAACGCTTTTTACAATTTTTACGTAAGCATAAAGAGCTAAAGTCTAATAAGTATGTTGGGGTTATACATTACAAAGGTGATGTCATAAATTTACTTCCAAAGATCTTTTATGACCCAAAAAAGAATTATGACCAAGAAGCATTAAGGCATATTAACTCCAATATTTTCTGGTGGCTTAGCTATTGTCGTAAACTAAGATTTCCGAATTATAAGACGGGTCTCTCTGGTGAAAAAAATGACTTTTTTGAAATACTCATTTACCTATTTAGTAAATACACGAAAGAGCTACTCAATAATGCAATGTATCAACGCTATGTTGAAATACACAGAGAAGAACAATTTGTAAAAGGTCGTATTGATTTCACTCGCTATACAAACGAAAATTTGTCACGAGCAAACTTCCACAAGTTATCTTGTATCTATGATAGTTTTGAAATGGACAATCAGTTTAATAGATGCATTAAGTATGTAGCCACATTACTATTTTCTGTTACAAAAGACAGACAGTCTAAAAATAATCTTAGAGAGATTCTTTTTGTACTTGACGAAGTATCTGATGAGACTATGAGCGCTAGCGCTTGTAGAAATATACAGTTCAACCCAATGTTTAAAGAGTTTGAAACTATAAGGGACTACTGTGTTTTGTTTTTAGAAAATTGTGTCTCCTATAATTATAAGGACGCTCTGCAACTCTTTGCCTTCCTCATCCCTATGGAATATATATTTGAGGATTTCATTTTTGGATTTATAGATAAAGAGCTTCACGAGGTCACTGCAAAAGCTCAAAGCGGACAAATATCTCTTGATCAATCTAAGAACTTTAAACTCAAACCAGATTTAATTCTAGAGGTTAATGGCAAGCGTATTATTGCAGATACAAAATACAAAATGCTCAAACTAAGCGGTAACGATCCTAAAAACGGCATAAGTCAAAATGATTTATATCAAATGGTCGCTTACGCCATAAGACTACAATGTGACCATATTATATTATTATACCCAGATCACATCTTAAACCCCGGTTACAGAGCTCTAGAACCCATTGAAGTAGTTGATGAGTTTAGCAATAAAACAATTAAGGTATTTTCTTATCAAGTTTCCTTTATAGGATCTTCATTTAAGAATCAAGCAGACTGGAAACTAAAACTAGAAGAGGATTTGAATAAAGTGATCTCTTATAACCAGAGTTTATAGGTCCTACTCCATTTAATATTTCTATGCATCAAGTTACAGTAATCATCGCCACTTCTATGAAGAGAACCGATTGGTTAATAAATAGGAGTTTATTTTAAACTTATTATTCTACTATAGGTAATTTGAAAAATAAAAAATTAATTAAGCATCAACTCTAACACAAAAAGAATAATTATTTTTTTAGGTAGGTAGGTAAGATGTTTTATTAGTTATTTTTTTTTGAGTTACTTAACTTTGAGTAACACCACCTTTTAAGCACGCAAATTCTATTTTTTTTCTTTCATAGAAAACTAGCGTTTTAGCACCTAATTTAGCACCATAAAACACAAAACCCCGTCATCATTGCGATAACGGGGCATTTTGCGGAGAAAGAGGGATTCGAACCCCCGGAGGTGTGACCCTCAACAGTTTTCAAGACTGCCGCATTCGACCACTCTGCCATTTCTCCTTGAGTGTCTCACCAAGCTATCTGCTTGATTGCGGGTGCAAATATACAGCGCTTTTTTAATTACCAAAACCTTTTAATGAGTTTTTTTGAAAATAATTGCACACCCCTCAACACACCACTATCTACAGTATACATAGCCTACTCACTATAAAGGAATTAGAAATTTTGTTTACCTATTTTTAAAATATGTAAGACAAATAAATTATTTACTATTATTTTTATAAAGCCAATCAAACCCAACATACAATGTACACCATCTGTTATTTAAGCAAAGTGTCACCACATCTTACAGAAACCCAAATACAAGAGATCTTTGATCACACCTATGCCCAAAACAATAAAAAAGGCATCTGTGGTATCTTGCTGCATACTATGGGTAATTTTTTTCAAGTGCTAGAAGGTGATGAGGCATATCTTACAGACCTTTATGAGAATAGAATTAAAAAAGACCCGAGGCATCACAGCATTTTTGAAGTGATACATAAAGAGGGTAGCGATCCCGTATTTACATCGTACAGTTCGCGTTTTCTCACCATAGAGGACAGCGATGCCCTTAATGACATAAAAACCTATGTAAAAAAGCACGCAGTGGTCTCCTCTACCTCAGATAAAATCGCAAGGTTACTTAACACCGTAGAGATGCTCACCTACTAAAGAGTTCATCCCATAAAAAAAGCCTTTCTCATTACTGAGAAAGGCTTTTTGATACTATATATAGTAGTGATTATACGTTAAATAAGAAATGCATCACATCACCATCATTTACGACATAATCTTTACCCTGCACGCCTAGCTTACCAGCCTCACGTACCTTTGCCTCACTACCGTACTCCACAAAGTCATCATACTTAATTACTTCTGCACGTATAAATCCTTTTTCAAAATCTGTGTGTATCACTCCGGCAGCTTGTGGTGCCGTTGCTCCTATGTTTACCGTCCAGGCACGTACTTCTTTTACTCCTGCTGTAAAATACGTTTGCTGGTTAAGTAGCTTGTAAGCTCCGCGTATTAATACGGCGCTTCCTGGCTCCTCAAGACCTATATCTGCAAGAAACATCTGGCGCTCCTCATAATCATCTAGCTCTGTAATATCTGCCTCAGTACCTACGGCAAGTACAATCACCTCTGCATTTTCATCTTTTACAGCCTCACGTACCTTGTTTACATACTCGTTACCAGCTACAGCAGCATCTTCGTCTACATTACATACGTACATTACTGGCTTGTCTGTAATAAACTGTAAAGGCTTTACAAACTCCTCGCGTGTATCTTCATCTATATCTATCGCACGTACAGAGATACCTGCTTCTAGACCTTCTTTTATTTTAAGTAAAGCTGCTTCTTCTGCCTGGGCTTCTTTATTACCCGTACGAGCGGCACGTTTTACTTTTTCTAGTTTCTTTTCGGCTGTTTCAAGATCTTTGAGTTGTAGCTCTATATCTATCGTTTCCTTATCACGTATAGGGTCTACACTCCCGTCTACGTGCACAATATTATCATTATCAAAACAACGTAGCACGTGCAGTATCGCATCTGTCTCACGTATGTTTCCTAAAAATTGGTTTCCTAGTCCTTCTCCCTTACTTGCCCCTTTTACAAGACCTGCAATATCTACAATCTCTACCGTAGCAGGGATCACACGTTCTGGGCTTACGAGCTCCTCTAGTTTTGCTAGCCTGTTATCTGGTACATTTACCACACCTACGTTAGGCTCAATAGTACAAAAAGGATAGTTTGCACTCTGTGCTTTGGCATTAGACAGACAGTTAAAAAGGGTTGACTTCCCTACATTAGGTAATCCTACGATTCCAGCTTTCATATAATAGTATGTATTAGTAGTACGCTTTCGCGAAAGCGGAAAACCATTCTTTCCACTTTATTTTTAGGGTGCAAAGATAATCCTATTTTATTGATCTACCGAGTGGCTTATACGACGAGCCGCAGAAAGCATCACTTTTGTGTTAATTTAAGTTAATCGCCTTGCGAGCCCAGTAATATTGGGAAAGGCTTAATAAAGTCTTACCATCCCGTTGGCTATCACAAGCAGAAAAGGATCTTAAATTTGTACAAACAAAAAACAAGACCGATGAAAAAATCACTTATCATAGCAGCACTAGCTGTATGTACCGCAACAGCCGTACAAGCACAAGAAAAAGTAGAAAAGATCACAAAAACTAGAACGACCGTAAAGTCTTCACTAGGTAATGAGACCGTATATAAAACGGTAAAAGAAACTGAGGTAACCCCTACTTCACTAGCAGATAGTGAGGCAGGACAACTTAACCAGTCACTAGAGCGTGGCAAAACAATGGTGAAGCGAGAAGTTACTTATACGTATAATGACTCAGATTTTCGCCTAGAGGAATCACCAAACGGATATACTATTAAAAGAACACGAGAAAACAACACCTCTGAGTATGGAACTATGCGTAAACTGGCAAAAGGTGACGTATATCTTATGAAAACCAAGGAGGGTATCTCTGTAAACTATTTTGACAAAGACGGAAATATGGTGTCAGAAAAGTATAATGACAAAGATGATACGGTAACAACCATCACCTATAAAGCAAAACCAAAAGATAAGATGTATAAGTAATACATTTCCCCCACTGCGTTATTAAACGCAACACAACTTTGGTTGGTTAGAAACCCGAGTGCGAGAGCCTCGGGTTTCTTTTTTTTACGCTTTCGCGAAAATGTATTTCCCTCATTAAAATCACAATAATAACAACTACCTTAGTCATAGACTTATATACAGTACACCTATGAGGACTCTTATCATTCTAGCCGTTACATTCTTTACTAGCTTTATATCACACGCCCAAAAGGTCACAGGCGACTGGAAGGGAACGGTAAATTTTCAAGGTCAAAATATAGACTTTGCCTTTCACATCACGCAGCAGCAAGATAGCCTACACACCACAATGGACATCCCGAGTCAAGGGCTTACAGGTGGTAAGGCAGCAAACACATCCTATACAAACGATACCCTTAAGGTAGACTTTCCGCAGTTTAAAATGCGCTATATAGGCGTGACTAAAAATGATAGCATACAAGGTAACTTGATACAGAATAACTTTCCCGTACCGCTTACTCTCATAAAAGGTGCGCTCGTACTTAATAGACCACAGCAACCTAAAGCTCCTTTTAATTATGATGTACAAGAGGTAACTTTTAAGAACAAGGAAGAAAATATCACCCTTGCTGGCACACTTACCTTACCTAAGGATATAAAAAACCCGCCTATTGCGGTGATTATAAGTGGTAGCGGCCCACAAAACAGAGATGGTGATATGTTTGGCCACTCGCTATACTATGTTCTTGCAGACTACCTATCAAGTAACGGTATAGGTGTATTGCGTTATGACGAACGTGGCGTGGGTGCATCAACAGGCACTTTTGAAACGGCTGGTATTGCACAGTTTACAAGTGATGCCACAGCAGCCATCGCTTATTTAAAGAAGTATAAGAAAACCAAATATTCTCAAGTAGGTCTTATAGGTCACAGTATAGGAGGTATCATCGCTCCTCAAATAGCGGCTACAAATACAGATGTGGCTTTTACCGTTATGCTTGCAGGACCAGGTATACCCGGTAATGAACTTATGCTTTCCCAAAAAGAAGCGATGGAGCGCCTTCTAAACGTCCCAGAAGCACAAATCAAACAGGGTCAAGACCTCTTAGGTTATGCTTATGATGTTATTATACAAAATGACGGTACAAATGCCGCAATTAAAGATGCTGTAAATCTCGCTCTCAAAGAGAAGCTGGGACCTATGGTTCCCATACAGCAGGTAGAAGCTATTACAGATCAAATCACCACCCCAGAGATAGTAAGCCTCCTTAAAGCTACACCAGCTAGCTACCTGAGTGCTATAAAATCACCTGTTATTGCGCTCAATGGTAAGAAAGATTTTCAGGTTCCTTACGAGCAAAATATCGCAGCTATAAAAGAAGCCTTTGCTGCCGGAAATAATGAGAATGCAAGAACTGTGGCCTTTGACGATCTTAATCACCTTTTTCAAGAAAGCACCACCGGTGCCCTATCTGAATACTCAGAAATAGAACAAACTATGGCACCAAAGGTACTTGCCTTTATCACAAAATGGATTAAAGAGCATACCAATGACTAACTACTCAAAAAGCGCAGCCGTCGCTTTTTTATACGCCTCAAACTCGCTTAGGTTATTGTGATCACCGCCAGGTACAGTTACAAAAGTCTTTGTAGTTGTCGTAATGCTATCATAAAGGGCTTTACCGTGCTCATAAGCCACTACACTGTCTTCTGTGCCGTGTATGATGGTTATAGGAGCCGTCACCTCATTTATAAAGCTATACGTAGGCAATCTATAGTTGAGCAACCTCTCTACCGGAAGAATCGAAAAGCGCGATTGCGCCTCATCTAGTATACTGTAAAAAGGAGTTTCAAGCACCAGCTTACTGACTTCTTGCTTTGATGCCACGTAGGTTGCAAAGGTAGTCCCCAGGCTCCTGCCGTAACTCGTTATAGGGGTTGTGGGATATTGCGCTTTCGCGAAAGCGTACCATAGCAAACTATCATCATAAAGCGCCGCCTCTGTGAGTGCTCCCCCACTCTTTCCATACTGCCTGTAATCCATAATAATAACCGCGTAGCCCTTTTGTACAAATGGCTGGGCGATTTGCCCCCACTGCGCGAGACTGCCTGCATTACCGTGGTGATAAAGTATCACGCCCTTTGGGTTTGCAACTGTAAAGTGCAAGCCATTAAGCCGAGCTCCATCTGGCGCATCTACCCAAACCTCCTTATAATCGCCATCAAAATCAAAAGCATACTCCTGCGGCAACTGCTGGGGGTGAAAAATGAGGTTGTCTTGAAAAAAATACAGTCCGCCACAAAGGATGGCATATAAGTTTGCAATGATGAATATGGCGATGAGTGGTTTTTTTATCTTTTTCATTTACTAATTTTCATATATCCTACAGCAACTACCTCCTCTACTCGTTGTGATAGCCAGCGCTAGTGAATGCTATAATTAATAATCAAAGTTATCTATAATATTACAGACGATATGATACATTTTTAAGCAAGCTACGAGGATCTGTACTGTAACCGCTACTTGCGTAATGAATTAATAATCCAGACGTGAGGAAATGTAATAGCAGCCAAAAATGCAAAGAATATGGCATTAAAAAGATAGGTCTTATCACCTACGTAATAATAAAATATTGATATGCTAGTAATGGCTATTAACCAATATGCTAGCGAAGACTTGAGATACCTTACAATTGATTTTTGGCTCGTATTACCGTATAGATAGATAATCTGGCTTTTCATAGAAGGAATGGCGTGCCAAACCACAAAATATAAAGCAAATGATAATAGTAAAGTTGCCATTTTAAACACGATTGCGAGTATAATGAGGTGCACAAACTCTTCTAGTATGGAGCTTACAGCGTTCATTTGCACTCTACCTATCATAAACGAAGCGATAGTTATGATAGCAAAAAATATTAGTCCCACTAGGTAATAGTAGCTATCTAAGGTAAACCCTGTGATGATAGCTATGATCTCTGTAGTCTCATCGCTATTAAGATAAAATATAAGGAATAAAATAAGGAGACCATATGCTGTATAAAACAAATAATGCCCCTTATCTTTTGTAACGATAAGCTTATCCCAATGCTCTTCACCAAAATGAAAACCACTCACTAGTATAAAAAGAATAAGAGCAAGGCTGGGTATCACATAGAATAAGATAGCAATAGCAAGTACAATAAGTACGTAGCGCCCTAATATGACATATTTATAATTAGGAGACGAAGACACGTTTTTTTCTAATAACTTAATATCATTTGCTCCGTGCACAAGGCCTAATGTAAAGATGGCTACATATGCGATTATATCTTCTATTGTTGAGTTAAATTGAATACTTAACCATAAAAGGAAGAAAGTTATTACGATTCTGATATTTTTCACGATATAAAATTAAATATTTAATAATAGTTTTTAAGATAATTTGTTTAATTATTATTAACTTTAGTTAAACAAAAAAATAATTGCTATGAATTTATTACTCTTAACTACTGCACTTGACAAGATTGCATCAGATGATTATGTTGCATTCACGTTTTTTGTAGGAGCTATGGCTATGATGGCCGCAGCTGCCTTTTTCTTTTTATCTATGAACAGCTTTGACCGTAAATGGAGAACCTCCATTCTAGTGTCGGGCTTGATTACATTTATTGCCGCCGTCCATTATTGGTATATGCGCGATTACTGGCAAGCAAATGCTGAGTCACCTACATTTTTTAGGTATGTAGACTGGGTTCTTACAGTACCACTTATGTGTGTTGAGTTTTTCCTAATACTAAAAGTTGCAGGGGCTAAAAAGTCACTTATGTGGAGACTTATTTTCTTATCTGTGGTAATGCTAGTAACCGGATACATAGGTGAGGCTGTAGACAGAGATAATGCGTGGCTATGGGGATTAATCTCTGGAGCGGCTTACTTTGTAATTGTTTATGACATCTGGCTAGGAAGCGCAAAAAAGCTTGCTGTAAAAGCAGGTGGAGCTGTACTAAGCGCGCACAAAACCCTATGTTGGTTTGTACTTGTGGGATGGGCAATTTACCCTATAGGGTATATGGCTGGAACACCGGGATGGTATGAAGGCTTCTTTGGAGGATTATCTCTAGATGTAGTTTATAACCTAGGTGACGCTATTAACAAAATTGGTTTTGGTCTAGTAGTATACAATCTAGCTACCATAGCTTCTAATACAAAATCTCTCGAAGAGACTGCATAATTAGAAACCAATAAATCATTACTAAAGGGTGATCGTGTACATCGATCTCCCTTTTTTTTTGCTTTCGCGAAAGCGTAATTAACAACCACACTGTTAACTCTTTAACATTTTATTAAGAAACGACACCTACTTACTTATTATCTTAGAGGATTATCAAAAAACACTAAAAATGATCAAATCAAACAGTTTTAAAATGATTGCCGTTGCCGTGATGGTAACTGCTCTCTTATGTACTTCTTGCGAGGGTAATAAAGATACCTCCGTAGTAGAGGATGCAAAACTATCTATTGATTATGAGAAGTACGAGCTGGAGAATGGTCTAGACGTGATCTTACATCAAGATAGTAGTGACCCTATTGTATCACTCGCGATACAGTATGCGGTAGGTTCTAACCGCGAGAAAACAGGACGCACCGGTTTTGCTCACCTATTTGAGCATATGCTATTTCAAGAGTCTGAAAATGTGCCACAAGACTCATTCTTTAAAACGGTACAAGACGCCGGAGGAACCCTTAATGGTGGTACCTGGAAAGATGGTACAATCTATTATGAAACGGTACCAAATAATGCACTTGAGACTATTTTATGGCTAGAGTCTGACCGTATGGGATTCTTAATTAATACGGTAACAGAGAGTGCTTTTGAAAACCAGCAAGAGGTTGTTCAAAACGAAAAAAGACAACGTGTAGATAACAATCCTTATGGGCATACAAGTTGGGTACTTGATAAAAACATCTATCCAGAAGGTCACCCATATAACTGGCAAGTTATAGGCGAGCTAGAAGATTTACAAAATGCTACGGTAGATGATGTACGTGAGTTTTATGACAAGTTTTATGGTCCTAACAATGCGACACTCGTACTAGCAGGAGATTTTAAAACCACAGATGCAAAGGCGCTTATTGAAAAGTACTTTGGTGAGATTAAAAAACGTCAAGAGGTTGCACCGCTTGAAGCACAACCAGTAACTATCGCAGAAACAAAGAAGCTTTACCACGAAGATAACTTTGCACAAGCACCACAACTACACCGTGTTTACCCTACAGTGCAGCAGTATACAGACGATGCATATGCGCTAGACTTTCTTGCAGAAATTATCTCAAGTGGTAAAAAAGCACCTTTATATAAAGTGCTAGTAAAAGATAAAGACCTGACCTCAAGAACAATTGCATATAATAATAGTCAAGAGATTGCGGGTGAGTTTCATATCATCATCACGGCAAATAGCGGTGTAGATCTAGACCAAGTAGAGGCTGCGATAGATGAAGCTATTGCAAAGTTTGAGGCAGAAGGCGTTACAGATAAAGATGTAGAGCGCATTAAAGCAGGGCTTGAAACTCAGTTTTACAATGGTATAAGTAGTGTAAATGGTAAAGCGTTTCAACTAGCGAGTTACAATGTATTTGCTGGCGAGCCAGACTTTATAGAAAAAGATATAGAAAATATAAAAGCCGTTACAAAAGAAGATGTAATGCGTGTTTATAACACCTACATAAAAGGCAAGCCTTTTGTACAAACTAGTTTTGTGCCTAAAGGACAGATGGATCTCATCGTAGAAAACTCTGTAAAAGCAGAGGTGGTAGAAGAAGAAATCACAGAGAATGTTACTAAGGTTGTAGAAGATGAAGCAAAGGAAATTGTAAAAACACCTTCAAAAATAGATCGTTCTACGCCACCAGTAGTAGGAGATGCGCCAAAACTAAGTATTCCAGAATCTTGGGAAGCAGAGCTGTCTAACGGAATAGATGTATATGGTATTTCTCAAAACGAGATTCCTACCGTAAACTTTAACCTAGTTATAGAAGGAGGTCATCTACTAGATAGTATGGAAAAGAATGGAGTTGCAAACCTTATGACAGATATTATGATGGAAGGTACTGCAAATAAAACTCCAGAAGAACTTGAAGAAGCTATCGAGATACTGGGAGCAAGTATTAATATGTACACTTCACGTGAGGCTATTACAATACAAGGTAACACGCTTACGCGAAATTTTGCCGCAACTATGGATCTAGTAGAAGAAATTCTGTTTGAGCCACGCTGGGATGAAGAAGAACTAGGTCGTATCAAAACAGCTACTATAAACAGCATTAAACGTCGCTCTGCAAACCCTAATGCGGTGGCAAGTAACGTATATAACAAAGTGCTTTATGGTGAAGATCATATCTTCTCATACCCTACTAGCGGTACTGTAGCTTCTGTAGAAGCAATTACAATGCAAGATCTTAAAGATTTTTACGCAAATAACTTCTCACCATCTGTGAGCCGTTTTCATATAGTAGGTAAAATAGATAAGAGCGATGCCCTTGCAGCCCTAAGTGACCTTGAGTCTAAGTGGGAAGCAAAAGAAGTTACCATACCAGAGTATCCAGTGGCGAATAATAGAGATAAGTCTTCACTCCTATTTGTAGACATTCCTAATGCAAAGCAATCTGTAATAAATATAGGTTATATCGGGATGGCTCGTACAGACAAGGATTTCTACCCTGCAGAGGTAATGAACTATAAACTAGGAGGATCTTTCTCTGGAGCTGTAAATCTTATTTTACGTGAAGAAAAAGGATATACCTATGGAGCACGTACTTACTTTAATGGATCAAAAATACCAGGTACATTTACAGCATCATCTAGCGTACGTACTAATACGACAGGAGAATCTGTTGAGATTTTTAGAGACCAGATCAAGGCATATAAAGAAGGTATCTCACAAGATGACCTTGACTTTACAAAAAATGCCCTTATCAAATCTAATGCACGCCGCTTTGAGACGCAGTTTGCCCTTCTAGGAATGCTTCAAGAGCGTAGCGCTTACGACCTTCCAACAGATTATATTGAGAAGGAAGAAGATGTTATTAGAAATATGACACTTGACCAGCACAAAGCACTAGCAAATAAATATCTTGATGAAAACAAGATGGCATACCTAGTAGTAGGTGATGCTGCCACGCAGTTTGCTCAGTTTAAAGATATGGGCTTTGATGAGGTAAAAATGCTTGACAAAGATGGTAATGAGGTAGACCTTACAAAGGTGAAGCAATAATCACAAAACATTATAAATATAAAAAGAGCCTCCGAAGAGGCTCTTTTTTTTGTGGGTATGAGTACGCTTTCGCGAAAGCGCATAAAAAAACCTCCTACAGTAATTGCAAGAGGCTACATATCGTAAAAGCGAGAGATACTAGTTGTTCTCTTGCTCTCTCTTAAGCTTACGTTCTTCTCTTTTTTCTTTCATAAATTCAATAAATGAACCTCCTACCCAGTAAGGTATTACAAAAGTAAGAAGGAAAATCATTAACCAAAACCCTATAGTAAGGATGGTTAAAAATGCGAGAAAACCTAAATATTGGTCAAAATCGAACATAGGATGGTGTCTTTTCTAATTTGTAGCAAAGATACTTGATAATATATATGTCACACAAGAGAAAAAATAGATTTATTGACACCTTATCAACGATGCAAAATGAAGCCAAATGTTTAAATTTGTCTTCCTAATTTCTAACATAATCACAATGGAATATAGAATCGAAAAAGATACAATGGGCGAGGTAAAAGTACCCGCAGATAAATTATGGGGAGCACAAACTGAGCGCTCTCGCAATAACTTTAAAATAGGAGCTCCTGGCTCTATGCCTATTGAAGTGGTACACGGCTTTGCGATTCTTAAAAAAGCAGCTGCTTATACAAACTGTGAGCTAGGTGTATTACCGGTTGAAAAGAGAGATCTTATCGCTGCTGTATGTGATGAGATACTTACAGGTATGCACGATGACCAGTTCCCACTAGTAATCTGGCAAACTGGATCTGGAACACAAAGTAATATGAATGTAAATGAGGTGATTGCAAATAGAGCACACCAACTTGCAGGAAAAACAATAGGTGAAGGTGATAAAACACTTGCGCCTAATGATGATGTAAATAAATCACAATCTTCTAACGATACGTTCCCTACGGGAATGCACATCGCAGGTTATAAAAAGATTGTAGAGAACACAATACCGGGAGTACGCACATTACGTGATACGCTTAAAGCGAAAGCAGATGCCTTTAAAAGCGTGGTAAAAATAGGTCGTACCCACCTTATGGATGCCACTCCCCTTACACTAGGTCAAGAGTTTTCTGGATACGTATCACAACTAGATCACGGACTTAAAGCTTTAGAAAATACATTAGACCACCTTGCAGAGCTTGCTCTAGGAGGAACAGCTGTAGGTACTGGTCTTAATACTCCTAAAGGATATGCGAAGCGTGTCTCTGAGTATATGGCAGAGTTTTCTGGTCACCCGTTCCGTACGGCAGATAATAAGTTTGAAGCACTTGCTGCTCACGATGCAATCGTTGAAACTCACGGTGCGTTAAAACAACTTGCGGTATCTCTTAATAAGATTGCTAATGATATACGCCTTATGGCATCTGGACCACGTAGTGGTATAGGTGAGATAAGTATCCCGGCAAATGAGCCAGGATCTTCTATTATGCCAGGAAAAGTAAACCCTACACAATGTGAAGCACTTACAATGGTTTGTGCGCAAGTTATGGGTAATGATGTGGCTATAGGTGTAGGTGGTATGCAGGGACACTACGAGCTTAATGTATTTAAACCTATGATGGCTTCTAACCTTTTACAATCTGCACAACTTATAGGTGATGCTTGTGTTTCTTTTTCTGAGCACTGTGCTTCAGGTATTGAGCCAAACGAATCTAGAATTAAAGAATTACTAGATAACTCATTAATGCTAGTAACTGCTTTAAATACAAAAATAGGATACTATAAAGCTGCCGAAATAGCAAATACAGCACATAAAAATGGTACAACATTAAAAACAGAAGCTGTAAATCTAGGATACGTAACTGCCGAAGAATTTGACGAGTGGGTACGACCTGAAGATATGGTGTAATTCTTATACCAAATACTTAAGTTAATCGATGAAATGCACAAATTCATCGATTAACTTGTTTTTATTAGTAGTTTAACATATATTTACCATCCCAAATCATAATAAATGAAACTACTATTGGTTCTCTTAGGCTTCCTGCTATGCAGTGTGAGCCTACCACCAGAGACCATTTATCATCTTAAGGATGCTTCTGGAACGCACACCATTACAAGTGTAAAACGTGCGGAATTTACAGAGTTGCATTCAGAAAACTTAGGAGTAGATAATGGTACTTACTGGTTTAAAATAAATAATATCTCTCAACCTAGAGCGATATTAGAGCTACAAACTTCTCACGTAACTACGTTAGAGTTATATGATAATAATGGTACTCTTGTACCTATTATGAAGGACACAAGATTTCCTTCTTACTTTATAAGTAAAGATTTACACAGCTTCCCTCTTTATCTAAAGGGTGACTTTCCACTAGAGGCATTTTTCCCCATCACGATTTCTAATGAAGGTGTCTATGCAAAAAATGATCGTGTAAATATGTTGGGTATAGGCTTCTTTTATGGAACAAGTATCGCACTACTTATCGCAACACTCATCTTTTTCTTTATCGTAAAGAATACAAAGTTTATATTCTTTGCTTTTATCATTTCCGGTATTCTTTTGAGCGTTATTGCACAAGACAATATTCTCAACTTTTTAGGTATCAATATTGGTAATACATTTTACTTAGAAGCTTTAGGACACTACTCTGTAGGGCTTATGGCAATGTTCTTTATGGTTTTCTATTTAAAATTACGCAGCAACCAGCAATGGATTAAGTGGTCTATTTTCTCAATAGTAGCGATTTCCACCTTTTCATTATTCTTTTTTATTTTTACAGAAATGCTATGGGGGCTTATCCTCATAAACTCTTGCTCTATTCTAGCAACTGCTCTTCTCTGGATACTTATATTAAGAATTGCAAAAGGACCTAAGCGCTATGTATTATTTTTAATTTACTCTGTAAACCTATTTTTCTTAGTGAATGTATTTGTATTTCATTTATTAGGAATCACACTACTTGAACGCAGTACTTTTGACGGAGCAGGAATTGCTTTGCTAAACTTTACACTAATCGCCGTACTCTTATTACTCTCTTTCTATGGGATACAAACTACGGGCGTAATAATGAAGCATAAAATAAAAAGGTATGTAGAAGAACTCAAAGAATTAAATACCTATAGAAATATACAAGAAACAGATGATGATTATCTGGAGTCTCTTATTTACCAGTTTAAGCTAGAAAATATAGAGGTAAAAATACTAGATGACATTGCCGAGGGATTAAGTAATGAAGCTATCGCTTCAAAATATGACCTTACTACAGATCGATTAAACCAGGTAACAAAAAGCCTCTATACCAAACTTGGTTTAGAGACTTCTAGTGATTTACAAAATCTTGCTTTTTAAGCAGATTTCTTTTTGACATAGTGTTTTCTATACTGTATGTAAGATATAGCGCCAAAGACCGTAAGAACTGCTGCTGTGATTAGAATTTTTTGATCTGCTATCTCTCCACCGCTTTGGTAAGAGTGTAATCCTGAGAGGTAATAGTTTACCCCAAAGTAAGTAAAGAGTATACTTCCTAATGAGATGATAGATACAAAGTTAAACAGCCATTTACTGCGTAAACCTGGTATTAAACGCATATGTATCACAAATGCATATACGATAAGTGAGATAAGCGCCCAAGTCTCTTTTGGGTCCCATCCCCAGTAACGTCCCCAGCTTTCATTTGCCCATTGCCCTCCTAAAAAAGTACCTATCGCTAGTAACACCATCCCTACGGTAAGAGCAAGCTCATTAATAATAGTAATCTCCTTAATGTTGAGATCCATCTTTTCTCGGTTTTTATCTGTAGTAAATATCATAAGGAGTAATGAAACAATACCCAGAATAGCTCCAAGTGTAAAAGGACCATAACTTGCTACAATTACAGCAGTATGAATCATTAACCAGTAACTATCTAATACAGCTTGTAAATTTTCAATCTCTGGATTCATCCAGTTCATTGAGGCTGCCCAAAGTATAAAAGCACCTACAAATGCGGTACTGGCTATAGTAAGTTGACTCTTTCTCCCGAAGGCAAGACCAAAGAAAACTGTTGCCCATCCCACATAAAGTACAGACTCATACGCATTACTCCACGGTGCGTGCCCAGCGATATACCATCTCCATATTAAACCTATAGTATGAACGATAAAGAGCACAACAATAGCTGCAGCTCCAAGCTTAGTCATTACACTAACGAACTTATTAGGCTTAAAAATAGCTACTATTACAAATACCATCATAAAAACTGCAGCCAGCATATACATCCAGTACAGTTTTGTAAAAACATCATATTTATTATAAAAAATCTCTGCATCACGCTTCTCTACAGAAGGCATAATATCATTACTGTGACTACGTTGAAATTTTTCTATACCCTGCAATACCTTATCTGCGTCTGAGTAGTCACCGCTTAGTCTTCCTTTTTTTAGGCTTAATAAATATGCTGGAAAAATTTGATTTGCTATTACAGAGTCTGTCGCCTTATAGGGTACATCTTTAACTTGAATAGGTGATATCCAAGTATTATTTGAATCATCAGGTTTTGGAAAGATTCTTAATACCTCTTTTACAAGCGTTCTATCAAGAAGATTCATACGCTCAGAGACGTCTATAAACTCCTTTGATATTTTAGTCGGGTTTGCCTCTGCATAAGCATCTGGCAAAAATGGAGAAAGCTTATACTTGAAATCTGAAGTAAAGAAATCCATTTGTTTAAAGTACTTCCTGTCTGACGGTACTCCTATCACATTACGTAAACTATCGTTACCCTTAGGTAAGTAAATAATCTCTGCAAAGCTCCATATCTGTGGATTTTCCATCATAGAAAGCATTACTTGGTCTGCCGTAAGCCCTTCATAAGTATCGCTTCTACTTAACTTACGTAATAGCATACTTGAGTATGTATTAATAGGCATCATACGCCCGTCTTCTTGTATGATAAGACGTCCAAATTTTTCTGCGTGTTCTAAAGGTATGGCATTCTCAACGATGAGTTTTTTAATCTCTTCTTGAGAAGGCATACGCTGCTCGTGCTGTGGTCCGGTATGACCTTCTAGACCAAGTATATCACCTATGTTTTCGCCAGTCACAGAAACGGAATCTTGTACAACTACGTTTCCGTTACTTACTTCGGTAGTTTGATTAGATATATCTTCTTGTGCGTATCCTGCTTTCGCGAAAGCGATCAAAAACACAATCATCATAAGCTTAGACTTCTTAAGTTTTACTTTATCAAGACGTCTTTTGAGCTCACCAAAACGTGACCCCTTATCAAATAATATCATCATCATACCTATATACAATAAAAAATAACCTATATATGTCACCCAGGTACCCCAGAAATCGTGACTTACAGAAAGTATGGTACCAGACTCATCTGGAAAGAAACTCGCCTGAAAAAACCTGAAACCCTTGTGGTCTAGTACGTGATTCATATAAATGTCGTAATCAAAACTTTCTTCTGTATCTTCTACAGTAATTTTACTCTCAAAAGAAGAGTATACGTTTTGTGTACCAGGGTACCTTCTCGCTATAAATTCATTAAGCTTTATAGAAAATGGTAGCGGCATAGCCTTACTACCGTATGCTAGATAAACTTTGTGCCCACCTACTTCTATTTGCTTTTTATCATTGCTATAACCTCGACCGCCTAGTAACCCTACCGTCTTAGTCTCTCCGTTTACGGTTACATCTACAAAGAGTGCATCTTCTTGATTTTTTTCTTTTACCTCCTTTGCAACAATACCAGTACGACCGCGTATAGCCTGGTCTGGTATCACAAGTAACTTACCTCCTAGGTTGTATAGTGCTCGCAGTTTAAGTGGCTGCGCTACATCTTCTGGCACTTCGCTCTCATCTTGTGTTGCCATTACAGTTACAGAACCTGCAAATGGTGACTTAAAAGTGTAGTTTTCTCCATCAAAACCTATGTTTATTGCACCATCTGTAGGTTTATTAAAAGCATAGAGTACATTGTGTATGTTTACTAACTCACCTTCTACTAGAAAGTGCTCGTGACGCTGGTTATCTGTACCGGTCTCAACTATTTTAAGATGCCATAATCCATTTTCATCTTCTACAAAACCATCTTGTGCTCCATCTATAAATTTGTTAAAATCAAATGTAAATGTGGTCTTATCACTTCTGTTATTTGTATCGTGCACAAAATCTTCTGTCCACGTAAAGTCATTGTTTAGCCTTGGTGAGAGTGAGAGTTCTTTTTCTACAGCGCGACGCATAGGCTGTCCATTTTGCTCACCATCTATAAAAACTTCTAGATACGTTTTCTCGCTTAAAAAAGAATTTTCTGAGGCACCCTCTTCTATAGGCATCACCCCTTCATAACTTATATATCTTGTAATACCCGCTCCTATTAAGATAAGCACAAAAGAAAGGTGAAAAATAAGTGTAGTTATCTTCTCTTTGCGCAGTAGTTTGTACCTGAATATATTCCCTATAAAGTTCACAACAAATAAGATGTGTATAAGAGTAAACCACCACGCATCATAAATCCAGTATCTTGAGTATGGTGTAGGTGACGTTTCTTGACCTTGGTCTAAAAACGTTCCTACTGCCATTGCAACAAAGTAGGCTATAAAGAGAATCCCCATTAAGCGTGTGGAGAATAAAATAGAAGCAATTTTCTTTTGCATAATTCAGGCAAATTTTTACGACTGCAAAGATAACCCACGAGCAGCTAAAAACCTTAGCACAATGATTCATAAAATATGAAAGCTCAACAGTTTTAAAAAAGCCTATTTTTGCTAGTATGATTGAAGTAAACATTGTGGGTACAGGCAACGTGGCCTGGCATCTTGCAAAGGCACTAGGTGCACAAAACAACGCCGTTGTAATGCAAGTGGCAGGGAGATCACAAGCCAGCCTTGAGCCCTTTAAGCATATGGCGCGCCATACCGTAACTATAAATAACCTGACAGCTGCAGATGTTACGATTATCGCAGTAAGTGATGATATGATTGCACAGGTATCTGAGCAAATACCTTTTGACAACACACTTGTGGTACATACCTCTGGATATACGGCTATGAGTACGCTTTCGCGAAAGCATAAAAAAGGAGTTTTCTATCCACTCCAAAGTTTTTCTAAAGACGATGTCTCTTTGCACTTTGCCGAAATACCAATTCTAGTAGAGGCAGAAAATGACGAAGACGAAAAAACGCTACGCGAGCTAGCCAGTATGATTTCTGATACAGTACAAGTAATAAACAGTGCACAAAGAAGACAGCTCCATCTCGCTGCCGTGTTTGCAAATAATTTTACAAACCACTGCTATACCGTTGCTCAAGATATCTGCGACCAATATGAGGTAGATGTAAAAACCTTGCACCCACTTATTTTAAAAACTGCACAAAAGGCTTTAGAAAATGGCCCTACAAATAGTCAAACGGGCCCAGCAAAAAGAGGTGACAAGGAAGTCATAAACAAGCAACTAGATTTACTAGAAAACCCAGATCACAAGGATATTTACAACACCCTTACAAAAGCAATATACACTACCTATGGAAAAAAGCTATAAAGAATATTTACACGACATAACCACCTTTATTTTTGATGTAGATGGTGTTCTCACAGATGGTAAACTACATATTACCACAGAGGGACAAATGCATCGTACAATGAATGTAAAAGATGGTTATGCAATAAAAGCAGCTCTTGACGCTGGATATAATATATGTATTATAAGTGGTGGCACAGATGAGGGTGTGCGCTCAAGGCTTCAAAAACTAGGTATAAGTGACGTTGCTCTCGGAGCTCATAACAAGATGGAACACCTAGAGGTGTACCTCAAAGACAAGCAGATAGCACCAGAAAATATTTTATATATGGGTGATGATATACCAGACTATCCCGTTATGCAATTTGCAGGTCTCCCCTGCTGCCCGCAAAATGCGGTAAAAGAGATAAAAGATATCTCAAAATACATCTCACATAAAAATGGTGGTCAGGGCTGTGTGAGAGATGTGATAGAGCAAGTACTTAAAGTACAAGGCAACTGGATGAAAAATGTAGATGCAGCAGCTCATTAACGAGATATTGTGTATTTTTAATTAAAACAACCTAACCACTTAGTTGAAGTATCTAAACCTTATAAGATTCAAAAATCTTATTATGATAATTGTTATGCAATGTGTCATACGCTATGCCATTGCTCAAATAGAAGATATTGACATCACACTAAGCACGTTAGGGCTATTGTTTCTCATACTAGCCACTGTCCTCATTGCTGCTGGAGGTTACGTCATAAATGACATTTATGATGTGGTGGCAGATAAAATTAATAAAGCAAAAAAACGTATAGTAGGTATTTCTGTAGATGAAAAACAAGCAAAGCTCATCTACTTTACTCTTACATTTACGGGATTAGGTTTAGGTTTTATACTCACAAACTTAATGGCGCACCCTATCTATTTCATTTACTTTTTACTTAGTGCAGGGTCCTTATACCTTTATGCTAGGTTTATAAAAAAGTATGCTTTTATAGGTAACTTGCTCGTAAGCATCTTAGTGGGGCTCTCAGTTATTTTGGTACCCCTTTTTGAACTTGTACCTGCTATAAATACAAGTAACAATGAGGAGCAACTAGGTGCTTTTATGGTATTTATTTCTGTAGGGATATTTGCCTTTGCTATCACACTTATAAGAGAGCTTGTAAAAGATATAGAAGATATACAAGGTGATCACGTGGCGGGCTATAAAACGCTACCTATAGTACTAGGTGCGCAGCGCACAGCGCGATTTTCTGTGGTACTCACTCTTATAATAATCACATTTATAAGTTGGTACACATTCACTTTTCTGTATGATTATAAAATAGCTGTTGCGACAGTTTTCTTTGCTATCATTGGTCCGCTTGGGTATTGCTGTTCAAAATTATGGGAGGCAACTAAAAAAAGTGAACTCTCACACGTATCACTCATTCTTAAAGTAATTATGTTTGTAGGTATATGTATTATCCCATTACTTATACACGCTATTTACTATGCTTAAAGAAAAATTAAAAAATCACAACCTCATACTTGCCTCTGGTTCTCCTAGACGCCAGCAGTTTTTTAAAGAACTTGACCTAGATTTTACCATACAACTCAAACCAGTAGACGAGACTTTTCCAGATCACTTACAGGGTACAGAAATTACAGACTATCTAGCAAAACTTAAGGCCGCAGCCTTTACAGACTTACAAGCTACAGATATACTTGTAACCAGTGACACCATAGTATGGTTTAATGGGGTAGCACTTAATAAGCCAGAAGATCGTGATGAGGCCTATGCGATGATTGCTGCCCTTTCTGGTAATAGCCACCAGGTTATTACTTCTGTAGCGTTTACCACAGAAGAGAGTCAAACAGTGATAAATGACACAACCACCGTCACCTTTAAAGAGCTTACAGAAGCAGAGATTAATTACTACATTGATAATTACCAGCCTTATGATAAAGCTGGTGGTTATGGTATACAAGAATGGTTTGGCTACATAGCCGTAACAAGTCTTGAGGGTTCGTACTTTAATGTGATGGGTATGCCCCTACATAAAGTTTACGAAACGTTAATGCAGCTGGCAGACTAGTAGCTTTTCTGTACTTTTAGTTAAAAAGTAAATTATGGGATTCTTAAAAAAAATGTTTGCCCTAGAGCGTGCAATTTTCTTTTCTATAGCGGCTATTGCTATACTCGCGATGCTTATAAGTTGTAAAAAAGAGACTGGGGATAATATCGCTTTCGCGAAAGCGGACTCAATTCAAAAAAACACTGCAGAAAAACGTAATTTATCTCAAGAGTGGAAAGATTATTGGTACGCCGGAGTTGCCGAAATTTCTTCATATAAGCTGGATCAAGCTCGATATGGAGAGTTGCGTGCAGGCACTGCTACATTAATTTATGTAACCGAAGATTTCTTGCCTAAAAAACAAGTAAAAGCAGATGCCCAAAACGATAGCAATATTCCTGTACTAAAGCTCAATGCTACCAAAAAGTTTGTGACAGGCATCTACCCTTATTCCATAATGACGAGCACATTTTATCCCGTTACCGAAAAAAAACACGCTGTAAAAGTATCACAGAGCACACAAGAATGGTGCGGTCACGTATATGCACAACTTAATAACAGAGAAGACTTTGAAGTAACCTCTCACTCCTACTTTGAATCTGAGGCAGACCAAGAAATGAGTTTACCAAAGGATATACTAGAAAATGAATTATGGACTCAGATACGCCTTGACCCAACCTCGCTCCCTACCGGATCTTTTAAGGCAATACCTAATCTTGAATATATACGTAACTCACATAAAGAACTTAGAGCATATGATGCAACAGCAACCATAGAAAATGGGACGTATACTATTACCTACCCTAGCCTACAACGCAGTGTTGTAATACACTTCTCTCCTCAATTTCCATATACTATAGAGGGATGGACAGAGACATTTCCTCAAGGGCGCGACGGCACGCCTATGACAACAACTGCTACCAAAATAAAGACTATTAAAAGTGCCTACTGGGGTAAAAAAAGTATTGCAGATGAAGCTTTGCGTACAGAATTACAATTAAACTAATGAAAAGACTGCGCAAACAACTTAAAAAAGTCAATCCATTTACAAGTGCAAATGTGATGTCTAAGAATGTGATAAAGGAACAAATGTCACACGCCCCAGGTCACGTGGTTTATACTGGGTCAAAAGAGATAAAAGATGTTCTCATAGATGTTTTTGACTACAATGCAACCTTTGTAGAAGAAGAAACAGTACACGAGTTCTCCAGCTACACAAAAGACACAGACGAAAAAACGGTTACCTGGGTAAATGTAAATGGTCTTTCTGACACACAAGCTCTTACAGATATATCACACAAGTATGACCTACACCCACTTGTGATGGAAGATGTGGCAAACACCAGCCAGCGACCAAAACTAGATGAGTATCCAGATCATTTATTTATTGTTTTTAAAATGCTCTATCACGATATAGATGGTAAATTAAATACGGAGCACATAAGCCTCATTCTTGGCAAGTCTTATGTCTTGCTTATGCAAGAGTATGATGGTGACGTTTTTGACGGAATTAGAGATCGTATACGCCTATCTAAAGGTCGCGTGCGCACTACTGGGGCAGATTACCTAATGTATGCACTTATGGATGCTGTGATAGATCACTACTTTATAATTATAGAGACCCTAAGCGATAAAATAGAAGATCTAGAAGAAAGGATATATACAAACCCTTCAGAAAACTATTCACAAGAGATACAACAGCTCAAAAAAGAGGTGATACAAGTACGCAGGTCAATATTTCCGTTACGGGAGGTTGTAAATAAGCTAGAAAAAGTAGATAATCACCTCATACTTAAAAAAACGCAAGTCTTTGTGCGTGATCTTTATGATCATACCATACAGGTAATTGAGACTGTAGAAGTTTATAGAGATACCATAGCAGGACTAATGGATATGAACTCGACAAACATCGCAAACCGTATGAACGAGGTGATGAAGGTGCTTACTATTATCGCAACTATTTTTATACCTATGACTTTTCTAGCAGGTATTTATGGGATGAATTTTGAACACATTCCAGAGTTACAAATGCAAAATGGTTACTACTACTTCTGGGGAGCTATGGTTTTTATATTTATAGGTTCTATCATATACTTTAAACGCAAAAAATGGCTCTAGAATTTATAAACTTATACAGAGAGCAACTTATAGAGAGTGCCATCGTAGCGGTTGTTATGATAGGTTTACGTATGGTGATTTCTTACTTTGTAAATCGGTTTTCAGATAGAAAAAATAAGGTAAAGCAACGTGCAAATCTAGTAATGAAGTATGTAGACTTTATTCTTATCCTCATTGCCTCTGTGTTTGCTTTTCTTATCTGGAGCCTTAATGCTAGAGATATAGGCGTGTATGCCTCTTCGGTTTTTGCTCTTATAGGTATAGGCTTTTTTGCTCAATGGTCTGTATTAAGTAATATGACCTCTGGTGTAATTATATTTTTTACACTTCCTTATAAAATAGGAGATCGTATAAAAATACACGACAAAGATTTTCCCATAATTGCCATCATAGAAGACATAAAAGGCTTCCATATGAATTTGCGCACAGATGATGGCGGCCTGCATACCTATCCCAACAGTCTTATTATGCAAAAAGGAGTCACCTTAGTACAAGACGGTGTCGCCACCCGCATAGTAGATCCCGTAGATGGTACTCAAGATAATGAGCATTTTAACAAGCCTGTATAATCGTTAAAGAAAACTTAAAGAAAACTTCCTAGGCATTGATATTAGGTATATTTGAGTGATACCAACACGCTCAATATGACACGCAAATCCTATGTGATTTTTGTTCTGATTTCTTTTTTTGCTTTCGCGAAAGCGTACTCACAAGGAATCACTGTACAGCCCAGTAAACCTACAGCTAGCGAAATTTATGAAGACTTAAAAAAGCTAAATTTCTTAGGCTCTGTACTATACGTTGCCGCGCACCCAGATGACGAGAACACAACAGCTATCTCCTACTTTGCAAATACCGTAAAAGCAAGAACAGCATACTTATCACTCACAAGAGGTGATGGTGGCCAGAATATCATAGGCCCAGAACTAAGGGAACTTTTAGGAGTAATACGCACTAATGAGTTACTTGCCGCTCGCGCAACAGATGGTGGAGAGCAACGTTTTACACGTGCAAACGATTTTGGTTACTCAAAACACCCAGATGAGACACTTGCCATCTGGAACAAAGAAGAAGTACTGGGTGATGTAGTATGGGCAATACGAACTTTTAAGCCAGATGTAATCATTAATAGATTTAATCACAGAACACCGGGAAGCACACACGGCCACCACACCTCTAGTGCAATGCTCTCTGTAGAGGCATATGATCTCGCTGGAGATGCCTCAAAATATCCAGATCAATTACAATACACAGATACCTGGTCACCACAAAGACAATTCTTTAATACCTCTTGGTGGTTTTATGGAAGTAGAGAAAAATTTGAAGCGGCAGATAAGTCTAACCTTGTGAAAGTAGATGTAGGTACCTTCTACCCTGGTTTAGGGTTATCAAATACAGAAATATCTTCCCTTAGTAGAAGCCAGCATAAGTCTCAAGGATTTGGTAATACAGGCTCGCGTGGTACTAGTGATACTTATTTTGAGTTATTACGTGGAGAAATGCCTACTAACGATGATGTTTTTCAAGGTATTAACACCACCTGGACACGTGTTAAAGGAGGAAAAGCAATAAAGACAATACTAGACAACGTAGTGGCAACCTATGACTTTACTGCGCCAGATAAGAGTATACCACAACTTATGAAGGCATATGCTCTCGTACAACAACTAGACACACACTGGAAAAACATAAAATCTAAAGAACTTGAGACCATTATCACTGCAGTGACAGGCCTATACCTAGAAGCAAAAGCAGATACAAATTATGCAACCATAGGCAGCTCAATAAAACTGGATATAGAAGCTATAAATAGAAGTGCACAGTCTGTGATTCTCAAAAAAGCTACGGTAACGGCAACAAATAACGTAGTGGCGTCTAATAAACCACTAGCGAATAATGAGCGTTATACTACATCTAAAACCCTTACAGTAAGTGATGATTTTAAAGAAACCTCAGCTTATTGGTTACGAGAAGAAGGTACTTTAGGTATGTACAAGGTTGCAGACCAGCAAATGATAGGTAAACCAGAAACACCACAAGAAAACACAGTCACATTTGACCTTATCATTTCGGGAGTGCCTATAAGTATTACAAAACCTATTGTCTATAAATACAATGACAGAGTAAAAGGTGAAGTGTATGAGCCTTTTGAAATTGTACCAGCTGTGTCATCTAGACTAGAGTCTAAGGTGATCATTTTCGCGAAAGCAGAATCAAAAAAAATACCCGTGACAGTCACAGCACATCAAGCTAATTTTACAGGAACGGTTGTGCTAGACAAACCATCTGGATGGAAGGTATCACCTGCTAGTTATGATGTTTCTATAGCAAATAAGGGAGAAGAAAAAGAGTTTTTATTTACAGTAACACCACCAGCTGGTGATAGCGAGGGTGATTTGAGTCCGCGTGTGGTTTCTGGAGGAAAGACGTATACTAAAGAGCTTATAAAAATAGACTACGCTCACATCCCGCTGCAGTCATTATTCTTGCCTAATAAAGCACGTGTTGTACGACTTGACATTGCACGCAAGGGTAACTACATAGGCTATATACAAGGAGCTGGAGATGCGGTACCAGATAACCTCGCGCAAATAGGTTATCAAGTTGCAGTGATAGACCCTGCGACCATAACACCAGAGTTGCTATCACAGTTTGACGCTGTGGTTGTAGGTATACGTGCTTATAATGTGGTAGATGAGATGCAAGCAAAACAACCACTACTACTAGATTATGTAAAAGATGGCGGAACACTTATCGCACAATACAACACCTCTGGACGCTGGGGCAACACAAAAATAGGCGCTCCGTATGAGCTTACACTTTCTAGAGACCGTGTGACAGATGAAAATAGCGAGGTGAGAATCCTAGCAAAAGATCACCCACTTATGAATTTTCCTAACAAGTTGTCTCAACAAGATTTTAAGGGATGGACACAAGAGAGAGGCCTTTATTTTCCAAATAAATGGTCTAGTGAGTACACGCCTATTTTATCTATGAACGATAAGGGAGAGACTGCAAAAGATGGAAGTCTTCTCATCGCAGTATATGGTAAAGGACATTATATCTACACTGGCTTAAGCTTTTTTAGAGAGTTACCAGCTGGAGTGTCTGGGGCTTATAAATTATTTGCAAATATGCTAAGTGTAGGTAAACAAGAACAGCAAGATATCAAACAGTAACTATGAACAAGCCAACCTCGTACACCTGGAAGAAGAAATACACAATCATCTTATTGCTTAATCTAGCATACTTTATTGCTTTCTATTTCTTAATGACCTCATTCTCATAATATGGAAACTATAGACTGGGCTGTACTTGCATTAACCTTAATTTTTATTGTGGTTTATGGAACTTATAAAACACAAGGAAGTAAAAATGCCGTAGAATATATAAAAGGCGGTAACTCCTCAAAATGGTGGACCGTAGGTCTCTCTGTAATGGCAACACAGGCAAGTGCCATCACTTTTTTATCTACCACGGGACAAGGTTTTTATGATGGAATGGGATTTGTACAATTCTATTTTGGACTGCCTATTGCAATGGTCATTATATGTCTTGTTTTTATCCCTATATACCACAGACTTAAGGTCTTTACTGCTTACGAGTATCTAGAAAGTAGGTTTGATCTTAAAACACGCTCACTAGCTGCTATCCTCTTTTTAATACAGCGTAGTCTCGCAGCAGGTATTACTATCTATGCTCCTGCCATCATTCTCTCTGCCGTATTAGGTTGGGATCTTACAATGCTCAATATTCTTATAGGTATCGTTGTGATTATCTATACCGTTTCTGGTGGCACAAAGGCAGTAAGTATTACACAAAAGCAACAAATGGCAGTCATTTTTGCAGGGATGGCAATTGCTTTTTACCTCATACTTGACAAACTTCCAGAAAACATAAACTTTACAGATGCGCTAAGTATCGCCGGTGCTGGCGAAAAAATGAACCTACTAGATTTTTCTTTTGACCTTAGTAATAGGTATACGGTCTGGACAGGTCTGTTAGGAGGTACTTTTTTAATGCTCTCCTACTTTGGTACAGATCAGAGTCAAGTGCAGCGTTACCTCTCTGGTAAAAATGTAAAGGAAATGCAAATGGGTCTTCTCTTTAACGGCGCTCTTAAAATCCCGATGCAATTTTTCATACTACTGGTAGGAGTGATGGTTTTTGTTTTTTATCAGTTTAATAGTGCACCACTACACTTTAATCCTGCGGCGACAGATGCAGTTAAATCATCTATTTATGCAAGTGAGTTTGCCTCGCTAGAAGAACAACTTCTTACAAACCAAGAACTACAAAAACAAGCAGCATTTAACTATGCTCAAGACCCTACTCTTGACACTTATGAGCAAGATGGTGAGACACTATCTTACATCACTTCTTATGAAACTAGAGATAAACAGTTACGTAAAAAAGGAAAAACTATTATCTCAAAAGCTGCTCCAGAGGTAGAAAATAATGACAAAGATTACGTCTTCATACACTTTATACTTAACAACTTACCTAACGGTCTCATAGGCTTGCTTCTTGCTGTAATATTAAGTGCTGCAATGTCATCTACCGCATCTGAGCTCAATGCTCTAGGCGCAACCACAGCCGTAGATCTTTACAAGCGCAACTACAGAGGAGAGATGACAGATGCGTTATATGTAAAAAGCACCAAAGGTTTTACACTTATGTGGGGTATACTCGCCATTATTGTAGCCTGCACGGCCAGCCTTTTTGAAAACTTAATACAGCTAGTAAACATTATAGGTTCTATTTTTTATGGAAATATCTTAGGGATATTTTTACTAGCCTTCTTTATCAAATTTGTAAAAAGTAACGCCGTATTTATCGCAGCGCTTATCACGCAGGTAATTATTATTATCGTTTACGGCTTGATACATTATGATATTATAGAGTTTCCGTACTTGTGGCTTAACGTAGTAGGCTGTGGTCTTGTGATGGGACTAGCAATGTTGCTACAAGCAAGCTTTGGGAGTTCTGATAAGGACTATGTGTAATTTTCTTTTTTGAACGCTTTCGCGAAAGCAAATACATTTCTAAATAACAACCACTATGACAAACTGGGGAATACTAGGCTGCGGAAAGATAGCTGGCAAATTTGCAAATGATCTCCTCCTCACCGAGGGTGTAAACTTATATGCCGTAGCGAGTCGTGATAAAGAAAAGGCCGCAAACTTTGGTAATACCTACAAAGCCATAAAGTCTTATGGTAGTTATGAAGAGATGGCGCAAGATCCAGACATAGACATTGTTTATATCGCTACGCCACATATGTTTCATAAGGAAAATACGCTCCTGTGCTTATCAAATAACAAGGCTGTGCTCTGCGAGAAAGCTTTTGCTATGAATCTTGAAGAGGTTGAGGAGATGATCGCTTTCGCGAAAGCAAAAACAATATTCCTAATGGAAGCATTATGGACGCACTTTTTACCGCATTATAAGTTTGTACTAGACAAAGTAGCTAGTGGTACCTTAGGCGAGATACAATCACTTAAGGCAGATTTTGGTTTTAACAGTCCGTTTGACACTACTTCTAGGCTTTACAATAAATCACTTGGTGGCGGTAGTTTACTAGACGTGGGGATTTACCCAGTTTTTGCAGCGCTCTCTTTACTTGGTTACACAGAAGATATAGAGGCTAAGGCTACTCTGGGCCCTACTGGGGTAGATCATAACTGCTCTATGCACTTACGTTATGCTCAAAATGTGGAGGTTCAATTATTTTCGGCGATAGATGAGGAGACACCTACACGCTGCCATATTGTTTTAGAAAAGGGAGAAATTATCATAAACAGCCGTTTTCACGAACCTAGCTCAGTAACCCTTACCGAAAATTGTGTGACAGAAACACTAGAATTTTCTACGCCTAAAGATGTAAATGGATATCATTATGAGATACTACATTGTCAAGAGATGCTTGCTTTAAGAAAGACTGAGAGTGATGTAATGACATTTTCTAAGAGTAAAGAACTCATTATGATGCTAGATAAAATACGAGCGCAAATAGGGTTATCTTATTAAAAATGAGCTCTTACATTTAGATTATTACAACTCAGTCTCATAAAATGACGGTTGGGTAACAGCAGATTGTTTTCACGAAAGTGTGGTGATACATTTACATCAATCAATTAAAAACAACAACTCTAAAAATCTAATCATTATGAGAACAATTATCTTTTTATTACTAGCAGCCGTATCATCTTTTTCTTTTGGACAAGAAGCATCTGGCGTAACTGTAACCGTTACTATCCCAAACCTAACAAATAATGACGGAGCTGCCTCTGCCTCATTATATACAGAAGGAACTTTTATGAAGGCAGCTCCTCTCGACACACAGTCTGTAACACCAGAAAATAAAACAGTTACACTCGTTTTTGAAAATGTAAAGCCAGGTGAATATGGTATTATCACACTACACGATATGAATGGCAATAACCGTATGGACTTTGAAGCAAATGGTATGCCTAAAGAAGATTATGGAATTTCTGGAAGTGGTGCTGGTTTTGGTCCTCCTACTTGGAACGACGCGAAGTTTACAGTAGCATCTGAAGATCTTACACTTGAGATTAAAATGTAATTTTAGTTTCATATAACAACTCAAAAGTCTGTGTCGCGTACACAGACTTTTTTGTTTGTCCCCAGTTTACTTCTCACCTGCTTTGTAGATGGTTATAATTAATCATTTCTTATTTTTGTGGTAGATATCTTACCAATGACTATAACTCAGCTTAAATATGTGCTCGCTGTTGCAGAGCATCAAAATTTTACAAGAGCCGCTCAGAAGACTTTTGTAACCCAGCCCACTCTTAGTATGCAAATACAAAAGCTAGAGGACCAACTGGATGTGCAAATATTTGACCGTAGTAAGAAGCCTATAGAGCTTACAGATATAGGTGCAAAGATTGTACACCAGGCTCGCAATATTGTTAATGAGGCAAATCGCATTACAGATATTGTAGATCAACAAAAAGGATATATAGGTGGTGAGTTTAAGCTAGGGGTAATACCTACGGTAATGCCTACGTTATTACCTATGTTTCTTACTAATTTTATTAATAAGTACCCTAAGGTCACTCTTAAAATAGAAGAGCTTAATACAGATCAAATTATAGAGCGTCTTGAAGAAGGACATCTAGATGCAGCTATAGCCGCAACACCCCTAGAGAACCCGAATATAAAAGAGCGTCCATTGTATTACGAGCCATTTATGGCTTACGTGCCTAATAACCATAGACTAAGCGAAAAAAATCTACTTGAACCTAGTGACTTAGACACGCACGATTTATTACTTCTAGAAGACGGTCATTGTTTTAGAGATGGGGTAATCAATTTATGTACTACACCTCGTAATAAGGATAAAGAAAAATTTACACTAGAAAGTGGAAGTTTTGAAACACTTGTAAAGTTATCAAACGAGGGACTAGGGATGACGCTTTTACCTTATCTACATACGCTAGATATGCCAGCAAAGGAGCAAGAGCTATTTAAAGAATTTAAAGAACCATCTCCTGCTAGAGAAGTGAGTATCATCTTTCATAAGAGTGAATTAAAGATGCAAATCATTGAGGCATTACGCTCTACCATAGCTGGTGTTGTAAAAGGTGCAATAACTTTTCAAAACGTACAGATTATAAGTCCACTTAATAGATAAGAGGTTTATTTATAGCATATAAAAATGCCCCGTTATACGGGGCATTTTTTATGGTTTTAAATATATTAAACATTGTCCTAGATCTGGCCTTGTCTTAACGAGTTTGTTAATCCAGATTCTTAATTCATCTATTTCGTAAGGTAGTAATCTTTTAATAGCCTTTTCTAGCTCCTTGCAGAAAAGGGAACTATCAAAACTTACCTTATCAAGAATAGTCTTTGTGTATTCAAACATTGCTCTCGCCATATTCGAAGGTTTTTTAAAGGTTAGACTTTTAATAAGTAGTTTTCAACTATATGCGTTTGCTTTTTGTTCAACCTTATAAATATACTACAAAAGCATCACAAAAGTGTTAACAACCGTGGGTTTAACTTCTTAAAAAATAGTTAATTATCTAAAAACTATTATCCCCATCTAGTAAATCTCCCAGTCCTCCTAGTATAGATCCTTCACCTCTTTTATTTCCTCCTGTTTTTGGAGCCATTGCTAGTACACGATTTGCCAGACGGCTAAAAGGTAGGGACTGTATGTAAACTGTTCCTGGCCCTGATAAAGTTGCAAAAAACAGTCCTTCACCACCAAAAATGGTGTTTTTAATACCTCCTACAAACTCTATATCATAGTTTACAGAGCTATCAAAGCCTATGATACAACCCGTATCCACCTTGAGACGCTCGCCTGGAGCAAGTTCTTTTTTAAGCATTGTACCACCTGCGTGTACAAACGCGATACCGTCACCCTCTAGGCGCTGCATAATAAAACCTTCTCCTCCAAAAAGTCCTCTACCTAGCTTACGCGAAAATTCAATCCCGACAGATACGCCCTTTGCAGCACAAAGAAATGCATCTTTTTGACACACAAACTTCCCTCCTATCGCTCCTAAATCTATTGGAATGATTTTACCAGGATATGGAGAAGCAAAGCTTACTTTCTTTTTACCCACAACGTCATTATAGAATGCAGTCATAAATAGACTCTCTCCAGTAAGGAGTCGCTTTCCTGCCCCAAAGATCTTACCCATTACTCCCGTATCCTTTGCAGAGCCATCTCCAAAAATGGTTTCCATACGTATCCCTTCTTCCATCATCATAAAGCTTCCAGCCTCTGCTATTACTCCTTCTTGAGGATCTAGCTCTACCTCAACATACTGCATCTCCTCGCCGAAGATTTCATAATCTATTTCGTGTGCGTTCATTTTTTATTTTTTTTGATTGTAATTATAGGTAGTAAAAAAGAATACTATGTTACAGAGGTACTATAAAAAAAGCCTGTAACTAGATTACAGGCTTAGGATATAGTAGTGTGAATTATTTATAATTCCTCTAGTTCATAACTCAACACTTCAGTAATTAGACCGCACTCATCTGTGAGCGGGTTTATCTGTCCAGTTATAATTGTTTGATAATTATCTTTCTCAATACGTAAAGTATAACTTCCCTCGCGCTCATCTGGACCTTCATATACACCTGGAGACACTTCTAGCAATACAACTGTAAACGATTGATCCATCACCGTGATAGAAACATCTTCTAGCAGTGCATTTGTACTTGCATCACGCATAGTAATACTAAAGACAGGAACAATCTCTGTGCTACAAGCCTCCTCTGGCTCTTGTACCATCTGGTCATCATCACCACCACAAGCAATTAAAGTTACAAAGCAAAAGACAAGAATTAGGTATTTCATAATAGGATGTTTTTTTACTAAGATACTTAATTTATAAAAAGGTTGCGTTTTATAGATTATCAAGTTGGTTACTACTTTTATCATCACTTATGGTCCAGAAGAAACCTACGAAGAAAAACTGATCTGTTGCGGGTCTAAGCGCTCGCCTGTTAAACATTCCTGCTGTGTCTGGCGTATCTGCATACTGGTAACCATTTATGTTTCTTAAACCTAGCACGTTATTGATAGAGAAGTATAATATCTTTTGTTGCGATAAAAGATAGGCCCAGTTTATACTCAAATCATTAAAGGACTTTGTATTTGCCTGTAAAAAGCCTGGGTTGTTTCGGTCTGTATAGGTTCTACCAGAACTGTGCTGAAAGCTCATCCCTATTTGTGATTTCCAGTCTTCTACAAAATACTTTGCCACAATAGAGACACTATGAGGACTAGCAAAGGTAGGCCTGGCCTGCTCTGGATAGTTGAGATATTTTCTCTCAGAATCTAGATATGAATAGCTCACCCAGTAATCCATATTTTTAATACTGGTATTATCTCTCCAAAATACGTCTACACCTTGTGCATACCCGCTCCCCTCGTTTGTAAAAACACTCTCTGGGCTAGCAAACTCAGTTGTTGAAGTTATTAAATCACTATACGACTTTCTATAAGCCTCTGCTCTAAAAATACGACCGTTATCACTGTATTGATAGTTTGCAATATAGTGTGTTGTTTTTTGAGCTTCAAAATCTAGACTAAACTTCAAAAAGTCATTAAGCGGATTTTGATAAAACTCACCATATGCAAGCGATAGTTGGCTCTTTGCTCCTGTCTTATAGGCTATACTCGCTCGAGGCGAAAATGTAACATCTTTCATATAGTCTGTATAACTCGCTCTTGCTCCTAGTTTTATAGCAAAGTCTCTGGAGAAGATAATATCACTTTCGGCAAAGGCGGCTGATATGTTACTTTTAAAATCATAGTTTCCAGTAAACATATTGTCATTAACCGCAACGGTGACATCTTCATCAAAATCTGTGATAAACTGTTCGGCGCCAAAGGAGAGTTTAAATCTATTTGAAAACCTTTTCTTTAGTTTGAGCTTGAGGTGTGCACTGTTTTCTGTGTCTAGCACCTGGGTTGTAGATTGTATGTTGGCTTCATTTCGCGCAAGCGTATAACTACCTCCTGTTTGTATACTCCACGTATCATTAAGCATACCCGTATATGATGAGTTTACATATACATTACTGTTAGTAAGCCCTAGATTAAATCCTTCTGGGTTGTTTATATCCTCTTGTGTGATATCAAAGCTAGTGCGATCTCCAGCGGCATAGAGTTTAAAAAGTCCATCTGTAGTTCTATATCTATATACCGCCTCTCCCGCCAGTGCTTGAAAGGGTTTGTTAAAGTTATTACGATTAGGAAATAACGCGACATAAGGCGCTAGATTGATGTATGAGGTGCTCAAACTGAGCGAACTCTTTTCAAATTTTCTAGTAAGACCTAGCCCTGCTCCTACAGACATTATAGAGATATCTGTTTTATTTTGATCTGGCTCATCTACCGTGTTAAGTAATAAAACACTAGACAGGGATTCCCCATATTCGGCAGAATATCCTCCGGTAGAAAATGTGATTCCGTCAAAAAGAAATGGGCTATACCTGCCTCTTGTAGGTGTATTATTTGCCGTAGGTGTATAGGGTGTAAAAACACGTATGCCGTCTATAAATATTTGCGTCTCTCCAGCATCTCCACCACGCACAAAGAGTCTACCATCTTCGGCCACTGTGGTGGTACCTGGTAAGGTTTGTAAAGCACCTACAAAATCACCTAGCGCACTTGCTGTGGTAACCACATCTAGTGGTTTTAAAACAGATACTTTACTGTTATCACTTGCCTCAAAAGTACCTGCAGAGAGTACAACCGTGTCTAGTGAGTTTATATCTTCTCGTAGTTTAATATTAAGATTTGTGAAGGTACTTACATTCATAAAAATCTCATAAGGCTCGTATGATAAGAAGGTGACTTTAAGTAGCTGCTCTCCAGTCTCTGTAGTTGTAAAAGAAAATACGCCTCTTGCGTCTGTGCTTGCACCGTCATAAGTACCGTCCAGAAATACATTTGCGCCTTCTATAGGCACGCCTTTGGGATCTGTCACTATGCCAGAAACGGTGGTTTGGGCAGTGAGAAAATAACTTGATAAAATGAGTAAGAGTGATAAAAACGATTTCATAAGTGGTTCGTTAGATTGATTGTGAGACAAATATGAAGGGAATCCCGCTTTCGCGAAAGCGTAATACTCCCAACCGTCATAATCTGTAACTCAATTGTAATTTTTTGTACATTGAGGTTATGACTAAAGATAAAAAGCTGAATAATTTTTATAATCAAGAAGTGTCTTGGCTAGCGAGCTTAAAGAAAATAAGAGCGCTTCTCAAGAGTACAGATCTGGTAGAAGATGTAAAGTGGGGAATGCCAGTCTATACCATAAATAATGATAATGTAGTAGGTGTTGCTTCTTTTAAGCAGCACTATGGCTTATGGTTTTATCAGGGTGTCTATCTTACAGATGCTGGTAAGATACTGCGTAATGCACAAGAAGGAAAAACCAAGGCAATGCGCCACTTACACTTTACAGAAGATGATATTATAGACGAAAAACTCATTACATCTTATGTAGATGAGGCTATACAAAATGCTCGAGATGGTAAAAAAATGCCTGTGGTGCGCTCTGTAAAGAAAGTGCTATTGCCTACAATGCTTAAAAATGAACTGTATAACGATGCACAGCTTAAACTACATTTTACTGCACTCACAAAAGCAAAACAACGTGCCTATGCAGATTATATAAATGAGGCAAAGCAAGAGGCTACAAAGTGCAAGAGACTAGATCGCTGTATCCCATTTATACTTGAAGGTAAAGGAATAGATGCACTCTGGAAGAAAAACTAATTTAAAATTACCTACATCGTGTCTGACGTAAAAACCAAAAAAAATGACCAATCGCCACTAGACTTTATAAATGCTGTTGCTCACATCACTCGCAAAGAAGACAGTCTTTACTTACTTGAGCTTATGGAAACCGTAACGGGAAAGAAGCCGGTAATGTGGGGAGATAGTATTGTAGGGTATGATGAGTATGAGATGGCATATGCCTCTGGAAGAAAAGTACACTGGCCTATGGTGGGGTTTTCTCCTCGCAAGCAAAATTTAAGCATATATATTATGCCCGGTTTTAGACTTATAGATGATCTTCTGCCGGCATTAGGTAAACACAAAACAAGTAAAGCCTGCCTGTATATAAATAAACTAGCAGATGTAGATCTGGACATACTTAAACAGATTATAGAACGAGCGATTACCTATATGAGAGCCAAGTATTAATACATTCTTAACCTTAACATTGCAATTGAATAACGCTCTAGATATACTTTTATAAAGTTATAATTCGAGATTGCTTAAAAGATTCGTTGTTTGAAAGGGCAGCGGATTTTTTTTATTTGACGTGGTTACGCTTTCGCGAAAGCGTAATTATTTATAATTCAGAATATTGTATCCGTCATATCCTCATATAGCCTAGTTTTAATTTTAAGTTATCATAGGGTTTTATAGACGTAAAATATGCGACAAACTTCTCAAATCGTAAAGGTTTACTAACGTTTACATTTCATCATCTAGTGTGTTGATTTCTACTTTTAAGGGATTAATCAACCACAAAAATCACACAGATGAAACAACATTACTTTTTATTACTTTTTACATTCTTATTGAGCTGTAGTATACAGGCTCAAGACCTCATCATTACGGGCGTATATGACGGGCCTCTATCTGGAGGAACTCCTAAAGCGATAGAGCTTTATGTACTTAATGACATTTCTGACCTATCTATATATGGTGTTGGCTCTGCAAATAATGGAGGCGGTACAGATGGTGTAGAGCTTAGCCTAGAAGGAAGCGCAGCTGCCGGAGATTTTATTTACATCGCGTCTGAGCAACCTAACTTTAATACGTTCTTTGGTTTTGATCCAGATTATGTAAATGGTGCTGCTGGTATAAATGGAGATGATGCCGTAGAGCTTTTTATGAATGATGCGGTTATTGACACTTTTGGCGATATAAACGTAGATGGAAACGGAGAAGCTTGGGAATATCTAGACGGATGGGCTTCTAGAGTAAATGAAACAGGACCAGATGGAAGTACTTTTGTAATTGCAAACTGGAGCTTTAGCGGGCCTAATGAAAATGATGATGATAATATGGCAACACAAGCAACAGCAACAAACGCTTGGCCAATAGCTACTTATGAAGCTGCAACAACCACTTTACCTACTATCACTTTTACAGAAGAAGAAACACAACTTACAGAAAACGAAGGTGCGGTAACACTAGAAGTTACAATATCTGAGTCTGGAACCGTAAGTGCTGTAGTAGAAGTAAGTTATACAAATGATGAGAATGAATCATTTACAGTAGATAATGCTGTAAACTTTGTAACAGGTGAGGCTACGACACAGCAAGTAACTTTTACACCTACAGATAATGATGATTTTTCTATAGACTATTATGTATCATTAAGTCTTACAGATATTACAGGTGCTACAGAGGGTGAGACAGTATCACACGCAATATATGTAGTAGATGATGAGGCTCACGCCCCTACAGCAACAAATACCTTAGGTATGGTATTCTCAAATAACATAGAAGTAAACGGAGCGGAGATTATAACATTTGACGCTGGATCAAGCAGGCTGTTTGTATCAAATGCTGGCGATGCTGCTGTAGAGATTTTAGACTTTACAGATCCTACTTCTCTTACTGTACTAAACTCTATTGTTCTGGACACGTACGGTAGTGAGGTAACAAGCGTATCTTCATATGACGGTGTTGTAGCGGTAGCTGTACGTGCAGAAGACCAAAGTAATGGTCAAGTTGTATTTATGGATGCAGACGGTACAGTTTTATCAAATGTAATGGTAGGGTCTTTACCAGATATGTTAACGTTTACTCCAGATGGATCAAAAGTACTCGTAGCAAATGAAGGAGAGCCTAATGCAGATTATACAGTAGATCCAGAAGGATCAGTATCAATTATAGACCTTGCAGCTGGCGCTGCGGCTGTGGTTCAAGATGATGTGACTTCACTTTCTTTTACAAGTTTTGATTCACAACTTACAGAACTTACAGCAGCTGGGGTTCGTATTTATGGTCCAGGAGCAACTGTATCACAAGACTTAGAGCCAGAATATATTACTGTAAGTGACGATGGGGCTACTGCCTATGTTTCACTTCAAGAAAACAACGCATATGCCGTAGTAGATATCGCTGCTGTAACGATTACATCTATAATACCTTGTGGATATAAAGATCACCAATTGCCAGAAAATGCTATAGATGCTTCAAACAGCTTAGACTTTGTCTTTATGTCTACTTGGCAAACTTTAGGAATGTATCAACCAGATGCTATTGCAAATTATACTGTAGATGGCACACAATACCTTGTAATTGCAAATGAAGGTGACTCAAGAGATTATGATGGATACAGCGAAGAAGAGCGTGTAAAAGATCTTGACCTTGATCCTATTGCATATCCTAATGCAAGTATCTTACAACAAGACGAAACACTAGGAAGACTTAAAACAACAAGCGCTACTGGTGATTTAGATGGTGATGGAGACATAGACCAGATTTACTCTTATGGTGGACGTTCTTTTGCTATTCTTAATGCAGAGACAGGTGCTATTGTATATGACAGTGGAGATTTACTAGAGCGTATAACTTCTGAAGATGAAGTATACGGAGCCATCTTTAACGCTACAGATGATGAAAATGCATTTAAAAACAGATCTGATGATAAGGGACCAGAACCAGAAGCCGTAACCCTTGCAATGATAGATGACGTTTGGTATGCCTTTGTAGGTCTTGAGCGTATAGGTGGTGTAGCTGTATTTAATATATCAGATCCAGAAGCGCCAGTATTTGAAACCTATGTAAATAATCGCGATGTAACACCAGATGCCGAAGATCCTGCAGGTGATCTTGCTCCAGAAGGAATTGTTTACATACAGCCAGAAGATAATGCTACAAACACGGGACTTATAGTTGTGGCAAATGAGGTAAGCTCTACAGTATCTGTGTACACACTCGCAAATGATGTACTTACAACAGATGACTTTAATGCAGAAGCTAGCCAGACAGTTGCCTACCCTAATCCTACCGTAGGTAACACACTTTACTTTACAAAAAACACAAGCTTTACACTTGTAGATATTTTAGGTAGAGTATTAATATCGTCTAAGGAAGTAACACAGGCAGACATAAGTACACTTACTACAGGTGTTTATATTGTAAACTTTGAAGATGGCACAAGCCAGAAGATTATCAAGAACTAAGTAAAAACAATTACTTTTAAAGCTCCTTTATCTATCCTGGATAAAGGAGCTTTTTCTTTTTAAGAAAACAGCTATTAGTACGCTTTCGCGAAAGCGTAACAAAGAAAACCACACACCAACGCACTGTCCTTCAATAAATAAAAAACTTTTTACAACAGCGTGTAACACTTTGTAAGAATAACCTACTTATAGATAACAAAGCCACCAACCATTGGACAAAACCACCGAAGAAAAATTTGTTACCCTACTGGAGGAAAACCAGAATATTGTGCACAAAATATGCAGGTTGTATACAAACAATCGTGACCAGCACAATGACCTCTTTCAAGAGATAACGATACAGTTATGGCGTGCCTTCCCTAAGTTTAGAGGAGATTCAAAATTCAGTACCTGGATGTACCGAGTAGGTCTCAATACTGCCATCACTTTATATCGCAAGTCTAAGAGAACAGTACAAACACAAGATTTTGACTCTGTGATGTTCCGCATCTCTTCTGAGGAGTATGATGATACCGTAGAGCAACAATTAAAGTTAATGTACAGCGCCGTAAAGGAGCTTAACGATATAGATAAAGCACTTGTGTTTTTATATCTAGAAGATAAAAATTATAGCGAGATCTCAGAAACCTTAGGTATCACAGAGGTAAATGCTAGAGTAAAGATGAATAGAGTGAAGAAAAAGCTCAAGAAAATATTAAACCCATAATCATATGGTAGACGAATTAGAATTGCTAAAAAAAGATTGGCAAAAACAAGAAGATACTCTTCCTAAATACACAAAGGAAGATTTGTACCCTATGCTCCTTAAGAAGTCTTCTTCTATAGTGAAGCTTATATTTATTATAAGTCTTATAGAATTTGCTTTTTGGATTGTACTCTCATTTGCTTTTAACGACAATGAGACAAAAGCTTTTGAAAAACAGTTTGGGTTACAAACCTTTGATACTATCGTACTTGTTGTGCACCTTACGGCTCTTATCGTTTTTGCCGTGTGGTTTTACAAAAACTTCAAAAAAATACAAGCGACAGACTCTGCAAAAGTATTAATGAAAAATATTATCAAAACGCGTAATACGGTAAAGTATTATATCTGGTTTAGTATGGCATTTGTAGCGATTGCCTCTACTATTGCTTATGCAATTATAATACAAAATAACCCAGCCCTTGCAGATGAGAATTTACTTTACCTTTCACTCAAGTTTATTATTGTAATAACTATAGCCCTTGGATTACTATGGGGACTTTATAGAATTATTTATGGGTTATTATTAAGAAAGCTCAATAGAAATTATAGAGAACTTAAGAAATTAGAAATTTAACTGTAGGGGGTTTAAATTTCTATACAAGGCAATAGGTCAAGCTGTTGCCTTACCATAAAAAAAGCGAGAATACCTGCTGGTATTCTCGCTTTACTTTTTTAGTTGGACTTCTAGACTACGCTAGTATTCCCACTGTCTTTTCTTGTTGAGTGCTTCTTCTGCCTCTATCTCTTCTGTAGGGATCACTTTTAAGAAAGAAGGATGTTGCTCTATTGCATATTCTAGCTGCTCTACAATCTTCTCTACAGAGTCGTTCTCATAATCTATAACTAGTGGTTCTTTTACCTCAAAAGATTGTAAGATGCCACGTTTTTTAATACGCAAACCTTTCTTATCAAAACTTCTTCTAAAACCATCTATCACAATAGGCACTACAATAGGCTTGTAATTTTTAATAATGTGCGCCGTTCCTTTTCTAATAGGTTTCCAAGGTTTTGTGGTTCCTTGGGGGAAGGTGATTACCCAGCCATCATCTAGAGCGATACCTATATTTTCTGTATCCTTAAGGTTTACTTGACGTTCTATCTCTTTTCCTTTTTCTCTCCAGGTACGACTCACGGTAATGGCTCCTGCATAAGCCAGTATGCGTGGTAGTAAACCAGCCTTCATAGTCTCGCCTGCCGCAACGTAGTATAAGTTAAGTTTTGGCCTCCAGAGGTAACCTATATTTTTTATAGAATCTGTACGACCGCTTAGACTCGCATTAAATACGTGAAACATCGACACCACATCTGCAAAGTAGGTCTGATGGTTAGACACAAAAAGCACGTTAGTATCTGGTAAATTTGTGAGTATCTCTGAACCTTCTATCTGCAGCTCATTAAAGCCGCGGTAACGCCTGTGTGTCATTGCTCCTGCAATACGAATGAGCCAGCGTTTTAAGAATAGTATATGTCCAAATGGATTTTTTTTGAATAGCCCCATTTAATAGTTTAAAGTTGTGTGCGTTTGAGTGCGCTTTCGCGAAAGCGTACTTGGTTACAAACAGCCTGTAAATATACAAAAGACCTTACAATATTAAAGATTTCTTAACAAGAGCTCTTACCTCACTGAGCATCATTGCAGTAGCTCCCCACACTACGTGACCTTGCAACATATAGGCTGGTACTTCTACCTCATCCATATACGAGGTAGTGAGGCGCTGGGTAATTACAACCTCATCAGACAAGAATTCTGAGAGTGGTACGGGTATGAGATCTTCTACCTCTGTTTCTTGCGCTTCAAAAGAGGGAGTATGTTGCACGTACCCTATAAATGATTGTACATAAAAGTTACTGGGCGGTATATAAATATTAGTAAGTTCACGCACGAGTGTGACCGTATCTTGAGCAACACCTACCTCCTCCTCTGTCTCCCGCAAGGCGGTATGTGCGAGGTCTCTATCTTCTTGCTCAACTTTCCCTCCAGGAAACCCTACCTGATTAGAATGTACTCCTTTATAGGTTTTACGTAGTATGAGTATAAGCTCTGTCTCGCCCTCATTATTAGGGTAAAAAAGGGACATCACACCAGCTTGTCTAGGGTTGTGCTTTGCAATATCTTCTTCCTTTAGCTCTTTAAGCCGCTCTTGTGGTGCCATCTCAAGCTGTACATCACGCCCGGGAAGCGGTAGTTTTCTTATTTTTGAAACTAATTCTAAAAATGACTCAAACTTCATATATGCGCACCTTTCTCTGGATTATTATAATTTTTGCTCTAAGCACAAGTTGTCAAGATAAGAAATCTGAAAGTAAATCTGTAGCCAAAAAGGTTGTGATACAAGATACCATCACAGCTATAGAAACTCTTGATGAACGAGATCCTTCACCAGATATGGGTACCATAAAAGAGCCTACTATAAAAGGGCAAGAAGACGTTATTGATTTCTTTACTACCTATGGAGAAAACAACCCTGAGAGTAAGGTGAGAATCACAACTCGTTTTGGAAATATTGAGGTACAACTTTATGAGGACACGCCACTACATAGAGCAAATTTTATTATGCTTGTAAAGAATGGCTATTTTAACACAACACAGTTTCATAGAGTCTCGCCTAACTTTGTCGTACAGGGTGGTAATAATGACACACAAGGTACTGCGCGCAACCGGTCAAGCTTTGGTAGTTACTTGATTCCTAATGAGGCAAACCCATCTCACACACATACTAGAGGGGCTTTTTCTTCTGCTAAGTACACCGAGCAAAATGTAAGTAATGCAACCGCTCCCTTTGAGTTCTTCATTGTACAACCTTCTCGCGGTGCACATCACCTAGATGGAGATCACACCGTTTTTGGCCACGTGACTAAAGGTATGAGCGTGATAGATGAAATTAATAAACTAGAAGTAGACGGCAGTGAGTGGCCACTAGAAAATGTGTATATGAGTATTGAGATTATAGAATAACCTTTACTCTATGAGCGCTGTCTTCTAGCCTCAAAAATTAATATTCCCGCTGCTACAGATACATTCATAGAGTCTATTTTACCGCGCATAGGGATTTTAATATTTGTACCCACCGTTCTCCACTCTGGAGATAAACCGGTAGCCTCTGTGCCTACCACAATAGCACTACCCCCTGCGTATGCCTGCGTTGCATAGTCTACAGCATCTTGTAATATGGCACTGTATATAGCGACATCCTTTTCTTGCAAGAAAGAGATAACTTCCTCCGTACTCCCAGTAGCAATTTGGGTTGTAAACACACACCCCACGCTGGAGCGTATGATGTTAGGATTATATAAATCTGTTTTGGGGTTTGCTATAATAACGGCATCGACCGCGGCAGCATCTGCTGTGCGAAGTAGTGCGCCTATGTTACCAGGTTTTTCTGGTGCTTCGGCAACTAGTATGAGTGGATTTACTGGTAATTGTAATTCTGATAATGTGGTTTTTTTTGCTTTCGCGAAAGCAATCACCCCCTCAGTACCTGCTCTGTAAGCTACTTTCTTGTATACCTCTGTTGCTAGGCTCGTAAGGGATATCTTGGTCCCCACAAGTTCTTCTACCGAAGATGGCGTTATGAGTTGCTCGTCATAATACACCTCAGTAATGGTATAGCCGCCAGCGATAGCGAGCTCAATCTCACGTTTACCTTCTATTATAAAACCACCTTCCTTCTTACGAGTGCGTGACTTTTCTTGAAGTTGAAGTAAACGTTTTACCGTTGGGTTTTGAAGACTAGAAATATATTTTGACATAGCACAAATGTAGAATATTCTGAAGATTAGATAAATAGTTGCTCAAAATAGTTGATAATCACAAAATGTAAAGTATATTTGACATTATAATAAACAGTCTTTCCATTTTGGAAAGTTAAGTTATAATTACTTAAAGAAAATCAGTATGAGTATAAAGAAAATTATTGCGTGCGAGCGCAGGAGTCTAGAGAAGGTTAGCAAGTTTCAACTACCACATCATTTTAAAAAAGTGGGTTGGGTACTATTTATAGTTTCTTTTATATCGCTATTTGCATCTAGCATAATCATCACAGATGAAAGTCTAAAATCAACAATAGTGGTGATTGTAAAATACACGATGCTCATAGGTTTACTTATGGTATCTCTAGCCAAAGAACCTATAGAAGATGAGTTTATCAAGAGTATGCGTATGAAGTCATATATGATTGCTTTTACACTAGGAGTGATACAAACGCTTATTATGCCGTTTATTACGCTAGGTGCTGAGACTATAGTAGACGGTGTCTCAACACTTAAACCGGTATACGACTTCTTTGTACTATGGGTATTACTCTTCTGCCAGATATTAGTTTTTCACGTTTTTAAAAGCACTGCAAATGACTAACACTCTTAAGGTAGAACGCGCTATACTAGATCTCACTCAGGATGATCTTGCAAAAAAAATAGGCGTCTCAAGACAAACTATAAACTCAATAGAAAAAAATAGGTACGTACCATCTACCGTACTTGCTTTAAAACTATCTGCACTTTTTAATAAACCCGTAAACGATTTTTTTAAACTCACCGAAGAAGATTAAACTCCTTTGTAAGTAATCGCCTATTTTTACTACAAAACAGGCTAATTATAACCAATTCAAAATGAAAAACAATCTACTCGTACTAACAGCTATCGTACTGCTCGCAAGTTGTAAGTCAGAAACAAAGCAAACTAACATTACAGAAGAAACTGTAGCTGAGATACCGCTAAGAGAATATCCAGAAGATATAGCAGCTATTTTTAAAGCGCACGGGGGTATTGACACTTGGAATGCAATGAACAACTTATGCTTTACACTTCCTAAAGGTGATATAGAAGAAGTACATACTGTAGATTTAAAATCTAGAAAAACACGTATCGAGACACAAGCATATACTTTAGGTTTTGACGGAGAAAAAGTATGGCTCAAGCAAGATAGTCTTGCGTTTAAGCCAGAAAGAGCACGTTTTTACCACAATCTTATGTTTTACTTTTATGCAATGCCATTTGTACTAGGTGATGAAGGTATCACGTATAGTGAGGCTCCTACCCTATCTAAAGATGGTGTAGATTACCCTGGCACAAAAATTAGCTTTGAGGACGGTGTAGGTGACGCGTCTGATGATAATTATATCATCTATAGAGATCCTAGTACAAACCAAATGGCGTGGCTAGCATATACAGTTACCTATGGTAAGGAAGGTCCAAGCGAGCGTTACAGTTACATTAAATATGACAAGTGGCAAGAAGTAAATGGGTTACAACTCCCAAGTGAGCTACAATGGTATAATGTAGAAGAAGGACAACCTACAGAGATGCGCAACGCAATGAATTTTACAAAACCCACAGCCACAGCTACACAACTAGATAAAAATCTATTTGAAAAACCTGCAGACGGAACATTTGCAGAGTAAACTTGCAATAACAAAATATAATCTCAAACGCTATTCTTTATGAATAGCGTTTATTTTTTTACACAAAACACTGTTATTCAATTAGTAATGAGTTTATAATTCTCTATTAACATCTATCCTTTTACCAGCAAAATGGTGAAAAATCCCGTAAAACCTATTAGATTTACTTTTTAATGATACACCTTATAGCAACAAAGTAACTCTCTTAATAATGCACTATTACAGTCTCAATAATAAAGCACCACAGGTAACCTTTGACACCGCAGTTATAAAAGGAATTGCGCCAGATAAAGGACTGTATTTCCCTGAACGCATACCTACATTACCTACGCAGTTTTGGGAAACTATAGAAGAGCTGTCTAAAGAAGAGATTGCTTACCAAGTGATGCAACCGTATGTAGGTGACACGATGGATGAGACTACGCTTAAAGAAATTGTAGCAGATGTATTATCGTTTGACTTTCCTATCGTTCCCATAACAAACCATATAGGTGCGCTTGAACTCTTTCACGGTCCTACAATGGCATTTAAAGACGTGGGAGCTCGCTTTATGGCTAGATGCTTAGGTCATTTTCTTAAAAAGCAAAACCAGCAGGAAGAAGTAACCGTACTAGTGGCTACCAGTGGTGACACTGGCGGCGCTGTAGCACGAGGTTTTTATAAAGTACCCGGTATAAAAGTAGTCATACTCTACCCCTCTGGTAAAGTGTCTGACGTGCAGGAGCGACAGCTCACCACGCTGGGAGAAAATATTACTGCTCTAGAGGTAGACGGCACCTTTGACGACTGTCAGGCTATGGTAAAAAGAGCATTTTTAGACACAGACATCACTAGTATAAAACAGCTTACCTCTGCAAATAGTATTAATGTTGCTAGGTGGTTACCACAATCACTGTATTACCTATTTGCATATAAAGAATTAAAAAAACAGGGCAAGGCAGATAAAATTGTGTTTTCTGTACCTAGTGGTAACTTTGGAAACATTTGTGCTGGTATGGTGGCACACCTTATGGGGATGCCCGTGCATCACTTTGTCGCTTCGGTAAATAGTAATACCACTATACCTAGATTTATGAAAACAGGTGATTACAGCCCTACTCCTACTGTGCCTACCATAAGTAACGCGATGGATGTAAGTGACCCAAGCAACTTCGTGAGGGTTCTTCAGCTTTTTGAAAATAGTAGACAGCTTTTATCTACTAAGTTTTCATCATATTCATACTGTGATAATGCCACTAGAGGTGCGATGCTTGATATATATAAGGAACACAACTACACTGCAGATCCACACGGTGCTGTGGGATACTTGGGTCTAAAAGAATACCTCAAAGACCATCCAGATGCGCACGGTATCTTTTTAGAAACAGCGCATCCCATAAAATTTTTACCAGCTGTAGAGCCAGTAGTAGGACCGCTAGCACTTCCTGAGCAAATAAAAGAACTTATGAATGCTCAAAAAGATGCCCTCGCCATAAGTGATTATCAAGAACTCAAAAATCACTTGTTAAAATAACGCTTTCGCGAAAGCGTATAACCCCATTTCATCCATCATACTGGTAGCGGCATCATTATCGTGCAAAAAAATAGTAACTTTCTACAGTTGTTAAACCCGATAATAGACCGAAAACCCAGCGCAATGAAATATTATATATCGCTTTTACTATGTATCATAACTTTACAAATATCTGCTCAACAAGTGTCTAGTGAAGCACTAAAAGCCTTTGAAGCTAAGACCTACTCTTATAAAGGCAAAGAACTTCCGTATAGAATACTGTATCCTGAGAATTTTGATACGAGTAAAAAATACCCCTTACATTTATTTTTACACGGCGCTGGCGAGCGTGGTAGTGATAACCAAGCACAGCTTGTACACGGTAGTGATCTCTTTGTAAAGATGAATGAGCAATACCCTGCCGTGGTTATATTTCCGCAATGTCCAAAAGGTGACTACTGGGCAGATGTTGAGGTCACACGAGGAGAAAACCAAAATGTCTTTAAGTACCCTGCAAGTCCTACTCCTACCTGGGCAATGCAAGCGGTTACTACCTTACTAGAAGAAACGCTTGAAGAGTCCTATATAGACCATAATCGTATATATCTAGGTGGGCTCTCTATGGGAGGTATGGGAACATATGAGTTGCTCGCCAGCAAGCCAGATACCTTTGCGGCTGCAACGGCAATATGTGGAGGTGGCTATCCTGCAAATACTGCGAGATGGGCACAACAAACACCTGTATGGATTTTTCACGGAGAGGTAGATGCTGTTGTGCCAGTAATCTACTCTCAACTTATGGTAGAATCGTTGCTACAAAACGGTCAAACACCTAGGTTTTCATTATATCCTAACGTAAACCACGATAGCTGGACAAATGCTTTTAATGAGCCAGATTTCTTCTCGTGGGTATATGGACATACTAAAGAAACAGGTGATCCAGCTGACACACCAGAGGTAATCACTGAAGACTGCACACCAGAGTGGCTTAAATTTTCTGAAAGTAGCCTACTCACAAAGTTCGAAAAAGACAATGAACGGTTAAAAACTACAAACAACTCACAACGCATTGTTTTTATGGGAGATTCTATCACTGAGGGGTGGTCGAGTACAAGTCCAGAGTTTTGGGAAGAGAATCCCCATTACATAAATCGTGGCGTAGGTGGCCAGACCACCTCACAGATGTTACTACGCTTTAGAAAAGACGTGATCAACCTAACGCCCAAAAAAGTAGTGATTCTCGCGGGTACAAATGATATTGCGGGTAACACCGGGATTACCTCAAATCAAACCATTTATGATAACATTATTACGATGGCAGAGCTTGCCACAGTTCATAATATAGATGTGGTCTTAAGTTCTATTCTTCCAGTATATGACTACCCTTGGAAAACTGGTTTACAACCTGCTACAAAAATCACAGAACTCAATACATTACTCAAAGACTACGCACTTAAAAATGGTCACACCTACATAGATTATCACAGTGTGATGAGAGATGCACAAAACGGGATGCAGTCATTACTCACTTATGATGGTGTGCATTGTAATAAAGCAGGTTATGAAGTGATGGAAAAAGTGCTAAGCTCTGCACTTTAAAAAATGAATACATACACTGAAGCATAAAATCTTACTCGACAATAGGCTGAAAAATCGCTCTCGATATACGTAGATAATTTAGATTTAATTTATCTATCAAATAAGGACCTTTCCTTACATTTGTGTATCAAAACGAAGTAGATTTTATATGAAAAATACAGCCTTAACAAAAGTACACGAAGCCCTTGGGGCAAAAATGGTCCCGTTTGCGGGCTATAATATGCCCGTATCATATGAGGGTGTAAATGCAGAGCACGATACCGTAAGGAACGGTGTGGGTGTTTTTGACGTGTCACATATGGGTGAATTTCTTGTTTCTGGAGAAAAGGCGCTAGACCTATTACAATGGGTATGCTCAAATGATGTGTCTAAAATAAAAGTAGGTGGTGCGCAGTACAATTGCTTCCCAAATGCTACAGGTGGTATTGTAGATGACCTTATCGTTTACCGCATTAAAGAAGATCAATATATGCTCGTTGTAAATGCTAGCAACATAGATAAAGACTGGGCGTGGGTAGAAAAGCAAAACGCAGAAAAAGGTTATAATGCAGATCTTAGAAATATATCAGAAGGGCACTCACTACTAGCTATACAAGGACCTAAAGCTATCGAGGCAATGCAAAGCCTTACAGAAATAGATCTTGCTGGTATTAAATTTTACACCTTTGAGGTAGCACCTTTTGCTGGTCTTGAAAACGTTATTATAAGTGCTACAGGCTATACTGGTAGTGGAGGGTTTGAAATCTATTGTAAAAATGAAGAGGCAGAGCAACTATGGACCAAGGTTCTAGAAGCTGGTGCAGACTGGGGTATAAAACCTATAGGTCTTGCAGCTCGTGATACCTTACGCCTAGAGATGGGATATTGCCTATACGGTAATGATATAGATGACACTACCTCACCTCTTGAAGCTGGTTTAGGCTGGGTAACAAAATTTACAAAAGACTTTGTAAACAGCGATGCTCTTAAGGCTCAAAAAGAAGCAGGATTAAAGCAACGTCTCGTAGGGTTTGAACTTACAGAGCGTGGTATACCGAGACAAGGGTATGATATCGTTACAGAAGAAGGGACAAAAATAGGTCACGTTACCTCTGGTACAATGGGCCCATCTGTAGATAAAGGTATTGGTATGGGGTATGTAGATACCGCTTTCGCGAAAGCGGACTCAGCAATCTTTATACAGATACGCAAGAAAAGAGTACCTGCAACCGTTGTAAAGACTCCATTTTACAAAGGATAGATAAACCGAAAAATTAATCCCAAATTTCAAAAAGGATTACTTTTTGAAATTTGGGATTTTTTATACAAAATAAGTAAGCTATCGCATTTAAAAAGTCAAAAGATAAGATACTCATACTAGGAGCCAGTGGCTTTTTAGGAAATGCTCTATACAAGGAATTGTACAGGTATTATAACACCTACGGCACCTATCATTCTGGCAGAATTTATAGTGATAACAAGCACTATTTGAAGTTTGACCTTGTAAATGATGATGTGTATGAGTTATTGCGACAAGTACAACCATCGGTGATTATCTCGGCGCTGCGAGGTCCATTTACAGACCAGCTAGAGGCACACGAGCTTATGGTGGGTTATGCGCAAGAGACTGGTTGCCGTATTATATTTTTGTCAAGCGCAAATGTTTTTGACGCATTTTCAAACTACCCAAGTTATGAGAATGATAAAACTCTCTCACAAAGCATATACGGAAAACTAAAGATACGCGTAGAGACACTCCTAATGAGACATCTACCAGAAGAGCAATATGCCATTGTGCGATTGCCTATGGTTTTTGGGGTAGGTGCACCACGTATACAAGCTCTTAAAAATGAGCTATTACTAGGTGATGCCATAGAGGTATTTCCGCATCTTGTGATGAACACTACAACAGATGCAAAACTACGCCAGCAGATACATTATATTATAAATAGAAAACTCTCTGGTATCTTTCATTTAGGTAGCACAGATCTCATACACCACAAGGAGTTTATACACGAACTGGTGATAATGCTCGATCTTAATAGAAAACCTATTTACAAAAATGTATATACTAGCAATACAGACCGCTACCTAGCTGTACTCCCTCGCGATAACCGACTACCAAAACATTTACAAATTACAAATGAAACGGTTGTTGAAAGTAGTAAGAAGTATATTTAACCAGTAAAGATCTTGTAAAACTAGCTTAGTCCGTATCTTTGAAACAAACGAAATTTATGATCTGGCACTTATATATTATGGCTGCAATGTACATCATTGCAGGTGTGATGCACTTTATAAAACCACGAGTTTACGGAGCGATAATGCCTCCTTACATACCATATAAGAAAGCTATGGTATTCTGGAGTGGTGTGGCAGAGGTTGTACTTGGTGTGGGACTTCTCTTTGATATTACTAGAGTATTTGCCGTGTGGGGTATTATTTTAATGCTCCTTATATTTTTTACGGTTCATATAGATATGATTACTAATGAAAAGCACAAAGGTAAATTCCCAGCGTGGCTGTTATGGCTAAGACTACCACTACAGTTTTTACTTATGTACTGGGCTTATCAATATTTATAGATGTCCTTATTTTCTAGCGAGCCATACAATCTTGATATTCCCGAAGGGGATATCACCTACTACGAAGACTTTCTCTCAAAAGAGGAGGCGCAACACTTTTATAATACACTTTATAAGGAAACGCCCTGGCAACAAGATGATATTACCGTTTTTGGAAAGACATATGCACAACCTAGACTTACTGCGCTTTATGGTAATAATGGCAAACCCTACTCCTACTCTAATATCACGATGCACCCGCTTGAATTTACTTTCGCTTTAAGCGAAATAAAAAAAAGAGTCGAAGCCATTACAGGTATTACATTTTCTACTTGCTTACTTAACCTCTATCGCGATGGAAATGATAGCAATGGGTGGCACTCAGATAATGAGAAAGAATTAGGTAAGAACCCTGCAATAGCATCTGTGAGCTTAGGTGCAACCAGAGCTTTTAAACTTAGGTATAAGAAAGATCACAGTATTAATAAAAAGCTTATGCTTGACTCTGGAAGTTTACTTTTAATGAAAGGATCTACACAAGAGTGCTGGCAGCATACAGTACCAAAAACTGCAAAACAAGTGACGCCGCGTATAAACCTGACCTTTAGGGTTGTAAAATAAAAAAGCAAACGCTTAGGGGAGGCGCTCGCTTTAAACATCACACCCGATTGAGGGCACGAGTAGATGAAATCTTTCTTGGGATGAAAGCCAATTTATATAAGACTTAGAAGCTTAAAACAGTAAGTAATTTAGGGGTTACTAAGCATATTCTAGTTACTTCTAAGTCATTTTTTACAAGTATTTTTTGTTTACATAATAACTATTGAGCGCTTTAAAGTCTTCACTACTTGAAAATACTCTAAAGAGTATAACAAGAGCTCCTAGTATAACCGTCATTGCACTAAGCATTACTATTTCATTAATTAGAAATAAAACAGTACCAAGTACAGCGATAATAGAAAAAGCAACTAATAATAATCGCTCAACCCATACATCTAGCAATAATAATATACTCACAACGGTCTCAATGATTAAAAAAAGAGGTATTGCCACCAAAAAAAAATCATTAACAAAAAAACCTAGGGAACTTAGATAAAAATCTACCTGAGATTCAAACAGTGCATATATGATAAACATATATATAGAATGTAAGAGTAAAAAGGAACCAACAACTAACCTTAAAACCAAACGTGACAATACCTCAAACTTCATACTCTTACACTCCTATATTCTAACGGCGCAAAACTATGCACGCATAGTAAATCTGGACTTGTAAAAAATTGATAAAAAATTGTAAAAAACTTGTAACAATCTGATAATAAGCAGTAATTATGCATTGTCATATAAAATTTGTATCTTATATAACATTATTAAAAGCCCCTTCTTATCATTTTATGCAACAATTTAGTCTACAAGACACGTTTCTGATCAAGCAGTTTGAAAAGACTGGAAAGCATCAGGATACAGATCAACGTTCCTTCTTTCAAATTATATTTATTGAAGAAGGAAAAGGTCGTCATTTTGTCAATGAGTTTATAGTCACCTATACTACAGGAGACGTATTTTTAATCGCTCCAGAAGATAAATACTGGTTTGAAATAGAGGGATCAACCTCCTTCTGTTATTTTCAGTTTACTGAGTCTTTGTTTTCTAGTAAAATGAATTTGCCCGATAGGTCATACTGGCTACATCGTATAGAAGGCATTATACATAGTCCTAACCAGATGCCGGGTGATATTATCACAAACCCTTATGACAAAGCACTCATATGGCATATGCACAATGTAATCATACAAGAGTATGAGATGGCAAAAGAGTTTTACAAACATAATATCTCAAATATGGTAAGTACTACCTTGAGTATTATTGCGAGAAACATTTTGAGAGACATAAAGCCTTTACGTAAAGAGGGTAATAAAGATCAACATACTACTATAGAGTCATTACTAAGCTACATACGCCAGCACGTTTATGACACAGACCTTATGAAGGTGAGTGCCATTGCAGATAAATTTAATATGACTAGTAGCGGTATAAGTGCATACTTTAAAAAACAAACAGGAGACTCCTTGCATCACTATATTTTAATGTATAAAATACAGCTGGTTAAGTATAGACTAAGAAATACAGATTTTACTGTTTCTGAAATTGCCTATCAATTAGGATTTACAGATGAGAGTCACCTCACCCGTATTTTTAAAAAGTATAATGGTTTGACCCCAAAACAGTTTAAAAAGCAAGAAGAAGTTAGACCTCTAGCCTAAGATATCGTTAAGTAAATTAGCTAGGCGTATACCTCCTTTTTGTAACTGTCCTTTAAGAACATTAAAGTAATCATACATATATCTATACCCTAGCTTTTCACCCTTTTCAGTGTGAGCATAAATATCTTCTAAAAGAACGCGGCTATCCTTCATCCAGTCTACATAAGTACCTTGAGCGATTGCTTTCTCTTGATTTTTAGTAAGATCAGGCATATTATTTGCAAGTTCTGAGTAACTCATACCGTAGCTCTCTATCATTTGTGTATCCCACACTCTATGAAGGTTTGTACCATCATTATACCATCTCACTTGAAAATCATTTCCACCCTTATCCTCACTTATACCGGTGTGAAGAGGCTGGTGTAGATCACCTATAAAATGTACAAGCATACGTAAGTAGAATGCTTTATCTTCTTTTGTAGCCGTCTCAGATTTTATAACCGCTATACTCTTTTCTATACCGCTTATAATATCTCCCTTCTCACTTCTAGGGTGCTGTTCAAAAGAACTGTCAAAAGGTACATTTACGTAGTGCCAAGGTCCAAAAGACCTATACTTCTCATCACTCTTAATTTCATCTGCATAGGTAGATACCAGTGCAAGAGACTCCCCGTCTAGTAATTCTGCAATAGCTCTTTTTGCCTTTTTAGTTAAGTATTTTTCAGCAATAGCACCAGTGGTTCTATGACCTGTTTTTCCCCAGTCAAAAGCAGTGGCTTGAAATGAAAAAAGTAAAACAAAAAGTAAAAGTAAGGTATAACGCATTTTTATAAAATTTTGAGCAAATGTACAATGTATCGGTCTTCTTCTGTGTTATATAAATATTAAGAATAGGTCCGCTTTCGCGAAAGCGTAAACAACACTATCTTTAACTTTATAAATTCCATATAACAATGTACACGTCTCTTAAAAGAACCATACTACTCCCTATTTTATGCTTACTCATACAGGCTAGCAGCCTTGCTCAAAACTATGGTGGCAGTAACGATTTACGTATTACAGATATGGTGTATGGAACTTTACGTACCCCAGAGACTCCCACTTCAAAACTGGCTATTATCATACCTGACTCAGGCCCAACTGATCGTGATGGCAACCAGCAAATGATGCGTAATAATAGCTTAAAACTCCTCGCCGAAGGTCTTGCTCAAGAGGGTGTCGCTAGTTTTAGATATGATAAGAGGGTACTTACATTATTAAAGAAAAATGCACTTCAAGAAGAAAAGCTAGACTTCACAATGTTTATTAATGATGCTGTTGCTGTTGTAAATTATTTTAATAATCAAGGACGCTTTAAAGAGGTCTATATAATAGGTCACGGGCAAGGGTCACTTATAGGGATGATGGCGGCTCAACAAACCGAAATTAAGGGTTTTATATCGCTGGCAGGAGCTGGCCAGTCTATAGACAAGACTATTATAAATCAAATAGCGTTACAAATGCCAGATCTTAAAGACAAAGCTACTACAGCCTTTACAACGCTTAAAAAAGAAGGGAAGGTTAAAAATTACTCTCCTGCACTGGCTTCTATATTTAGACCTGCAGTACAACCTTTTATGGCAAGCTGGATGCAGTATGACCCAAGCATTGAGATTGCAAAACTTACAATACCTGTGCTCATTGTAGATGGTACAAAAGATTTACAAGTTTCTATTGAGGAGTCTGCAAGACTTCTTAAAAGTTTACCTACCGCTAGCATAAGACATATTGAGGATATGAATCACGTGTTACGCATTACTAGCAGTGACAATCTAGAAAACTCAAAATCATATAATAATACAACCGCCCCTATCGCTCCTGCTCTAGTTAATGAGATAACTACATTTATAAAAACTCACTAGCATAATAGTGACGTTACTGGAGGGATAAATTCTATTTATGTGGTTAAAAGCTTCTTAAATTTAAGTTATAAAATTGCCATTTTATCTACTTTTAAGCACAACCAATCACAATAAATGCTTAAATACGCCTTAACTATCACAATATTCTTTGTGAGCCTTACCACCTACGCACAATCAAAAGAAGTAGGAGTAAAATTTATTGACACTCCTATTACCATAGATGGATCTCTAGACGAGCCCGTTTGGAATGAGACTCAAGTAGCAACAAATTTCTGGCAATATTTTCCAACAGATAGCATACAAGCTCCATATCAATCTGAGATAAGGTTTTTATATACAGACAAGACACTATATGTGGGTATCAAAGTGTTTTCTCAAGGGGATGACTATATTATACCCTCGCTTAAGCGTGATTTTAGAGCAGGCGGAAGTGATAATATCACTTTAATGTTTGACACTTTTAATGATGGAAACAATGCTTTCTTATTTGGCTCAAATCCCTTAGGTATACGTCGCGAGGCTCTCGTATCTGGTGGTGGTACAGACTTAAGAGGTTTTACGACTAGCTGGGACACAAAATGGGTAGGTGAGACTAAGCAGTATGAAGGCTATTATGTTTGTGAGTGGGCAATCCCTATGAGTGCTTTTAAATTTAGAGAAGGCGAGACCAGGTGGCGCTTTAACAGTTACCAGTTTGACACCCAAGACAATACTAGAAATACTTGGATAAACATACCTCAAAATCAGTTTATATTTAATCTGGCTTATATGGGAGATATGGTTTTTGAAAAACCGCTAGGCAACTCAAAAAGTCCTATTTCTGTCATACCCTATATAAATGCGATAGCAGGTCAAGATAGAGAGATACCCGAAGATTTTACAGAGATAAAAGTGGGAGGTGATGCCCGTTTTACCATAGGTAATAGTCTTAATTTAGACGTTACCATTAATCCAGACTTCTCACAAGTAGAGGTAGATAATGCTATCACAAATCTCTCACGTTTTGAGGTGGGGCTGCCAGAGAGACGCCAGTTTTTTATAGAAAATAGTGACCTCTTTGCAGATTTTGGAGATCCTAGAGCGGCAAATCCATTTTTTTCGAGACGCATAGGTATTGCCGAAGATGTAGAAGGTAACACAATCATAAATAACATTGTAGCAGGTGCAAGGCTAAGCGGTAAATTAAATAATAACTTACGTGTGGGGCTTCTCAATATGCAAACCCAAAAAGATGAAATAAATGAGATCTCTGCAAATAATAATACTGTTATTGCCTTACAGCATAGAGTTTTTAGCCGGTCAAACATCTCTGCTATTTTTGTAAACAGACAAGCCACGGGTAATGAAACCTTTGTAGAACCTGGCGAGCAATACAACAGACTGGTAGGTCTCGATTATAATCTTGCAAATCAGGATAACAGTTGGAACGGTAAATTTTACCTACACAAATCCTTTAGCCCTGGTGTAGAGCACAAAGACTTTTCTGGTGGAGCCCGCATTGAGTATAATAGAAATAACTGGAGAGCAACCAGCGCTACCCTCTTTGTAAACGAAGACTTCAACTCAGACCTAGGTTTTATACCCCGTAAAGATATCTTTAGAAATTTTTCAAAACTTGAGCGCCTCATATTCCCCAAGTCTGGAGCAATAAATAGACATATATTCTCTCTCAACTCATTTTATGTATGGCGACCAGAGCTAGACTTTACCCTAGGTGATCGCACGCTCTCTCCACAGTGGGAAGCAGAGTTTAAAAATACAGCCAGCCTCGCTGTAAAGCCACGAGCACGTTTTACTAAGCTTTTTGACACCTTTGACCCGTCGCGCTCAGAAGGTTTAGAACTTCCAGAAGGCAGTGAGTATAGTTATAATAGTATAGAGCTTGAGTATAATTCAGATAGAAGAAAGGCACTTTCATATACCTCAAATGCTACCTATGGAGACTACTTTAATGGTGAGATTTTAACACTAAGAGTAGGAGCAACATTACGTTTACAACCTAAGTTAATTATAGGTTTTAACGCGCGTTATGATAAAATAAACCTTCCTGCCCCCTACTCAGATAATGACATCTGGCTTGTAAGCCCTCGTGTGGAAGTGACATTTACAAAAAACCTATTTTGGAACACCTTGCTTCAATACAGTACTTTGCAAGATAACTTTGGTATCAACTCTAGATTGCAGTGGCGTTTTGCTCCTTTATCAGATTTATTTTTGGTTTATAATGACAACTATTTTACAGATACCACCTTTGCGCCACGCTTCAGAAGTATAAATTTAAAGCTCACTTACTGGCTCTATTTATAGGGATTTTCATATTTTCGGGACGCTTCTAGATAAATTAGGAGCGATTACTTTTTACGCTTTCGCGAAAGCGTACTCACCCTCACAACTATGGAGAACACACCTTATTTTACAAATGATGCTATCGTCTTTGGCCTCATCGCTCTTGCACTAGCGGGCATATTTTATACCTCTGGAAAGAAAACAGGCTTCTGGGGTAAGTTTTATGGCGTTGTACCAGCCTTACTATTATGCTATTTGATCCCCGCTATATTTAATAGTGTAGGATTAATAGATGCAGAGCGTAGCCAGCTATATTATGTAGCGAGTCGTTACTTGCTACCTGCCTCTCTTGTACTTATGACATTAAGTATAGACCTTAAAGCTATTGTAAATCTAGGCCCAAAGGCACTTATTATGTTCTTTACAGGGACCTTAGGTATCGTAATAGGCGGGCCGCTTGCTATTTTATTAATCTCTGCCATTTCACCAGAGACGGTGGGTGGTGCTGGTCCAGATGCGATATGGAGAGGGCTGTCTACACTAGCAGGTAGCTGGATAGGTGGTAGTGCAAATCAAGCAGCTATGCTAGAAATTTATAAATACAATCCTGCAAAGTATGGGCAAATGGTACTCGTAGACATAGTAGTAGCAAATGTATGGATGGCGGTATTACTGCTAGGGATAGGAAAATCAAAACGCATAGATAAGTGGCTCAAAGCAGATAACACAGCTATAGAAAGATTAAAAGAAAAGGTATCAACCTTTGCCGAAGGTGTAAAACGCAACCCTACTCTTAATGACCTTATGGTAATGCTGGGACTTGCCTTTGGCGCTGTAGGTATTGCACACTGGGGAGCGAGTGGTATGTCTGCACTGTTTTCTGATATACCTAAGGACTCTGCCCTTGCGTCTTTTGGGTCTACCTTTTTCTGGATGATAACAATTGCTACGGCAATAGGTATTTTGCTTTCATTTACAAAGGCAAAAAACTATGAAGGTGCTGGAGCAAGTAAAATAGGTAGTGTTTTTATCTATATACTGGTTGCAAGCATAGGTATGAAGATGGATTTACTAAGTATACTTGATAACCCAGGGCTTATAGCTATAGGGTTTGTCTGGATGGGTATACACGCTGGCCTACTTATACTTATGGCAAAACTTGTAAAAGCTCCCTTTTTCTTTCTTGCAGTGGGAAGTCAGGCAAATGTGGGAGGAGCAGCCTCTGCTCCTGTTGTTGCAGCAGAGTTTCACCCGTCACTAGCGAGTGTGGGAGTGTTGCTAGCTGTCTTTGGCTACGTGGTAGGAACCTATGGTGCGATAACATGTACAATTTTAATGGAAATGGCCTCTGCAGGCTAGTATTGTTAGTAAAATAATGAGATATTTGCGGCCTTAACAAGACTATATTATGACTAGAATTACATACCTTTTATTAGTAAGCTTTTTAATTATCTCGTGTTCAAAATCGGGTAACTTAACACTTACAGGAACCGTAAAAGGACTTAAAAAAGGGACTCTTTATGTGCAGCATATACAAGATACTGCCTTAGTAAACATAGACTCACTTGTAATAGATGGAGACCCAGAGTTTGAATTTATACTAGACATAAAAGAGCCAGAGGTTTACTATTTACACCTAAGTAAAGAAAATGAGTCTGGTTATGATGATCGTATACCTTTCTTTGCAGAAGAGGGAGCTATCAATATCACTACATCACTTAAGAACTTTGAAGGGTTTGCCGCAGTAATAGGATCAGAAAACCAAATGTACTGGCAAGAGTTTCAAAATATGAACAAGCAGTTTAATGATAAAAACCTTGATCTTATAAAAGGCTCTTTTGAGGCTAGACAGAGCGGTGTACAAGAAGATATTGTGGCCTACGACGACTCACTACAAAGCCTCCTCAAGAGAAAGTATTTATACACAGGTAACTTTGCTGCTGTACATAAAGACAAGGAGGTAGCTCCTTACCTACTCTTAACACAAATACCTGATGCTGCAACATCATATCTAGATACCCTTTACAAGACATTCCCAAGAAAGACTAAGCAATCTTTATATGGTAAACAGGTTAAAAGACTACTTGAGGAGCGCAAAGCAAATTAATGGCACACTGTTTACAAACTAGGTTTATTTTACCCTAATAAACAGAAGCGCATCTTCAGAAATTACAGTATTTTTGCATTCAAAATAAGAACAATGGCAAATATTAGAGATTTAAAGAAAGATATCAATTTTGTACTAGGTGACATCATTGATGCCGTGTATGTATGGGAAGCGCTTAACCCTAAAGAAGATGCTGCTAAAGGTGAAGCGATTATAGATGACGCAATTAAGACATTTGACACCCTTATAGCAAAGGTAAATGACCGTAAGGTTGAAAATAGAGGGAAAAATTTAGAAGCCGTACGTACTGATCTTGAGAGAGATGCAAGCGGTCTTATTGAAAGAATTAATAAGCTTTAATTTTTTTTCAAATTGGGGTTGCACATATGATATAAATGCTATTATATTTGCACCCGCAATGCCGATGTAGCTCAGCTGGCTAGAGCAGCTGATTTGTAATCAGCAGGTCGTGGGTTCGAGTCCCTCCATCGGCTCAAAAAGGTCTTCTTTTATTAGAAGGCCTTTTTTGTTTTAAAGCTATGATGGGTATTTAAAACTCTTAGAGGTATGGATACGCTTTCGCGAAAGCGTAAAAAGATTACAGCCCTTTTATTACAGAAAGCGCTTTAGGAATGTGCTTGCCAGCCATCATACTATTAAAACGCATTTTAACGGTGCCTGTGGCATCTATAACAAAGGTCTCTCGTCCTGGTAACAAACCTAGAAGTTCGTTCTTTACACCGTATAAACGGCGAATTTTATTTTTTTGATCTGAAAGGGTGTCAAAAGGTAGGTTGTGCTTTGCTCTAAATCGTTTATGACTGGCTACACTATCTGCACTTATACCAAATACTTTTGCCCCGGCATCTGTAAAATCTTGGTATTGATCTCTAAAACTACAAGCCTGTGCAGTGCATCCAGGCGTGAAATTTTTAGGATAAAAATAAATTACCATAGGTACTTGCCCCAACAGCGAATCTATAGAAACATCTTTATCATCTTGATTTTTTAAACTAAAGCCTGGTGCCTTATCTCCTACTTTTAATGCCATTTACTCTCCTTTATAGGTTACAAAGTTACGCGGTGTCTCATATAGGGTAATCTCCAGATCAAATTTAGGTTCTAATGCTTTTTTAATTCTATTATAAATGACAACTGCAATATTTTCTGCCGTTGGGTTGAGCTCTTTAAACTCCTGTACCTCTAGGTTTAAGTTTTTATGATCTAGGTAGTCTTCTACCTGAGCTTTTATAATATCCTTTAAAATTTTAAGATCTATCAAAAACCCAGTTTCTGTATCTATCTCTCCAGTAACACTTACAGTAAGATCGTAATTATGACCGTGAAAATTAGGGTTACTACACTTACCGAAAATCTGGCTATTTTTTTCATCATTCCAGTCTGGTCTGTATAACCTATGTGCAGCATTAAAATGTGCTTTTCTGTGTGCAGTTATTCTCATCGCTCAATGTGATTATAAAATTTATCAAAAATGATCTTAAACCAAGCTGTATACAATTCTGGTCTGTTTACAATATCTTGCTTTACATCTTCAAGCCCCATCCACTTCCAGGCAGCTACTTCTTCCTCATTAATTACAGGCTCTTGCTCTGAGTGACCTATTAGTATATGATCTAACTCGTGCTCAGTAAGTCCATTATCAAAAGGAGCTTTGTAAATAAAAGATATACTTTCTTCTAAGGGAACGGTAAAACCCATCTCCTCTTGTAACCTGCGTGTACCTGCTTCTATATTGCTCTCACCATCGCGCTGGTGACTGCAACAGGTATTTGTCCATAAGCCGGGACTGTGGTATTTGTGAAGTGCTCTTTGCTGGAGCATAAGCTCCTTTTTATCATTGAAGACAAATACTGAAAAAGCGCGATGTAAAACGGCCTTTTCGTGAGCTTCCATTTTGGGCATTAGCCCTATTTTATTGTCATTTTCATCTACTAAGATGACTAATTCTTCTTTCATAAGCTTTGTAAAAATACAAATAACTCATAAAAAAAGCGCCTCATATGAGACGCTCTTGAAATTATTGAAAGTAAGGTTAGTTATTACTTAAAACTATGAACTCACTTCTTCTGTTAAGTTGATGTTGTTCTTCACTACACTGAACACCGTTTGAACATTCATTAACTAGCTGAGACTCTCCATAACCGCGACCAGAAAGTCTAGATGGATTAATTCCCTTTGCAATAAGCCAGTCTCTAGTAGATACATTACGGTTTTGTGATAGTGTGCGGTTGTACTCATCATTACCTCTACTATCTGTGTGTGATCTTACGTCTATACGTACTGAAGGGTACGTTTCCATATACACAAGAACTTTTGCAAGTTCAATCTCTGCATCTGGTCTTATGTAGAACTTATCAAAGTCAAAGTATATAGGATTAAGGTTTAATATTTTTGCAATATCGTCTCCTGGTTTTGCAATTTGAACAGCACGTTCTAATTGTAAAAACTCTTGAATTTCACCAGATAGATTAGGAGTAGACACTCTCTTTTCTACAGTAGTGTATCCATCCTTAGATCCTCTTAAAAGATATTTTGCATCACACTCTGGTTCAAACCCAAAAGTTGCTTTTCTACCAGTAACAATAGATTCAATAAGATTATTCTTATCATCGTATAAAGCCACAGTAGCACCTTTTAAAAGCTCTTCTGTGTTTTTATCTGTTACATTACCCGATAGTAATATTTCACAAAGTGGTTCTGGTCTTCTAAGCTGTCTTATCATATAGATATCATCATCTATACCAGATTTACCACGGTTAGATGAAAGAAATCCAGTTTTAGTTTCAGAATCGATTATGAAAGCAAAATCATCCTTGGAAGTGTTTGCTGGTTCTCCTATGTTAAGTATTGTAACATCTTCACCAGTAGCATCTAAGTTAGTTAAGAATATATCTAAACCTCCTAGTCCAGGGTGACCATTTGAAGCAAAAAATAAATCGTTTGCTGCGCTTACATATGGAAAACTTTCTCTTCCTTCAGTATTAATTCTATTACCAAGATTTACTGGCTCTCCATAAGTACCATCATCATTAATTACTACATACCATAAGTCTGCCTGGCCTAAAGTACCTGGCATATCTGAAGAGAAGTATAATTTTTTACCATCTGGGCTTAATGCTGGGTGAGCTACTGTATAATTATCACTATTAAATGGTAATTCTTTAACTCCGCCCCAAGCGCCATTTTTATAACTTGCACGGTATAGCTTTAACTTGTTTGTGCCTGTACTATCTTTACTAAAGATACCATTGCTATAGTTATTACGTGTGAAATACATAACGCTATCTCCTTTTGCAAAAACTGGAGAACTCTCGTGATATTGAGTGTTAAGATTAGCACTAAATGGCTTAGCAAATTTAGTTCCACCATCTTGTCCCACTTTACTAGTATCAACTTGGTATAAGTTTAAGAATGGCTGACCGTTCCATTTATGAATACGTTTTGTGTAACCGCCTGTATCTCTGTTTGAGGCAAAAATCAATTTGTCCTTATATAATGCAGATCCAAAATCTGAGTATCCAGAATTAATTTGAGTGATAGAAACATCGTAAGCTCCTTTTTGCTTTTCAATCTCTCTCAGGTAATCTGGTGCTTTTCTAAATAATACAGCTCTAGTATCATCCTCTCCAAGGTCATAAAATCGAGCCATCATCTTATCAGATAATGCATAATCTTTTGTAGCTCTTAGTGAAGTTGCATATCTAAAGTAAACCTCTGGCTCTACTTCTTCCGGAAATTGCTCTATGAGCTTACCATAATACGTTGCCGCCTCCTCATACTTAGCGTTTAAATAATAGGAATCTGCAAGTCTCTTAAAAAGATCACCAGACTCATATCCTTTATCAACTACTTTTTGATAAATCTCTTGAGAATTTACATAATCATACTGATTAAATCTCTTTGTTGCTCTTTCTATCTTTTTTTCCTGCGCGTATCCAAAAAATGCAGTAAGAAGAAATATAAATAATGTAATTTTTTTCATAGTACTGTATTAAAAGAATCGTGGGGTTAACATTCTGTCATACTCATTGAAAAGCTCAAATCTCAAAAAGACTTCAAAACTACCGTCATTATAAACAGTGTCACCTAAGTCTGTGCTTTCTCTATCATAAGCAAGCCCTATCAACATACTATCTGAAACTTGAAAACCTACAAGACCACTTAATGCAGCACTCCATCTGTAAGCTGCTCCAAGGTGAAGTTTTTCCATCACTAGGAAGTTTGCAGTAAGATCAACTTGTAATGGAGCACCTTGCACCATTTTTACAAGTGTACTAGGCTTAAACTTAAGTTGATCACTTAGGTCAAAAGTATAGCCCATAATACCATAATAATGAATACGGTCTTTTGCAATAAAACTAGCTCCATTGCTATTATTACCTACATCAAAATGTTCTGTTTGAATAAGATTAGGCACACTTACACCAGCATAAAAATTATCTGTATGATAGTATAAACCAGCACCTATAATAGGTGATATTTTATTATCAATATTTTGTGAGAACCTTGGGTCTGTCACATCAAAAAGCGTGAGTTTAGTAAAATCCACATCGAGTATGTGACCTCCTCCTTTAAGTCCAAAGCTAAGTTTACCTGTTTCTGAAGTATTAACTGTGTAACTAAAGTCAATTCCCACATATGTCTCCTGAGATGGCCCGAGTGCGTCATTTACTATAGATAGGCCTAGTCCTACTTTACCCTCTCCTATAGGTGAGTGCACACTTAAACTTTGTGTACGTGGTGCCCCGTCGAGACCAACCCACTGGCTTCTATGAAGACCTACAATACTAGTAACTCCCCTATTTCCTGCATAGGCAGGATTAATTGCCACCGTATTATACATATACTGTGTGTACTGTGGATCTTGCTGAGCGCTTACTTCAGTAAAACTTAGCATTGTAATCAATAGCAATACAATGAGATGTAGCTTTTTCATTCTAATCTTAGTTTAAATCATTTAGTAAAGCGACCTCCGCTGTTTAAGCGGATTGATCGTTTTACCTAATGTTATTGTTATTACGCTTTCGCGAAAGCGGTCTTCTTGTTATCTGTTAATATATAAATATCCACTCAATCTTTTTAGTCCATCTTCTGTCTGATAGTTAATCAGGTAGTAGTATGTTCCTTCTGGAAGTTCTTTATCTGAATTGATAGTAGCTCTTCCGTCAGAAATTCCTCTAAATACAACTGTTTGGTTATCATATCCATTTCCTTCAAATACCTGAACACCCCATCTGTTAAAGATCTGAACATTATTATCTGGGAAGTCTACAATTCCTTCAATAATAAATTCATCGTTCTGTCCATCTCCATCTGGAGAAATTCCAGTAAATACCTCAAGGTCTGTAACATTAAGAACACTTGGTATGATTGTTACCGTTGGATCATCTGGATTACCATCACCATTTACATCAACATTTGTATCATCAGTTGGATCATCAGATAAGTCCATTAGTTCTGTACCATCAGGTAATACACCACTTACAGTTGCCTGGTTTAATACTTGTCCATTTTCAATATCTTCTTCGGTAATTAGATATGTTGCTGTAAACGTAGTACTATCAGACTCTCCTGGTAATAATGTAATAGGTCCTCCCTCTACATCTACAAGTGGATCTGTAATTACAATATCTTCAATAGTTAATTCACCAGTATTTGTTACTGTAAATGTGTATTGAATAATTTCACCTGGTTCGTACACACCATCACCGTTAAGATCTATGAGCTCTCCAGTTTTCTCAAGAGCTATTGAATTTGCTCCAGTTGGTAGTATTGTAATAGTAACATCTTCTTCACCTTCTGCAGTACTATCATCATCTGATGTATCTTCTACGTCATCTCCACTTGGGTTCTGACCCGTTGCAAGTGCTTGGTTTTCTACCATTCCTGCATCTACATCGTCTTGTGTCAGTGTATATACAGCAACAAATGTTGTACTATCACTAGCTCCAGGCTCAAGATCTATAGGACCTCCAGTTACAGCTACTAATGGATCTGTTATAACAATATTTGATATCGTAACATTTCCAGTATTTGATACTGTAAAGTTATAAGTGATTGTCTCACCAGCTTGTGCAAAACCATCTCCATCCTCATCATTAAACGTTCCAGTTTTTACAACTGCAATAGATCCAACATCTTCTGGTAAATCTGTAATTG